>CAZUGQ010000004.1:94052-95309 GCA_964620125.1 uncultured Hyphomicrobiales bacterium
TGGAGGGAGGGGGAGTGGAGGGAGGGGGAGTGGAGGGAGGGGGAGTGGAGGGAGGGTGGAGAGAGGGGTGTAGATTTGTGTATGGCAGCAACCTCTACGATGATGCCGCTGGGTACGATAGCACCAGCGTTCGAACTTACTGATACCATCACTGGTCAGCGTGTAAGGCTACCGGATGAGCCTGCGGTGGCAACTGTTGTTGCGTTCATTTGCAACCATTGTCCTTCTGTAGTGCACATGATTGACGAGTTTGTTCGATTTGCTCGAGATGTGCAAAAACGTGGAGTGAGAGTCGTAGCAATTTCGGCTAACGACCCCGTGGCCTATCCTGATGATGCGCCGGAGAAAATGCAAGTGTTCGCCAACGTTCACGCTTTCACCTTTCCGTACCTCTTTGATGATTCGCAGGATGTTGCTCGAGCCTATGGCGCAGCGTGTACACCCGACCTGTATCTGTTTGATGCAGATCTTCGCTGTGTGTACCGAGGTAGATTCGATGAGAGTACTCCCGGCAATGGTAAGCCGGTAAGTGGTGCAGACCTGCAAGAGGCTGTGGAGTGCGTGTTAAACGGACAGCCTGTGGGTGACGAGCAATGGCCGAGCATAGGTTGCTCAATCAAGTGGCGGAGGTAATCGTTCTGGTAACGCCCCTCGAACGTGCATTTGTGATTTCAATGATTTTACAGTCGTAGGCCGCAGAAATAGCAGGAACACTGTCAGACTGTTGCTACATGCTCTCCGGCGCCTGCACTCCCAAAACATGCAATCCATTCCGCATGGCCTTGCGAGTTATGTTGGCAAGGAATAGTCGCGCAGCTTCGAGCTTTGGTTCGGAGCCGAGGATTCGACAATCATGATAGAACTGATGATACGATGCTGCAAGGTCTCGGAGATAATCTGCAACGGTGTGCGGTTCCAGACTAACAGCAGCACGCTCAAGCACATCACGGAACCTGCTTAACAATGCAATGAGTTCTACCTCGAGCGGATGCGTGAGAACAGACAACTCTACAGTTGACGGATCTGGCAAGCCCCCTTCCACTTTCCGAAGAATAGAGCAGATTCGAGCATGGGCGTACTGGAGGTAGAATACAGGGTTCTTCTCACCCTCTTCCTTGGCTAGGTCCAAGTCGAAGTCCAGATGCGTGCCTGGGGCTCGCATGATGAAGAAGAATCGAACGACGTCTGCACCAACTTCGTCGATGAGTTCATCGAGGGTAAAACTTTTGCCGCTACGTTTCGAGAACTTCACTACAG
>CAZUGQ010000004.1:95319-135304 GCA_964620125.1 uncultured Hyphomicrobiales bacterium
TCTCGATAAAGGTGACCATCTGGTGGATTACGACACGCACCTTGTTAGCATCGTAACCAAGGGCTTCCACCCCTGAGAGAACATCCGGGATCGTGGCAATATGATCAGCGCCAAAGATGTCCACGACCATATCGAAGCCCCGCTCAAGTTTTTCGATATGGTAGGCGATGTCTGGTAAACGATACGTTGGCTCGCCGGTACTTTTCACGATCACCTTGTCCTGCCGTTCACCTTTGGCATCACCATGATTCATCTGCGACAAAGCAAACCAGACGGCACCATCCTTGTCGTAGGCCAGGCCACGATTTCTCAGTTCGGTGATCGTTCTTTGAACTCTGCTCTGTCCCCCCCCCTGTTCATGGTACAGGGAATCTTCATTGAAGAACACATCGTGATGAATGTTTAGGCGCTCGAGAGTGGTTTTAATCTTCGAGAAACACCATTCCTCGCCCTCTTTTCGGCAGAGCGTGAGGAGTGAATCGATGTCATCGGACTGGATCGTACGTATTACTACCTCATAGTGCCGGGTACTTATGTCCCCGGCAACCTCCGTGATGTAGTCGCCATGATACCCATCCTCCGGAAACGGCAGAACCTCCGGCCTACCAACCTGCTCGCATACGCGCGCCGCAATGCTCTGCCCCAGCTTGTTCATTTGGTTGCCAGCATTGTTGAAGTAGTACTCGCGCGTTACGGCATGCCCCGTCCATGCAAGGATGTTCGCAATGGTATCACCAAGTGCACAGTTGCGCCCATGACCTGCATGCAGCGGCCCGGTCGGATTTGCACTCACATACTCCACGTTCACCGTTTGGCCCCCGCCAACCTGGCTCCGTCCAATACCGTCCCCCTCGGCTGCAAGCGAGCTGAGCACAACATGAAACGCCTCCGGCGCAAAAGTCACGTTGATGAAGCCCGGACCTGCTACCTCCACCTTCTCTACATACTGCGGGGTGCCAAGTCGCTGAACAATTTCTTCGGCTATCGCTCTGGGTGATTTTTTAAGGGGCTTGGCTAGACTTAATGCAATCGTGTTCGAAAGGTGCCCGTGATCTGCATGTCTGGGTAACTCCCAATACGATCGATCCTGTTTCGGCACCTGCATCTGCGAAAGAACATCGGCCAACGGCTCGTCTATCAATTCCTCCAATGTCATGCGTTGGCACTCCTCCGCCGCATCGTCGTGAGCGCACGGGCAGCCCCCGCTTCGGTTATCCCGTAAGCCTTGGCATCGCCCCACATCCGCTCAAGATTGTAATGCATGCGGGCGTCTCGACGCATAACGTGAACAACTACGTCGAAGTAATCCAAAACCATCCATGTTGACACGGAGGTGCCGTCAACCCGAGGAGAACCGTATCCAAGCTCGCGCAACTGACGCTGAATATGATCAGTAACGGCTCGCATCTGGGCCTCGCTGTCGACCGTTGCTATCACGAAAAAATCAGCAGGTGATGAATCAAGCTTGCTAAGATCGAGCACCAGCAGGTCATGCGCCTGCTTATCCTTGGCCAGTCGTGCACACAAGACTGCACGACCCTTGATGGAACGTGGACGAGTGAGGGTGGACAATGGCGGCTCCGGGTTGAGGGATGTGAGGGATGTGAGGGACTGGAGGGACTGGAGGGACTGGAGGGACTGGAGGGACTGGAGGGGAGGTTAAGAGCCTTTGAAGGGCTCGAGAGCAACAAGATCCTTGCCGAGTACCACGGATGCGTGTACAAAGAGCATCGAATCAATATCGCTCACAACAAGTGAGTCTTGGATGCCGAGAACGGTGGCCACCTTGAGGGCAGTTTGGCGGTCACCAACTCGATCGATGACTACAGATTGTGATTGCAGTTGCGCTGCTGTGGACAACTCCACAACATCAAACCCGCGCTCGCGAAGGAACATCAGAGTCTTGCGGCCTGCACCGTTCTTGCCAGAAGCATTTACGACGTCAATCTGAATAACGGACCTATCGGCATCGCTCTCTACATAAGGAGACACAGGCGGGTTTAGCAGGCGCCAGATAAACGAACCGAGGAAGAGGAGAACGACTGCAGAGGCAGCCCCGAGTGCCAGAAGTGGCCAGATCGAACGTTTGCGTGTGGTCACGCGCCGACCCTTCTACCGATGGTCATTCGCCAACCTTGATTGTGGTGATCAGCACTGCACCTTCTCGGCTGGTCATGAAGCGTCCTCGTCGTCTGTCATGTACTCTTCGAAATGTGAACCATGAACACTCAACCGCTTATAAAGCAATTTTCGGGCCCGAAATAAATGTGCCTTCACTGTGCCGAGAGGATGGCCAAGCTTGGCAGCGATTTCCTGATACTCCAACTCCTCTTCATGGCGCATACGAATCACGGTGCGGTACTTATCAGGGAGCGTCTCCAATGCAGCCCGCAGCATTTCAGCTCTCTCCTTGGCCAGCAGTATCGAGTCGGCAACCGGTCCCGCGTCCGGCGGATCCATGGCAAGTTCGCCACCGTCACGCGTAGTGATGGGCTGATCCAAGGAATACATCTGAAATCGCTTCCTCCGCAAGTGATCAATACACCGGTTGGAAGCAATCTTATAGAGCCACTTCGAAAACTGGTACTCAAACTGAAAACTCTTCAGTCCATTGTAGGCTTTAAAAAAAACGTCCTGCGTTAGGTCGGCCACATCCTCATCGTTTCGCACCATCTTACGTATCAAAAAGTTCACGATACGCCGATACTTCTTTTCGAGTACGGAAAAGGCATTCACATTACCTGCCAGCACCTCTCGGATGATGCGCTCATCCTCTGCAGCCGATTCGGCTGCCTGCTGCTGCTGTTCAGTGTTCACGCCGATCGATGCCTCTCTGAACCCGTATGGTCTCGTGTACCCGAATCTCTCCGGGGCTTTGTGATTTCTGCGGAAAGGGCGGGATTCGAACCCGCGGTACCGTTACCGGTACACACGCTTTCCAGGCGTGCCAATTCAACCACTCTTGCACCTTTCCGTGCCACGAATATACGGTACCGCCTGAGCGGACACCCGGCCTAGAGGTTGATGTGGAAATTTGGAACCCCAAACCAAAGTAACTGTATCCCACGCCATGGGTTACCACGATACCTAATGCTGTGGTTTCATCGTTGGTAGTACCGAACCACCTTCGTAACTTCTCTTTGACGTAGTGTACACTCCTGTGCGCCAACCTATGCCAGTTAATCGTCGCGCATTCATTGGATCGCTTGCCGCTGCCTCGCTTGTTCCAGCGATGGTAGCAACTGCGCGCAATGCTGCCGAAGTGGTGCCCCCACAACCATCACCATCGTTACCAAATGGTCTTCGGAAAGGGGCTCGGGTAGGTGTGGCTTCACCAGCAAGTGGTGTGACAATTCGCGAGCTTCATGATTTCTCCACCATCTGTGCATCCGTCGGTCTTGTTCCCGTGCTTGGACGTAACGTAAAAAGTGCAAAGGGGTACCTTGCTGCACCGGATCAGGACAGAGCCGATGAATTCATGGAGTTTATAGAAGATCGAACGATCGACGCCATTGTGTGTGCCCGCGGTGGATATGGCGTTGCCCGCATCCTGCCCATGCTTGACTATGGTGCCATCGGGCAAGCTCAAAAACCAATTGTAGGCTTTAGCGACATAACAGCACTCCTTATTGCTGCAAACCAGCTCGGTGGTGTTGTTACGTTTCACGGTCCCGTGGCAACGTCAACTTTCGACACCTTTACGCTTGATGCCTTTCGTGGCGTGTTAATGCCCAGCGAAACCCAAGCCCCCTATCAATATTCCAACGCGGCTCTTACAACGCTTGCACCCGGCATCGCCCGCGGACGCCTAACCGGTGGCAACCTGGCAGTTGTAGCATCTACGCTTGGCACGCGTTACGAGATTGACACACGAGGTGCGATCCTCTTCCTTGAGGAAATCAACGAGGAACCGTATCAGATCGACCGTCTACTTACCCAACTGTGGCTAGCAGGAAAGCTCCAACAGGCGTCGGGTATAGCACTCGGGAACTTCCGTAACTGCGAGGGAAAAAAACGGTCTGTATACGGTCCACTGCCTTCCCTAACGGACGTGCTCAGGGACAGGCTCGGAACACTGGGTATCCCGGTGCTGTACGGCTTACCGTTTGGGCATGTAACCAGCAAGCTTACCATTCCCATTGGCGTCACGGCCGAAGTTGATGCTACCAATAAAAGGTTTCGCCTATTGGGCAGTGCCGTTATCTAACAAGCAACACAATCCCACCTTCGATATGATCACAACACGACTTTTTACCGCTCGATGTCTACTCCTCGCCGCTGCAATCCTCTGGAGCACTTCGATTGTGATGGCACAGTCCATCAATGTATTCAACGTGAACGCCAGTAATTACCCACTTATAACGGCAGACTACGTTGCATACGACAACCTCGGGGTTCCTCTCGAGGGCCTTACGGAAGCAGACTTTAAGATCACGGAAACCTTTCAAGGTGGGACGCCGGAGGATCTAAGCGCATCCATTGTTCACGACTGCGTGAAGCGCACAGAAGAACCAGAGGCAAGCATCATCATTGTTCTGGATCGGTCAGGCAGCATGCGCGACATGGTGGGTCAGCAGTCGCGTTTTCGGTATTGCCAGGATGCCATTCAAGCATTCGTGAATCGGATCAAGTTCACTGGTGAAACGCGCGTTTGTTTTACAACATTCTCCGGCACCTTCGAAATCGCCGCTCCGTGGACGAACGTAAAGGATGACGTGACAGATACACTAATGAAAATGGAGCCACAGACAAAGACGGATTATCCTCTTCCCTTCGAAGGCCCGCCATTAAGTATCTACGACCTCTTTGCACAACGGCCCGAGAGCATTCCACGGTATGTGTTCTTTCTAACGGACGGACATCCCAACCCCGACGAACGTAACTGGGTGAACTTCATCGATGCCAACCTTCCCAAGCTCAGATCACAAGGTGTTCGGTTTTACTCTGTAACCATTCTAGCCTCAACCACGCACATCACACTTGAGGCATTTGCCAAGGGTACGGGAGGCAAGGCAATCGTAACACAGGAAGGGGATCTTGTTGATTTGTTTAGCTACCTCGCTCTTGAAACACAGGTCCGGGAAGTGTGCACGTTAACATGGGTAAGCCCTCCCGTATGCCGCGAAAACCAGCGAAATCGAACTGCCGAGATCCAGTTGCTCGTGGGAAACACCAAGCCAACGGCAAATGTTGGATACACAACGCCCCCGCAAAGTGTTGGCGCTACATCCATCGATTTCCCTGTACTCTTCTGTGGCGATCCGCCACCAAACAACTCCAATCAAGCTTCCGTTACCATTACCGCAACTGGCCAGCCACTAAATGTTACCGGGTTTGATATTGTCCCGGCAGGTTTCTTCCGTGTAGTGGACTGGGGAGGCGGACGCCTTGGTACGTTCTCTCCCTTTAGGCTTGACCCCGGTCAAAGCGTCACACTTAAGGTGGAATTCACCCAAGGTGCGCAACAGATTTTTCGGCAAGCACAACTGCAACTGCAGGGCAACCCATGTCCACCCACAATTGATTTGGTAGGGGGCCAAGGCTTCGTAATCCTCAACAACCCCAAGGGCGGCAACCTGTATTCCACGTGTGATACCATCGTAATCTCCTGGTCTGGCGTGCTTCCTACCACTCCGGTAAGACTTGAGTATAGCGACGACAGTGGCATCACCTGGAAATTGATTACCGACCAAGCTTACAACCTCAGCTATAAATGGCTTGCCCCCGGACCCGGCTCGAAATACCGGATTCGTGTAGCAGTGGCACCGGTGCCACAGTACCAGTGGGCTTCACAAATCGGTGATGCGGGCCGAGATAGCGCAACGTCGGTTGCCGTGGCACCCAACGACTTGTTCGTTTACACCTCAGGGTTCTTTGATGGACCAGGCAGATTCGGTGATACGTATATCAACAATCAAGCTGGCAACATTGATGGGTACCTCTGCAAGTGGGATGCCAATGGTACGCTTTTAGACTTCAAACATCTGCGCGGCGACGCTCAAACAGACGAGCGTGTATCCGGTGTGATAACTGACAAGGATGGCAACATCTACGTTGCAGGTCACTACTCGTCGAATTCCACGTTCGATGGTCTTCCACTACCGCTTGGTGCAGGCGACAATTGCAACATGTTCCTGTACAAATTCGACAAGGACATGAATGTGGTGTGGGTAGCACGTGGCCAGGGTGGTGGTGGGAACACCAGCAATGCCCGCTGTTCAGGTGTTGGCATCAGATACGATGCAAATGGGTATCCGCTTATTCTGGTGCGAGGTACATTCCAGCGATTTGTTCGTGTGGGATACAACGCTTCTGCGCAACCGGTAGAAAGTGCGCGCTATACGGATGGCAATTTCCGCAACTACTACGCCATTTTCGACGGCAACGGCACGCCAATAACATTTAGTCTTGGGATCCCGCCTGCTGCCTACAGCATGAGTGCACTGAAGGCAAACGACAGCAAGGGTTACCAATACGAGACAGGAAGTTTCACAGGCGTTCGGAACTTTACTCCCCCGCCTCCTGGCATTTCCATGAACAGCCGTGGACAGTCGGACGTGTTCCTAAGCAAGTTCGGCTCTACGCCTGCCAGTGTTGATAGCAGTAAATCGGACTTTTCCGTTCAGGCACCCGAGCTTGCATTCGTGCAGAGCACCGTTGTTATGGATCCGACTGCCCAAGGGCAAACATCATCCAAGTCCTTCCCCGCCATGCTGTGCAACAATGGCGACTTTGATGTTGAGATTCTTGACGTCCTGTTCAATGGTGCAAACGGTTCGGACTTCAGTCTGATTGGAAATCTTCGCACTGTTAGACTGAAACCAGGTGAATGTGTGGCAATTGAACTTGCCTTCCACCCATCTGGCACTGGAAAACGCACTGGCACCATGGAAGTTCGTGGATCGTGCAACACCGTGGCGATTCTAAATCTGGAAGGTGAAGGCCTGGCACCATGCCTTTGGGATGCGAAGCCAATAGAATACCTGGGAAGAATCGCTCTTGGTGCAGGACAGAGAACATTTACAATACAGAACGTAATCTGCAATCGTGGTCCCATTGCACTCTCCGGAAATATCAGCAAGACTGGTTCGCCTGATATCAACATCACGGTAGGTCAAGGTCCGTTCACCCTGGCACCTACACAGTGCCATTCGATCGATATCACCGTTACTCCCAATACCCCTGGCACACACTCCATTTCTCTTGACTACGGGCTACCTTCCGAATGTGGCGTTCCAAACACCGTCATAAGTGTTGATGTCGTTGAACCGAAGGTCACCATTTCCAACGTTTCCTTCGGACGCCATCGCGTAGGCAACGTTGTTGTTGACACGATCTTCATTGAAAATCAGAGCACGGAGCCTGCAGAGATAACATCGCTCACACCCGAGTATCCTGCTGATGGTACCTTCGGCTTCTCCCTACCTGGAACACCCTTCAATCTTGCAAGTGGTGAACGCAAGCCGATACCAGTTACGTTCAACCCGCAGGCTCGAGGTCCGTTTAGTGAAACGTTAACGGCCATCGCCACGGGGCAGCAGGCACCGCTTGTTGGAACAGCAACAGGAACGGGCTTCTTGCCTGCTATCGATGCAACCGGGGTAACGTTCCCCGCAATCACTGTTGGTCAAACGGCACCAAACAACCTGTTTGTTGTGATTAGGAATGTTGACGCTGATAGTCCACTACAGGTCAACAGCGCTCGATTGGCCGGTACCATACCCGACTTTACGGCAATTGGCACCAATTGGCAGAACTTCCCAATCAGCATTCCAATTGGTGATTCCGTAATGCTCGAAGTGTCGTTTACCCCCGATGCAGCAGGCACGCGCGAAGATGACGTAGTAATCGAACACGATGCGAAACCCGGTCCAGGACCAATCCCACCCTATACATCCACTGTGGTTAAGGTCACGGGTGTGGGTATAGAGCAGAGTGTGCTGCCACCACTCGATTTTGGCAATGTTCTTACCTGTGCTTCTCAGTCACAAACGGTTACCATCACCAACCCGAACCCAAGCATGCCGTTGGTGCTTGATGCTCCAGTAAGCTCGGGCGATATCGCCGAGTTCACCATCACACCCCCAACAGGCTTCACGCTTGCACCCGGTGAGTCACGCAGTGTAACGATCACGTTCACACCGTCTGCTACACTCACATTCTCTGCACAGTTTTCCTATACCAACAACCAGGCTCTCGACATCATCATCAACGCCTCTGGCAGAGGTATAACTACATCTGCTTCACTTTCCTTCGGACCAGCACCAACCATCAATGTTGGAAGCAGTTTCCCATTACAGGTCAATGTTGACGTAGGCGATATGCAGGGAATACCCGTAACTGCTGCTTCAGTAGTTATCACCTACCCGAAAGACTACATCGCTTTCAACAGCATTGAATCGCAGCAGCCGGGTTGGGTGTTTGTACCAGACAACACAACACCGGGTACCCTTGTACTGAACGGTACGCCAACGGCACCAGCTACAATGGTAGATGGCATGCTCATCACTCTGAGATTCGACGCATTCCTCACTGCAAACCTCGCCCACCACTTTGAAGTGAATACATCAATCACTCCTGATTGCGTGGTACCTACCGGCGACGAAATTGACGTGGACGTCGAACAGTTCTGCTACAGTGAAGGCCGCCTTATCTCCATCGGCATGAATAGGTTTGCGATGCAGGAACCACAACCCAATCCGAGTGATGGACGGTCGCTAATCCGGTACTCCACAGGCATCACCTGCCCCACAACGTTCGAACTCGTGAACAGTGTTGGGACTGTGGTTAGAACCATTGTCACTCCTGTGCTTCCTAGTGGCGAGTATGAACTTACCCTTGATACATCAGACGTCGGCAGCGGACTGTACGTGCTGCGCATGACCAGCGGGCACTATTCAACCTCTCGATTGGTGTCGGTGGTCAAGTAGTCTCGGTACGGGGCTCTGCTCCCCTCCTTTGAACCCAACGAAGGGGCTCCAACTGCGTAAGTTTGGGGCCCCTTCATCATTACAGGCCACCTATGATTGACCGCATCGTTGAAGCACTCGGCAACTCTTCCGATTACCTTCTCAACCATGTATGCTCTACCATCACCAAGGCTGCGCTCCACCTACCTGGCCCCGACAGTGTTGACCGCATCTTTGGCTCGAGCAACCGCTCAACCAAGGTTCTTCACAACCTACACTGGATTCACAATACCGGTCGGCTTGCAGGTACAGGATATGTGAGCATTCTCCCTGTGGATCAGGGCATTGAGCATAGTGCAGGAGCAAGTTTTGCCAAGAACCCGATGTACTTTGATTCCGAGAACATCGTAAAGCTTGCCATCAACGGAGGGTGCAACGCAGTGGCTTCCACCTTCGGAGTACTTGCCTCCGTGAGCCGTGCCTACGCCCACAAATTCCCATTCATCGTAAAGATCAACCACAACCAACTTCTTACCTACCCGAATACATTTGACCAGGTACTCTTTGGCACAGTGAAACAGGCTGCCGACATGGGTGCGGCGGCAGTAGGTGCCACCATCTACTTCGGTTCGAACGAAAGCTCACGACAGATTGTGGAAATCAGCGAAGCATTTGCCCTTGCCCACGAACTGGGTATGGCTACGATACTCTGGTGCTACCTGCGTAACAGCGCATTCAAGCAGGACAAGGACTACCACGTAGCTGCCGACCTCACCGGTCAGGCAAATCACCTTGGCGTGACGATTGAAGCCGACATCATTAAGCAGAAGCTTCCAGAAAACAATGGTGGATTCAAAGCACTGAACATGGGCGGTAGCTCCTACGGAAAACTTGATGAGCGGATGTACACAGAACTGTCGTCCGACCATCCAATCGACCTCACACGGTATCAGGTTGCCAACTGCTACATGGGTCGCATTGGCCTGATTAATAGCGGTGGCGCAAGTGGGTCGAATGATTTTGCCGAGGCAATTTCCACAGCCGTCATCAACAAACGGGCCGGAGGCATGGGTTTGATCAGCGGTAGAAAGGCCTTCCAACGCCCGATGTCAGAAGGCATCGAACTCCTCAATGCTATCCAGGATGTTTATCTCACACCAGAGGTAAGCGTAGCGTAACCACACTGAGAAAGCGCCCTCGACCCCAGCCACGCCTTATCACAATCCGTTTCATCTCGATAACCATCCCGTGCGCCGTCTACTCCCGTATCTCAGTCGCTACAAGGGACGCATCCTTCTTGGCTTGCTCTTCATCACCGTGAGCAACATCTGTTCAACCACGATACCATACGTTGTGGGTCAAGCTGTTGATACGTTACGAGTAAGCACCTTCACACAGAATCAGGTGCTGTGGATATTAGCACAGATTCTTCTACTTACCATTGGAAGTGGCGTAGGACTCTTCGGAACTCGGCGGACGATTATTGTGATGTCGAGGTTGGTTGAGGAGGATTTGCGCAATGACTTCCTAGCTGCCATCCAAATTCAGAGTCAGCGCTTTTATCATGACCGAAGCACTGGATCGCTGCTAGCGCATGCAACCAACGACATTGGTGCCGTGCGGGAGTTCATTGGTCCCGCGATCATGTACAGTGCCAACACGATCACAACCTTTCTTTTTGCACTAAGCTGGATGATCAGCATCAGTGGTATTCTTACAATGGCAATCTTGGTGCCTGTACCGCTCATTGCATGGGCAACCTACTCGATTGGAAGAAAGATCCACGAACGATACAAGGTTGTGCAGGAGCAGTATGAACACGTCACAACACAGGCACAAGAAGCCTTCTCAGGTATTCGTGTTGTGCGTGCTTATGTGCGCGAGCAGTATGAGAGCGAACGCTTCGCCACCATCAGTAAGGAGTACTACCGGAAAAACATGCTTTTGGCTCGCATGAATTCGCTCATGATGCCAGCCATGACGGTGCTCTTCAATCTATCATACATCATCGTAGTCGGCGTAGGTGGCTACCTGGTCATTGGAACACACATCACGGTTGGACAACTCACACAGTTCTTCATCTACCTCAATCAACTCCTCTGGCCCATCGCTGCCATTGGTTGGGTTACAGGAATGATCCAGCGAGGCAACGCAAGCATGGCGCGCCTTGGCACCATCATGGACACCGTTCCCGATGTTCGTAATGGACCACAGACTAATCATGATATTCAGTCCATACGGGGTGACGTTGAATTTGACGGAGTGTACTTACGGTATTCAAGCTCCTTGCATAACACAACCAACTCAGACGGCTATGTTCTGAAGAATATTCAACTCTCTGTAGCAACTGGAGCCTCTCTTGGTATTCTTGGCGGTGTGGGTAGTGGAAAGAGTTCGCTTGTAAACCTGATTCCCCGACTCTATGACGCAACCGAAGGAATCGTTCGTGTAGACGGACACGACGTTAAAACCATCCCACTCGAAGTTCTTCGTGCACACATCGCCGTTGTCCCTCAGGAGAGCTTTCTGTTCAGCGATACCATCGCCGGTAATATCAGATTCGGGCGTCCAGAGGCCTCGGACGAAGAAATCCGCCAAGCTGCCAAGATCGCCCAGCTTGATGCCGATGTAGCTACCATGCCCGATGGGTATAACACCGTTGTGGGCGAACGAGGCATCACACTCAGTGGTGGCCAAAAACAGCGAACAGCCATAGCTCGTGCCGTGTTGTGCAATCCACGAATTCTCATCCTTGATGACGCACTCTCTGCTGTGGATACAGACACCGAGGCACGAATCCTTGCTGGACTGAGCACCGTGATGCAGGGCCGAACAACAATTCTGATTTCACATCGCATCTCTACCTTGAAGCAG
The DNA here is from genome assembly GCA_964620125.1 of uncultured Hyphomicrobiales bacterium. Lineage (GTDB taxonomy): Bacteria > Bacteroidota > Ignavibacteria > Kapaibacteriales > Kapaibacteriaceae > OLB6. The sequence continues at coordinate 107,103 of CAZUGQ010000004.1, forward strand.
TGCCAGCACATTGCAGTTCTGCATAACGGCGAGGTTGTTGAATATGGAACGCACGACGAACTGCTCTCGCTGAATGGTAGGTATGCAGCAACACATGAACGACAATTGCTGGAGGCTGCACTTTCATGAACGTGAAGAATTCCGTTCTCGATACGATTGGCAAAACGCCGTTGGTCCGACTTCATTCCATCACCAAGGGCATCACTGCCACGGTTCTTGTCAAGCTCGAAAGTGCAAATCCAGGAGGCTCCGTGAAAGACAGAATCGGGATCTCCATGATCGAGGCTGCGGAACGTGAAGGGAAAATCAAGCCTGGTGACCTGATCATTGAACCTACGAGTGGCAACACCGGCATCGGCCTTGCACTGGCGGCGCGACTAAAAGGGTATCGCTGCTTGTTTGTGATGACCGATAAAGCTTCGCAGGAGAGGGTTCGATACCTCAAGGCACTTGGTGCCGATGTTCTCATCGTTAGTAGTGCAGCTCGCATGAGCAGTCCAGAGTACTACTGGAATACAGCCAACAGGCTTGCAAGCGAGTTACCCAATGCCATCATGCTAAACCAGTACGACAATCCTGCCAACCCCGAAGCACATGTTCGTACAACGGGACCTGAGATTTGGGAAGACACAGAGGGTAAGGTCACGCACTTCATTGCAAGCATGGGCACGGGTGGTACGATCACCGGTACCGGTAGGTACCTCAAACAGAAGAATCCCAACATCAAGGTGATTGCTGCCGATCCCGTAGGCTCTGCTATCAAGACCTACAAGGAAACCGGACGTCTTGTGGAAGCGTTACCCTACCTTGTGGAGGGCGTTGGTCAGGAACGTATTCCCAAGAATCTTGATGTGAACATCGTTGACGAGATATTGAACATCAGCGACAAGGAATCGTTTGCCATGGCCCGCAGGCTTGCTCGCGAGGAAGGGATCTTTTGTGGTGGTTCGAGTGGAATGATCGTTACGGCAGCATTGCGAGTTGCCCGCATGCTCCCCGCCGAAGCACTCGTAGTGGCCATGATCTGTGATACTGGAGAACGATACCTCACCAAACATCATAGCGATGAATGGCTCAAAGAAAAGGATCTTATGGACGAAGGCACACCCTTCATGCTTCGTGACGTTCTTACAGCAAAACACCAACGTGGTACACTGCCCAATATCGTGTGGGCAGTTCCAGAGACAACCGTTTCGGAAGCCTTATCCTTGATGCGCGACTACGAACTGAGTGAGATACCTGTGCTGCAGGAGGGGGCTTTGGCAGGCACAGTTCGCGAGAACCGTTTAATGAGTGCCGTTATCGAGGATCGCGCGGCCATGGATAAGCCAGTTTCGGCGCTATTGGAAGCCCCCTGCCCAATGCTTGACGGCCACGCCGATGTTGCAGAAGCAATCGAGATACTCAAGGCTTCACCGATGATCGTGGTACGTGAGTTTGGTAAGATTACTGGCGTTCTTACGCGGCACGACGTGCTTCAGTACTTGTAACAGTGCTGCATAAGGCCGATCTTTCCGGCATGCGAACTTCTCTATGTGCTGCATTGGTCGGCATAACGCTTTGTTGTGTTCTGTTGCCAAGTGCACTACATGCGGTACCTCGGCCGATTGTGTTCCGATTCTCGTTCGAAGCTTGGAACACGCCCGTTGGCATCAACGAGGTGTTTAAGCTGCCCGACAGTACACAACAACGTCCAACACAGGATGAACAGTGGGTGGCCAAGCTTACGCGGTGCCAATTCTATGTTTCTGATGTTGCTGTACGAGAGCAGGATGGAGAGTGGATTCAGCTTCCCGACTCTTACCTGCTCGTTGACGTATCAAAATCGAACACCTACTACGTGGGAAGGGCCGATGTAGAAGAAATCGTTGAGATACGGTTCGGCATTGGTGTTGGAGAACTGGCAAACCATCTTGACCCGGCCACCTATCCTCCCGGTCATCCACTCGCCCATCAACTTCCATCCATGCATTGGGGGTGGGCAGCAGGCTACCGTTTCATCGTTGCAGAGGGATTGGCTGGTTCGGCACTAAGTGGCCCGGTTACTGAGTTTCAAATTCACACCGTAGACGATGCCCTATACCGCGCGAAGGTAGTTCAAACGTCGTCCACAATGCAGGCTGAAACCCTGATGGTTGACCTGGAGATGCAACTAAACATGTTGTTCCATGGCATACCGGTACAGTATGGCATCATCAATCACAGCTCCGAAGGAGAGGCCATTCGCATTACTGAGAACATGGTGCAACGGGTGTTTACGTCCAACGCCACAAGCACTGTACCATGGCTGGTGCTTCGCCCGGTGCACCTAGCACCACTACCGGCACAAGGATACTGTTCGGTTGACGCCACGGAATGCGCAGGTGATGGAACATCACTGTCCATTGCAGTTCTGAATATAGATGGAGTGGAGGTACTCCGAGTAACGACCTCCTTGCCCATCACATCGATCAGCACGGGCATGTTGCCCAGTGGGGTCTATACCGTACACGTATACACATCGAAGCGTTTGTGTGGTGTACAACGTCTGCTTGTTCTGTAGTTTTTACACATACACCAGCTCTGCCGCTCTCAGCGATCGTCGCATTGTGCAGAATCATCGGTGGCAATCCTACCGTTGAAGGGAATGTCGAATGGCGATTCAATCTCAGCGTGCATCTCAAATGTGCCTGCTCTGTATGAGCATCATGCTCATGGCATGTGCCAATGATGGTCCAAGCACACCGGAGCCCCCTGCCACGTATGATGCCACACCGTATCAACTGGATTTGAAAGGTATACCGGTTCCTCCATTTATCCCGGCCGACAACCCATTAACGGTGCAAGGTGTAAAGCTTGGCTCCATGTTGTTTAAGGAGCGTATGTTATCACGCGGCAGCGCACAAAGCTGTGCAGACTGTCACGCGCAAAGTGCCGGTTTCAGCGATACGCGGCGGTACAGCATTGGGGTTGACGGCATGGCAGGTCGGCGCCAGGCCATGCCACTCATCAATCTTGCCTTTGTTCCAGTGAGTGGTCCCGGCGGACCTGGCAGGGGATTCTTTTGGGATGGGCGATCACCAACGCTGCGCGACCAGGCATTACAGCCCATTCAGGATCCGGTTGAAATGCATGAAACACTACCGAATGTTATCGCCAAGCTGCAGTCGAGCTCCACGTATCGCAATCAGTTTATGCGAGCGTTTGGTTCCGATACTATTACTGCCGACCGCATTGCACGAGCGTTGGAGCAGTTTGCCCTATCGCTTGTAAGCTTCGACAGCAAGTTCGACCGTGTTCAGCGTGGCCAAGCCACGTTCACGGCTCAGGAGCAACGAGGACGCGACCTGTTTTTCTCGGAAATGAGTCACGACGGATCAGTTCGCGGTGCCGAGTGCTTCCACTGCCATGGTGGACCTTCTTTCAGCAACTTCAACTTCTCCAACAACGGGTTAGATGATGAACCCACTGTGAGCGACGTCGGCCGCATGGAAGTAACCAACAATCCACGGGATCGTGGAAAGTTCAAGACTCCAACACTTCGCAACATTGCCGTAACGCCCCCTTACATGCACGACGGACGCTTCACTTCACTGCGCCAAACCATTGAACATTACAACACAGGAATCAAGATTAGTCCTACCCTCGACCCCGCTCTCGACCTTAATCGGCGGCCGGGTGGTTTGGGCTTACGAGAAGATGAAATTCAAGATCTCGAAGCCTTCCTTTACACACTTACGGATACTACCTTTATAACGAAGCCTCACTAATACAACATCATCACTGCGAAGGTAACCGGTAAAGCGTTCTGCAGCCAGTTAGGTACCTCCCGCACCTGCTCACTTAATCAACGCTTCTATCTTCCCACCACGTAAGATCCACCGCATCTTCGCCTCCATCAACACCAATCACCTCGCCATTAATCCATTGTGCCTCTGGTTTCACGAGGAGTGACAGCACACTGGCAATATCTTCTGGTGTGGTTAGGCGGTGGTTCGGATTCCGCATGTGTGCGTTGGCCATGATAAGCTCGGCACCAGGAATCTTCGCCAGTGCTGGTGTATGCGTCACACCGGCGCGAATGGTGTTTGCGGTTATACCGAGTGGTGCAAGTTCAAGTGCCAGTTGCCTGCAGTAGCTTTCCATGGCTGCTTTGGCTGCACTTACTGCACCATAGGTTGGAAGAACACGCGTACTTCCGGCACTCGTAAGGCCTATCACTCTGCTACCATGCACCATCAATCCAGCACGCACTACTTCCTGCGTCCAATAAATCAATGAATTGGCCATCACATCCAGCGTCATCTCCAGATTTTTCTGCGTAATGGCATCACCAGATTCACTAGCAATGAACGGTTTAAGCGTACCGAATGCAAGCGAGTGTAGCAGTAGCCGAACCGAACCTCCCTGCCGGGTTGCCACATCGTCCTGTATATCCCTGATCACGGCCGCCCTGCGTTCTGGATCGGCTGCGTTAACATTCCAATACCTGTGAGGGACACCGATGGCATCGAGTTCGGATTGAATCTCCTCCACCTGCTTCATTCCAGCAGCGCGATCGAGGTGGACGCCGTAGACGCCAAAACCTTCTCTGGCAAGGCGAAGAGCTGCGGCACGGCCAAAGCCGGACGATGCACCAAGGATGAGAACGAAGTCGGATGTTGGCATGGACGGAAGCGTGCAGTGATCAATGAGTATTGGCAAAGTTAGCCAACACCCGACCAGTGCTCTACTCCTTGCCTGGAACACCTATGAGATCCGACTCCGGGGAATTGGAGGCTGGGATCGTCTCTTCTCGTACGAATAAAATGGGTTTGTCCGCTACACCCCATACCCTCCTGTGGTTGGCATCAAATCCCTGCATCAGTAGCCGTATCCCAAATGAGCGTACTTCAACTTCTGTCGTGAGATAGGTTATGGTCGGCTCTGGCGCGCACGCATACCCATGAGATCCACCAACAAAACTTTCACCCGTTGCTTGTAGGTACCATTCGCAACCGAGCAATGTGTTCTGCGGCGAGTCTGCCTCCGCTGAGGCATAGAGCAGGCACTCGATCATGCCTTCTTCAACACGCCGAACATGCATGATCCATGCCAGCAATGGTGCCTTGGCTCCAACATGCATAAGCTGCACCTGGTAGAAGCACCCACCCGTCCGTTCCGGCCAAATCTTAACAATGCTCAGATGCACAAGAGGCACAGATGTATCACGGTGATGTTGCTCGGTGTTGTAATACATACCGGGCAACCAGGCACATAGCGTATCCAGATCGGGATCTAGTTCTGCGTGCGATTGTACTCCCCACAAGTCTGTACAAAGCCATACGGTGAAGAGCGCGACAAGAATGTACTTCATCGCAATCGAGTTGCCAGTTCGTCGAATGGTATGATCATGTAGGTGGGTACTCCAGATGGCGATGTGTGTGGTGTTGTGCACGCAAAGAGGTCGGAAACCAGTTTCTGCATTTCGTCGGTCGTTAGACGGATTCCCTTGCGTATTGCTTGTTTTGCGGCATACACCGCCGCAACACCTTCGGTTCTTCGATCACGTGGAATCATGCCAAGCGAACGCAGGGAGTCTAGAATGGCTCCAAGAATCTCCTCCTCACTGCCCGGCATAACGTCCGTTGGTACGGCATGCACCTCAACCGTTGTCCCGTCATGAACGTCGAACCTGAATCCAAGCGTTTGCAGCTGCTCGGCATACTCCCGCAGCACCACAACATCGCTTGGAGCAAGAGCAACGCGAACGGAAAACAGCAACGACTGTTCAGAATTCTTCGACCCATTCCCACGCTGTAGTGCCTTCTCATACAGTATGCGCTCATGGGCTGCATGCTGGTCAATAACCACGAGACCCTCTTGTGTTGAGGTAACAACGTATTGCAGACCAATCTGCAGAACAGCGCTAGGAGCTGCAGCAGCACTGAACATAGACGGCGTCATGCTCGATGGTGCAGAGCGCACGGCACCTGTGCTTCCAAACCCCTGGAACACGTTAAGGTTGTGGCCGCCGCCATGCGTGATTTCGCCGGTGAGTCGGTTTACATAGGTTGTACCGAATCCAGTTTGCTGCGGCAAACTTTGTAGGGGGCTTGAGGCAATCGGAACATCGGCCAGGAAGCTAGGAATTACTTCGGCTTTTCGCAGGGCTTGAGTAACGGCCGATTGCACCAGAAGGTAGGCAGACCTTTCATCATCAAACTTTACCTCATGCTTCTGGGGATGTACGTTCACATCAACGCGGTGAGGGTCGATCGTTACGTGCAGAACAAAAACCGGGTGTTGCCCGTGCTCTAGCAGATGCTCGTAGGCCGTAAGCACTGCATGTGCAAGCTGACGGCTAACGATTGGTCTCTGATTAAGGAAAAGGTACTGCCCACTCCTACTTTGCCTGGCATGTCTGGGTAACCCTACAAACCCGCTAATGGCAATACCTGATTCGTTGCCATCCACGGCAAGCAAACCAGAGCCCCCTTCCAAACCAAGAATATCCAGGCAGCGGCGGTACAGATCCGACGGCCGCACATCAAACACGAGTGTGTCGCCATCATAAAACGTGAACCGCACATCAGGTCGGCTGAGAGCCATGCGTTGCATGGTTTCGCTCACATGACGGAACTCGGTAAGGTCACTCTTGAGGAATTTTCGTCGGGCAGGAACATTGTAAAACAGATTTCGCACAAGAATCTGTGTTCCTGGACTCATGGCGATTGGCGTGCGCGTTGGTGGCGTGCCTGGCTTACTGGTGAGAAGGTGGCCGGTTTCATCCTGATGAGCATCGCGATGCTTGGAGCGGATCTCCACGTCGGCAACGGCCGCAATGGATGCCAGTGCTTCACCCCGAAAGCCCAGTGTGCGGATGGCATGCAGGTCCGATTCGGAAGCGATTTTGCTGGTTGCATGCCGAACAATACTCATAACGAGATCATCGGCATTCATGCCCTTGCCATCGTCAATCACATGGACTGCCTGTTTGCCCGCATTGCGCACCACAACACTGATTGAAGTAGCACCCGCATCAAGAGCGTTTTCAACAAGCTCTTTCACAACACTCTCTGGCCGTTGCACCACTTCGCCCGCGGCAATCTGGTTTGCTAAGTACTCGGGCAGTATGTGGATGGTACTCATGGAGCTGGCTGCCACGGAAGACGGAGGAAAGGACGAATCCATGGCGCAGCAAGCCTTCGCACGTTCATGTATTCGGCGATCCCACGCCCAAGGGAAACGCCGTCCTGGAAGTACTCTGCGATGTACCGCTGATAGAATGGACTGTTCTCAAGCACACGCACTCGTTTGGACGTAATCGTGTGCGTTGCATGCCCTACACGGCAAACAAGGCTTACTACGGTGGGCACCATCAGACCCATAAGCGTTGGCCGCTGCTGCAGGTACGATGCGTTGATGATGTCATGTAGCTCATGGCTCCTACTCCCCTCCTGCGTTTGGCCACAGTGCACGAAGGGCTGTGTGGCATCTGGTGTGGCAAGATAGACGATGGTTCGGTCTTTTGTATGGACTCGCCCCCAACACCATGTTCGAAAGTCCTCCTGCATGGCCCTGCAACCGGCATTCCTGTCTGCATAGGCCCATCCCTCGAACGTCTGATCCAGCACCGTGGTGCCGCGTTGCGTGAGTAGCACGCGCACGTGTGCCCTACACCGAGGCGCAACAAGCGTCCACGTATGATCGGCAGTAACCACGTTGTTCGACGGTTCAAGTTCCGCTCCCTTCAGTGTTATCTGCACGCTGCCTAGATGCAGATGGTTAGGGGGCTCATGGCGCGTGCCGCAGAATTCGAAGGCAATGCGTGACCCCTTGTAGTATACGCTTACCGCATATCCACAGTGATCATCGGCCTTCGCCATACCTGATGATTGTGCGGCTAGATAGTCCGGGCTCATTGGCATACCGCGAAATGCAATGAGAACAACGGCCCAAACACCGTCATCACTCAGCACATCCGTATACTTCCAAGCGTAAGCGCCACTGTAGTCAAGCTCCACGGCCGGATGCCGGGAATTTCCGGTTAGCAATTGCATGAACAACGAATTTATCATTTGGACCTGCGTAGGTTGAGCAATGGTGTCTGCGATCTTCTTAGCCTACAACATTGCTATCCTGGCAGTGCTCCTCGTGCTGCTGAGCATCTGCGTATACAATCTTCTGAATTTCACGTCGATGGCGCGGCCTCCTCGCGAGTTTGCGAACAACGCGACTGCTGTTCCGAAGGAGTCTGATACGCTGCCGTACGTAAGCATCCTTGTTCCGGCACGCAACGAGCAGCGCGGCATCGATACCTGCGTTCGGAGTTTATGCCTGCAGGAGTATCCCGGTTTTGAAGTCATAGTACTTGACGATGGCTCCACCGATGCCACACCCGTCATTCTTGAGCACCTGCAGGAAGAGTTTCCTTCGCTCAGGGTTGTACAGGGCAAACCGCTACCCAGTGGATGGGTGGGGAAGTCGTGGGCTTGTCACCAACTTTCGCAGGCCGCCATTGGCACCGTGTTCATCTTCACTGATGCGGATACAGTTCACGCACCAGACATGATATCGAGTGCCGTGGCAACACTCAACGCTGATCAGCTCGACTTCTTTTCTGCAATTACGGATCAGATGTTCGGCTCGTTTGGCGAGCATGTTGTGATTCCGATGGTACACCTCCTCTACTTTGCCTATGTACCGAACCGCCTCATCACCACGAACCCGCGAACGTCGCTTTCGGCAGCAAACGGACAGTTCATGTGCTTTCGGCGTACGGCATACGAAGCTGTTGGCGGTCATTGTGCTGTGCAGAATGCCTTGGTAGAGGACGTTTTTCTTGCACGAATTATGAAGCAATCAGGGTACCGCATTGCTCTGGTTGATGGTACCAACTTCGTATCGTGCCGCATGTACACGTCGGCATCGCAGGTCACGGCGGGCTTTTCCAAAAACTTCTTTCCTGGCACCGGATACAACCTGCCGATAACAGTGGTGTTTCTGGTCCATCTGGCAACGGCCTATGTGTTGCCAGTTGCCTTTCTGGCTTCATCGTTTTGGCCACTGGCATTAGCGCAACTCAGTGTTGCGGCACTCATGCGGCTGCTTATCAGCATTCGATTTGGTATGCCTGCGTGGCATGCGCTCGTTCAACCGATTACCGCGGCTTGGTCAATTTTCATCGGCATCAACAGCATTCGCTGGGCATATTCGTCGTTGGGATCAACTTGGAAAGGGCGCAGCTACCAAGCCCCCTTCCGCAACGTTCAGTCAAACGAGGCAATCCCCAGGGAGAGATCCGATGCATAGACCCACCACCCTTGAGCAGATTATTGATCTGTTTCTGCTCCGCATAACGCCTCCCAACCACGCAACGGAACTGCCATACTACACTACGGGTTCCATCATGGCCGCAGCAGTGATGCGCCTGGCGATTATTGGTGCCGTTGCGGTAGCCTTCAATGAACAGTACGGGTCCAGCGGCTGGTGGTGGACGGTGGTGATGTTAGCGGCCTGGGGCTTGGGTGTATACCCTGCATACCTGCAGTACAAGCGTTTCAACACCGAGGTGGAGCGCATCCAGGAGAGCACGTTATGTGGAGCGTGCCGTCACTTCAATCCAACTAATCAACTGTGCATGATCCTGGATGAACATGTAACCAATGCCGAACCTCCGTGCGGTGGCGAAAGTTGGGAGCCTCTGTAGTTCGCAGGCTGCGGTGTAGCAGCCATGCCCTACTTCTTAGCATTGTCGGCAATTGCAGTAAGCTTATAAACACCTCGTTCATCAATCTTGAAGGTAAAGGTTTTGCTAACTGAATTGGAGTACGTCCAGATTTCCTGTGGGTAGTTATCTGGTGCCAATTTCTTTTCGATGGTCGTTGGTGGACCATACAAGACGTAGACCTTTCCTCGCTCGGTATCCGCGCCATCCGGCTCTGCAATGGTGCTGAAAGCAAAGAACGCTTGGTCTAAACGCTTGTAGTACTCGGCTAGGCGTTCGTTATAGGTTGTTGTAGGCGTGGGGTCTTCCTTACGCCACCAGTTCATCAGGTTTAAGCGTCTCTGCCGGTCGTCGCCAGAGTTAATGGATTCAAGTTCATCTTCTTTCACGATGTACTTAAGTCCGTCAATGGCATAGTCAATATTCCGCAAGGAGAGTGGCATCTTTTCCCACAGTATCCGGAATTGCGTTACAATGCTGTCCTGTGTTCCATTCCGCACGAGTTCTATGGCATAATTGCCGGGAACAAAACCCGTAACTGGAATAGGAACCTCTACAACGGCAATGTTTCGTGCGTGGGCTGCATCATCCATTGCTTCTAAATAGGGTGCTGCCGTGGTTGAGAGTTCGTACAGGTGATATCGCCGTGTGGTGCTGCTACGCACGCTGCCTTGTACCTCACTTACCTCCCACCAGCGAATATCTCGCGGTTCGTATGGTAGCTGGCGCACCGTATAGGTGTACTCTACTGGCACGCTGTCGGAGAGGAGAATGATTGCGCGTGCATCACGCGAGCCGAAGCTCACGTTCCCGGAAAGGACGTACGGACGTAACAGTTCTCTGCCCTGCTGTACCGTAGGTTCGACGAACATTGGCTGGGTAAGTAGGCGGCGGTGCTTGCGGGGATTGTAGGACACGTCCTGAAGCTTGAGTTTCTTCTGTGGGTTCTCTTTCTTTTCGAGTATCTCCAAAGAAATCGAATATGTACCGGGTCCAACCACAAAACGCTGCCACCCATAGTGGTACTCATTCTTGTTGTTTGTCTCTTCAAACGTATTCGTGTAGGCAACGTCTTCCCAGCGAAGCCGCTTGCGAATCACGCCCATCGTGTCACGAACTTCCATGCTTACTACCATGGGTGCCTTGAAGTTGCCGCCAACGTCAGCCGGATCGGTGACCTTCGTAAAGGTGAGAAAGTCGTTCGACATCCGAAAGAAAACAACAATGGCAGCACTATCAGGGTGATCCTCCGGCACGACATAGGCGTCTGCATGAAATCGTTCACCGTAGTCTACGAAGATGGTTTTGTCCAGTATGCTCTTCGGTTGAGCAAACAGGTTAGTGCCAAAGAGAAGATGCACTGCCAACAGCACACAATGTGCACACCAACGTTTGCTCATGAGTAACTCCCATTGATTGCCCAGGTGCTGCAGCGGATTACGCAGAGGTGATTGGTTCATTGTTTGTTTTTGCTGATATCTCATCGCAGTTCGTCAAGAAAATCCTTGAGAATGATGGCAGCAGCCATAGCATCCTTGGTGCCCTTCGTTGCACGACGCTTGCGCCGTACACCGGTTACGTGCATAAGCTCACGTGCACGCTGCGTGCTAAAGCTTTCATCGACCTCGATAACGGGACGCACGGTGCGCTGACGTAGCTCCGCAATGAATCGTTGGATCTGTTCGATGATTGGACTTGTGCTGCCATCCACCCTGCGAGGAACACCAACAAGGACTACGTCGATCCGATCTTCCTCCAACCGCTTGAGCAGCACATCCCAGAGGCGTGCGTTATTCTCAACTACTGGACGCGTGTTCACGGAGATATGTAACTCATCGCACACGGCCACCCCGATGCGAGCTTCGCCATAATCCAGTGCTGCTATACGCTTATGCAACAAGTCCACGATCTGTCGTCAGGAAATTGTTGAAGATTCGGCTGCTTGAGCGTTTAGTGGGATGCGGAACACAACCTGCGTACCAGCACCGGGTTCGCTGGTTACTCGCAGCGAGCCACCATGCATGTGGGTAACATGCTGCATGATCATCGTGCCGATACCTGTGCCAGAGCCGTCCTTGGCTGTTGTAAAGTAGGGCTTCATCATGTTCTCCAAGGTGAGGGTATCCATGCCTACACCTGTGTCGGACACGCGGATGTACACGTTGTTTCGGTCAAACCATGTGGCAATCTCCACGGTACCCTGCTTGCCACGTAGCGACTTGATTGCATTCTCAATGGCATTGCGAACAGCTCTGGAGAGTTTGAGATTGTCAACGTTCATCATCGTTCCGCGCAACTTCATCACGAAGTTCACGTGTGGAAACATGGCCGCATCAAATTCATGCCTCAGTTGAGTACAGAACTCAGCACTGTGAACAGGCGACCGCTGCAGTTCTTCGGACCTTCCAACACTTACAAGATCTCGAACACGCTGAATCAGAACATCGGTTTGAAACAGTATTCTTCGAACACGTTCGCGATCGTGCTCAGACATGTGATCAGACAAATGTTCAGCATTCAGTCGGATGGTGCTCAGATTGGTTTGCATGTCGTGAGCAAGTTGTGCCCAGTTCACTAATCGCCGCCGTTCTAACGCTTCCGTAATGTCAATGCCCGTAATCACGATTGCCCGCAGCCTACCAAGAGTTCCCCACAGTGGTTGTGCGGTGAACATGTACTCGCGCTGCTCATCATCATCGTGTACCTCCACCTTTCTGTTTACTGGACGCCGAACGGTAAGGGCCGTCGTCATGAAGTCCTGCACACCTGCAACACCATGATGCCGCATGTAGGCACGGTACAGCCTGCGCATCGGCACCTTGGCAGTAAGCCGTAACAGCCTTGCTCCCCGTTCGTTGGTGCGCAACAAACGTCCAGCCGCATCAAGCACAAATACAAGGCCCGCACCGGGTACCTCAAGCATGGCCTCTAAAAATCTACGCTGCCTGCGCAGCACAACTAGAAGAGACAGAATAACCACAACAAGGATGGCTGGCAGCACATACGGACCGGTTCGTACCAGAGCTTGAAACAACCACCAGAGAGGATGAGAACTGCGTCGGAGCACTACCGTTTTTCCACGGGTTGCCAGCAGTAACTCGTCAGCCCTCCGTGATACGTGGAGTAACGGACCTTGTGGGACGGCAACATGATCGGCCGATTCCAGACGTCCGCGAACCACGGTAACCAATCCCCCAGCATAAGTAACCATCACTGTGTCAGCTAGTGCAACAACCTGATGCGGGATGCCATACTCAGCTGGTAACTCTACTCCGTTTTCAAGGGCTGAGGGCAGGTGTTCGGCCCGTGCAATGGTCAGGTGATAACGTCCTTTCACCTCCACAGCCGCCGCAATGTGCGGCTCACCATCAAGGCTCAGGCAAGTGATGTGCTCGGCGGGTATTGGAAGAGCAATGGTTCGAACGCTACTGGTGCTGGCATCGATGAGGCTTACCTGCGATGTATGATGAGCGTCAACTGGTGATACCACTGCAATAGGTTTGCCCAGAGGGTACAATCGTGACGTTGTTGCCAATGGCACGCTTGGTGCAACACGACGCCGCAGCAGGGTGTCAACCATACTGGCGTACGCAACCCCGCCTACATCGTGAACGAAGATGGCAAGCCATTGCTGTGTACCAAGTGCTGCGCCGAACACCCTCTGCTCTAACGGCTCAAGCCGAAGTGGTCTTAACTGCGGGTCAAGCACGAATACTATGCCTGCGGCAACGATGAGCACATGCGACCTGTCAGCACGGGCTTCGATGCGCGGAGACTGATCTGCAGTTATGGTTATCTCGGAAGGAAGAGGCGTAAACGCTACCTGGCGCAAAAGGCTATCCAGCAGCACAGCTTCGTAGTTCTGACCTGCGATGCGAATCAGCACCACCATGTTTCGCCACACGGCAACACTTCGAATGTCCGTCCCCTCGAGTGCCCGGCGAAGTTCTCTACCCGACGGATCCACAATGCTCAATGCCGGTTCGCGACTCTGCCAAGCGGGCCGCGAGCGATGCACGAGGAAGTTCTTGCCAAGGTGCTGAACCGATGCAACCCATTGGCGCTGTTCAATCCAACCGGATGGCAGCGACGCATCGGCGAACACTGCCTGACTGCCAGTTAGCAGCATCAACAGTACGGTGCACCAAAGGCCCTGATGTGTTGAACTACGCAGGCACCACCTCGCACACAACCCATGCATGCACTCCCTCGCCACGTCCCACATAACCAAGGTGTTCACTCGTGGTGGCCTTTACGCTCACACGATCCATCGGCAGGTGGCAGAGTGCTGCAATATTCTCACGCATCGCTTTCTTGTAGTTACCAATCTTCGGAGCCTGAAGTACAAGCGTGCAATCAACGTTGCGTACCACGTAACCGGCAGAATGCAACAGCCCTACGGCATGCCGCACGAACACATCACTGGAAGCCCCCTTCCACTGCGGATCACTATCTGGGAAGTGGTCGCCAATGTCGCCCAGTGCAAGGGAACCCAACAATGCATCAACGAGTGCATGCAGCACCACATCTCCGTCGCTGTGAGCTACCGTACCCACATCCGACGGAATGTGTACCCCCCCAAGCACGAGGGTTTGGGAAGGGGCTAAGGCATGAACGTCGAAGCCAAGGCCAATCATGATGTTGCCCGATACGTTGTGCTGAATGCTAGCTTTGGCGATGAATTTACGCGAAACGTGGCCTACGGGGGCCATGTCGGTTGGTGCACTCACGGCAACGATCAAGACGGTGCTGGAGGAATCCTTCCAAACCGTGCTGGTTGTGGGTGAGATAAGTAACTACAAGCTTCACTCGAGCGGTCATCGATACTTCACGCTCAAGGATGCCGATGCACAGATCAGTTGTGTGATGTGGCGAAGCAGGACGCTGGAGTTTGAACCGGCTGATGGAATGCGGGTAGTTGTTGGTGCACGAGTTACCGTGTACATGGCCAGAGGTAACTACCAGTTGGATTGTGCATACATGCGGCCAGACGGTATTGGCGAGCTCTACAAAGCGTTCGAACGTTTGAAGTCTGAGCTGCAGCAACGAGGCTGGTTCGATCCTTCGCGCAAGCGTATGCTACCGAGATTTCCACAGCGCGTGGGCATTGCAACAAGCAAGACTGGTGCAGTGCTGCACGACATGCTTACCACCATTGATCGCCGATACCGACCGCTTGAAGTCGTATTCCGACCAACAATCGTCCAAGGCGAAACAGCTGCACAGGACATTGCGGCGGCGATTGCCGAATTGAACACCACCGGCGTTGACGTTGTGATTGTTGGTCGGGGTGGTGGGAGCATCGAAGACCTGTGGTGTTTTAACACCGAAGGTGTTGCACGAGCAATCTTCGAGAGCACAGTGCCCGTGATTGCTGCTATTGGCCATGAAACCGATGTGACCATTGCTGATTTTGTTGCAGACCGACGCGCTCCAACACCCACTGCCGCAGCCGAACTCGTAACGCCGTACACGTCGAACGAACTTCTGCAGCGCATTGACGAGATGCAACAGCACATAACTCAGGTGATGTTAGACCGAACAGCATCGCTGGAGGAACTGGTGATGTCATTCGTCACGGGGTCGGCTCTTGACCGAATACAAGACCGACTCGAGGTGTTTGCCGATCGAGTGAACGAGCTTGCTATGCGTCAGTTGGCATCCGTCCACCGAAGGCTGGACATACTTACAGCCACGGTACACCACGCCATGCAACGGCTTGAGGCACTCCATCCATATCGGCCACTTCGACTTGGATTTGCGATTATCGAACGGAACCAAAGCCCCCTGCCAGCCACCGAACACCTGTTGAGTGGCGAGATCGTGCGTATTGTTCGCTGGCAGGATCAGGCAGAGGCCACCATTCACTCAGTTGAACGGGTTATCAAAGAGGCCACCAATGGCAAAGAAGACGAACAACGATGATCGGTCGATCGAACAGAAGCTACAGCGGCTTGAAGAGATTGGTGCCGTGTTGGATCGGGGCACGGTGCCACTCGACGATCAGCTCACGTTATTCGAAGAGGGTGTACGCCTGGCACAGGAATGTAGGGCATACATTGAACAGGCAAAGCTGAAGGTTATGACCCTTGGGGGCGAACTTCCTGACCCAGAGGCCGAAGCATAAGGTTGCGAATGGCATCGGTTGGTGCTTCGTTGTTGAAGAGTACGTCCGCTACCTTTTGTGTTATAGGCAGTTCCACTCCAACCTCGGCAGCAAGTTCCAGGGCGGCCATGGTGGTGGTAACACCTTCGGCAACGGCCGTCATACTCTGCAGAACCTCCTGCAGACTGTGGCCTCTGCCTACCTGTTCACCAACGTACCGATTTCGGCTGTGCCGTGAACCGGCGGTAACGATTAGGTCGCCCATGCCGGCAAGACCGTAGAACGTTTGCTGATCAGCTCCCATCGCCATACCAAGCCGGGCAATCTCTGCAAGCCCCCTCGTCATGAGTGCGGCCTTGGTATTGTCTCCAAGCCCTGCTCCATCAACAATGCCGGCTGCAATGGCAATAACGTTCTTGAGTGCACCACAAATTTCAACGCCAACAACATCCGTGGTGGTATAAACTCTGAATGCCTCGGTGAACAATGCACGTTGCACCAGTTCGGCAATGGCTTCTTGTTCGCAGGCACACACTACGGTAGTAGGCATGCGTTGCACCACCTCTTCGGCG
Organism: uncultured Hyphomicrobiales bacterium; assembly: GCA_964620125.1. Classification (GTDB taxonomy): domain Bacteria; phylum Bacteroidota; class Ignavibacteria; order Kapaibacteriales; family Kapaibacteriaceae; genus OLB6. The sequence continues at coordinate 123,469 of CAZUGQ010000004.1, forward strand.
TGACTAGGTCCGCTGAGCACGGCAAACGAGTGTACCTGGGGGGCAACGTCGGCAACGATCTCCTTCATGAGCATGTGTGTGCCCTGCTCGATCCCCTTTGCCACAGTAACCAGGATGGAGCCGTCAAGAGTCCCTACCTGGCGTGCTGCCGTAAGCACACTGCGAGCAAACTGCGTAGGTGTAGCATGGATGAGCATGTCGCATCCTGCCAGGTGCTGCAGGTCATCCGTGGCCACAATGGTGGTTGGCAACGAAGCATTAGGCAGGTAAGGGGCGTTGGTATGTGTGGTGTTGATAGAGTGCACCACTTCGACTTCTCGCGCCCACACAAGAACTGTATGCCCAGCGTCGGCTGCAACAGCAGCGAGAGCCGTTCCCCACGCACCTGCTCCGATCACGCCTACACGCATGCTCAACCCTGAAACCACGGGGAGTACCGGGTCACGCTTTCTTCTTGAAGATCTGCAGTTTGGTAAAGCGGTTTTCCGTGCCCCGAAGGAGACGGTGGATGTTCTTTCTGTGCGCCCACATCACAACAACAGCAAGTGCGAGACATGCATGCACTACCACCTGGTATCCTTCTATCTGAACACCAAGAATGTTATGCCTGATGGCCATCGTTCCGGGAACGCTGAATGCAGCAATGATCGACCCGAGGCTCACATATCCCGAGGAGAAGAGCAGCACCAGAAAAATCCCTAACGCCACAGCAACCTCAACTGGGGCTATCGCGATGAGCATGCCTAATGACGTGTTGATGCCCTTGCCACCCCGGAAACCAGCGAACACAGAAAACATGTGTCCAAGCACAGCACAAAATCCAGCGATCAGCTGCACTACGGTTGCATCTTCGAATGGCGTCTGGTTCTCGAATGGCATCTGCGTGTCGAAGAAGTATGCCACAAGCCACACTGCCACAAGCCCCTTGAGGATGTCGGCTACCTGCACGATAATACCCCACTTCCAGCCTAGCACACGGAAAACATTAGTGCTACCCATGTTACCGCTTCCGTGCTCTCGTATGTCGATACCGAAGAACCTGCGCGAGATGATGAGCGCCGTGGGGATGCTACCGATCAGGTAGCTTTGAATGCTTATGATGATGAGTCGGAGTAGAGGATCCATGCACTGCGAAGATAGGGGTAAGCGAGAAATAGGAGATTGGCGAAGGAAGATGCAGACGATGGCAAAACCATGGACGCCAACGATTCCACAAATCGTTCGAGTGTGATCCGGTGATTATCTCACCAACAGCCTCCCGTACTTTGCGAATGCTTTATTCGTCATAGGCCGCGGACAATACCCACGAGGATTCCATGGACAATGCAACTACCCGCAAACGCCTCGACGAGATCGAGCGCGAACTCGAAGATCTTCGCGCTGAGCGAGCAGAGCTGCGCAAACGCTGGGAAACAGAAAAACTGCACATACAAACGATTCGTGCTCTAAAATCGGAGCTCGAAGACCTAAAGTTGGAAGCCGCCGAGGCCGAGCGTGAAGGCGACTACGGCCGAGTGGCTGAGATTCGTTACGGAAAGATTCCCCAGGTAACGCGCCAGCTGGAAGAGGCCAACAACCAACTGGCTGAACTTCAGAAGTCGTCGGCACTACTCAAAGAAGAGATAGGTGCAGAAGACATTGCAGAGGTGGTTGCCAAGTGGACGGGGATCCCCGTGCAACGGATGTTGGAAAGTGAACGATCCAAACTCCTCCACATGGAAGAGCGGATGCATGAGCGAGTCGTCGGTCAGGACGAAGCGGTCACCGCCGTGGCGAATGCCATTCGCCGAAGCAGAGCAGGATTGCAGGATGCTAAGCGCCCGATCGGATCTTTCATCTTCCTGGGTAGCACAGGGGTGGGTAAGACGGAGATGGCTCGTGCACTGGCGGAGTTTCTCTTTGATGATGAAAATGCATTGGTACGCATAGACATGAGTGAGTACATGGAGAAACACTCCGTGTCTCGCTTGGTTGGTGCTCCACCAGGTTACGTTGGGTACGAAGAAGGAGGCCAACTCACCGAGGCCGTTCGTCGGCGTCCGTATTCCGTTGTGCTCCTGGATGAGATCGAGAAAGCTCATCCGGATGTGTTCAACATCCTGCTGCAGGTGCTTGACGATGGACGCCTGACGGATAGTCAAGGACGTACCGTGGACTTCCGAAACACGATTGTTATCATGACGTCGAACCTGGGCACGGAGCTTTTGCAGGATAAGCTGTTGGAAATCACAGAAGAGAACCGCCCTACGGTGATGAGTCAGCTTCGCATCGACATTCTGAACCTGCTGCGCAAGCGCCTTCGCCCGGAGTTCTTGAATCGTGTTGACGAAGTGATCCTGTTCCAGCCTCTCGTTCCAAGCGAGGTTGCACGAATCGCCGAGCTCCAGATCGATGCAGTTCGCAAGCGCCTGAACGAGATTGGCATTTCCATGATGATCACCGACGAGTGTGTAACGTGGCTTGCCAAACGTGGGTACGACGTGCAGTATGGTGCCAGACCACTCAAGCGAGTTATACAGCGATACGTTGCTGATCCACTTGCATTAAAGGTGCTTGGTGCGGAAGTTTCGGCCGGCGATACGGTTACCGTGGACTGTTCCGACAATGGCCAGGTAATATTTACCGTATCCCGGGCCGAAGTACCAACCTAATGCCACATGAACACACCATACCGTAGCCCCCTCGCAGCACTGTTCCTGTACATTGTTCTGCATACACATGGGTTTGCGCAGGACGATGTAAGCACGGGCCCCTCTGTATTGTTACCCAGTGCCATCCCAAGTGTGTACATGCGTGGGATGAGTGAAGGGGCTACCGTTCCGGTGAGAGTTCGGCTTATGGGAGCTCGCATGTCGGCTGCCGGCCTTACGGCCAACGTGCTTCTGTTAGACTCGTTGGGAAATTGTCTGGGACCTTCTGTTGAAAACGGTGTCTGGTCCGCGCGATGGGGGTGCCGCGGAGAAGCATTGACCAATACGGTTGTACCCATCGTTGAGCAAACAACATGGCGCACAGGCACGCCGAACCGGCGAGTGGAGATCGTGCTTGATCACAGCATCACATCGAGAAATCTTGCAGCCGAGGCGTTGCTTTCGCTGCGGGATGTGCTCCCCGGGATAACGAGTAATGACAGCATAGGAGTTGCCGTCTTTGACCACACCTCCCTTGAGATTTCACCGCTGGCACCGCCGACAACCGCTGCCGAGCGATGTGGGAATGCAAAACTGGCAGCAGCGTCTGGTGTGCCAGCCGTGCTCACTGCCCTACTAAGTGGCCTACGCGTGTTCGATGGCAAACCTGCAGAGCACAACATTATCATCCTTGTCACTGCAAGTGACGACATGGCCAGCCTTGCCTACAGCTCTGCCGATGTAGTTCGCGAAGCCCACAAGCGTGGTGCAGAGGTGTACGTGGTTAAGGTGGGATCCAGCTTGCGCGGTTATGTGCATCGATACCTCACGGCGGCAACGGGTGGCCGCATGTACTCGCTGGCTTTAGACCAAATGGATCATGTTGGACACATCGTTCGGGAAATTCTCTATGCTTCCAAGCATCATCTCGAAGCATTCATTCCCCTTCGAAAGGACCAGCTTGTGTGTGAGGATCTTCTCCTGCACCTTGGTTGGGCGGAAGAGGGCGGTCCGCTCCTGGCCGACACACTGATGTTCCCCTTACGAGACCGTGCCTTTCGCATCCACAGTGCAGTGGTTGCAGCATTCGAGGATACCACGGAGCGAGGCCTACAGGACTATTATCCCATCTTGGCAGTGATTGCAGAAGACCTCATGGCAGACAGCAACAAGCGCCTACGCCTTACTGGCCATGTAAGTCCCGACGTTGCAGGCGACGCGCTTGTTCGGGGCTTTGAGCGTGCTGAACATGTAGCAGGCTATTTGAAAGCATACGGGGTCAAAGAGCAGCAACTGGATATCCAGACGGCCGGCAACAACAAGCCTCTATACTACCTACAGCTTGACGGTACCCAGCGCTTGTTAAACAACCGCGTTGAGGCATCATATCTGCTACCAGAAGACCAACCCTACACAATCATGGTTGAACGTGTTGCTAGTGAAGAGCTTGCGATCGAACGTGTAGATGCATGGACGGCCAAAGGCTTCAAAGCATACTTCGAACCTGCCGTTCAAGACCGCAAGCCTGTTTACGATATTATTCTCTGGGGCTATCGTACTAAGAAAGATGCCGAACAAGCCGCCCGCTCACTATCCAAACACGGGGTAAAAAGTTATGAGATTCATTAACTAATTCTAACTCCATTCCACGGCATTCCCATATTCCCATATTCCCATATTCCCATATTCCCATATTCCCACATTCCCCTAATGCCCCAAATACCTCTCCGCATCAATCGCCGCCATGCAACCCGAGCCTGCTGCCGTTATGGCCTGTCGGTATACGCTGTCCTGTGCGTCGCCACAAGCAAACACACCTGGTATGTTGGTACGTGAGCTTTTCCCTTGCGTGATGATGTAGCCAACATCATCCATATCAAGTACACCAGAGAACAGTTGTGTGTTTGGCTGATGCCCTATGGCTACGAATGCACCATCGGCCTCCAGCTGATTTTCCGTTCCATCTTCAATATTTCGTACTCGCAGATGTGTGAGCCGTTTGCGCCCATTTTCTTCCACACCTACATATTCTTCCACCACTGTATCCAATAGAAAATCAACCTTGGGATTGCCGAGAGCACGCTCCAGCATAATGCGGCTGGCGCGGAATTCCTTACGGCGGTGAACGATGGTAACCTTGGAGGCGAATTTGGTGAGGAAGTTGGCCTCCTCCATGGCCGTATCACCCCCACCGATCACGTACACATGCTGGTCACGAAAGAAGAACCCATCACACGTTGCACAGGCACTAACACCAAAGCCCATGTACTCCGCTTCGCCGGGCACGCCCAAAAGTTTTGCTGTTGCCCCGGTGGCAATGATCACTGCTCGTGCATGTACCTCGTCACCACGCTCATTCCACAGCCTGAAGGGATGACTTGAAAAATCTACCCTCGCAATGGTTTCGTAACGTGACTGTGCTCCGAATCTTTGTGCCTGCTTGCGCATCACGTCCATGAGCTCCGGACCCATGATGCCGTGTTCGAATCCGGGGTAGTTTTCAACTTCGGTTGTTATGGTAAGCTGACCGCCTGGCTGTGTTCCCTCGAACACTGTTACTGCCAGGTTAGCTCTTGAAGCGTACAGGGCGGCTGTGAATCCGGCTGGTCCGGATCCGATGATGGCTACGTCGGTATTCATGTTCATGGATGCTCAGGAGTGCCTTGAGCCCCCTTCCCCGTTAGTGCTCGAGCCGTTCGTTGTAAGCCGGCAATCTTTGGGCGCTTCATGGGGCTGTTTCGAAAGCGTTCCGAATATTCGGTGGGCGTCAAAGTTAGAATGGCGTTGGGTGAGATCGAGGTTTGCCCCTCTCGAGGGGCAAACCTGGGTTCGGTTGTTGGTTGCTGAAAACGGTTCCACGGACACACATCCTGGCAGGTGTCGCATCCATAGAGCCATTGGTCCAGGCCGTTGACGATTTCGGCGGGCAACTGGTGTTCTGGCTTCACTTCGATGGTCCAGTACGAGATGCACTTGGAAGCATCAAGAACGTTGGGCTCAACAATGGCCTTGGTTGGGCATGCATCAATGCATGCTGTGCAGGTACCGCAGAAGTCGTCCATGGGTCCATCCGGCTCCAACTCGGCTGTTGTGAACACCACGCCCAGGAAAAACCAGGAACCAATATCTCTGCGTAAAACATTGGTGTGCTTGCCCTGCCATGCAAGCCCTGCACGAACTGCCCACTCTTTTTCCAGCACAGGTGCAGTATCCACAACACCACGCGAAACGGTGCTTGGGATGAGTTCCGCAATGGAGTCACACAACGCGTTCAGCATTGGCCGCATCACGGTGTGATAGTCATCTCCCCATGCATATCGTGATACCTTCCCTACGTCGTCAATTCCATGATGAAATGGGGTGTAGTAGTTGCGAGCCACAACGATTACACTTCGTGCTCCTTCTAGCAACGTTGTCACATCCGCGCGTTGCTCTACATTCTTCTCCATGTAGGATAACGTGCCATGATAACCACGCGCCAGCCATTCCTTGTACCGGCTAATGGGGTCTACGAGTGGCACGGCCTGTGCAATCCCTACTGCATCAAAGCCCAGGTTTAGAGCTGCCTGCTTGACTTCTGCCGTATGCTGTGCGTGCTCGAACATCGTTCTCTTCCCAACACGCTATGCACGGAGAAATCGGCTGACCTGTTCTGCAAGAACATCAACATCAACCTTTTCGATCATGTGTCGGGTGTTGGGAAGCACGCACAACTCTGCCCCCGGTGTAGCACGATAGTAAGCAATGGTTTCTTCAATGCTCACCATCCGATCACGGTCGCCAACACAATACCGAACCGGAATTGTGAGAGTGGAAACGTTCTGAACGGTAAGGAGGGGCTCTTTGTGAAGTCGCGCCATCAAGCCAACCATACGCTCATCAGGCACCCCAGCCATAACACGGGCATCACTCCAGTCCAACTTTGTGCCAAGCGTAAGGAGTCGCGGAACAAGGTCGGGCCTGCTCATTGCCAACCACAAGGCCACATACCCTCCCATGGAGTATCCGAAGATTGGCAGGGGGCTTGGCAAGGTTTGAATGGCTGCTTCGAGCTGCTCTGCAAATACTTCGATGCTCCATGGCCCCTCTACGTCGGGCGCGTTGCCATGACCGTGAAACTCGACAATAGTAGATGGCACTGCAAGGCGTGCCTGCAAGGGTTTGAATTGAGCGGCCGACCCAAGGGCTCCATGCAGGATGAGAAGTTCTGCACTCACCGAGCCATCACCGAAAGACTGCGTATGGTGGAAACCAATTCGCGCGGAGAATTGATGATGGCAGCAGCTCTGCTCCATTCTGCGACATGCCCGTATCCGTATGCCGCTGCAATGGCGGCAACACCATTAGCGCACGCCCCGTCTACGTCATGATGCCGGTCACCTATCATTAGCACTTGATCGGGAGTTACCTGTTCTTCGTGCAAGATGTGGCGTATCAGGTCGCGCTTCTCAACATTGGTGCCGTCAAGCTCGGAGCCATACACATGCGAAATGTAGTTGTTGATGGGCGAGGTGCCGATTACCTCCCTTGCATACTCGTGTACCTTGGCTGTTGCAATCACTTGTCGAACACCATAGGCAGAAAGGGTGTGAAGGGCTTCGATAACACCATCATAAACGGTGTACTCGAACATGGGTCCGTCACGGTAGATGTGCCGGTACATTGCAACAGCCCCTTCAAGGCGATGCCGATCTGTGGTTTGAAGAAAGTGCTCGAAGATTGCCCACAACGAAGAGCCTATACACCAACGCAAATCCACTTCTGCAGGCACATGAATATTGTGTGCTGCCAATGTGAGACGCAAAGAGTGCTCGATGCCTCTTCGAGAGTCTACGAGAGTACCATCGAGATCAAAAAGTATGAGGCGCGGAAGCATGATGAAAGGTTGGTTACGATGTGTTGCGAACTACAAGTCAGGAACAACCACAACAATGGTGCCTTCTGGCATCAGCACTCGTATCAGCTCCACATCACCGTTCGTTGAGCGGCGAACTGCCACGGCATCTGATGATGCAGTTGCTTCACGCATCGCATCGGTAATCTCCTGCACGAGGTCTTCGTCGATGTCCGTAAGATATCCAATCATCTTGGATGCGTAGCCCTGCCGAAAACTCAGCGTGATTAAGCCGTCAGTCACATCACTCTGAGGCTGTGGGTTGCCCCACTCTTCAACCACAAAAAAGCCGTTCTCTTCTGCCCACTGCCGAGCCCCCTTCACATCTTCTGTTGGTACAACTAGTGCATCGAAGTACCCAAGAAGGGCGTTCTGTTCTTTCGAGGGTTTTCGTGCTGATTCCAAGGGGCTGGGATGGCGGAAGATGATAAGGTTTCCCGGCGCCTCGATCGTGGAGTCTGCAGCCTCGAAGGAGTCAGCATGGAAGTATGCCAGACCTGGTGACGGGAACTCCTGCTCAACCAGTGCGAGCAGGAGTTGCCCGTCAGTCAGTCGTGATATCTGACTTGATGTACTTTCTATCGTAAACCCTAACGCAGACCATGCAGCAACGGATGACTGCATGACCGTTGTAGAAATCACGATCGAGACTGAATGTCCGAGAATTGACACGTAGGTATTGACGAGACGCGTTACGGAATCACGTCAACCACTACCGTTCGGTTATACATGCGTCCTTCGGGAAGGTTGTTCGGGAATGGCACAAATGCAGGATCTTCTCCATAACCGGTTGCACGCAGTTGAACATTCTTGCGACCTGCGCTCGCCAGTCCTGATTGCAGCAAGCGCTTTACTTCGTCGGCACGGTCCTGCGACAACTTCTTGTTCACACTTTCTGTGCCGAGATTGTCTGTGTAGCCGGAGATGATCACGGTTGAATTCTCCGGGATCTTCGGAAGAATATCATTGATAAAGTCACGTGAGCGTCCTACCGGGTCTTCGTCGTTATACTCAAAGATGAGCGAATAACGCGCTGCCTTTGCTTCCGTCTGGGCCATGCGCAATTCGAACTGTTCCGTGCCACTTAATGTGCGACCGTCGGCCGTGGTTGCAATCACTTCGGCAGTAAAGTTTGCCGACTGGGTGTTCTGTCCAAGGAGTCCGGTCGGATCCATATAGGCTTCTGTGCCGGTAAACGGACCATAGCTCTTCCGCTGACCATTGCCGCTGATGGTTACCTGCCAGGAAGTGATGTTCTCGTTGGTTGTAAGCTTAATGTAAACATCGTTCTCCTCACGTGCTGGGCGTTCTGCGCGTAATATTGCCCGGCGCATGAGCTGCGGATCGTTGGACGTGATTTCTACACGGCGGTTTTCCTTATCCGCAAATGGCCTATCCTCCGGGGGCGTGCGAGAAGTACCTGATGGCTTGTTGGGGTTTAGTTGCCCCTTGGTGGTAATTCGGTCAGGAGCAACGGACCACGTGTTTGTAAGGTAGGCTTTAACGGCATCAGCAAGTTCCTGTCCATTTTTCTCGTTCGGATCCGAGCCGATGAGGGTAAGGTTTGCGGAAGGCGTGTGGTTTAACCGGTAACCAACGATGTTCAGGATGTTGTAATAGATCTCGCCTTGCAGATACTTGCGTTTTTGAATGTTCTCTACGTCTTCTGCTGTGAACTCATGTTGAGCCCGCTCAATAAGTGCCGATGTGTCGGAGCTACTGATGTTGTTATACCGAGAGGGGATGTTAACGTTGGCACTGTCGAAGAACACGAACGGGCGCAACGGGAAATACTCTTCCACAACGCGAGTTGCATAGATGCCATCTTCGGGTGGCGAAATCATGAAGAACTTGCCACTTGTTGATGGTGCTTGCTGCAACTCGGCATCTCCCAGGGTGAATGCAACACCTCCACGAATGGTAACAACAGAAAGCCCATCTGCAAGACCGGACTGCGACTCAAGGTCTACCTCACGCATCCCCATCACATACGTAAGCTCAACAAATGGTGTAAGGAACAACTGGGTCTTATCCGTTGGCTCGGAAAGCCAAATGTCATAACCAAGACCAAACGCCGCTGAGCCAACAATTGCAGAACCGGGTACCTCATTGCCTGTTACGGCGGGATCTTGTGCATTCAACCGATAGTCGTATGTGGCATCCAGCTTGATACCTACACCGCCACCACCAGTTAGATGGAAGGAGTTACCGAGGTACAACTTGGCAAGTACTTCCAGGTTTACTAATGACGTATTGAAATCAAACTCATCACTGATGGCCGACCCATCAGGATTTTTATGCGTTTGGTCGTCGATGGCTTGAAGGTACCGGTTGTCATACGACAATCTAGTTTGCAAACCGAGAATGTCGATGAGTCTCCATTCAGCATTTAAGCCTCCATACAAGCCCAGCCCATTTCCATCATTAAGAACGAATGGGATAAACGAGCCGCCAGGCCTTGAAGGCAATTGCAACCAGTCGCTATAACCAACACCGGCCATGTTATAGTTGAGTCCTAAGTGCGCCCCATATCGCAATGGAACGTTAGGTTTTTCCTGTGCAGTTGTCGTCGCTGCAATGATTATAGCGAAGGCAAGGAGTGCGAATCCAACCCGTTCCATAAAGTCCCTCGAAGTTGTGGTGTACGAATTTACCGAGCACCTGCCGGAAGTGGCTCCTGGCAGGCGGATCCGAAATGTTCAGGCTATACGTTGAAGCGGAAGTACATGATGTCGCCGTCCTTTACAATGTACTCCTTACCTTCGATGCGATATAAACCAGCATCCTTCACAGCTTGTTCCGATCCAAGCCGTTCCCAGTCACTATACCCCATCACTTCGGCTCTGATAAAGCCCTTTTCAAAGTCGGTGTGTATCTCTCCTGCTGCCTGTGGAGCTGTACTTCCCGATCGTACGGTCCACGCGCGTGTTTCCTTCTTGCCTGCCGTGAAGAATGTGAGCAAACCGAGCAACGTGTATGCTTCACGTATCACTCGATCAAGTCCTGGCTCGTTCATGGATAAGTCAGAAAGAAACATCTGTCGGTCTTCTGGTTCGAGTTGAGCAATCTCGGCTTCGATTTTTGCACAAATGGGAACCACAACAGCTCCTTCGGCTTTTGCCCGCTGCTCAACACGCCGAACAAGTTCGTTGCCATTGGCAACTCCGGCTTCGTCCGTATTGGCGATATACATCACTGGCTTATCGGTTAAGAGCTGTAGCGCTCGCAGCCACGAGGCCTCCTTGTCTTCACGGGTGAACAGGCGTGCGGGTGCACCACCATCCAGGTGCGCAAGCAACCGTTCGAGCATCTCGAACTCTTCTTTAGCCTCCTTGTCGTTGGCACGTACTTTCTTCTGCACATTCTCCATTCGTTTGCCAACACTATCAACATCCTTGAGGATCAGTTCGGTTTCGATGATGTCGATATCGTGCAAAGGATCAACCTTCCCATGCACATGCACTACATTCTCCTCTTCGAAACACCGAACAACGTGTGCCACGGCGTCGCATGCACGGATGTTGCCCAGGAACTGATTACCTAAGCCTTCGCCTTTCGAAGCCCCCTTCACCAACCCCGCGATATCAACGAATTCAACAGTGGTGGGAACCTCCCGATCTGTTTCGTAGGCTGCAGACAGCTTGCGCAGGCGCGGGTCCGGAACATTCACAACACCCACATTGGGGTCAATGGTGCAGAACGGATAATTAGCAGCCTCTGCTTCGTTGGCGGTGAGCGCATTAAACAATGTGGACTTCCCAACATTGGGAAGTCCAACAATTCCGCAGGCGATACCCATAGGGCCGCAAAATAGGAAGGGACTGCGCGTACAACACGCAGCCCCGTTCCCAAACGGTTCGGTTTAGTTCACTTTTACCAGGTTGGACGTTACCAGAACACTACCGGCAGTTACACGCACTAGGTACATTCCGGGTGGTAGGGGGCTTCCGGCCACGTCAACAAAGTTGAGCGATACATGCGTTTCTCCAGCGGCGAGGAGCCCCAGATCGAGGCGCAACACCACGAAGCCGGATACATCGACGATTTCAATGATGGTGTTTGCCAAAGTAGGCTGCAACCATGCGACTTCGGTGGCAGCACTGGCCGGTACCGGCCACAGCCGAAGCGTATGTACTTCTTCCGAGGATGTTTCTATATAGGTTGCCGACCTAGCAGGACGAGTAACTCGGCTAGCACACACGCAGCTCTCTTCAACACGTATAGAAGTCCGAACGGGTGGTATGCCACAAAGACTATATGCCCTTATCGTCTTTGTGGCATTGAACAAGGATAGACGTCAGAATCAGAAGTA
>CAZUGQ010000005.1:0-122548 GCA_964620125.1 uncultured Hyphomicrobiales bacterium
GTCTTCTGCTTGTATGGATCAACTTCCATAAGAACGCAGGCTGCAGGATCGGCATCGGCAAAAATGGATGATCTGAGAATTGACAGATAGGAGTCTCTTGTAAGACCGGATGGGAATGGGGTTGCGCCCTGCAGACCATAATACTGTTGGTAGCCATCCGTAAGAAGGAGCTGATATCCCATTAGAGACGGGAAGCCCTGAAGTTCGATGAGCTTGGGTTCATAAGCTCCCTGCCCATCATTGCAGATGGCAAAGTCCACAACACTGAACAGCGGATAGTCTGTTTGTTGACCTACGCACTCCATGATGATTCCTATCGCCGCTTCTTCCATCTGGCGTCGCAGCTCGTTCGAAACCATCACGGGCATTTCTGCAACCTTGTACTCGATGGGATGGCCCAGCCACTCATCCATCCAGGCGCAGAGTGCCTGGTATCGCTCAGTCGTGATAGTCGAGTTCACAACGCGCTGAAGTTCTGGCAACATGGGCATCCTGCCTTACAAGGTTGTTATGGTGTTTGCATTACCCCGGCTGTAAAGGTAGCAAGGACTTGAACTTCATCGCCAAGTGAACCAACTGCATCGCCAGGGTTGCGGTCCAAGATTACAAGGTCGGCATCATATCCCACGGCGAGTTCACCTCTTCGGTAGTCCATATCCGCCGCAGCATGTGCCCACGTACTTGCTGCTTGTAGCGCTGTCTCAATGTCGAGTGCTTCTGCGCTGTGCCACCGAGCTGAAGATAGGTGCGGCGTCCGATTGGTTGCAGCATCCAGTGTTCGCAGAACGGAAGGTTCTTCAATGGGAGCATCCGTTCCAAATGCAAGTGGTACTCCCGCATTCAGGAGAGACTTCCATCGATAGGCATCGGCAAGCCTGTTGGCACCCAAGCGTTGCTGCACCATGAGAGCATCACTTTCGGCATGTGTTGGCTGCACGGAGGCGATCACGTTCAGGCTGGCACATCGCTGAACATCATCGTAGGTCATGTGCTGTGCATGTTCGATGCGTAAGATCACGTTCGATCCATCATCCGTTGCTCGCACGGTTGCGAAGGCATCAAGTACGGTTTGCACGGCCAGGTCACCAATGGCGTGCACGGCAATGGACCACCATCCTGCATGGACTGCCTGCAATGCACGATCGACAATCTGATTCGCTGTAAGAAGAAGTGCACCCGACGTTGGAGCATCATTGTAAGGACTGTGAAATGCCGCCCCGCGTGAACCTAGGGCACCATCGGCGTACATCTTAATACCCATTGTGCGTTGAAGTTCTCCTCCGGCTGGAAGAAGGCCTGCATGCACCCACTCATGATTCTGCCCACTCACGAACGACTGTACCCGCACTGCCAGCTTGCCCTGCTCGGCAAGCTCGCGGGTGATGGCAACGACTTCGGGTGAAACATCCATGTCGTGCACCTCCGTTACACCTTCGGTTGCAAATCGCCGAGATGCCGCAATGATGTTCTGTTCAATAGATGTTCGTGAAGGGGCTGGTAATATGCGCCACACTGGTTTGGCATCATCATCAACGAGCACTCCGCTACACCCGTCGATGCCTGCACGTCTGAGAACAACGCTGTTAACCCACAGTGCGTGGCCATCTATACGCGAGCACACCACCGGCCTGGTTGGAAAGGCATCATCTAGCATGCGTGCAGTGGGGAAGCCCCCTCCCATCCATCGTTCTTGATTCCATCCCATGGCAAACAGCCACTCATCTGCTGTGTCTGCCTTTAAGAGAATGTCAATGCAGTCTTCAGCACTAGTGGCGTTGTGCAGGGAAGGTGTTGCGAGGCGCTTACCCAGGCCGAGCAGATGCACGTGAGCATCTACGAAGCCAGGTAAAACAACCGCACTCGGATAGGTGAACGTATCGCGCTCCGTCTTAACGAGCACACCACCTGCATAGGGTAGTAGAGCTCTGATGCGACCACGCTCAATATGTACTTCCATATTGGGTTAGGAGCGCAGACGGATGGAGTCAATGCTATCCAGGTATTCCTTCTTCTTTAGCAGTTGCTCCTCACTTTCAACATTGTTTGGATCTGGCAAACAACAATCAACGGGGCAAACGGCAGCACACTGGGGCTCATCGTGAAAACCCTTGCACTCCGTGCACTTGTCTGGAACGATGTAGTAAATCGTCGGTGAAAAAAAGTCACCCTTGTAGTTGCCAGGTGACGTACTGTCATGATACGTCGTACCAGCCAACTCCCATGGTGCACCAGCTTCGTAGATGGCGGTGTTTGGGCACTCGGGTTCGCAAGCGCCGCAGTTAATGCAGTCAGATGTGATGTAGATAGCCATGTGAGCCTTTGATGAACCACAAAATTACAGGAACACTGCAACTTGATGGAACGTTCTCCGTCTTCGGCGCCCGTTTCCACCTACACAGACACATGCGTTCATTCCTGGTTCTCACTTTCATCTGTGCTACAGTTATTGCAACCTATGCCGATCCGCGCGATGGCTCCATATCGGGGTTCGTTGAGGACTCTGCAACTCGCGAGACCATCGTGGGAGCAACGGTACGTATCGACGGCACAAAACTTGGGGCATTCACCAACAAGGCAGGGTTTTTCTCACTCTCGAATGTTCCCGTGGGAAACCGAACGATTGTTATCAGCGCCATTGGCTATGATAAGCGCACACTTAGTGTTGATGTGCCTGAAACCGGTAGCCTTCAACTCCGCATTCAGCTTGTTGAAAGTGGTATTCTCAAGGAGCAGGTAACGGTTCAAGCCGATCGTGAAAACGAACAACGGCAAATCAGCATCTCTCGCGTTGATGTGCCGATGAAGCAGCTTACGCAGATTCGTATTGGAGGTGAGGCCGACATTTTTCGGGCCTTGCAGATGTTGCCTGGCGTTCTTACCTCCTCGCAGATATCAAGTGGTCTCTACATCCGCGGCGGTTCTCCGGATCAGAACCTGGTGTTGCTCGATGGTATGACTGTGTACAATCCAACGCACCTGTTTGGATTCATCTCGGCCTTCAATACCGATGCAGTGAAGGATGTTGAACTGTTGAAAGGGGGATTCCCTGCAGAGTACGGCGGCAGAATGTCGGCCGTCCTCAACGTAACGCAGAAGGACGGCAACCGAGATCGTGTTGAAGGACTCGTTGGTATTGGACTCATCTCTTCACGCGCATCATTACAGGGACCAATAGGGAACGGTGCCTGGTTCATTGGAGGGCGTCGAACATACCTCGAACTGCTGTTGGCCATGTTACCCGAGGATCCCGACCAACCGTTTCCAGACTTCAATTTTTACGACGTCAATGCCAAGATCACGCAGAACTTTGGAGATAACGACAAGGTATCGCTGAGTGGCTTTCTAACAAACGACATCCTTACCCTCGAACAACCTGGGTTGTTCTTCGAGGTTGGTATTGGCAATCAGGCAACTAGTGCGAATTGGACGCACATCTTTGGCGATGATCTGTTCCTGCAAACCACAGCAAGCGCTTCCCGATACAATAATGGTTTTAACGGAAACCAAAGTGGATTCCGATTTGAGATTAACAACAGTATTACGGACTACTCTCTTAAGTCCACATTAGAGTGGTACTTCAATGACAGACTTACCTTGAAAACCGGTTACGAAGGCACCATCTACAATTTCATTTACGATCAGAAAACCGGTTCGGAAGACGACGCTACTGGCGGGCAGGCAGCTTTTCGTTTGGACTTGTGGGACAACATTCACAGCGCATTTGCTCAGGCTAATTGGCTTGTTACGGATCAGTTGAGCGTACAGGCCGGCATCAGGGGCAACTACTGGAGTCTGAGTAACATCACCACGTTCGATCCCCGACTGGCAGCTCGCTTTCAAGTCACCGACAACATTGCATTAAAGGCAGCGTGGGGTCAGTTCCACCAGTATCTGCGGCTGGCATCAGCACCAGATTTTTCGTTCTTTGATACGTGGCTGCCCACTGACGGTAGTGTTCCTGCAGGCAAGGCAACACATTACATCGTTGCTGTAGAAACACATCCTTCCGAGGGATTTGATCTGAACGTAGATCTCTACTATAAGACGTTGAACAACATCAATGAACTCCGCAATCAACAGGTTCGAGCCCGCTCCGTTGCTGATGTGTTTTTCATAGGTAACGGTCATGCATACGGTGCCGAGTTCTTTTTACAACGAAAGATGGGCAGGCTTACTGGTTGGATAGGATACGGTTTGGGCTTCGTATTCGCACAGTTCGACAGCGTTAATCTTGGTGCGGAGTTTCGGCCCAAGTATGACCGCCGTCATGATTTTAAGGTCAACGCACTCTACACCCTTGACGATCACTGGGAGTTCGGAGCATCCTTTATGTTCCAGTCGGGGCAGTCATATACTGGTGCCACCTCGACACTTGGAGGGAGCATGCCCGATTGGGAAGGGGGCTTGGTTATGGTGTACCCATCACAACGTTGGGGGTTGCGTTTGCCGAACTCCCATCAGCTTAACGTGAATATCAATTACAATACCTTCGTCTGGGATCTGCCGTTCCGCGTGTTTCTTGACGTGTATAACGTGTATTCACGGCGGGACATCTGGTTCAGATTCTACGACACCACACAACCTGTACCCACCGTGACTGACGTGTTACTGCTCCCGATTCTGCCAACATTATCTGTGGAGCTTCGATTCTGATGAGCATGCGCTATGGACTCTTTGTGCTCATCGTTGCCATGATGAGCATTCTCCTTACAGGATGCCCCGATCCAGTGCCTGATGATTACATCCCAGAGCTTGTAATCGAAGGTTTTGTTATTGCAGGGGAGCCGATCACAGGAATCAAGGTGTACCGAAGTTTGCCTGTGAAAGACACTTTCAAGCTTTCCACGGCCTCGATCAGGGATGCGCAGGTAACGTTGCTGGAGAATGGTGTACCACTAGCAGTAGAGTTCGTTGATGATTCCAACGGAGGTACCTATCGTGTGGTCGACACCACACACCTAGCCTTGTATGATGCTGAATATTCCATAACCGTGCAGGCCATTGGCAAAACAGCAACTGCCGTAACACAAACCATGAAGCCGTTCCAATGGGTACGGCCTCCGGCCGACAGTTTGCAGTATCCAGGTTTGGAGAACGAACTGGAGCCTGTTGATAGTCTGGGAATTTCTTGGCAGGGACAAACTGGCGTGATACGGTATGTGCTTGCAATAGAGTGCCTGGACACCCTCAACTACGGAGCATACCTTCAGCCCCCTACCACTGAGTTAAACAGGCGAGTACGTGAAGAAGATTTTGAAGAAGGATCACTTGTTGCAAATGAGCGAACACGATATGGATTTAGTCTTGTTTCCAATTCACCGGTAGTGTGGTTTGCTTTCAAGTGGTTTGGAAAGCAGCGAATCAAGGTATATGCAGGTGACGAGGCTTTTCAGGAATGGTTTAGTGCCGTTGGGTTCGGCCGAAGAAATAGTTATGACTATCGACTGAGCAACGTAAAGGGGGGACTCGGAACGTTTGCTGGTGCATCACGAATTCAGTCGGACTTGTTTCTGTACAAAGACAAGCCGTGATGTTTACAGAGAAGCATCAGTTTTCTTGCCGTGCAGCAGGTATATCTGCATGATGTTCATCACGCGCTGGTAGGCGTGCTCTCCAGCATACTCTCGTGTTGCTGTTGCACAGGCCATGAACTCTTCCATGGATGCGCCTACCATAGCCGAGCCGCGAACATGGGATGTAAGCTGTCGATCATGTCCGAGCGCCGCCAAAACTGCAACCACACACAATTCTCTGTGCACGGTAGATAGCCCTCTGCGCGACAGAACCTTGCCATACCCTTCAAGCACCATCCACTCAGCAAGGTCTGGTGATGCTTCTGCTAGTCCTTCAATAAGCCTATCGGAAACGCCGTGGTAAACCCGCGTGAAAAGTTCTCGACCGCGAGTCCGAAAGACTTTTTCGTTAAAAACCTCGTACGGCCATGTGTGTCCCGGCAACCGATGCTGCACCACCTTCCATAGGGCTAACAATGCCTCGAGTGCGACGGGATAACCGGCAAACAGATACGTTTGGAGTAGTGCTTCGTACACGGTGTCGGCCTGTGCACTGGTATGTATATTCTTACTGAGTAGATCAACAAGGAGATCGTACTCGGAGCGTGCTGCTGCAATACACATCGCACACAACGTGGATATATCGAGTGCAGTAGATTGAGCATCAACCTGACCGTCGGCGAGATCGGACGCGTAGTAGTCTTGAAACTTCCGCACAAGCTCTACCACTGCACGTGAGCGGTGACTGTGAATTGCTTTTTCGTCGGCAGTCATCTCAGCAAACGTCCGCACCTCTCCGTCTGGTATGAACATCGCATCGTAGCCAAAACCATGTGCTCCCCGTTCTATATCAGTAACGGTGCCATTGCACGTGCCATCGGCAAAGAACGTAACGGCACCCGACCTAAAACACAGCACACATCGAAACTGAGCAGATATAGGGGGGGGAGTAATCACCTGTCTAAGTCTATGCGCCAGCAATGCACGATTGTCTGCATCCGTAGCGTTTGCGCCTGCATACCGCGCACTGAGCACACCGGGTTCACCGCCGAGCGCGGGCACTTCAAGTCCACTATCGTCAGCGATGCATGGTAACCCGGTGAGTTCGTATGCAGCTTGCGCCTTGATGTAGGCATTGTCTTCAAACGTGGAACCATCTTCCGCGGGAGCAAAGGATGGAACGAGAGACGCGATGGGCACAAGATGGATATCGCCAAGGCCATGCAAGGAAAACAATGCTGAGAGTTCGGCTACCTTGTGCGCATTTCCTGTGGCAACTACTACGGTAATCATTGTGTGTCCAGAGCGGCGAGTAAGTCCATGATGTCCTTGATGCCAATTGCACCGCAGGTGCCTATCCGAATCAGGCGGGCAGCTAACTCATCCTGCCCGGCAGCAACCACAATACCGTGATCCCGAAAGAGTGCATGCCGCAGTGCTGCACCATCGTCCACTTCCACGCAGGTAACTGCATTGGAGGTAGCCTGTCCAAACAATGTGTAGCCCCTGTCTCTCAGTCCTTGCCGCAGCACGTTTGCTTGATGGAGATGTCGGCTCCAAACATGTTCCATGCCCTCGGCAAGCAGCAGCTCTACGGCAGCAGCCATTGCATGTACGAGCGTAACAGGTGGAGTCCA
The DNA here is from genome assembly GCA_964620125.1 of uncultured Hyphomicrobiales bacterium. GTDB lineage: Bacteria > Bacteroidota > Ignavibacteria > Kapaibacteriales > Kapaibacteriaceae > OLB6. Next base: position 7,151 of record CAZUGQ010000005.1, read on the forward strand.
TGTGAACAATCCACGTTCCTGCGAATCGCGGATACGGCGCAGATCCAATGCATACCCACGAGGAGGAATCCCCTCCATTGCTTCGGTGGCACGCTGGCTGAGCGATACACATGCAAGCCCAGGTGGAGAGAGGAGACCCTTTTGAGAGCCGCACGCCACGGCATCTACGTTCCAGTCATCCATCCTTAGAGGATGAATGCCAATGCTCGTTACGGCATCTACAGCAATCAAGATGTCTGGGCGCACTGCACGCACTGCCGTGCTGATTTCTTCGAGGTTAAGCGTCACCCCTGTTGACGTTTCACTGTGCACCAGCCAAAGCCCCTTACAGTTGGGTGCGGAAGCAACAGCATCAACAATGAGATCGGTAGGCACATCATTGCCCCAGGACACCGTGAGCATGTTCGTATGCAGCCCAATTGTTCGAGCCAGTTCGGAGAGGCGCTTACCAAAACGACCATGCTCCACGACGATCACGTGATCGCCTGGTGCAAACACGTTGCACATCATCGCTTCGATACCGGTGGTTCCACTGCCGGCGAGAACCATTACTGGCTGGGTTGTATGAAACACACGAGCAAGCCCATCCCACAGCGTGCGTGAACGCTCTTCAAACTCAGCAGAACGATGATACATCGGAGGTTGGCTCATGGCTCGCAGAACTGCCTCGGGCAGTTGTACAGGACCGGGCGTAAAGAGTCGGGTTATCACGTTCTCCGTGCCTCGTAACAGATGATGGCAGCCGCCATGGCGGCGTTGAGCGACTCCGTTTCGCCAAGGCCGGGAATGGAGAGGTAGTGACTGCACTGTTTCATGATGGAGTCGCGAATACCGTGTGTTTCAGAGCCAATGATGATGAGAAAACTATTCAACTCCGACAGTGCAGAAGGTAACTCACCACCGCGAGGAACGGCAGCGATAATGGGGCGTTTGTCCAAGGATGCAATCCAGGCATCAAGCTTTCGCTGCCGAATCACATTTACGCGCAATGCTGCGCCTACGGTGGCGCGCATAGTCTTTGGGTTGTACACGTCTGCACACTGCTCACCAAGCACTACATCGGTGAACCCAAACCACGCTGCACAACGAATGATTGTGCCCACATTGCCAGGATCACTCACAGCATCGAGGGCAATAGCTCTTGTGCCGAGAGGCCGCTCGCTGTGAAATGCAGCGGAGGCGAGGATTGACTGAGGTGACTGCGATTCCGAGATCAATGCCATGTCCCTCGCACCACAGGCGTACGCTTGTGCTCCACGTTGAACCAGCTTCTGTGCGATATCAACATGATCCTGCGTAGCATCATCGCGCAGCACCACAACGTCTACCTGATGCCGAGCGCTGGCAAGCTCGCGGCACAGGTGAGGCCCCTCGGCCAGATAACGTCCTAAATCTTCGCGCACCTGCGAGCGGTGCAAGCCACGAAGCTCGTTCCGTAGTTTGTGGGGTAAGCGAGGCAGATTGCGGAGCATCATGGCAAAGCTATGAAGAGCATCAAGGAGCGTCTTCGCGACAAGCGCGACGGCAAGGCGTGGTCGGAGAAAGAGATCGTTGATTTTGTCAGTGGCGTTGTGGATGGACGTGTATCCAGTGCGCAGGCTGCTGCCTTCCTCATGGCTGCGTGTACGCGAGGACTCACTCCAGAAGAGGTCACACATCTTACCCTGGCTATGGCTGCCAGTGGCGAGCGGATACCGAAAGGGTTGCACACACGCCCGGTTGTTGATAAGCACAGTACAGGAGGTGTGGGAGACAAGGTGTCCCTTCTTCTTGCTCCGCTTGCCGCAAGCTGTGGCCTTGCAGTCCCAATGATTTCTGGTAGGGGGCTTGGGCATACTGGCGGCACCGTTGACAAGCTGGAAAGTGTTCCCGGAATGGTGATGACGTTGCCAGTGCATCGCCTTCATGACCTTTTAAAAAACCATCACCTTTTCATGGCAGCACAGAGTCCGCAGCTTGCCCCTGCCGATAGGATACTATATGCCTTACGGGACGTGACCGGAACGGTAGAAAATGTTGGACTGATTACAACCTCCATCCTTTCAAAGAAGCTTGCCGAGGGGCTTGATGGATTGGTGATGGACGTAAAAGTGGGCGATGCGGCCTTTATGCCGGACTTAGCAGAAGCGGAGGATTTGGCAATGATGTTGCTCCAGGTTTCTCGTATTGCCGGTTTGCCGCTGCACATCCTGTTCACTCGTATGGATCGTCCGCTAGGCCGTGCCATGGGCAACTGGGTTGAAGTTGTAGAAGCAGAAACAGCTCTTGCGGATCGAACGACAGCCTCGGCAAACCTCGTAGAAGTGACTACGGAACTGGTCGCTCACATGCTGCTTATTGGTGGACTTACAACCGACGTCGAACAGGCTCGCAATACCGTACACGAAGTCTGGGATTCAGGTGCAGCACATGCAGAGTTTCATCAGATGCTTCGTAGGCAGGGGGGGGATTACGAACGGGGAAGAGCAGAACATACCAGTGTACCACACCGAACCGTGTATGCCGCTGAGTCTGGGTGGGTGAACACGATTGATGCAAAGCAATTGGCTTTGGCAGTTGTAGAAGCTGGTGGTGGTCGAAAGATTGAAACGGACGTGATCGACCCCCACGTAGGCATCGTTCTCAATCTAGGCGTTGGGGACCCTATTCAGCCAGAGGCTCCAGTTGCGGTGATCACCGCAAGCACACCTGCTCAACTCGATGTTCTGGAACATGCCGTCCAACAAGCACTTCAAACGACAACGGCTCCGATAGAATCGGAGCCGTCCATGATCATCCAATGTTGGACGTAAAGACTACTGAGCTTTCTTTACAGCTTCCATGAACTGCATCTTGGATCGGGCACCAACAATCTTTTGAACAATCGTGCCTGAGCCATCAACGATGAAGGTGGTAGGGATTGCTGCGATACCTCCGAAGGCTTCCGCTAACTGTTTGTTTGAATCAAACAGGTTTAGGTATGTGATGTTGTTTTTCTCTACATACGAAACAACGCTGGCGAACTTCGCAGCGTCATCTTCACTTACTCCCACCACAATCACATCCTGACCAAGTTCTTTGCTCAGTGCAATGAGGTCTGGAATTTCCTTGCGGCACGGACCACACCATGTGGCCCAGAGATTTATGAGAACAACCTTACCCTGAGAAACCTTCGAGAACGTTTTTACAACGCCATTTTCCCGCCATGTGAAGTCAGGTAGTTTACCTTCTGCGCGTTTCGTGACCGACTCGATTTGAAACACTGCTGTTCCACCAGCTACGGCAGCAACAGTGCTGAGTCCAAGAACCAGGAGAAGGAAGAGTAGTCGCGTCATTACAATTTGTCCAGCGTGAAGAGTGCACTCAATTCTTGCGTCCGCAGATCAGAGACGGCCGAGCAAACCACGCTATTGCTTTCCCATACGAACATCGTTCCAACATTGGGTCGTTCCTCCCAATGCCACTCACTATGCTTGAGATCGTCGGCAACGGCTGGGTGCATGGCAACATCGCGCTTGCGAATGGACTCCATATCCACTTCGAAGATATACACCAAATGGCCATTTGTGGTATACACGAGGTGTGCATATCGTCGACCCTGGTGCTCGCTAACGACCCCACCTTGCAATTCTGCCGACACTTCCGGAAAAAACACTTCATACTTCACTCCCTGCTCCCGGAAAAACGAGCGGAGTTGCTCAACGTCAGAGGTTTGAATTGCTAACTTCAGTTCACCCTTCACGACCTTGTTGAAGTTGGAATAGCTTGCTTCATATAGGTTAACAACAGGTTCGCGCATAACGGGGACACGGCTGCCTTCGAGCACGAGCATTACCGTGATCACCACTGCAGCTACAGAGCTCAGGGCTAGGGGAATAGCAAAGGCTGGACGACGCAGAGAGTCGAGTAATGACGCCCACCACGCTGATGACCGGGCGGTAGACTTTGTTTCGCGTTCAGCCACAAGGGCAAGTCTGATAGATCTCTCGAGCTCGGGGGGCAGAGCCTGTCGCAATGCTGGGGCGTGTGTTCGTATCCGCGTACGCAATGCGCCGAGTAGTTCAACCTCGCGTTGAAGTAGGGCATCGGAAGCAAGTTCAGACTCAAACTGCAATCGTTCCTCGTTAGTCATCTGACCATCAAGGTAGGCAGAGATTCGAGCCTCATGATCGTGATTGCGTTCGTTCACGTAGTCCATCCGTGTGATCGTGCATATTCAGCTAGGTGTCCAGCAAGAATCTTTCGCGCACGGTGCAGGCGTGAACGGACTGTACCGATGGGACAGTCTAGAAACTCAGCGATCTCTTCGTAGGTGAGCTGTTCGATATCGCACAATATCACTACCGTTCGAAACTCTTCCGGTAAAGCATCAATTGCCGCCGCAACTTGGTCGTCTAGTGCATTGGCAATGACTTTTTCGGAAAGTGTTTCTGTGTCGGCCGTGCCGTCTCGAACAGTCTCATAAAACTCTTCAATCGCCTCGTACTCCACCGTTTCCGGCGTTTTTGATGTACGCCGGTACAAGTTGATGTACGTGTTCTTCAGAATGCGAAACAGCCACGCCTTGCAGTTAGTTCCCTCTTCGAACGAATCGAAGAACCGGTACGCTTTGAGGTATGTTTCCTGGACCAAGTCGGCAGCCTCTTCACGGTCACGCGTCATGCGTGTGGCAAAGTTGTACAGTGCCGACATGTGGGGGAGCGCCTCGCGCTCGAACAAAGACTGACGTTCTGGACTCACCAGTGTGTAATGGCTTCGGTAAGTAGACGTACGCCAACACCAGTGCCCCCCTTGGGAACGTAGCTGTTAGCTTTTGGTGCTATGCCCGTTCCTGCGATATCCAGGTGAACCCATGGGTAGTTCACAAACTTTTTCAGGAACAATCCGGCAGTAATTGAACCAGCAGCGCGACCGCCACTGTTCTTTACATCTGCAACATCGCTTGCGATCAGCTCTTCATACTCTTCGTGGAGCGGCAGTTCACATACGTACTCATTAGTCACGGCAGCCGCTTTCTTCAGGCGTTCGATGGTAGCAGAGTCAGTTCCCATCATTCCGGTTGTGATGTTGCCGAGTGCCACAACAACAGCACCGGTTAACGTAGCCAAGTCAATCACCGATTCTGGCTTGTACCTTTCCGCATAACACAGGGCGTCGGCCAGGATCAGCCTTCCTTCGGCATCGGTGTTGTCTATCTCGGCCGTCTTACCATTCATGAACGTTAGGATGTCTCCAGGCACCATTGCGGAACCACTCGGCATGTTTTCCGTTGACGGAACCAAGGCAACCACGTTGCGCTTTACGCCGAGTTCCGCGAGGGTCACCATGGTGCCAATAACCGATGCGGCACCATGCATGTCGGACTTCATTTCCGACATTCCTGCAGCAGGCTTGAGACTAATGCCGCCGGTATCAAATGTGATGCCCTTGCCAACCAGAACAATCGGTTTCTGAGACTTGGGTCCACCGTTGTACTCCATCACGATAAACACTGGTGGGCGCACGCTGCCTTGATTCACACCAAGCAGCCCACCCATTTTCAGCTCTTCGATCTGCTTCTTATTCAGCACCTTGGTGGAGAAACCATGTTTCTTACCGAGGGCTACTGCACGTTTTGCCAACGTTTCGGGATAGAGCACATTATTGGGGGCATTGGCAAGATCGCGTGCTTCGATTACACCGGTAACGATGGCCTGCGCGTCCGAAGCCCCCTTCCGGGCCATTTTGATAGCATCGGCTGAGCCGAAGATTGTAAACTTCGAAACGAAGGTTTCTTCAGTACTTGTTTTATGCCGATTGTATGCATACTGGCTCAGTGCCGCACCTTCGGCAATGCTTTTTGCCACCGTAGCGCCGTCCAACCCCTTAACATCTGGAAGCTCGTAGGCAACGTGCGAGCACTTTACGGAAGCGGCGCGTTTGGTTGCGGTAGCAGCAGCCTTGCGAATTCGTTCGGCCGTTACTTCAGCCTGCTCGCCCAATCCCACGAGAATCAACCGAGGGGATGCTGCCGCCGAACCCACGTATGCAAGAGTGGTTTGCAACTTCTTGCCCTCGAAGTCACCTGAATCAAGCACTGGTTGCAGATGGGGGATGTCGGTCTTGAGGTCTTTTGTTGTGGCAGAGAAGAGTTTTGCGTCTTGGTGCACAAAGACAACAACGGCTTGAGCCTTTACGGTGCGACGGGTACTGGCGGTACAGGTGATGGACATGGCAAGCAGGTACGTGAACAAAAGCTGATCAAGAATCCGGCAAAGTTACAGAAGCCGGACAAAGCTCTTGATAGAGTCGAAACGTAACGTCGGGTTTTCGATTAACAGGAAGCCGTACATACCCACCTTTCAGCCAGAGTTGTAGCTGATCCGTGTAGTGCCCATCAAGCGGCTGACCAGATGCTCCACCAGGTACTACACTGAACTGCACGCTGTCGGCAAGGTCACTTATCACGCGCGCCGAGGCCGTGTTGTGAACGGCATAGGGTTGCCGTATTCTCCATTCCGTGTTGAACACGGTGGTGTTGCTACCGCCTACCTCGTGAGGGCCAGCATTTACCACAGGTCTCATCAGCGGATGGTCACCCAACGGGTGCGGAAAGGTCACCGTGTGAAGGCGTCCCCAGTTCCATGACGAAACGTCTGAACCGAAGCGCTCACGCAGCTCTAGCACAGTTTGCTGAAAACTTCTCACCACAATCCATGACATGTTTTCGTGAGTCTTGGTTCGAAGGTCATCCCACAGCGGGTGCAGTGGCTCGGCAAACAACTCCAGAATACGTCGCGTTGGAATACTACTAAGAAAAGACCACTGTAGGTACAGTGGTGTGCCGAGTTCATCCTCAAACGTATTCCACATCAGGTTTTGAAGCATAACGGCATGAATACTGGCTCCACATGAAAGTGTGGTCATGGAGCCGTCCCATTTTTCAAGCGTATCGAGTACCTGTTTCTCCAAACTCTGGTACCTGGGTCTTGCACGCTTCAGCACGGGAAGTAGCTTCTGCATGCACTGCACAGCGTACGGTGAATGCACATCCTGCTGCAACACCTGTGCATCTCTTGCGGTCATGTTTTTGTATACAGACAGTTGTTCGGTGATGCGCTCAATTCGCGACGACGGTTCGCATAACATGGATTGGGCAAGTAAGCCAGCGGGCGCAAGTTTATTGTTGGCACTTGCAAGGCTTCCTCGTGGCGAAACCTTGATGTATGCAACGTCCGCAATCGAGGTAACGCCTGCCCAGCCCGCAGTAGTATCAGATCCACGATGGGGGAGGAGTACATCTGCGCGTTTGCGCAAGGGAACATACCCTGCCCCAAATGATGCTACTGTACCGTTCGACTGCGCAGCCTGAAAAACGCAGGTTGGAGAGCCCCATGTTTTCAAGGCGCGCTGTACTCCTTCAACATTGGAAGCAGTATTTATCTGGTATAGTGCACCAACCTCGTCCGATGGGTAGTGAGCCGTCCAGCGCAAGGTTAGACATGAGTTACCGAGAGTGGCCGATGCGGGTAGTCCGCGTACTCCTAAGAGCTTGGATGGCGCGTTCAACGGGTGGCCGTCGGAAACCACACAGCCACGTTCGGTGAAACGTAAATCAATCAAACTGTCGGCACCATCCTTGATTCGAATTGTATCACGCCGAAACTGAAACTTCTTTCGTTGGCCATCTGCGCCTAGGTAGTAGTTAGAGTTGGTCTGGTCTACTTGTTCGATGACGTAGTCGATGTTGTCAACCATGGCACTGGTGATACCCCAGGCTACATCGTCGTTACGGCCACTCAATACAAATGGTAACCCTGGTATGCTTAGGCCAACAGCGTTCATTGTGTGGGATGTAAGATGCACCTGATACCAATAGGCCGGCATGCTTACGTTAAGGTGAGGATCATTCGCAAGTGTTGCACCCAGAGTGTCCCTTCCAACTGCCCAACAATTACTGGCATGAGTAGCACCAGGTATACCGATTGTGCCCTGCAAACGCCTGACGGCAGCTGATACCTGCCGTAAGGATGTTTTAAGCTGAGAAAGTGTCGAATCAGCGCCAGCAACGGGCACATATACTTCGGCTGCTGATGTGCTAGAATCCAGAACGTAAGGCGCACCAGGGCCTTTGGGGACGTACCATTGCATGGCCGCCACCCCCCGCTGCATGCATATCTCGCTGTACGTTATGTCGTTCCACAACGCTGGACTTTGATTGAGCGCTAGCAGCTTTCCAACAAGCAAGCAGTCCGTAGGCGTCCATTGCTCCATTCTATATCCGAGTGCGTCGAACTCGAAGGGAAGCGATTCGGCATTCTCCAAAAGAAATGCATTTACGCCGTTTGCATAGGCATCAAGAAATCCACGCGATCTTGGTGGCATTGCAGCGAGTTGCTCGCGGGTAATCCGTTCAAGATCCAAGCTCCGCATAAAGGCATCGGTTTGTGCCATTTCCGCGCCAAACAGTTCAGCAAGTCGGCCCTGCGCGGTGCGTCGCCATACGTCCATCTGCCACAACCTGTCCTGTGCATGTGCCCATGCCTGTCCGAACACCACGTCGCGGTCGCTTACACCAATCACATGTGGAATGCCAAAGGAGTTCCTAAAAATCTTCACGGTGTCTGCTACGCGTACGGTCGACCTTGAGTATGCGTCCGGGTGGCTGCGCGTGGCCAAGCCAACAGCGAAGTATGCAATGCATACCACAAGAACGATAACGGTTATAACAACGCCGAGAGTACCTTGCAACAGGGATCGCCACGCTACGGCCATATCACAGCCATTTCTGCTCTTTGTACCAGGTTATTGTTTCCAGGATTCCGTCGTTGAGTGAGATCTGCGGACGGAAGCCGAGTTCACGGCGCGCCTTTTCGCCGGAGGAAGTCCAGTATTTCTGAATGAAGTCTCGTCCTTTGTCTATGTCGATCACTGGCGGTTTCTTGCTCAGCTTGCCCAAGCCCCCTATCGTTCCAGCGATGGCAATTACGAGTGGGTGGGGGATTCGTATGCTGGCAAGTCTGCGCCTACCGGATACGGCTGCGGCAACATTGGCTATCTGTTGCCAGGTGTAGGCTTCTTCCGAGGTAATGTTATAAATCTTGCCTTCAGCAACTGGGTGAAGAGTTGCTTCAACAATGCCCATGGCAAGGTCTCGAGCATGAATCATGCTCACAAACTTGTCGTCAAAACCGATTAGTGGGGCAAAACCACGGTTTACGAGTTGGAAGAATGTAAGAGTTGCTTCGTCGCGTGGTCCGTACACAACCGGTGGTCGAACAATCGTAACAGGGATTTCATTGGCCACGGCCAGCACTTCCTGCTCTGCTTGCAGCTTGGTTCGACCGTAGGCTGTAAGGGGCTTGGGCGCTGCCTCCTCAGTGAGCGGCTGTTCGGCAGATGGTGAAGGTCCAGTTACGGCACCGCTGCTGATATGCACAAATCGCTTCAGGTTGGGTCGGTATGCCCGCACAGCGTCAAGCAGGTTGCGGGTAACGAGCACATTGCCACGATAAAAATCGGCTTCGTCTCTTCCAGCAATTTGCCCAGCAACATGAACTAACACGTCAACATCAGTCACGGCGCGATGCAATGAGTTGGCATCATACAGCGATCCTTCTCGAAGCTCGACGGGTTTGTTGATCAACCAGCGGTGATTGCTAGTAGCACGAGCCACGTAGGCAACGTCAAAACCTTGTCGCAATAACTCATCCACCACATGGCTTCCAACGAAGCCGGTGGCTCCCGTTACAAGTGCCTTCACTGTATCTCCGTGTATTCGGCGCAAATCTAGTGGGTGAGCATAAACGGTGCCGCGCCGCTGAATAGCCCATGATGCATCGCTGCCTGAAACCAGCCGCTTGGCCATGTTCGAACATCAATGCTAATGGCATGGTTGCCTGGCGGCAGTCGCAAATGCCGCTCGAACCATACCTGACCTTGCACATCGGCAACGCGGAGTTCCACCACGTCGTCTGTTAACGTAACGATGTCAAGTTGCACAACACCGTCTTCACACGGTTGCCTTCCCACAATCCGAATGGCAGGAGGGGTTCCCGTTTCCACTATCTGCGTGTTGATTGCGCAATCCCCAACAAGAATAAGTTCGCCGTCCTGACCAGTGATGGTTGCTTCGGCAGAAACCACGGTATCTACATCCAGGATGGTGCTCCGTGCATTGCCCACAAATGTGCTACCCGACAAACGGACCAGCTCTGCCGTTTCCGTAATCTCAGTTGCAGAGGTTACCGTGAGCACTGCTTGTCCAGGTGCAGTTTCCGAAACGGAAGTCGTTGAAATTGCTGGGTTAACGGCAATCACCTCGAGCACTTTTAGTACAGTGGGATTGTACCCAATTGTAGCTTCAAGGCTTCGGAGTCCCTTGCCAGATAATGGCTGCGGCGACGTTAGGCCGATGGGTAAGCTCACCGTACTGCCCGGAATTGCTGTTGTATTCTGCGGCATGGTAAGGACGAGACCAGTGATTTTTCCAACGGTGTCTGGTTCGCGGGATGTTGCCCCGGTGAGGTTTACTCGGTAGGTATCGGAACACGGCCCCTGTGTAGACGAGGAAATCGTAATCGTGTCCGTTCGGCCAGGTGTGGTGTACGAATACCGGAGCTCAACGACGGCGCTATCCGAAGGGGCAATCGTAGCGGGAAGTAGTGGAACCTCGCGCACGATACTCCATGGTGGAGTAACTCCCTCAATTGGCAGTACGATCAAGGAATCAGAGCCCGTGTTAACAACCACAAACCGTCTGTCTGCACTACCCGCCGGTGCGAGAACGCCAAAGTCAGGGTTGTCCATACTCGACGTACGTGCAACGTTCACGGCAATCCCGGAAACCGGAATAGAGATACGGTCACCGCAGTTCTTGAGAACTATTACTACGGAGTCATCAAAAACCCCGGATGCAGTTGGTGCGAATGTAATGTTGGCAACTACGCTGTCTGTAAAGATGGTTCCCGGAGTAAGCGCACATCGGAAGGGGGCTTGGGCATACACGCTCGCAATCGTGTCTCGAACAGGCATTTCGCTACTCCGAATGCGTACGTTATCCTGGGACTCCTTCACTTGGCTGCACAGTCGGATGGTGCCCAAATTCACGAGTGATGGGCTAGCAGTGAATTCGGGTCGTTTGTGCTGGATGCGCGTCCAGAAGGGTAGGGAGATATCGCAAGGATCTATCGCAAGCGTATCACCAAACACATTCGTGGTGCTTTCGCCAGACCTTACAAAGGAATAGGTTATCGTTCGTGTTTCCCCAGGCGGTATGGAAACAGGAATACCAACTACTGTTGCTTGTTCTGGAATTGTCGAGCCGGTGATAGTCGCACTTACCTTGCCGGTGTTGGTAACTGTAAGCACTCCGGTGAACTGTACCGTGCATCCAACCTTCACTCCAGCATCAATGGTGTCTCGAATAATGGTGAGTGATGGCTGGTAGGTAGCTGCTCGGAGCGTGGCCTGCAGAGTGTCGGTACACGAAGCCGATGTGAATGGGAAGCTAATAGTTTGGCTATGAGACATGTTGAGCTCAGTAGCCAAAGGGATAAATCGAACGGTGATGGGCACGCTTTGCCCAGGCTGTATGGTAACTGCGGAGAAGCTGATGTAGAAAGGAGGCTGAACAATGGGAGGCGTTACAGTAATGGCAGTCATTCCACTGTTGGTAACCCTGAATGTTGCAGTGTCGTTGATAACGGTGCTCGGACATGCTGTGTAGGATCCAAAATCTACTTCAGCCTTATCGAGTGATGCTACAGCCACGTTGCGTTCTCCACGCAGGCTCAGGTTCACGCGCACATCGCAGGGTTGTGCTTCGAAAACGGCACTACCGGTAATGGTTCCTGTTCCACTGGGTGAAAATCGCAGGCGTACCTGTTGGCGCAAGCCGGGACCAACAACAAAGCCAGGAGCGGGGAATTCGATGGCAAATCCTGCAGGCATCGTGATTGTTCCTAGTGTGATGGCTCGGGTACCATCGTTCACAAGATCAATGGTTGCTGTCGCCGAGGGGTCACAGGCACCAAGCTCGCCAAAGTCAACACTTGGTGGTTCAAAATGATAGCGTACGTCAGGTTCGACAACATTGAGCTCCTCAGAGACACCGTCACAGCCTCCGCCTGACTTTATTCGGACGGAATACCTTCCCGATGTCGTGATGGGGTAGCGGTTCGAAGTCTGTGTAGAAACAATGTTGCCGTTCCGAAGAATCTCATATGAAGCAGCGGGTGTTTGAACCGTAAACCATAGCGTATCACCTGAGCACAGCGATTGTGTGCCAAGCGGGGCAACCAACACTGACGGAGCAGGCAGTGGGTTGATCACCAGTGGATCACTTTCAGCTGAACATCCGCTTGCCCCGGTAACCTTCAGGCGATACTGCCCAACTTGGTTCACGACAACGGTGATTGTGCCAGGGATGGGGATGGGTGCTCCGTTGTGAGTCCATTCGTAGAGGTCAATCCCACTGGTCGCGTCGGTCCAGAGCGTTACCGTGTCACCTGGGCAAATCTCTGAACGGGAGGCGAAGATCTTCGGTTTTGCAACAAACGGCTTGTTGATCGTGGTGCTCTGCGCATATACCTCATTGTACTGCCTGCCACGTGCCGTCGTGTCGTGCGTTTCCGCAGAACTCAGAACATCGTCTGCGCCGAACCTGTAACCGTACACTCTATAGGTGTAGTTGGTACCACACTTCACATCGGTATCAGTGTAGCTGGTTCCACTAAGGGTTGGTTGGGTGGCCAGAACGGTTGCCGATCCTATCTGTGTTCCTGCCGTTAGCATCCTACCGTCACGAACACCATCAGAAGGGAAACCAACAAAACCATTGGTGTCCCGAAGGATTAAATAACCTGTTACACGATCATCCGGATATGGGTCAACCAAGGGTGTCCACGAGATGGTATGCCGATCGAAGCGAATGTCTACAAGACTGATTGATGGGCTTTGCGTCCATTTTGGTTCACGAAGTTCGCGCCAAAACAACTGGTTCAGGTTTCGGCTGCGTCCGGCAAGGCGCTGTGTGTTGTCGATTCTGTTCGGTAGTCCCTTCGAAGGACCAATGCCGGGCTGGTCTGGTGGTAGCGGAACACCAGGCCCGAGACTTGTTGAGTCCTGACCTGGTCCAGCTGCATAGGCAGCAAGTGACCGACCACTTACACGCACGGAGTGGGCATTGTTAACGCCAGGGTAACCATCGAGTTCATGCAACACCTTGGGCGCTGGCGTGGCAAGCCAAATGGGGTTGCTGTTGGAGCCAGAGCGGGTTAGAATGGACAGCCCGTGAACGTGATTGCCTTCGTCGTCTTCAATAACGATGAGTTCACCGGTCTGGTTAACGTCGATGTCTCCACCACTGAGTTGTACTATGCGTGTATCGTGTTGTTCGAATTGAATGTAGCCGTCGGCAGGCAAAGTGTCTACGGTTGCTGGGGGGGCTGTAAGCCTGTGGTCGATAACGATGATGGTACCCGCACGCAGATGACGCCAGAGTGGGATGTCTGCAAAGATGGGTCCGTTGGTTACGCTCGTTACATCGCCTCCGTGATCGTGTACCGTCCAACCCACGATGTTCACGTTATCGTCAATCACCAAGAGCTCAGTCCACTCATTGGCTGCCTGAAAATTGGGGTAGTTGAGGAACTCGCTAACTACCACAGCCTGTGAGGTAGCAATCGTTGCACAGGTAACAACGGTGCAGCAGAAGATCACCAGTCGCAGCATAGATACTCCGGTACGATTCGAATGCCACTTCCAATCATTAGTCTAGCCGGACAAAAAAGGGGAGCAGGCCGAAGCGTGCTCCCCTTTGGTTTACGTTGCTGTTGTTATTTCAGTACCACTAATTGCTGAACGTTGCGATGTCCGCCCACAACTGTCTGTACTGTATACACACCGGAGGAAAGTCCGGCAGTAACGATTGGCAGACGATTTTCACCTGCTGGCAGAACTGCGTTGTGAATGTCGAGAACCACGTTGCCTGCTGCATCAACAACGGTTACTGAAACCGGTGCGGAGCTAGCCATGGATATCGTAAGGTTTGTTGCAGTGGCTGATGGGTTCGGTGCAATGCGAGCAATCATTGCATCGCCAACCATCATTACATCAACGCTAGAAACAGGAGTTGTGGTAACCGTTGTTGTGTCGGAGGTGATGCTACCGCAATCTGCCGTAACTACGCACCAGTACTTACCGGCATCGGCCGTTGTGTATCCAGTTTTCGTGAACGTTGGTGCGATGGCTCCAGCAAGGTTGGTTCCATCCTTCACCCACTGATACTGAACAGTACCGGCACCAGTAGCTGCAATGTTGATTGTGAGAGTACCACCATTGGCTACAGAGATCGTGGCAGGTGGTTGAGCAGTGATAACGGTTGCAGGGTCAAGAACAACCGATGCGTTGTTCGACGTTATGGAACCGCAAGCAGTAGTGATTCGACAGGCGTAGTTGCCGGCGCGAGCGGATGTCATGTTGCGAATGGTGTACGAATCGCTGTTTGCCCCAGCAACGTCTGCGCCGTCAAGCGTCCACTGGTACACCACCGAGCCCTGAACATTGGCTGCAACAGTTAGGGTGATTGAATCGCCTTCACAAACGTTACCTCCTTGAGGCTGATTTGTGATAACGGGGGCCGAAGCGATAACTACGCTAGCTGTTGACTGCGAGCTAACAGCGTTATTCAGCGTGAGCATGGCACGCACCGTGTAATCGCCTGCGAGTGCAGGTGTCACATTGTTGATGGTGAGTGTTGGGGTAGAGGTACCTTGATATGTAGCATTGTCGGAAAGCTTCATGCCATTGAACCACCATTCGATCGTAAGGTCTTCGCCTGGTGGATTGCTATACACAAGGGCTTCCACGTTCACATTGCCACCAGCACAGGCACTTACGTTTGGCTCTACGAATTCAGTGTACACACCGGTGGGGAACACGCGAATTACTCGTGTGCGAGCGGTTTGGCAAACGCCGATAACGAAACAGGTGTAGTCGTTGCCGTAATCTGCCTGGGTGAAGTCCCGGATCTCAAGTCGGTTGCTTCGAGTGCCGAAGTAGTGTCCGTTTTCTGGTAATGGGTTTTGTCCCTTATACCACTGGTATGAGAGCACTTCATCTGGGAATTCAACTTCGCACTGCATCGTAACCGTTTCACCGATGATGCCAGCAACAGCATACGTCTGATTAACGATACGCGTGTTGCGGCCAACGCGAAGTGTGGCTTGGTTGGTTACAACATCGCCACATGCGCCATAGCCCCCTACTTCGCACCAGTATACACCAGATGCCGTGTACTGCACTTCGGTGAGGTAGAGGATTGGACCAAGGGCATTCGGGATCTTCACGCCATCCTTATACCATTGATAGCTCTCGGCTGAACCACCAACAAGAGCAATCAGAGTGTCGTCGTCACCAAGACAGAGGTTGCGATCTTGAACCGGTCCGATGAGTGAGAGTGGTTCGACCATGGCAAACATGGTCGAGAGGCCATTTTCTGCTGGACGATCTACACCCGTAATGCGGATATAGCAGCTTCCGCGGAATCCAACTGAAGGAACCACCCACTCATAATACCCTTGTGAAGCGGGTACATTGCCGTCGATCAGTGAATAGCTGTTGCCACCATCGATCGAATACTCGATCATGACGGTTTGCATACCATCTGCACGGAAGTAGATATAGGTTGGATATCCAGAGCATAGGGTGTCGCCAGATGCTGGCTTGGAAACGGTGGTCTTGGGCGTGCTCAGGTAGGTAGGTGTTGTGGAGCCACCTGGTGTACCCGACATTGGATAGGTGTTCACCCCATTCCAGATTCCATTGGTTGAAGTAACTGCATACACGATTGCACCAGTTTGTGCATCACGCTCTTCGATACGGCGAATGCCTGTTGCAAGGGTGTTCGGCACCATCGTCATCCAGGCACCAACCTTATTCTCAATATCGTCGCGGTACCGATTAGTTGTGAAGCCAACGATCGTATTGTAGGACTGCACGATGGAGGTGCCGATGGGACGCCCCGTGCCAGCAGTATTGTCGTACAGGAGTACGAAATTCTTTGGCTTGAGCTGGCTTCCTCTATCACCAATCAACGTTGCATCGGTTGTAGCCGTACCGTTGTTGATGAGCAGGGAGGTCTGAGAAAGTTGATAGTAGCGAATCAGGTTACCGTGATGGTCGCCCAGAGCTACTTGCCAATACATCTGCTGACCAGCAAGGAACGTGATGTTATTCGATACGCTCAGGTTAATCCAGATCGTTTTTGTCGTGGAGTTGCCTGAATTGAAGGTGCTGAAATCACTGGTAAGTGACTTGCCACTCGTATACGAATACGTTGTGTTGGCGTGGTCAAGGTGAATATTCAGACCGCCACCGGTCGACGTCGGAGTGCCAGCAACTAAGCCACCGCCAGTGTTATAGCGATACGTTGTGTTTGGCTGAAGTCCGGTAAACGTGATGCGAGCATAATAGGGAACTGGGAATGCACTGTATGCGCAGGTACCACTTGGAGTTGACGAGATGATGTATTGTGGTACCTCGTTGGTTGTAAGTGAAGGAGACGTTACTACCGTAATTGTCGGCGACGTTTGGGTAGGCAGTCCGGGAATTGAAAACGTGATATTGGTGCTGCCAGCCGAATTAAGAATCAGATTGTCGAATGTTGCAACACCTCGGAATGCTGTAACGGACGTTGTACCGGTTAGGCCTGCTGCAGAGGCTGTGATCGTACCCGAATAATTCACGTCAACAGCATTATCTGTTCTGTACACGGTAATGGTAACCGCCTTCATCGGCGACCCTGTCCACGCTTGGTGCCACGCACCGGACATAATCGCATAGGAGGCTTGTGAGCCAACAGTGAACGTATTGCTCGTTCCCGTTGTAAGTACGTCACCTGCCGTGCGTGCAGCAGAGATGGAAACGCCTGACTCTGCAACGTTATAGACAACGTTGTTGAACACCACTACGTTTGTGCCGGCAAGTATCGTTCCGGTGATCGTACCGGAGAGAGTACCGGTACCACCAACGCGGCTGAGTTGAACGGTTGTGTTAGTAGCCACGTTCTTAACGGCACCCAGGGCATCCACTGACCGAACCATAACCTGAAAACCGGTGTTAACCGATGGCGACATTGGCGTGATACTGAAAACACGAAGAGCCGTAGGCGTGCCGACAGGATTGTCTGACGTCACTACAACCTCGTCCAATCGTATGGCTGGGCGGCCGCCACTACCATCTCCATCCTGGAAGTATACCCAGCGAAGTTGAACGTTCGCTTGATTTTCCAGGGAGGTTGGCATCATCCAGTTGAAGGTCTTTGCCGTTGTACCATCAACGGCACTTACCAACTGCACAATGTTGCCATCTGCTCCAATGGCATTTGTCCAGGCGCCACTTGTACCATTGCGGAATTGCAGGCGAAGGTTGTACGGGCGAGGTCCAGTTGTCATGACCTGGCTGACGAACGAAACATTAACGTTGGCTCGACCCTGCGTGTTTAGCGCAAGCACGGCCTGACCAACGAAGCCGCAAGTCACGCTGTTAGCAGTCCCCGTTTGGAAGAACTGCACACCGGAAGCATCCAAACCCGTAATACGGGCGTTGGAAGTCAGGTTGTAGGCATCCGTCCAATTGCCTTTGGGCGGATCCGCAAGCGTAAAGCCAAACGGCTCGATTCGCTGGTCGAACACATGGAAAACCATAGACGTAGGAAACGTCCCGGCAGCCGATGTACTTGGCCAGGCAGTGAATGAATAGTTCCCTCCCGCAAGGTTGAATGGGGTGGGATTAGTTTGCGCCGTTGCCATCGAAATGGTGGCAAACAGCAGTGCACTGAATACAGTGCTACGAAGGATGAAACGGGTCATGACCACTTTGACACGCGGTTCAACAACTGTTACTTTCTTTCTTAACCATGCGAAAGTATGGAACTTGCGCACAATGCCCGCATAACGGAGCGATAACACGCCGCTATTCAGGCCGCTCAAAGATACGCTGGGTAGGTGGTGAATAACCAAGAAAAACATCGATCAATAATATCCCCAAGAACCTCCGGGGCAAAAGGAGACCGTAAACCTCCTACATCGATGATGCTGCGAAAGGGCAGGCTACCGCCTACATCACAAACCCGCAGATAGCTTTCGAATGCCCCCCTGGGATCTCTCATTGACCATTCCCAATACTGCAAAGCGCAGGTACTGGCAAGGGTATAGTCGATGTAATAGAAGGGGCTTTCGTAAATATGTCGTTGGAACTGCCACTGCCTACCAGCGTCAGCCTCGGGCACGTCGGCTGTATTCCTCCATGGTAGGAACGTTTTTTCTAGATGTTTCCACGCCGTAAGTCGTTGATCGGGTGTGGCTTCAGGATTTTCATACACCCAATGCTGAAAGGCATCCACCAAACAGCCATATGGTAAGAATAGGATTGCACTCTGTAGGTGGTAGAACTTGAAGCGGTCCGTCTGTTCGCCAAAAAAGAGGTGCATCCACGGCCATGTGAGGTATTCCATTGCCATGCTATGGATTTCACAGGCCTCGGCAGTAGGCCACAGGTACTCTGGTACAGGAAAATTCCTGCTCCGCCATGCCTGAAATGCATGACCTGCCTCGTGTGTGAGCACTTCAACGTCGTGAGAGGTTTGGTTGAAGTTGGCAAAAATGAACGGCACACCATATTCAGGAAAACTGGTGCAATATCCGCCAGTGGCTTTGTTGGCACGCGATTGAAGATCCATGAGCCGTCGACTACGCATGACCGAAAAGAACTCGTCCGTTTCGGGCGAAAGCTCCTGATACATTTTTTGTGCAGCTTCAACAATGTAATCGTGCTCACCCTTGGCTACGGGGTTGCCATCCGGGAACTGTAGTTTTTCGTCGCTCAATGACAGCGAGTCGTACCCAAGCCGGTTGCGTTGAGCTTCTCTCAGTCTGGCGGCGAGAGGAACAACGTGATCAAGTACCTGCTGCCGAAAGACACGAACATCTTCTGCGTTGTAGTCTACACGTCCCATCTCGGTATAACGCATTTCGATATAGTTGCGAAACCCAAGACTCTTGGCTTTTTCATGCCGGATCTTAACGAGTTCATCATAGATGCGGTCCAATTCCTCGGCGTGAGTACCAAGAAAGCCATACAGTGTTTTAACGGCACGGTGCCGCACGTCGCGATCTAAACTTTCTACAATCTTGGCAATCGTACTCAGATTATATTCTTTGCCATCAAACTCTAAACGAGCACTAGCTGTGATCTCGTTGTAGGCATTGGTGAGCTCAGATTCGCGGACAAGCAAATCTTTGATGTCAGGCGAAAACGTGCGGTCCGAATCCTCCAAACGCCTCAGAAAGAGGCCGCCGAATGCTTCTTCGACTTCCTTGCGAAAGGGGCTCTGGATGATGGCTCTTGCTACGGTCAGTTGCGTTTCAGTAAAGGATGGCCCGGTCTTGTCGAAATACTCCTTTTCTTCCTTGGCCGATGGATCAGCTACATTCTGTGTGTAGTGCACTTCGGCCAGTCCTTGCATTGTGCTCAGGTGGCTTCGAAGCTTGTTCCACTCAGCGATGCAGTCAACAACTGCACTAGCCGATGGTGCAGTCATGATTCGACTAACCAGCTCTTGGGCTTGCTGCCGAACTGTGTCCAAATCTGGCCGAGAATAGGGAAGCTTGGAAAACTCAACTTCATGTGTTGGAGTTGCTGTCTGTTCCATGGTCGTAGGTTTAGTGTGATTCATACGTCGCCGCGCAGCTTGCGAACTCGTGCTCTGCACGTCGGTGTGAAAATGCTTCGTGGGTATTGCACCAAGAGAGTTGTTAGTGTACTAAGGGCACCCTGAACGTCACCCTGTTGTTCCATTATGTCGGCAACAAGAATTAGTGCCCGGTCTCCAACGCTGCTCTCTGGTATGCGCGCGATGATTGGCTCCAGTGATCGCATTGCCGCTGCAGTGTCTTGTAGCCGCAAATAGAACCGCGCTGCTTCCAGGTTACTGATGTCAGCAACTTCGGGTGTTTGCGCTACCGATGCCGCGCTGGCAAAACTGGTGGCTGCACCAACGGGGTTGCGCTTTATAGCTTCTGCCATTCCTTGTATGTATCGGCTTACAGCAATACTGTCGTCCATAGCCATTACGAGCAATCCCTGGCGCGTCAGCGCATCGTTCGAGGCAGGTGACTGTGTTTGCAGTCCTAACGCTCGGTAGATTCTGAGCGCCGAATCAGCCTTCCCATCAAACAGCAGGTAGTCCGCTCTGCGCAAAGTCGCCAAATCGCTCACAACGTTGCCACTAACTTCAACCGAAGCAAGCAGCTCCATTGCAAGGTCGAAACGGCCGGTCATATAGTACATGTCTGCAAGCAGCAGTGCACCTTCCGCAGCCGCTTGTGTTCCCTTCCAACGGTTTGTGAGCACGGTTAGAGCGTCTCGGGCCGAACCTTCGTCAGAGAGGTAATCGAGTTCAAGTTCAGCCATGCGAAGCAAGGCGTTCGCTGCAAGGGGATGGTCAGCATACTGGCGCGTGATCTGCCTGTACCGTTCTGCGATATCCCTAGCTTCTGATACCGAGAATGTTGCCTTGCTTGCTAGCTGTTGGTCGAGTGTCTGCACATAGCCGAATGCAGCGGTAAGAGCTATCTGGGGCGGACGGTCCATGAGGCTCTTGTAGGCTTGCAATGCGACGTCGTACGCTGCCTGTCGTCTGGCGGCGTCTGCAAACATCAAGATGTACTGTCCACGCCTGTTCTCTTTTTCATCAATCTGCTGGACGGTCGAGAATGCCTCCGCCCACCGGCCTACATGCTGCAAGTACCATGCGCGAAGCCGCAACCCTTCTGGTTGATCCGTGCCGTACGTTTCAAGTACCGTGCTTACAGCAGACGCGCCACCGTCCGACGTCATTAATGCCGCCAGTCTGCCTTCCGCACTTGCAATGTCTCCATCCTCCTCGTACATGGCAATCACTTCCCGAACACTCTCCTGGTATTGGCCTGCAATAGCGTAGAGCCGTTGGAGCTGCTGGGCATAGGAAGATGTGTGCCCAGTTGCTCGCCGAGCTGCAAGGAAGGTTTCGATGGCCTGCGCCGTTAGCATCAGGTTTGCCTGTGCCACTCCAATTTCTGCTATGGCTTGCGCATCGTTTCCAGCATATCTCTGTGCGAGGGTCCAATATTCAGTGGCGGGTTTGCCCGCTTGGATGGCCGTCTTGGCAGCGAGTATGGCCACTGACAAACCTGGTCGCTCCTCTAGTCGTGCAAGCACGATAGGCAACAGGCTTTCATACTGATTCAATGCCGATAACGTTCGTACCACACCATCAAAGTATCTGTCGCTGGTTGGCACTTCGCGCAGTAGCTCAAGGTAGATTCTTGCAGCACCGCGAAGGTCGCCTCCCTGTTCATAGGCTACTGCCATGCGCTCCCTATCTGCCACCTGAGCAACCGAGTGCACAGTGCAAAGGATGTTCATAGCAAGGATAAGTGCCAGAAGCAGCGACGTGGGCTTGTATGCTTTGCTGATTACTGCCGCCATTCGTGGTGAAAGAGTGGAAGAATGCTGGTTTGCATGGGTGCGCTAGGGACGGTGATGTTACCAGCAGAGTCTATCACGACGCCTATTTCCGTCCGAAGTCCGAGAGACCCATCGAAGTATACACCGGGTTCGATGGAAAACGTTGTGTTGCGCAGGAGCCGACGGTTGTCGTGGGTTTCGTAGTTGTCCATATTTACACCGGAGCCATGTAACTCGGTGGTGATACTATGCCCCGTTCGATGAATGAAATTGGATCCGAGGCCGGCACCGGCAATCACTGCGCGGCACACATCGTCAACCTCGTATCCACACACATTGAGGCCGTCACGGAAGCGCTGAGTTATAAGATCCAATGCTGCATCCCTCGCCTTCACAAGCAGCTTGAACGTGCGATCAACGTCTGCTGGAACTTCAGCAGCGGTATATCCAACCCACGTAAGATCAGCATACACGGATCCTGGAGAGTCATGCCTTCCCCACGCATCAATCATAACAGCCATGTCTGGTCCAACAACGGCACTCCCGGTTGCAGAAGGCTGGTAATGAGGGTTGGCAGCATTTGGTCCGATTGCAACGATAGGTGGATCATCAAAGGTGAGGTCTCGAGCACGGAGGGCTTGAACAACATGCCGCTGCACTTCAAATTCAGTAACGGACTCACCGTTCAGCAGACTGGTTCGTACAAGCTCAAAGCCCTCGAATATTGCATCGCGCACAAGCCCAGCACTCACCGCAGCACCGGCTAGTTGTTGCTCGGTGAGAACGCTTGAAAACATTTGTGCAGCATCAGCCGAACTAACAACCTCGTGCCCAAGCCCCCTGATGAATTCTATGGTGCCAGCATCCACCTTGCTCACAACGGGTATCGCATTGTTAGGAGAGTACTCCATTGCGATGATGCGGTAGGGGGCTAAGGTTTCGCGCAAGGCCTGTTCCCACTCTGCTTTCGTAGCATACACGACTTCTGCCGCATTGATGTGCGAAAGTGGATCCCGCTCCATCCGATGCACAATAGCAGTTGTACGTCCATGGGCTGGGATCACAACCATCCATCGGCGCGTGCAATGGGCGCCAGGGTAGATCTGCAGGACGTCCCAAGCAAGTGAGTTTGATCCACGGAAATCATACATCGCCCAAGCATCGGCACCAATATTTCGAATCGCTTCCTGAATCTCGCTAATGTGTGGCCTCATCCATGGCTCCTTGATTGTTTATGGTGATTCGGTTGGCTATTGACGCAGCCGCAACAGCTGGATGCTGTATGCCATCGGCCACGAGGGTGCGCATGGTATCGAGTTCATTACGAACAGCATCCGAAGCCAGCAGCCGATTTAGGATTGCGTATTCCAAACATTCCTTGAACCATACAAGTCGTTGCCTTCTGCGCTCCGAAACTATGGCCGGATGCCGAACATGGTCGAAGAAATCATTGATGAGTTTCATCAAGTCCTGCACGCCAGCCTCAGATACTGCACTCGTAAGTACTACGGCACTTTGCCATTGCTGCCGAGGTGGCACCATGAGTCGCAGGGCAGAAGTATACATCGCCGCCGTGCGATGTGCGGCTGCAGCATCAATATCTGCCTTGGTTACCGCAACAACATCTGCTACTTCCATAATGCCACGCTTGATGCCTTGTAAGTCATCGCCAGAGTTTGGGAGAACAAGGAGCAGAAAGAGATCAACCATGTCGGCAGCTGCAACTTCGTTCTGGCCAACACCAACAGTCTCTACGATTACAACGTCGAACCCTGCATGCTCACACGCAAGGATAGAGTCGCGCATAGTGCTAGTGGTACCTCCTAGCGACATCCGAGAAGCTGAGGGGCGTACAAAGGCATCGGGGTGAACAGACAGCTGTGGCATCCGCACTTTGTCTCCCATGATGCTGCCACCGGTTCTTCTGCTGCTTGGGTCTACCGCCAACACGGCTACTCGATGTCCCTGTCGGAGCAGTGACAGACCAAGTACTTCCAGGAGTGTGCTTTTGCCGACGCCGGGCGATCCACTTACTGCGATTCTTCTGCTTAATGTGGAGCTGTTGCCATTTGCTGAAAGCTGTGCACGAACCTCATCGAGAAGCGGTTGGTCTGTGCTAGCCGAGCTTTCAATGAGCGACAGCACCTGAGCAAGTGCACGGCGATTGCCGGTTCGCACATTCTGGCACAGTGTACTAGCGTGCTCGGCTACGGTCATGTCTATTCCACTGTAACGCTTTTTGCCAGATTTCGCGGCATGTCTACGTTACATCCTCGCTCCACGGCAATGTAGTAGGCAAGTAATTGTAGCGGAATCACAGACAGCACGGGGGTGAGAACAGGCAGCGTGTTGGGAATCATGAACACATGGTCTGCCACGGTAGGCAACACGTCGTCCCCTTCGGTTGCAATGGCAATGACTCTTCCTCTGCGTGCACGAACTTCCTGGATGCCGGAGAGAATCTTGTCATACGTTTCATCCTGGGGTGCAATGAACACCACGGGCATGTTCTCATCAATGAGGGCTATAGGTCCATGTTTCATTTCTGCCGCAGGATAACCCTCGGCGTGCACGTAAGAGATTTCCTTGAGCTTGAGCGCACCTTCGAGTGCCACCGGAAAATTCACTCCTCTACCAAGGTACAGTGCATTGCTCGCACTGGCATACTGAAGGGCAATGGCCTTGATTTCATCGGCGCGCTCAAGGATGTTCTGGATCTGGTCGGGCAGGTGCTCCATTGCCGTGGCAATCTCTCGTCCGGTTTCGGCACTCATTGATCGCATTCGGCCTAGGTACAATGCAAACTGCAGCAAGACGCACAACTGCGACGTGAAAGCCTTGGTGCTGGCCACACCGATTTCTGGACCTGCATGGAGGTATACACCAGCGTCGGTTTCACGAGCTATACTGGATCCCACAACGTTCACCATGCCGAGAACCGTGGCCCCCTTGCTTCTGGCTTCTCGAATGGCAGCGAGCGTATCGGCTGTTTCTCCACTTTGACTGATGGCAACCACCACGTCGTCGGGCTCAATGATCGGATTACGATAACGGAACTCACTGGCATACTCAACTTCAACCGGAATACGAGCAAGTTGTTCGATAAGGTATTCACCAACAAGGCCGGCATGCCAACTTGTACCGCACGCAGTGATGATGATGCGGCGGGCTGTGCGCAGTCTGTCCTGAACCTTGGCGAGCCCTCCAAGGCGAACACGGCCTTCGTCAATGCGTAGCCGACCACGAAACCCATCTCGAAACGTGATCGGTTGCTCGTAAATCTCCTTCAGCATGAAGTGATCGAAACCACCTCTCTCGATTTGGTTGAGCTCAAAAGAGATTTCTTCGACAACGCTATGGGTTTCTTCGTTGGAAATGGTCTTGGTGGTGTATCCATTACGCCGCACTACAGCCATTTCATTCTCCTGTAGGTACACCACGTTTCGTGTGTGCGCAATGATGGCTGCTGCGTCGGAGGCCACGATGTATTCGTCCTGTCCTACACCCAGGATAAGCGGACTTCCGCGGCGGGCGGCGATGAGAAGGTCAGGCTCTACGGTGCTGATCACAACCAGACCGAACGTGCCTTCCACTTCCTGCAACGCCGTTTGAACAGCAAGCTCGAGATTGCCCAACCGGTCGTACAACATGCCGATGAACACGGCAAGCACTTCGGAGTCGGTTTCTGACTTGAACTCCAAACCAACGTTTTCAAGCTGCTTCCGAATGGTAAGGTAGTTTTCAATGATGCCGTTGTGCACCAGGGCAATTCTTCCGCTGGCGTCGGTATGCGGGTGGGCATTAACGTCGATCGGCAAACCATGTGTAGCCCATCGCGTGTGTCCGATGCCAAGGTTTCCTGCAATGTCTGCAGGATGTGCCTGTGCCTCCATCTCGGCTACTCGGCCAGCCCTCTTGCTGATGTGCATAGTGGCCCGGTTCACAATGCAGATGCCTGCACTGTCGTACCCCCGGTACTCCATGCGATGTAATCCTGTTACAAGAATTGGTGCCGCCTGCTGCGGACCTAGATAGCCAACGATACCACACATGGTGTGTTATAACTCCGTAATCCGGCAAACTTACGGTGCCGGTTGTGAGAAGGGTGGGCACGAGCCCTGTAATTAGCGATAGAGCGGTGTGCTCTGTTTGGGGAACACCAATCCCTGCAGCTGCGGTGCTGTGGCAGAAAACCGAAGGAAGAATCCCTGATTAGCACCAAGGGGAACCCAATCCAACGTAAGCTGCCAGCAGTGAATCTGCTTACTGATGTTGATAATCGGAGAATTGAGTTGGTTCGCAAGCATATCGTAGGAACCAACGATGGACATCTGAAGAGATTGCGTGAGACTGAAGTTGCTTCGAAAACTCAGATTGAGTTGCTCGCTAACAGCATCAGGGTTGGGATTGTTGTAGTTGTAGCTCAGGGCCAGGGTTGCTTCCCATGGCACGGTTAACTCAGACCATCCAGCTGTGTGGTCTGCAAACAGATCTGTTTCCTCTTCTTGATAGTTGATTCTTCGGTTGAATCTGGACCGCAGATCTTCAACAACGGTGTCTTTCGCCACCGTGTCCTCCATAATGCTGCGACGGTCGAAGCTTACGCCCTGTGATGAAAAGCGAGTGCCGAGTTGCAACGAAAGATTGGTGAGCCGCGCAAGTCCCTTCCCAGCCTGAATAAGAGATTGATTGATATTTGTCCACACGGCACGCCCTGTGGCAGGATCTGTACGTAAGGCTTGATCGTACACATTCAGCACACCGCTGCAGTTGAATTCAATGCCTTCGAGCATCGGAGATCGAACGTTGAATTGAATGGGAGCAAGGTGGTTCGAGTCTGCAACCACATTGTAGAACGTGCTCAGATTCACAATCAGTACGTCAAACGGTTTTGGTGCAACGGTGTCGGAATCCGCTTTCTCCGGCTTTGCCCCAAACTGGTTGAGCAGGCTGAAGGTAATGTTGGTTTGCTGCTCAGCCGATGCAAGCGCACCTGCAGGTTGAAACCGTCGGTACTGAACTGTCTCGTTTGTTAGGGGGCTACGGTAGTAACCGAAGAAGCCTAGAGATTCATTGGACTGGTCGGGAACAAACGAGAGGCCTATGCTCGGCTGCATTGCATGACGTATTGCCGATAGCCCAAGGATGTTGGCGTTTACTACACCGTACAACCACGTACTGGCAGTCACCCCCGCATCATAGGTATACTCACGAAAGAAGCCTGTTTCACGGGTGGTGACGATGGTACTATCAGTCACATTCACACTCTGGGTGTACCGTTGTGCATACCAGTTTTCTCGATAGTTCACCGTGGGCTGTATGGTAAAGTAGCCGAGCTTGGGAGTCACCGTAATCGATGGTCTGTGTTCGATTACGGAGTATTCAGTAATAACGAATGGAACGGTATCGGCCGATCTGATCCGGCTGTTGAAGTACTTACCAGCAACGCGATACTGAACGGCCATGTCGCGCATCCAGTGATCACCACCAATCAGACCTTTCAGAGGAAAAACCTGCGGGATGGTAAAGCCAATTGCCGGTGTTTCTGTTACTGATCCGTTAATCATGTTTTGATCACGAACGTAGTTCACGTTGAACGACATGCCGTTGTAGAACGTGCGCTGATATGATGCCGTTGACCGAGCGTTCTGTCGAATACGGTCGTTGGGGTTCAAGGAGGTGTTCTGAAACAGTTGTTGCGTGGTGAAGAGTAGATTCACGCTCACGTTTTCTTGTGGACGGAGCTGCTGTTGATGATTGAGGGTCACGCCAAAGTTGAATGTATAATCATCGTCCACGTTGAAGCGTGTGTATCCCAGCCGAAGTTCGGAATTGCCCGTAAACACGTCTCGCAGTGCCCATCGTGAGCGATTGTAGAGTGTGAATCCTCCCTTTGTTGTTAGGTCCGATGTTATCTCGGTATCAAAGTAGTCGCTCACGGCAAAGTAGTATCCGAGATTCTGCAGCACGATGCCACGGTCGCTCGTAATGAGTGGCGAAGGCATGATGAATCCGCTTCTGCGTCCACGCTCAGTGCTAAAGAATAGCCCCATGGGTAGTGCAAACACAGGTATGTCTTCCACATACCAAATCACTGGATTCAGGTAAATCTTGTCGTCCATCACCACCTTCATCTTTGGGGAGCTAAAGTAAAAGTGCGGTTCTGGCGCGTCGCATGTAGTAAACGCTCCATTTTCCACGTACGCCGTACGGTCACTTACACGTTTGATTCGGGAACCGTAATAAAAGCCCCCTTCAACGCTTGTTTCACCAAACTTGATTCGTCCGCGTTTGGTTTTGAAGTTGTACGACATGGCTTCACCGGCGAATTCTTCCCCGTTATCCGTAAACACCGGAAAGCCGATCACACGTCCGAGACTATCCTTGATGCCAGTGGCCGACATGGTGCTGGCGTCGAAATCCATGTCAATCATCGCTGCTTCCAGCTTCTGTGTTTTGTAGCTCACAGAGGCCTTGCCACGCAGGCGCAACACCTTTCGCTTTGTAGAAAAGTGGGCGGTATCCGTTGCAGAAAACACAACGACCGTGTCGATGTCACTGCGGCGTACACTCGTGCTATCCATGGGATCCTGTGCCCACAGGGCTACAGAGGCAGTCAATGCCACAACCGAAACAAGCAGGCGCATCAGTGAAAGGATCGCCGTTCGAATGATGGAGGAACCACGATGTCAAGGGGCTTTGGCAATGGCTGATTAATGCTCACCGAGGTAAGCATTACGGTTGCGGTTTGCTCCTGCCTATTTGCTGTGACCACGATACGGTGTGGTACATCTACATCGTCCACACGCCGCACATCCTGGAATGCCACGTCGAGTAGCAAGGTACCAGTGTTATCCTTACGCTGGTATTGCCGAACAACGCCTGCTGCACTATCTACGAGCACATACTCCACGCCCGACGTATCGCGACAGGCAAAGAGCAAGCCTGTTTGTCTGTACTCCAACCGCGAAAAACGTGATGGATCACCCGGTATTCGTCCACGCATGAGCGCCATAAGGTCGGATGCCGGTATGGGTAGGTGTGTTGCCGTCCTTAACTGTGGTGCCTGCGGATCACCATGCCACACCTCCTGCAACAGGTAGTTGACCATAAGGAAGGAGTCGGGGCGGGCATACATCCTTGCCGACGTTATGCCGAACGGACCGCCCATGGTGAGGAGGAAGGCTCCGGAACTGTCCATGTCCACATGGAACGGTATACCCTGCATCTGTTGTTTACCGCTTGCAGTGAGCGTGCCATCAGCAGTCATCGTGCGAACGCGGTTTCCAAGCACGGCCAGAATGGGATCGACATTCGGGGCTGCGATTGGTGGGGCGGAGAGGAGTACCCAAAGGTAAAATGGCAGCATCGTAGTTTGTTGGTTGAAGACAAATATCCACTTCAAACGGGCAACCCATGGTCTTCGTAACGCGGAAAGCAACGTTTTCGGCAGCACATCGATTGTACAATCCAACGTTTAGTGACGAGAAGAATGAAGCGGTGTTCGACAAGTGCAACAATCTTCTCGGACACGGTCATAACTATGTTCTGGAGGTTACGGTGAAGGGAGTTCCTGATCCCGAAACCGGCTATGTGATAGACCTCAAGGAACTCAAGAGGATTATCGACGAACGAATAGTGGACCTGGTTGATCATAAGCATCTGAACCACGATGTTGACTTCTTATACGGCGTTATACCAACGGTGGAGAATCTTTGCATTGCCTTCTGGCAGCAACTCGAGCACAACCTGCCATCTGGCGAGCTGCACCGCATTCGCGTGTATGAGAGTGATGCCAATGTTGCCGACTATTATGGCGAACCGATTGAACTTCAGCGATGGCTTTCGGGTTCACCTGCGTCATCAGTATACCTCACCCAGGGAGCACAGTGATGAACAATGGAGGTAAGAACCTTCGGTCGCTCGTCGACTTAGACGACGAAGAGCTGCAGCGCCATTTGCTGCATGACGGAAGTGTTTACCCAAACGTGAGCACAAGTGGTGCCGAGCTATTTGACTCCAACGATCAGCGAGTTCTTACAGAAGAAGAATTGGCCAGCATGGAGCGGCAACTGGAAAACAAGTTTGCCGAAATCTTCGACGTACTGCGCATAGACAGAAACGATCCCAATAGCACAGACACGCCGTTCCGTCTATCGCGAATGTGGGTTCGGGAACTGTTGCGCGGACGGTATTCACCGCCACCAAAGATTACCGTTTTTCCGAATCGCAAGCAGGTAGACGAATTGGTGATCAGCAAGGGCATCAAGGTTATGAGTGTGTGCAGTCATCACTGGCAGCCCATAACTGGTACCTGTGCCATCGGATACGTACCTCGCGACAAGGTTATCGGCTTAAGCAAGTTTACGCGCATCGTGGAATGGTTCAGCAGGCGAGGACAAATTCAGGAGGAACTTGGTGAGCAGATCGCTGATTACCTTGACTCGTTGCTCAATCCAATTGCGCTTGGTGTAGTGATTTCCGCTAAGCACTACTGCATGATTGCACGTGGAGTTGAGGCTCATGACTCTAGCGAGATGGTCACCAGCGTCATGCGTGGAGATCTGGTTACCAATGCAACCCTTCGTGCCGAATTCTTACGACTCATCACCTGATCATAGCTATTGGTCTGCAAAGCGCGTTATAGCAGGCGTTGACGAAGCTGGGCGTGGCGCTCTTGCTGGACCTGTGGTTGCTGCCGCCGTAGTCCTCGATCCTAGGGTGCTGCCGACAGGAATCACGGATAGCAAGAAACT
This sequence comes from uncultured Hyphomicrobiales bacterium, assembly GCA_964620125.1. Lineage (GTDB taxonomy): Bacteria > Bacteroidota > Ignavibacteria > Kapaibacteriales > Kapaibacteriaceae > OLB6. Next base: position 37,375 of record CAZUGQ010000005.1, read on the forward strand.
TACGAAGGCAGTTCGTGAGACGGTTGCAAAATCCATCACGCAGCACGCCGTTGCAGTGGGAGTTGGCATCGTTGACAACGAGACAATAGACGAGATCAACATTCTCCAGGCAACGTTCTTGGCCATGCATGCTGCGCTGGATGCCGCTTGCAATCAAAACCAGAGCCCCCTTCAGCTTGATCACATTCTTGTTGATGGCAATCGGTTCACTCCGTGGAAGGTACCGCACTCATGCATTGTGGATGGTGATGCGCTGAGTCTGAGTATTGGGGCGGCCAGCATCATTGCAAAAACGGAACGGGATCGACTAATGCAGGGTACCGTGCATGCCGCATATCCACAGTATGGATTCATTCGCCATGTGGGATATGCAACAACGGAACACCGCCAGGCAATTCTGCAGTATGGACCCTGCGAGCATCACCGGCACACCTTTCTGCGCAAGTTGCTTGGATGAACTTCACACTTGGAGGGTGGGGAACGGCAGTTGTAGTGGCCTCGGTGCTTGCAGCCATCATCGTTGGCATTCGTGCAGGTACTCACCGTCACCGACGGTCTAGCGATGTTGTTGGCTACATCCTAGCAGGCCGGTCGTTAACAGCTCCGGTCTTTGCTGCCTCGCTCATAGCAACATGGTACGGTAGTGTGCTTGGATCAGGCGAGTTCATTGCACGGTATGGTGTGATGTTCGTATTGTGTTTCGGGATTCCGTACTACATCATGGCATTGTTGTATGCGGCATTCCTGTCGAAAAGAATTCGTCGCTATCCATACCCGAGAATATTCGCAGAGTCTTCGGGCCAGCAGCGGCGAGGGCAGCGGCCGTCGCTGTTCTTGTTATTGCCATACCAGCTCCATTTATGTTGTCGCTTGGAGTTGTACTGCAGGGGCTAACGTCTTTACCTCTCTGGTTCTGTGTTATCATCGGCACTGCAGCTTCGCTACTAATCGTAGCCAAGGGAGGACTGCGAAGTGACGTATCGGCCAACCTGGTTCAGGTTGTGCTCATGTATGCAGGGTTTGGTGCGCTCGCAGCAGGATGCATCCTGAACATCGAAGGGGTATCCAGCATGGTAAGCCGACTACCCGATGCCGTCTTCGACGTGCCAGGAAGCATCGGGTGGACAGGGGTTGCCGTGTGGGTGCTGATAGCGATGCAAACGTTTGTAGATCCAAACTTTCACATGCGCACGTCGGCTGCACGCACGGCTACCGATGCCCGACGTGGGTTACTGTACAGCGTGGTAGGGTGGGTAGTGTTTGATGGGCTGCAGCTGGTCATCGGATTGTATGGAATTGCGTTTGCATCGGATGGAAATCACACGGGCCACTTCCTCAGCGTGGCTCAGTTGGCACTCCCCGATGTGTGGCGTGGGCTTTTCGTGGCAAGTGTTGTGTCGGCTGTTATGTCTTCGCTTGACGGATATGCACTTGTGAGTGCAACCACGATCGGGTATGACTTGTTGCCCGGGCGTGGACCGAATCGTGAACGAAGACTGGTACTCGGTCTGGTTCTTACTGGCATCGCAGGTAGTGTTGCTGCCATTACAATTCGCAGTATCACAGACCTGATCTCGATGGCTGCTTCCATTACAGTTCCCGGACTTCTTCTTCCAATGCTCATGGCCATCTGGCCCGTTCTTCGACGAATCATCGTCACCACGGGCATCATCCCTCCGTGGCTATGGATCGCAGGACCATCGATGATCGCAGCCGTGTTCACGGTGTTGAGGTTGAATCAGATTACAAATGTGGAGCCCATGTTTGTAGGGCTGCTTGTTTCAGTTGCGCTCGCACCCTTTACGCGGATGCCTCATGCTACTCGAAAAAGACCAGTTTTGGACCATCAGTAATGTTCTCAGCATTGCTCGGTTGCTCCTTACCGTACCTATCGCCATAACGCTCACGCAACGCCAGATGACGGTGGCGTTCTGGTTATGTGTTGTTGCTGCAATCACCGATTGGTTGGATGGCAGTGTTGCTCGGGCAACCCGTACAGAGAGTGAGTGGGGAAAGATCCTTGATCCAATTGCCGACAAGGTGCTGGTTGGCGTAGTAGTGGTGCTGTTACTTGTACTCGACTTGTTACCCGCGTGGTTTGTTGTTCTCGTGGTTGCCCGTGATATCCTCATCCTCATTGGAGGGTTCACTGCAGCGCGTTACACACCTATTGTGCCACCATCCCTGCTAAGTGGCAAGTTTGCCGTGGCTGCAATTGCCATTGCTGGCCTTGCCGCGATCTTCGAGTGGTATCCTGTTCGTGACGGAGCCATGGTCATAGCCGTGGTACTCATGGCGGTATCTTTGTGGCAATACGGCACGAGACTTTATGGGATTGTTCGACAAGCTCAAGAAAACCCTCACTGATGTAGGCGAGAAGCTCGCCTTTAACCGGCTTGCCGAAGGTTTGGCAAAGACCCGCGACAATCTCGTGGGAAAACTTCGATCGGCACTGTTCGCAGGCCGCAAGATTGACCAGGCCCTGCTCGATGAGATTGAGGAAATTCTGATTACCAGCGACGTAGGCGTCACAACAACAGGACGTATTATCGCCCGGCTCAAAGAGCGCGTTCGCAAGGACAAACTCGAAGACGCGGCACTCATCACTGACGTTCTAAAGGAGGAGATTGCCGCCATGATGGTGGAGAGCCCTTCAGCACAGAACGATAGAACCTTTCACGTTGATCCGGCCAGTCGGCCACACGTGATCATGGTCGTTGGCGTAAACGGAGTAGGTAAGACCACCACCATCGGTAAGCTTGCCCACAACTACCGAAAAGCCGGACGTTCCGTACTCATTGGCGCTGCCGACACTTTTCGGGCGGCTGCCAATGAGCAGCTTGAAGTATGGGCACATCGTGCCGGCGTTGACATCATTCAACAGAAGCAGGGAGCCGATCCCGCTGCAGTAGCTTTCGATACCGTGTCTGCCGCCAAGGCACGAGGCACCGATGTGGTGATCATTGACACAGCCGGGCGCCTACACAATAAAGGCGGGCTGATGCAGGAGTTGGAAAAGATTAGCCGTGTGATGAAGAAGGTCAAACCCGACGCACCCAACGATGTGTACTTGGTGCTCGATGCAACAACAGGGCAAAATGCCCTGGTACAGGCACGAGAGTTTGCCAAGGTTTCGCCTCTCACAGGTATTGTGCTCACCAAACTTGACGGAACAGCCAAAGGGGGCGCCGTGCTTGCCATAGCCGATGCAATGCAAGTAGCCGTCCGGTACGTGGGTGTTGGAGAGAAGATCGACGACTTGCAGGTATTCGATCCCGTTGCCTTTGTAGAGGCGATGTTCGAGGATCAGGCAGCCACCGTTCCCTCGTAGCCATCACCAACGTCATGCCTCATGGTTCCCAAAGATGTTGGCCACGCCGTTTTGCAGCATGGACCTTTCTTGTACTCTTCCTTGCTGCATTTGCATACGTGACTGAACGCAGTTGGGTAGTGTTCAGCGATGCTCGAGCGGCTCTGGGCCTCACACGAACGGAAGGGCCCGGTATCAACAATCTGCTGGTTGTGCATGGCAAGTACATACCGCCTGCAGATAGCCAGCTTAGGCCATCGCACGTGCACGTTGCCATTCGTGTAGCGGAACTTGCAGACACCTTGGAAAAGCAGGCAGCTCGGCCCAGTAGGCGACGTGCCCGCTTTGCAACCCTTCTTAATCACCATGCAATGGGCCTGGAAGAATATCGGTGGACTCGACGTGCGCTGCTGCAGGCATTAGAGTCACCGCAGACCACTGCCGACAGTATCACCCGCACCCGGTTCCGTGTGATGGAACCTCGCCTTCGCTCGGTGCAGCGTATCCTTCGTGATTCTCTGGATGCAGAGTTGTTAAGGTAGGGGGCTTGGGCATGGAGTAGTGTTGTGTCACACTTCTCCATTCTCATCCCACATGGACTCCGTATGCGGAGTCTTCTTCTTCTCAGCCTTGTCTTCGTTGCACCCTGCATTGCTCAGGTGCCACGTGTGCTTACCATTCAGATGTACCTGGAGGCAGGCGGCATTCCTTTATCCGGTGTGCATTCCCTAATGGTTCGTTGGTTCAACGATCCGGTTGCTGGACTTCCGCTGCATGCCGAAGACGTGGAGGCCGACGTTGTTGATGGCATTGCCACCATACATGTTGGTAGCAACGTTCCATTGCCTGCCGACTTACTGCGTAAAGGTCCCTTATGGCTGGCCATCAGTGTCGACGGTGGTCCAGAGCTCGTACCTCGCACAATGCTGGCAAGTGTACCCTATGCCTTGCTCACCGAGCGAGCACTCGTGGCTGAGGCCCTGGCACCCGAGGTAACTGGCGTTGTTACCTCTATCAATGAGATTGCGGGAGCAGTCGACATTGTTGGAAGCCAAGGCATCCACATATCGCGTGCTGGACGCCGTTTAACAATTAGTGCGCGCTCTGCCATTGCGCATGGCACGATACGGGGTCAGCCGGGAATTCATCGCTACACCGTCACATTACCAGAGCCCCTTCCCAGCCAAGTTCACATTGCCGCAGCAGTCATCGCCGACACGTTCGTGGGTGTGAGTGTTGAAGGGCTTGATGTTGCTACCGGCTCGTTTACCCTGATTACATCCGCGCCTCTTCTGGATTCGGAGAGTATTGAATGGGCTATCTACTAACCATCATCCACTTTATTTCTGGAGGGCTTGTGTACACACATCTTCGTCTAGTTGTTTTCGCTGCCACCGTGTGTTGTGGCTGCATCATCGCACATGGTCAAAGCCAAACCACCGGTACACTTCGCTTGCGGAATTCGCAACCGGAGACGGTGTCGTTATCCATCCCCCAAACCGGTGTTACCGGATACACGGTGTTGCTTCCTGCTTCAATTGGTGCTGCGGGGCAGACGCTTACCGCAACCAACGTGACGGGCACTACAGTATCTCTGGACTGGGCCGATGCCAGTTTCTGGCAACTAGAAGGAACGGCGATAACCACAGGTGGCACAGGAGCAGGCCAGCAATATCTGGGTACAAGCAATGCGCAGGATCTTGTGTTGGCTACCAATGGTTCCGAAGTCGTACGTGTAGTCGGAATTGCTGGCCCCACGGCAGGGTATGTGGGTGTGGGCACACCCACTCCGCAGAGTTTGATGGACGTGCGCGGCAATCTTTCTCTCACCAATAGCGGTACAGCATCCGAAGTTCGGCTCTTCGAGCCATCGGCGGATGGTACGGAGTACACGGCATTCCGATCAGGGGCTCAGTCTGCGAGCGTAACCTACACGCTTCCTTCGGCAGCGCCTTCAACAGACGGCATGGTACTCACCGCCACAGCCGGTGGCACGATGTCGTGGCAAAACCCACTGTTTTCAATTCCTAATGGTCTGTACACTCCTACCGCAGGACAGCACATCCACACCATTACAGTTGGGCCATCACTTACAGCCGGAAGTGTGCCATTGGTATCCATCATCAATGCAGCCGGCACTACGATTGGTGTAAGCGTTACCGGCAGAGACACCGTTGCAGGAACCATTACCGTTGAGACGTCCGTTGGCCTTGATGCAGCGGATCGAATAGCGTGGGTCATTCTCAATCCGTAACCCTCCAAGAGTACCACGGCAATGATTCGAGCAACTGTGATTGTATCGATCATCTTTACCACGCTGATTGCAACCAACGGTGGAGGGCAGGAGCTTACAGCTACTCGACTTCATTTGGAAGGTGCGGCGTGGAATGGATCAACGGGTTCGTTGCTGTATACCGACAATGTGATTCCACTGGTCATTGCCAATGCGTCGCCGATAGCACAGCCAATTCGATTCCTTGCTGGTCCATCGGCAACAGTGCGAGCGTTGGAAATCGGTGCAGCAGCGGAAACGTGGATACGTGGTTCGCTGAGTGTTGGTGAGTTCACCGGAGCTGGTCCAGGCGAAGTAGCGCGAATTGCATCCATACCACAGGTAGGTGGTACCGGGCTTCGTGTTGATATGACAACAACAACGGAAAGTTCAGGTATTGTGGTTGGCAACATCGGCGTTACAGGCCCCAGTAATGCAGGCGTTATGCTGTGGAGTGCGTCAAACGGTACTGGTACCGGAATGCGCATCGGTGGTGCTACCGGATCCGGACGTCCAACGTTGGGTACGGGCATCGACATTACCGGGGGAACTGGAATCCGGTACAACGCTCTTACGTCAGGTTCGGGCACTGGCGTGGAGATTGGTGGCACCACTCCACCCGTGCGTGGAGTGGATGCCACCGCTTCTGGAGTGGCCCACATCGCCGTATTAGGCAGAGCAAACACCAATGGCGTTGGTGTTTTGGGACTTTCACAAAGCAGCGCCTACACAACCGTGCCCGACGTGGAGAGAGTGGGAGTGTTCGGTCAGGCAGCCACGAACTCAGGCGTTGGCATCGATACCTTGGTCGGTGTTCACGGAAGGGCACTGCGAGGAAGTGTGGGTAGCAATACAACCATCAGCATCGGTGTGCTTGGTGAAGTGTTCAACTCGGCGGACAATCCCGGGCTGAATGTTGGCGTGTTCGGTCGCACTACCGTGCAGGCACCTGGACAGCCATCGGGGATAAGTGGACTGTTCATTGCGGAAACACATTCGCTTGCACAGGTAAACCTTGGCGGCAACACCTTCCTTGGCAGTCACGTGAATAGCCGTCCGCCAACCGTTCCACTAAGCCGCTTTCCACAGCTTAGCCACACAACAACCTACATGTATAGTCTGGAGCTGAGCGGCATCCCATCGTACGTGAGATCGGAGACCATCGTACTGAACGATGTAGTCCCAACCGACAACCTGGGCATACCCGACGTACCGGTGATAAAGATTCAGGCAGTCAATGACAGCCGAAACATCAATGGTATCGTAGCTGGCACTGCAGGACGCATGATCGTGGTGATAGCTACGGGAGATGAATTGCGATTCTGGCCAGAAGTTCCGGCCACCGCGGAGGCCAACAGAATCCTAACACCAGGCTTAATGCCTGTGTTCGTGCCTGTAAACGGGTCCGCAACGTTGTGGTATGATGCGGACGTGCAGCGATGGCGCGTGATTGGGGTTGCGAACTAACATGGCAACAGCCCATTACCAGGTCAGTGTGATGCCAGCATCCCCGGAAGTGCCACTGGAGTGCGCGATGTGGTTGTGTGGTCTGGTTCTGGTATTCCTCGTGCCGTTTACGTTGGTTGCAAATGAGTTGTCGCCACTCTGCACAAGAGTTGTTCACGTCGACACCTGCGATGGCACACTCTGGCTTGCGTGGGAGGTGGATGTAAAGCCAGGAGACTCGGTAATCATCTATCAGAGTCAGGGCGCATTGCAGGACGCTGAAGGCAAACCTGATACTTCGGGAGGAGCCGGACGCTGGTCAGTCCACGAAGTGCTATCTCGAAATGGAAGTAGCGTGCAGCTTTCGTCCATTCCCGTAGCCTATCCGTTGGAGGGGAGCGTGCAGCTCTGTCCAGTGATTTACGGAACTCACGTGACCATCATCGAACCACACACCGTTCGGCCGTGGAATGACGGTGCCAATGGGGTTCTGATGATCTCCGCCGACACCCTTACCATATCTGCCGCAATCGATGCCGTTGGGTCTGGCTTTCCAGGTGGACGTGCAAGCATGAACAGTTGGGACACTTCACGAACAGATGCAATGGCAGATTGGACCTCTGGCATAGGAGGAGGTAGGGGGCTTGGCATTGCTGTGATGGGTCATGATAAAGCCGCAGGACGGCTATCATCCTGCAACGGTGGTGGTGGCGGCAATGCCCGCAACGCCGGTGGCGGGGGGGGAGCCGGCGCAGGAAGAGGTGGCCGAGGTGGTCACCAGACGAGTGAGTACGGCAGCGAGCCCGTAGGTGGTATGGGTGGCCATGCCTTGATCCCAAACTCAGCGGCCCAGGTATGGCTAGGTGGTGGTGGAGGTGGCGGACATCAGAATGATTTTCTTGGTGCCGACGGAGGGGCGGGAGGAGGACTCGTTATCCTTAGAGCTCGGTACCTGCGATGGATGCGCGGAGCAACGATACAGGCCGGAGGGGAGAGTGCTGCCACAGCCATTGGTGATGGAGCCGGAGGTGGGGGCGGGGGGGGAGGGTGCTGCCACGGCGTTGGGTGGGGGGGCGGGGGGGGGGGGGGGGGGGGGGACTGTGGTGCTCGACGTTGATACCGTGTGGAGAGAGTTGGCGCCGGATTCATCGGTTCCCGTTATCAGCGTTACAGGTGGGAACGGTGGTTGTGTGTTGTCAGATCTGCGATGTTATGGTCCTGGTGGTGGTGGAGGCGGCGGTAGTGTCGTCTTTGGTCGGGCATACGATGTCGGCAACTTCGTTGTTGATGTGCACGGAGGAGTTAACGGAAGTAGCCTTGGGGGTGGATGCACCATTGATTCTAGTTACGGAGCGGAAGCAGGTGTAGCTGGTAACGTTCACATTCGGCATGTTCCACCATATCTCGTGGGTGATCCTTGCGGTATACCGGATATCGAGGTAAGAATCGCCGACACATCCGGTAACCCTGGAGATCATGTAAACATTCGGCTCATCGTAGAGGCTCGTACCACGAGACCTGAGCCCCTTACCATCAGAATGCGTATTCGAACGAGAGCAAGTGTGCTGTGGCCACATGGACCGTATTGGTGGAGCGGTCGGCGGTACACCACACGGTATGTTGATGTAACCCTGCCGGCGGGTGCTCCGCGAGTGGATGAAGTGATGTTGCCGTATCAGTGTTTGTTAGGCGACAGTGCACAGGTGGCCATCATGATTGACTCGCTTGTTGTGAGTGTGCCAGCCGTGCATGCTGTAGTCTCTCGACATGGCGTATTCTCCATTGCCAACCTATGCCGGGCAGGGGAAAGGGTGCGATTGTTTGATCCATTTGGTCAGGTGCAGCAGGCGGAAATGTTTACTGACCTCCAAGGCCGCATCTGGCGAAGATCTGATCTACGTTTCGAAGCATCCGGTCTTCATCAAAGATTGTGGCCAATTCGGCCTCACCCAGGGCAGCCGTAACGTCGGCGTCGGCCATCAATACTTCCAGCAATGGGCGCCCCGTATCCCAGGTAATCATGGCATTCCGCTGCACAAGGCGATAGGCGTCTTCTCTGGTTATGCCTGCTCGAACGAGGGACAGTAATACGCTTTGCGAGAACGGTAAACCATTTGTGAGATGAAGATTGCGGAGCATGTTTCCCGGGTATACCACAAGGTTGGCAATCAGGTCTATTGCCAGACCAAGCATATAGTCTAAAGTGATCGTTGAGTCCGGACAGATCACCCTCTCCACGCTGCTATGTGATATGTCTCGCTCATGCCACAATGCGTTGTTTTCCAGCGCAGCTGTTGCGTTGCCGCGGAGCAGGCGCGCCAGGCCGCACAGCCGTTCACTCACGATAGGATTCTTTTTATGGGGCATAGCACTCGAGCCCTTTTGTCCCTTTCCAAAAGACTCTTCGGCTTCTCGTACCTCGGTGCGCTGTAGGTGGCGAATTTCGGTGCCAATCTTCTCCAGCATTGTACCAACGATGGCCACGGTGCTCAGGAATTCCGCATGGCGATCACGCTGTATCACTTGTGTTGAAACAGGTGCAGGCCGCAGGCCAAGGTGTTTACACACATAGGCTTCGACTTCGGGCGAGAGATGCTCGAAGGTTCCCACGGCACCCGAAATCATGCCAACGGCCACCGTGTCGATTGCCGCCGCAAGCCGTTCGATGTTGCGAACACATTCCTGGTGCCAGAGGAGCAGCTTGAGGCCGAATGTGGTTGGTTCGGCATGAATACCGTGAGTTCTGCCAATACATACCGTGTGCTTGAATTCGATTGCACGGCGGGCAAGAACGTCGCGTAACTCCACCAACCCCTTCATCAGCAGTTCACCCGCACGAGTAAGCTGGACGGCCAGGCAGGTATCGAGCACGTCGCTCGACGTCATCCCGAGATGCACGTAGCGAGAAGCGGGACCAACATACTCGGCAACGTTGGTGGTGAAAGCGATCACATCGTGCCGAGTTACCTGCTCGATTTCCAGGATGCGTTGCACGTCGAATTTGGCTTTGGCCTTGATCTCATCAACTGCTTCCTGCGGGATGATGCCTTGTTTGGCCTGAGCCTCGCAGGCAAGAATTTCAATGTCGAGCCAGATGGAGAAACGAGTTTCGTCTGACCAGATGGAACCCATTTCAGGGCGGGTGTATCGTTCAATCATGGCTGCAAACTTATTCAGTGGCGCGAAGTAGATTCGGCGATGTTTCGTTTACCGGTGGCCTGCTTGCTTATCGGAGTCCTGGTGTTCTGCATGGCGGGATGGGTGCCGCTTGCCGTTGGGCTACGCATGCATGCACGGTGGCAGGCCATGCAGGGCTGGCGAGACGGATCGGTTGTGGTGTTCCGATTATCTGGGAACGCAGCCGATCTCACGCTTCGATGGGAACACGAACGGGAGTTTGCCTTCGACGGCTGGATGTATGACGTGGTGGCCAGGTACGACAGCGCAGGAATAACCGTCATTCGTGCATATCGCGATCATGCCGAATCAAACGTGGTACGGGCAATTCAGGAAACAGCGGCAAAGGACCCGAGCATACATCTTGGGCATCTGATCGTGCGAATGATGCTCCTTACCGCAACAATGCCACCGCCCACGTTTGAATACATGCTCGAACCGCTGCAGGTCAGGGTTGGGCAAGGAATTCGTCATTGGGCACAACATCGGTGCCCCAGCGTGGACCCTCCACCTCCGGAACAGTTGATGATCTGATGCCCGTCGGCATCAGGTTCTTTACCTGTTTCATCAACAAACACCGGAACTACCATGTTTACTCAACGATGGGTGGCAGTGGTGTGCTGCGCAGTCTTCTGCGCCAGCATGGAATTGCATACCCAAACAGATAATCGTAAGCGTGATGCTCAAGCAATCAGCGACACGGTTACCGTTCACAATACCGATACCAGTGCTGACTTCACAACAACGCAGGAAGTGGTTGTGAGTGCATCTCGCTGGCAAGAGAATTCACGCTCCGTATCGCGCGAAATCACCCAGGTAAAACCGCAAGACATACAGCTGTACAACCCCGCTACAACGGGTGATGCTCTAGCCCAAACAGGAAAGGTTTTTGTTCAGAGAAGCCAGCTTGGTGGGGGAAGCCCGATGCTCCGTGGGTATGCAGCAAATGCTGTGCTGCTCGTTGTTGATGGCATCCGCGTGAACAATGCCATCTATCGCAGCGGTAACCTGCAAAACGTGATTACCATTGATGCTAACTCCCTTGATGGGGCAGAAGTCCTGTTCGGACCAGGGTCCGTGCAGTACGGAAGTGATGCTCTTGGTGGCGTGATGGTGTTTCGAACACGCCAGGCACAGTTTGCCCAGGATGCAACGCAAGTAGGTGGTACTGCTATGCTACGGTATGGTACGGCCATGCAGGAGAAAACAGCATCCGCAGCAATCGACGTGAGCTGCACACGATTGGCATCGTCAACTGTGATCACCTACACAGACTTTGCCGACCTTCGGGGCGGAAGCGTTTTCAGCGATCAATATCCAGGCTTCGGGAGTAGGCCGTGGTATGTGGAACGCATTGGCGAACGCGACAGCATAATCAGAAACTCCGATTCGCTAGTGCAAACGCCCACCGGATACAATCAGATCAACGTGATGGAAAACCTGGCCTGGCAAGCCAGTGAAACGCTGACGCTGAAGTATGGAGGACTGTTTACGACCAGTTCGAACGTCCCTCGGTACGACCGATTGCAGGAGGTTGTGGATTCATTGCCTCGATCTGCAGAGTGGTTCTATGGTCCGCAGCTGTGGACCATGCATTCGATAACCGCAACACTCTCCGATGCCGGACCCCTCGGTGATGATGCGATGATTGCAGCATCGTTTCAGTACTACAATGAGTCGCGCAATGACAGGCGGTTCAACAACAACAATCGCAGAAAACAGGACGAAACCGTTCTTATTGGTGCTGTGAATGCAGACTTTCGTGTGCGGCTTAACAACGGTATGCCGCTGGAGCGTGACCTCTACTATGGCATCGAGGCGTATGTGAACGACGTGACGAGTGTTGCCAACAGAACCAACATCGTTACCGGTGCAGTAACGCCAACGGCAACTCGGTACCCCGACGGAGGGAGTACTGTGGTCTCTGCGGCAGCCTACGTTCAAGGACGATGGGCATCATCAGAGTCCTTCGTTGTTGCCGGTGGATTACGGTTCACTACGTACGACCTGCAGAGCACGATTGCCGACACCTCGCTCTTTTCGCTGCCATTCACCGACCTTTCAACCAGTACCACGGCACTTACTGGGTCGATTGGTGCTACGTGGTTGGTGGCACCTTCACTGTCCCTTAATGCAAATGCATCGTCGGGATTTCGGGCACCCAACGTTGACGACATAGCCAAGGTGTTCGAAAGTTTGCCGGGGGTGTTGGATGTCCCCAATCCATCGTTGGGTCCGGAATATGCATACACGCTGGAAGGGGGCTTTGGTTGGACTCTATGTAACGGATGGCATTTGGATGCGAACGTGTTTCATACGTGGGGCGTAGATGCGATTCAGAGTGCACCGTACACACTGAACGGACAAGACACGATCATCATCGATGGTGTACCTACGGCGGTATACGCCAATCAGAACGTAGGACGAGCCTTTGTTTATGGTGGTAGTGCCGAGCTGCGCGGGCGGATTGATTGGTTAGATGTATTAGCAACTGCCGTACTCACTCAGGCATCGGTTGCCGATACCAATCTCCCGCTTAGCCACATACCACCAGCGTATGGTTCACTTCGTGCAAATTGGAATGCCTCGAACTTCAATGTTGGCGCTTCATTCTGGTGGTCTGCATCCAAGGATATTGACGACATACCCACGGATGATCGCAACATTGGGGTGAACACAACTCCGAATGGAGTTCCGGCATGGTGGCGAGTTGACGTGAACGCTGGCTGGAAGTGGGAGCAGCGTATTGAGCTTCGGTTGATTCTAGAGAACATCATGGATCATCATTACCGGCCATTTGCATCGGGGGTAAGTGCGCCTGGTAGGAACCTGGTGCTATCCGTTCGAGGGAACTTCTAGTGTGCCGTGTAGGGCGTGCTACTTCTTGTCCTAGATTCGCAGTCCAATTACCACTACTCAGGAGAAGCCGATGGCATCCGTCACACCATATCTCACATTCAATGGCAACTGTGAAGAGGCCATTGAGTTTTATTGCGAAGCGCTTGATGGAGACATTGTGTCTCTGCAACGATTCGGCGATGTCCCTGACATGGCACCGGCCGACATGGCAGATAAGATCATGCATTGTGTGCTGGCAGCCGACGACGTGATCATAATGGCGTCTGACAGCACGCCGTCACAGCCTGTTAGTCCAGGCACGAACGTTCACTTGAGTTTGGATTTTGATTCGCTGGAAGAGCTTCAGGATGCCTTCGAAGCATTGTCGGAAGGTGGCACTGTAACGATGCCGCTTCAAGACACATTTTGGGGAGCACGTTTTGGTATGCTGGTTGACAGGTACGGCGTATCCTGGATGTTCAATTATGACCTCGAAGAAGACGTCGAGGACGAAGAGGAAGAAGCGTCAGAGTGATCGTGTGCCCATAGCGGGCTGGAACTCCTGAAGGTATGAAGGTTCGAATGCAAGCGGATCTGCCCAATGGGCAGATCCGCTTTGTACTTGTTGGTGTGCTGCTTTTGCAACAAAACGAGCCGATAACCTTGTTAGGCCGCTGATGGAGTGGTCAGCAATGAGTGGTGCTCCTGGTCCAACTACAAGCATGTCTGGTGCAATGCGTGTTTTAGCAGCGGCACTATCAAGCAAGTGTACTTCGTGATCAAGAACCGCGCAAACGGAGTTGCCATCGTGTTCGAGAGAGAATGTTTGTACATAACAAAGCTCCCGATGGCTGGGAATCACCGTAAGTATTCTCTGTTTGCCACAGGCAATTGCAACTTCTTCCGACGCACTGGCGAGCGCCTGCATCGTTGAGATGGGTAAAAGACGTGGCGAGCCGGTCTGGCAAAGCCCCTTTACAAAGCTTGCTCCAATCCGCAAACCCGTGAATGAGCCAGGACCGCAGCTAAATGCTACGGCATCTACATCATGAATGGTTCTGTGAACATTGCCCAGAACCTGCTGCACAAGGGACACCAACACTACATCATGGAGGCTGGGCATGTGCGTTTCGGAGAGAGATACCAAAGCACCATCGGAGCTTAGTGCTACGCTACACACGTTGGATGTGGTTTCGACTGAGAGTAGGTGCATGCAATGCCCTTTGTAGATGTAGCAAACTATGGCCTACGAAACGTTTGGTACGACTTTGTTCAGGTTGAACTCTTCAAGCACGGTTAGTGCAGACTCGCGCCTTGCAAGCTGAATTTCGCCGAAGAGACGTTTTCCTGATTGTTGAAAGCGAGCATTGGGCATCGAGGTGAGTATCTGTAAGACCGATGGGAAGGCAAGGTCGTAGTATTCCTGTTGCGTTTCTGGCGGAAACTCCACAGTGAGTATTGTTTCTCGCAGGTTCACACGAATGAAGCCGGTAGGGATGGCTGCAATGCGCAGCAGAACGGCAAACCACAGGTTGTTAGCTTCTTTGGGTGGAGTGCCGAACCTGTCTCTCAAGTCTGTGAACACGGCATCGACTTCCGAAGTGGTGTGAGCATTGTACAATCGTTTGTAGGCATCAAACCTGTCGGTATCCGATGGGATGTACGAGGCCGGCAGCAATGCATCTTCGTCGAGTTCAATGGCAACGTCCTCGTTGTCCAACTGCACTCGCTTTTTCTGATCGCCAAACAGGTCGGCGAACTCCTCAGCTCGTAGCTCGGAAACAGCTTCGTCAAGGATCTTCTGATAGAGTTCAAAACCCATATCCATGATGAAGCCGCTTTGTTCTCCGCCAAGAAGGTTCCCGGCACCACGAATCTCAAGGTCGCGCATGGCTAACTGGAAACCACTGCCAAGGTCTGTGAATTCTTCAAGAGCCTGCAATCGTTGGAGCGCCACTCGTGATAGTGTATGGACAGGAGGGATTACAAGGAAGCAATAGGCTTGTGTGTTTGAGCGGCCTACACGACCACGCAGTTGGTAGAGTTCAGCAAGGCCGAAGTTGTCGGCGTTGTTGATGATCATGGTATTAGCATTGGGTATGTCCAGTCCGGATTCGATGATCTTGGTTGCAATCAGCACATCGGTCTTGCGCTCAAGGAAACCCTCCATCACGTCTTCGAGGTCTTCGGTAGCCATCTGTCCGTGGGCCATTGCTACACGGAGTGTTGGCGCCAGCATGCGGATGCGTTGCGAGAGCTTTTCCATGTCGCCAATCTTATCCGTCACTACAAAGGTCTGCCCCCCTCGGTCCAGTTCCCGGAACAGTGCCTCGCGGAGCACGTCGTCGTCCCACTCCAGGATTTCCGTGAGTATTGGCAGGCGGTTACGAGGTGGGGTTTCAATAACACTCAGGTCGCGGGCGCCCATCAGGGAGAAGTTCAGGGTGCGGGGGATTGGAGTTGCTGTAAGTGTAAGTGTATCAACCGTGGCACGCATCTGCCGCAATCGCTCTTTAGCACTCACACCAAAACGATGCTCTTCGTCAATAATGAGCAATCCAAGCTGCCGAAACTCAACGTCCTTCGATAGAAGTCTGTGTGTTCCGATGATGATGTCCACCGATCCCGCCGTGAGATCGGCAATCACCTGTTTTTGCTCCTGTTTGCTTCGAAATCGTGACAGAACTTCAATTCGCACGGGATATCGTCGAAGTCGGTCTATGAAGGTAACGTAGTGCTGCTGTGCAAGAATGGTTGTTGGAACAAGAACGGCAACCTGTTTGCCGGCCTGTGCTGCCTTGAATGCAGCACGGATGGCTACTTCGGTTTTCCCAAAACCAACGTCACCACACACCAGTCTGTCCATTGGCGAGGGTTGTTCCATATCCGTCTTTACTTCGGCCGTCGTTCGTGCTTGGTCGGGGGTGTCTTCGTACTGGAAGGCAGCCTCAAACTCCTTCTGCCATACGGTATCGGGCGGAAAGGCAAAACCGGGTAACGACTTGCGCTGAGCATACAGTTTGATCAGGTCGCGAGCGATGTCCTTGATACGCGACTTTGCACGTTGCTTCTTTCTATCCCACTCTGCCGTTCCCAGCTTGCTGAGTTTCGGAATTGCTCCCTCGGCTGCTGCGTACTTGCTAAGCTTATGCACGTAGTTGAGATGCACATACAACACGTCGCCACCAGCAAAGAGAAGCTTAACACAGTCGACACGTGAGCCACTAATCTCAATGGTCTTCAAACCCTGAAACTGTCCGATTCCTTTGTCTTCATGAACTACGTAGTCGCCGTGTTGCAACTGCTGCAGCTCGCGCACTGTAATTCCAGATTCCGATCTGCGTGTTCTTCGCTGCGCGCGCTGACGGCCAAACACCTGGTGTTCAGAAAAGAATGCAATGCCAACATCCTCCCAAACAAACCCTTCCGTGAACGCTACACCATGCCACGACATAGCAGCAATGGTGCGGTAGAACGAGGTTGCGCGTTGGTCTGCATCTTCCTCAAGCTGTTCAGCCATGTTCTCGCAGAGGTCGTGCAAGCGACGAACGTTTTGCTGGCCATCTGCGCCAACATGTACTGCGATGTCGCGCGTATACAAGCCCCCTGCCGACTTCAGTAATTGCTCGATGGAGCCGGCAAAAGCGGGCTGCTGCACGGCATTCGTTACCACATGTGCATCGCCGAGTGGGTTTAGGTGTACCGTGCGCCATTCCTGCAAACGATTGGCGGAGGTGGTATCATGTAATCTGTGCAGTTCTCCGGAGAGTGCCTCGGGACCGTCAAGAACAACGATGGCATCGTGAGGAACATGATCTAGCAGTGTTGTTGTGAGTGATGGGTCGTCGTCGTGAAACACCCGATCAAGGAAGCGCACATCGGAATGTTCTCGAATGGAGCGCTGGCTGAGAGGTTCGAATTCACGAATGGAATCCACCGTATCACCCCAGAACTCCAATCGCAGCGGGTTACTCCAACCTCCTGGATAGATGTCCAGTATTCCCCCACGGAGGGCCATTTCGCCTGGCTTACCAACGTAGTCAGTACGTTCATACCCCTGCAGTGCAAGCTGCATTACCAGCTCTTCCAGTGGTATAATATCTCCTCGTGTAATGGTGCGCTGAGCTGCTTCCAGCAACACAGCATTCGGCATGCGCGTGGCAAGTGCACCGGCAGCGGCTACAACGATGGCTCGATCGTCCCTGTGCAGGCTGCTCATGGCATCTACTTCATCATAGCGAAGCGACCCCGAGTCAGCCAGGTTGTGCCTTCGGCTCGAGGCATGCACGGCGTGGACACTGTTCGGGCCAGCGCAGAGGGAAAGATCGTGCGCTAGGTCATCCACTGCACGATCATCGAGAGTGAGAACCAGGAAAGGGGCTGAGGCAGCCCGCCACAGTCCGCCAACAAAAGCAGAGCGGGCCGACCCTGCGAGATGTTTGACTCGAACGGATCCTGTGCGCTCAAGAATGGCGGCTGCACTGAGCACGGGCTCGCAGCGTTCCAGGACGTATAAGAGTTCTGCGATGTCTTCCGTGATGCCGCGCACACACAAATCTACACCGTAAATTTGTGGTCATTCTTTGCCGAACCATGGTGTACCGCATCAAATATCTGCTCGGAGCATTGGTGGCCTCGTTCAGCGTGGTCTACCTCATCTTTGGCATTGTGGGCTGGGTTGACGGCACGGTGAAGACCGCCGACCTCGTCACGTGTTTTCTTCTTGCTTCTGTTCACCTAGGTACAGGAACGTGGCTGCTGTTAGCCAGCTTACGACAGTACCGTTCCGAGAAACAGCGGATGGATGCCGTGATGAGACACCTTATTCGTGCGAATGGCGGTCGTGTGTTGGTGTCGGAACTGGCACGCGTTGCCGAGATCAGCGACGATGATGCACGAGAGTATCTCGACCGACGGTCGCGTAACGATGTGTCTGTCGTTATGCAGAGCCGCGCAGGAGAAGACGTGTACTTCTTTGGACAGCAGTTCTGGAATAATTAACCTGATGCCAACGCCTGGTCAGGAAACACGAACGTCTCGCTCTCGCTGGCTTATCCCAACTCTTGTTCTGTTGTTTCTTACGAGCTTTTTTGGTTTAGTGTTTTCGGGCGGACAGTGTGAACGCTACGACCGCAAGATGATGCGCATGCAGAACATGAAGCGGCACATTGATAGTGTTCGATCTCAGCAGCAGCTTGAGCGTTTACGGCGCAGCAGGGATTGATTCCGTTCTTCGCTTGATAAGCTGCACGATGTCTTCTACGGATCGCTGTTGCTCGCCTAGGTGCACATAGTACGAAGCCAGAGTGCGGTACTGTCTGGTTACAAGCAGAAACCAGACGCCGAAGAAGTCTACCGTGTGAAAAACTACCGCGTCGTTATCTATGTAGGCCTGCTTGTTTTTTAGAAAGTTCTTCGGATGATCCATCCAGTGCATGGTTGGATGATTGTGATGGCTTACATGATAGCCATCATTGTAACACCAGGTGTTGTAGAAGGCATTGATGCAGGTAACGGTATTCCGGTAAACGTTATCGGGTTGGTCGGGATCAACTAGGGAATGTTGTCCCCAATTACCAGCCATCATAATGAATCTGGTGTACAAAAGGGAGAAGAGAAATACAACCAGCGTAGCCTTCCAGTTGAAAATAGCCAGTGCAATGATGATGATCCAGTAGACGCGATCTCCCACAACCAGCTCTTTCTTCAGCTTGTCCATTTTGCGACGTGTGAGGTAGTCCTGTAGATCTTTGAATCCAACGAACAGGAAGCGTCCCACATAGCGCAGAAAATCTTTCAGACTGTCGCGCTGGAAATGGTGCGTGCAGCTTTTATCTGGATCCAGGCCTCCCTCCACATGATGCATCCCAATGTGGTGCGAGAAGTAACTCCTCGGTGTATGACCAAAGAATATGCCGAGAATGTGAAGCAGGGGTACTTCCAGCCAGGCTACCTTTTGCTTGAAGAATCGGCGATGGGACATTAGGTGCAGGGTTATCGTGTGCGGACCCATCAGAACGATGAATAGTACCACGTGCAACAATGCCGTCCACCAGGTGAAATGCAGATAGACAAGTGTTGCCGAACCAACCATGACGATGAACGTGAGGAGTTGCATGGCAAGTACACGCACATCACGTTTGTCGTTGATCAAGGTAGCAAGCCATCGGCTTACCGCCGAACGTGGTTCGGTAGCAACGGATGGGTCATGGATCGCAAGCTCTGTCATGGTATCCTTATTGCAGTGGCGCACCATTCACCCTCGTTCAGCTCCTCAAGAACGGAGCATCCGTCGGCGATGAAAGGTTCCATCACGTCTTTACTGTCATAGATCAAGATCCCGCTAACCAGTATGATACCCCCGCTGCGCACACAGTGCATGAGCTTCCGAGCATGGGGGATAACCAGGTGGCGGTACAAATTTGCCGCAAGTCCGTCACATGACGGCAATTCCGTTGACTCAAGGTCTGACTGTTTCAGGTCCACAAGCTCGGCGCAACCGTTGCGATCGATGTTCTCCTGTGCGTTAACAATAGACCATTCATTGTTGTCGAAAGCAAACACGCGGCTTGCACGAAGTTTGGCGGCAAGGATTGCAAGTACCCCTGTGCCGGTACCAACATCGACCCACGTGCTGCCGGGTGTGACATACTTTTCGACCAGACGACACATCAT
This sequence comes from uncultured Hyphomicrobiales bacterium, assembly GCA_964620125.1. GTDB lineage: Bacteria > Bacteroidota > Ignavibacteria > Kapaibacteriales > Kapaibacteriaceae > OLB6. The sequence continues at coordinate 57,093 of CAZUGQ010000005.1, forward strand.
GCGTGTTGTGGCATGGTGCCCTGTACCGAACGACATTTTTGGGGTGATCACAAGCTTGATTGGAGATTGAACCTCCGCTTCTCTCCATTCTGGCACGATGGCGATGCGGTCATTAACGATTACCGGATCCACGCTAGCTTCCCATTCGGCATTCCAGTTCTGATCTTCCTCGGTGCCAACGTCCATCACAACGGCCGAGGCACCACACGCCTGCATGTCCGATACGATTGAGTCGGTAAAGTCCGCCTGCCAATCGTTTTGTTCGAAGCAGACAACCATTGCATCTATACCAAGCTCCACTCCTGTGATGGGATAAAGGCTAAGCGCAGCCATTGCGGCATCCGTGTGTTCCTCGGGCACGGCGAGTGAAAGCAGAACGTATCGAGTGGGCATGCTACCTGTATGTTTGCGTCGGTAAAGAACGAAAATAGAGAGATGGAAGGGGGCTTCGATGACGCTTGAGGAACGTGCTGCGCGTGTGAGGATCCTCGTGATGGACGTCGACGGAACACTAACCGATGGTGCCATGTACTTCAGTGGCGAAGGAGAAGCCTTGAAGCGTTTCTCTACCCGTGATGGGATGGGCATAACGCTACTCCGCCGAGCGGGCATCGAGGCAGCAATCATCACCAGTGAAAACAGCGAGATTGCACGCCGCAGAGCCGAGAAGTTGAAGATCGATCATGTTGTTCTGGGTTCGCACGACAAGACTGCCGACCTTCAGCAACTCATGGCTCAGTTGAAGATCCCCATGGATGCCGTTGCGTATATTGGCGACGATGTGAATGATGGTCCGGTCATGCGTATATGCGGCCTCACCGCATGTCCATGTGATGCAGTTCAGGCGATACGTGAGCGAGCTCATCACGTTTGCTCAGCTTCGGGAGGCAACGGTGCCGTCCGTGAATTCGCAGAACTCATCCTCACCATGCAAGGTCACCCTGTAACACTTCCGGAAGGATGGTAAAATGGAAGGCAAAGGTTCAACAACGGGCAGCTTCTTGATGGGTGTTCTCGTTGGTGGTGCCGTTGGTGCTATTGTTGCGTTGTTGTTGGCGCCAAAAAGCGGCAAAGAATTGCGGCGTGATATCGTGGAAACCGGCGAAGGTCTGCTTGACAAAGCCGGTGACCTGATAGCGAAAGGAGAGGATAAGGTAGAAGACTCGCTGAACGAGGGTAGACTTCGAGCACAGCGAATCGTGAGCAGTGCACGCCAGCAGGCTGAGTCAATCTTGTCAAGTGCGGAAAACGTCCTTCACGAAGCCCGCCAACGTGCAAAGGCCATGAGGGAAAACGTGGAATCGTTCAGATCTGAGACGGATGGATAATACCCTTGTCATCTTTGGCAGCATAGCTCTTGCAGCGGCTGCAGCTCTTTTTGTGATTCTCTCTATTGTTGCCCTCAGGGCAATGAAGGATATTACTCGGATGACCTCCACACTCGAGCGTGTTGGTCTGGATATTAGTGAGATTAAAACCAGCGTTTTGCCACTCATTTCTGAAACAACTCAGATGGTCCGCAAAACGGAGCAGACCATTGAACAGATTGATAACAGTCTGCAGAGGATTAGCAGGGGTACACAGGCTTTTGAAAAGCTTGCCACCGACATTCAATCGTTCGAGCAGGAGCTAGTAGGCAAGATTCGCGTGCCTGTTGAAGACCTTCTTGCTGCAGTCTCTGGTGGCATTAAAGGCCTTTCGTCCATGCTGAAGCGGATGTTTGGCCTGTAGATACTATTCTAACCTATGAACAGCACGATCCGTTGATAGCTTGTTCGTGGTACCGGGAGAATAGCACTCCCGGTACCGTTCACCTCTTTTGTACGTTCGTGGTACCGGGAGAATAGCACTCCCGGTACCGTTCACCTCTTTTTTACGTTCGTGGTACCGGGAGAATAGCACTCCCGGTACCGTTCAGGTACCGTTCACCTCTTTTTCACATTACGAAGTTCTCTTTCCAAGTCCACACCATACGACGAAACCAGCTTGCGCACATCGTCATAGTCCCGATCATGTGCTGGAACGAAGCCTTCCACGCTGGCGATTTCCATTAGGGAGGCCTTACCATCGGGCGTTTTCTGGAATTCGATGAGAGCCGAAACGATGGCCTGCTGTACTGACTCGGGCAAGCCCCGGCGCATAACTACAGGGTCATTCGGTATGGGTTCAGTAAGAGCTAGGATCTTTACCTTGTTGAACACATCTGGATACTCGGTTGCAATCTTGGCACGTGCGTCAAGGTACTCGCCGGTAACGGTGTCGCGAGGTGAATAAAACACTGCTCCTGCATCCACATCTCCTTGGTACACCTTGAGCACTACCTGCGTGTGACCGTAGGCAAATACCTCCTCGCGGGGCTTGATCCCACGTTGGCGAAGTAGTTCCTTGGGGTAGATGTAGCCGCTGGTACTGCTTGGGTCCACATAGGCAATCGTTTTACCCTGCAGTTGTGGCAGTGAATCGATGCCACGGTCAGCCCTTACGATCACTTCACCTCGATACGATAACTCGCCATGGCGACGTGCAACTCGCAACACGGCCTTGCTTCCGTACTTGGCATGTGCGAGCAAGTATGAGAACGTATTCATGATTGCTACGTCAGCACGTTCGGTACCAAAGGCCTCAACAACGGTGATGTAGTAGTTCGGTACGGCCACTTCCACATGCAGACCCGTTTTTTGGGTTATGTAGTCAGCTAGGATTTCGCCGTTTTTGATGATGGCCTGAGCATCCGTACTTGGGGTAAGCATCATTCGGATTGGCCGTTCACGTGACCCAAGCCCCTTATCATCCAACAGTGGTCGAATCGAGAGCCATACAAGGATGATCAGAAGTCCCAGCAAGTACCAACGTGCGATGTTCATGTTAACAAGTTCACCAGATGGTGATGGGGTAGGGGGCTATGGCAGAGCAGAGGCTTCGTATTTTTGCAGCACAAAATATACGCCCTTCCACCACGAGGTTTCGATGAACATCCACGAGTACCAGGCAAAAGAACTCCTTCACCGACATGGCGTGCCAGTCCTAAAAGGTAGGGCGGTACACAGCGCGGCCGATGCCGGTGCCGTGGCATTTGCTGACTTTGTGGTTCACGGAACCAAGGTTCTGGTTGTGAAGGCTCAGATCCATGCCGGTGGCAGGGGCAAGGGCACTGTACATAATCCCGCAACCGGCGAGCCGATCATGGTGCTGGATAAACCGCTGCGCGGAGTTACCGTGATCACGGAAGGAAATCTCAGCGACCGTGCATACCAGGTTGCCAACGGACTGATTGGAAACAAGCTCGTCACGGTTCAGACCGGTCCGGAGGGAAAAATCGTAAATCGAGTACTGATCGAGGAAGGCTGCAGCATCGCCCACGAATACTACTGTTCTATCCTGCTGGATAGGCAGACAGGCCGAAACCTCATCATGCTCTCCACTGAAGGTGGCGTTGAGATCGAGAAAGTAGCCGAGGAAACGCCTGATAAGATCTTGAAAGAACTAATAGATCCGCTTCTTGGCTTGCAGGACTATCAGGTACGCCGTCTGGCATTCGGCCTAGGCTTAAGCGGCGTAGCATACAAGAGTTTCAGCACGTTCATAAAAACGCTGTATACAGCGTATGAACAGCTCGACTGTAGCATGTTAGAAATCAACCCTTTAGTACGGTCAACCGAAGATTCCTTCATTGCACTTGATGCAAAGGTGAACTTTGACGACAATGCACTGTACCGGCATCCCGAGGTTGAGGCCTTGCGGGATGTTGACGAAGAGGATCCGCTCGAGGTTGAGGCTGGAAAGTACAATCTGAATTACATCAAGCTGGACGGCAACGTTGGCTGCATGGTGAATGGCGCAGGCCTGGCAATGGCTACCATGGACATAATCCAGTTGGCTGGCGGAAAGCCCGCAAACTTCTTGGATGTTGGTGGCGGGGCAAATGTGGAAAGAATTGCGAATGCATTCCGGATTATGATGAGTGATCCTCATGTGGAGGCAGTGCTCATCAACATCTTTGGCGGCATTGTCCGGTGCGACCGGGTTGCCAACGGAATCCTACAAGCGCTTGAGCAGGTGCACGTTACCGTTCCGGTGATTGTACGCCTCGACGGTACGAATGCCGAAGAAGCGCGGTTGATTCTTAAAAGTTCGGGCTTGAACTTCCTTGTAGCAGCAACCCTCAAAGAAGCAGCTGAGAAGGTCACCGAAGCACTAGAAACAACAAATGTTGAAGCATAATCAGCATTATGTAAAGTAAGATGGTTCGCAGCCTCCCCTCGTTGATTCAGAATGCTCAGTGCACGGAGAAGTCCATTTAGAATTTGAACACACGAACACGGAACAAGCTCTACACTTTGCCAGGTGCAATGATCAAGAGAAGTGTTGTAGCGATGATCCGAAACTCAGAGCCCAAATATGAAAGCATCACATCTCGCAACAGCCATCCTTCTCGTGCTCGCGGCAGCTGCCAGCCGACTCATTCCACACTGGCCAAACTTCACGCCAGTCATGGCTATCGCGCTGTTCGCCGGTCTTGCCATCTCAAATCGGTGGCTTGCTGCGGTTGTTCCAGTGGCAGCAATGGTGTTAAGCGATGTCATGCTGGGTCTGGTATTCGGTCCGGATTATGGCATACATTCAACTCAACTTGTTGTGTATGCCTGTATGATAGGCGTTGTTCCCATTGGAAACCTGATGAAGGGGGCTTCGGCACTTACGATTTCGCTGGGTGCCGGTACATTGGTAGCCTGTGCTTTCTTCTTGATAACAAATGCGGCTGTGTGGGCGTTTGGTACGCTGTATCCTCACACGTTTGACGGGCTGCTCACGAGTTATGCAGCGGGATTAGCTTTCTACAAGGATTCTGGAAACTTCTTCCTAAACAGTGTTGTGAGCACGTGGGTGTATAGCGGCGCCCTGGTAGTGATTTACCGCTCAGCAACACAACTAAAGACTAAGGAAGCTCACTGATACCGGTTACCGTGGTGTATTTGATTACGTGCTTCTTTTCAGGATGTAGGCGCTGGTATTCGTAATTGAGCGCAACAGCAGCTTCGTGGAAGCCACTAAGAATAAGTTTCAGCTTATTCGGGTATTCCGCTATGTCGCCAACGGCATATACTCCTGGAACATTTGAAGCATATGATGAGGGATTAACGACGATAGCATTTTTCTCGATGCCCAGACCCCATTCGGCTATGGGGCCGAGTTTTGGGCTAAGACCAAACAACGGAATGTAATGATCAGCTGTCCGGCTGAATTCCGTGCCTGACGCGTCTGTAATGGTCACGCTGGCTAGTTGGCCATTGCCGTGGAGCCCGGTAACATTGGCATTGGTAATCATAGTTATTCTTCCAGCACTTGCCAGTTGATTGGCTTTCTCTACCGAATCTGGAGCTGCACGAAAGCTCTGACTTCTGTGAACCAGGGTCACAGAGGCAGCGATATCCGCTAGTACGATGGTCCAATCAAGTGCCGAGTCTCCCCCGCCACCAATAACAACATGTTTGCCGCGATACATCTCCGGGTCGCGGATGATATACTCCACTCCTCGGTCTTCAAAGGCAGCCAGATTATCAATCTGCGGTTTCCTTGGTTCAAAACAGCCCAGCCCACCAGCAATCAACACCGTGTGGCCAACGATCTCCGTGCCCCGCGAGGTAACGACGCGAAACGTGCCATCCTCAAGCCGCGATAACGATTCCGCGCGTTCTCCTAGACTGAATGTTGGGTGAAACGGCGCACCTTGCTTCAGAAGGTTGTCTACAAGTTCACCAGCAAGTACAGAGGGAAAGCCCGGGATGTCGTAGATAGGTTTCTTTGGATAAATCTCCGCGCATTGTCCTCCCGGTACTGGCAAATAGTCAATCAGGTGGCAATGCCACTTGAGCAAGCCGGCTTCGAAAACCGAGAACAGACCACAGGGCCCGGCACCAACAACGATAACGTTTGTTTGAATTGGCATAGCAACAAAGTTACGGCTGTAGCAAGAGCGTATTGGCAGTGTGTTTGTTAAGGGGCTATGGCTTCTTCTGCTGATCTGCCAAAAACCACACCCCACCAACAGCAATTGCCACTCCATAGTTCAGCACCCAGGCAAGGAGCGCAAAACCGAGTCCTTCGTCGGCAGTAGCTTGATGCAAACGGATTAACGCTGTTTGTGCAAAACCATGATAAACGCCGAGTGCTCCTGGTGTTGGAGCAATCGTTACACCAACGCTGATTACGGCCAACAGCATAGCAGCATCTGAATACCCTATCGGTCCAATTGTTGTTGGCATGCTCAGGATCACAAGCCACAGGGGAACGGCATAGAGCGCCCACATGGCAAAAGAATATGCTATCACAGTAGGCCATGCATGGGCAGAACGAAGGATGACTGTTCCCTGCTTCATCGTTCGAAATAGTCCCCGACCGCGAACGGCTAGTCGGCGATTACCACGTGCAAGGCACCCAACAATCCACGCAGGCACAGAGGATGTGAAGGCAAGAAGAATGATGAGCACAATGATGGCAATTGCTGGCAACATTAGCCCAAGAAAAACCGTCTGCATGCTAATCTCTGGAATCGCCGCAGTGAGCGAACGGCTATTGAGCAGAACCAGAAGAACGATGCCCAATAACAACGAAAGAACATCAAGAACTCGTTCAACAAGCACACTGCCGATGGCTGCGCCAGCTGGGATGGTGCTCCTACTCGCCAAGTAGATGGGGCGCAATACTTCACCACTTCTGGGAATAACTGTGCTGGCTGCATATCCAACCATGACCGCGCCAAACGAAGGCCCGAATGGAACACGGTGCTTGGGATACCCAAGCAGATAGCGCCAGCGTTCTGCGCGAATGGCGTGAGAAAGAACAATAACGGGTACACACGCGGCAAGCAACCACACGTTACTGGAGGTTATGAGACGCCACAACTGGGTATAGTTCACTCCGTCAAGTACATACCAAACACAGCCGACAACAATCAGAAGTAGCAGTGCCTGACGGATGAAGGGTTTCATGCTACCGGTTCGCGTTGCTGGCCTAGTTCAGCAAAGTAAGTCTTCAGTGCTTGGCCTGTGTAGGATGCCGCAACCTTTGCTACCTGCCGTGGTGTTCCCGTTGCTATGATGTGGCCACCACCGGAGCCCCCTTCCGGACCAAGGTCTATCACGTAATCGGCGGCAGCTATGATGTGCAGATTATGTTCGATGATGAGAACGCTGTTACCAGCATCAACAAGCTGGTCGAAAGCTGAAAGAAGCTGGGATACATCGTGGGTATGCAAACCTGTTGTAGGTTCATCAAAAACGAACAGTGTGTGCCCACTGTGATGGACATCAAGGTAACTGGCAAGCTTCACCCGTTGAGCCTCGCCACCCGACAGATGAGTAGATGGCTGACCCAACCGGATGTAGCCGAGTCCCACTTTTCTAAGTACGTCAAGTCTCTGGTAGACCTTCGGAACATCTGCGAAGTGGTCGAGAGCTTCGGTCACGGTCATATTCAGAACATCCACGATACTCTTGCCTCTGTATAGAACGTGATGCACTTCCCTCTTGTACCGTGTGCCACCGCAGTCTTCGCAGGGTAACTCAATGTCTGGAAGAAACTGCATGTCAATCGTAACTCGTCCTTCCCCTTCGCACGTGTCGCATCGTCCACCGGCAACGTTGAAAGAAAAATGCCCTGGTTTCCATCCCATTTGTTTTGCTGCCTGCGTCGAAGCAAACACATCGCGGATGTAGTCGAACACCTTTGTGTAGGTAGCAGGCGTGCTTCGAGGACTACGGCCGATAGGAGTTTGATCGATCATTTCAATAGCCGTTATCTCGGCAAGGCCTTCAATGCGCTCGTAGTTTCCTGCTTCACCCGTATATCCGCCATAGATACGCCGAATGCCAGCGTATATCACACCATGAACAAGTGAACTCTTGCCAGATCCACTCACACCCGTTACAACCGTCATTTTTCCTAGAGGAATTTCTACATCATCACCTTTCAAATTGTGATGTGATGGATTACGGACAATGATGCTCTTACCACTTCCTTTACGGACTGCTCTTGGCTCACGAACCAAACGTTTCCCAGTAAGGTAATCGCCTGTTATCGTTGATGCAGTCTTCAAGTGGTCAACCGTACCCTGGTACACGATCTCGCCTCCACGCTCACCAGCACCCGGTCCAATATCAATGATGAAGTCGGCAGCCTTCATCACGTCTTGATCGTGCTCAACCACGACAACAGTATTGCCAAGATTGCGCAGTCGGTGGAGCACAGTTAACAACCGATTAGTATCTCGGGTGTGCAGACCAATGCTCGGCTCATCAAGAACATAGAGGGTTCCCACGAGGGCAGACCCAAGTGATGTAGCAAGATTGATACGCTGACTCTCGCCACCGGACAACGTGTGTGTAAGCCGGTCTAGCGTCAAATACTCCAGGCCAATGTCGCACAACAGCTCAAGCCGACGCACAACCTCGTCAAGTACTGGTCCAACGATTTGGCTTTCATACTCTGACAACTGTAAGGCGGAGAAGTGGTTGAATGCCTCCCGTAGTGTGAACTGAACCACATCGGGAAGATTTTTACCACCAACGAAAACCTGCCGAGCAGCTGTTCGCAACCGTGACCCATTGCAGGCTCGGCAGCGAGTGTAGCCACGGTATCTGCTAAGCATCACACGGTAGTGCGTTTTGTATGATTTCTCCTCAAGCATCTTGAAGAAACCCTGTACACCGATGTACCTACCAACACCTTCCATAACAACGTCTAGCTGCTCACGTGTGAGCGAAAACAGAGGTTTGTCGACAGGGATGTTGGCGGCCGGTGCTTCTGCAAGCAAGGCGCGTAAGTGCATCCCAAAACTCTCGCCGCGAAACGGATGGATTGCTCCTCGCTTGATGCTGAGGCTTTTGTCTGGGAACACCAAGTTTTCATCTATCCCAACACTTCTCCCAAAACCTTGGCATACCGGACACGCACCGTACGGATTATTGAAAGAGAACAATCGAGGTTCCGGTTCTATGTACTGTGTTTGAGTTCGGGCGCTTTCAAATCGAGACGAGTAGTAGAAGTCCTCGACACCCACGGGTGTATCACTGGCGGTGAACCTGCGGAGCACAACACGTCCAGAACCTGCATTGAAAGCTGTTTCTAACGAATCAACAAGTCTGGAATGAAACTCAGCGTCAGGCATGACAACAAGTCTGTCCACAAGAATGAACAGATCCGTGCCTTCGGCGGGTAGCTGGGTGAGGCTTTCGATAGGCTGAGGTACTGTTTCTGTGCCAAAGACCAGTCGAGCAAAGCCCCCTGCCAGCAAACCTGCCTTCAACTCGTCTAAATCTGAATGTTCTACTGGCAGTGGAGCGAGCACATACAAGCGCATCCCTTCGGGCCATTGCTGTACGGCAAGGCTCACACTTTCGGGTGTGTCTTTTCGAACAACCTCACCGGTATCCTTGTCAATCACCACACCTATGCGGCCATAGAGCAATCGCAAGTAGTCATAGATCTCTGTTGTGGTTCCAACGGTGGATCGAGGATTGCGTGCAAACACCTGCTGTTCGATAGCAACAGCAGGCGGAAGACCGGTTATGCTGTCAACATCCGGTTTGTTCATCCGATCAAGAAACTGCCGAGCATAGGCACTCAGACTCTCCACAAAGCGGCGCTGGCCCTCGGCATACAATGTGTCGAATGCCAGGGAGGATTTGCCGGAACCGCTCAATCCAGTGATTACCGTGAGCGCATTACGAGGGATGTCGACGTCGATGTTTTTGAGATTGTTTACGCGAGCACCGCGGATACGAATGGCTTTGCGCTGTGCTGAACCCTGCGAATCAGAGGGCATGAAAGGTGTTGGTTGGGTGAAGAATCAAACAGGAGAACCCCTAAAATACCACAGAGCGTTCCGCCTGAGATAGTGCCGAAAATCTGGCACAGGGCTTGCTTAATTGAACTTGAGAGCAGTAAATTTGTTGTTCTTGTTTTCAAACATCCCTTGGAGTGATACAACGTCATGGCACGCCGATGTGAACTGACAGGTGTTGGTGTACTGACCGGAAACAACGTGTCGCATGCCAACAACAAAACGCGTCGTCGGTTCCTGCCCAACCTTCAAAAGAAGCGCATTTGGGTTCCGGAAGAAGGACGCTGGGTGACCGTAAAGGCCACAGCCAGCGCACTCAAGACGCTTGATAAGGTTGGCTACACAGCCATGAAGAAGCGTCTGCAAAAGTAGTCGACTTCCTCACGACACAGGAAAAGGCCGCCATCGGGCGGCCTTTTTTCGTATGCTCGGCGTATGAAACGCCCGCCATCTTCGTCAATGCCCCGGATGGTACGCCTCACGATATCGATCCTGCTCATTTGTAGTAGTGCTGCAGTGGAAAGGCTCCATGCGCAGACCGGGCAACCAACAAGCGATTCCCTTCAGCGTGCATTGAAGGCTCGCGAAGCATTTATTGAGGGAACAACGCTTCAGCTTCAGGGCAACAGGCATGCCGAAGCGATACTTGAGTTCCAGGAATCGTTGCTGTACGATAGCAGTGCTGTTACGCTCACAGCCATGGCACGTTCCTACTTGGAATTGCAAAAGCTGGATCGCGCGGAAGTACACGTACGGCATGCACTGCAACTCGATGAACGCTCAAGAGACGCGTGGGAGTTGCTGGCAGAAATCCTCATCGCCTCTGGGCGGTATGACGAAGGAGTACAGGCGTACGAACATATTCTCGGCTTAGAACCAACACGCCGCCAGTTGTATACTCTTGGCAGATTACACGAACCGCGCAATGCAAAACGAGCGGCTGAAATGTATGAACGCTATGTAGCACTGGATCCCGACCCAGATGTGTACCTGCGTTTGGCCGACTTGTATGAAAGGCTTGCCGACAAGCCACGCAGAATCTCCGCATTGGAGCGCGCACGCGATCTACGACCATCCGATGAGCGATTGCGGGGTGAACTCATCAATGCCTATCTGGAAGCTGGGCGAATAGCAGATGCAGCGGCTGTTGCTCGCACGCAGACATCTGGTGCCGACGTGCTGTGGTCAACCCTTCTACGGGGCATTGCCGCCGATAGTCTGTTGATGGCAATGTACCGGGACGATGTGGAGACTGTGCTTGATGAGACGCTGTCCACATACCACGAATCCTTCTACCTCCTACTCAGTGCAGGGGCTGTTGCATTGAGTATCAAGGATCTCGACCGAGCAACTCGCATGTTGGACCTCGCACCACTGCAGCTGAGCAGCTATCATCGTAACGGCGGATTGGTGCAGATCTGCGCTCTCTACCTGCATCATGGCTACCCTGCCCAGGCTCTGGCGTTTGCCATGGAGCATCAGCCACACTACCCTGAAGATCCGCGATTCCTTTTGGTCATGGCTGATGCGAATGCAGCCTTGGACAATCCCGATGCTGCCATTGACCTGTATCGAGCAGCACTGGACTTAGACTCAACGATTATTGATGCATTATTACAGTTGGGCATTCTTCTTGACAACGCCGGCAGGTACAAAGAAAGTGATGCGGCCTATCAGCGTGCTCTAACGTTGGATCGGAACAATGCAACTGCTGCGAACAACTACGCCTACTCACTAGTTCTTCACGGCGGAAATCTGGACAGCGCTCAGGCTTTGGCGTGGAATGCAGTACAGCAGTATCCGCATAATCCTGCCTACCTTGATACCTATGCGTGGGTTTTGTTCAAGAATGGAGATCCTGAACGTGCACTGAAGTACATCGAACAGGCCATCCGATACGGTGGCAATGCCACACACTATGAACACCTTGGTGATATTCTCGAAAGCCTTGGCAACGTTCAGTCAGCAATCGAAGCCTGGGAACGTGCCATGACGAAGGATCCTGACCGCACCTACCTTAGATCACGAATTGACCGGTACAGATAACGCCATGCAACGCCCAACAAGTACAGACCCAAACGACTACGAAATACTTATTCGCCGCAGAGATGCCAACGACTATGCTTCGTACTGTCCACAGCTTGCACATATGATCAAAGGCACGGAGCACATTGAAGTCGAGGAAGCCATGAAGCAGTACATCATGGAGTACATTGCTTCCCTTCAGCAGGCAGCAGAGCAATCGTAGCCTCGATGCAACAGCAACGCTATGCCGAGTGGTTGCGGCGTGAGGACAGGGTGATGATCTACCTCATCCTTGCCGGTACGATTGCGTTACTGATTTCAGTGTTTGGTGCAGGATTGGACAGTGGGCTCCGACAAGGGTCTCTCATAGCCGTATTGTTTTCTGGCCTCATAGTGCGTGCCTTGAAGGCTCAGTCCTCTCCTACTCAGGATCTGCTTGGGTTAGGACCACTTACCGTCTTCCTGCCGATGTTGTGGCCAACACTCGTGTGGAATGACCTACTTGGTTCATGGATGCGCAAGGTTGGTTTTGGTCGAGCTTTCATCATTCCGGTAACAACCCTCTTCATGGTAGGCTACTGGCTTCCATTCTCGACTGCAACACCAGTAACGCTTGTGGTTTTAGCAGTAACCTCCTACGTTGCGTCTGTGCTTCGGAATGTTGTTCGAACCCGATGGTATCTCGCCGTTCATTTGGGAGTTTGGTTACTCGGGCAGGTAGTACAGCTCGTGGGACCGTGGTGATACCTGCACTTCGTTATTGGGGTGTGCGCCTCGTCATACCCGTCGCCGTCAGCATCGGGATTGTTTTGCTGGCTTATGCCTTGGAATTGTCGGGCTTGTGGTTTCTTGCAGCATTCACCATTATCCTATTCCTGCAGTTGGCCGCAGTGGAACTCCTTCGACCAGGAGGATCATGGCCATCAACGGGTATTGCCTGTACGCCGGCAATGCCAATGCACATTGTGCGAGGCGTGTTTGCTGCTTCTGGTGGTTTAGCAGTCATTGCAGGTGCTTCAGTAGGGTTTGGTGGCAGGTTCCACTTTGCCGTCACAACAGCATCAATCAGCACCGTTGCGACGCTGGTTCTTGGCAGCGTCATGGAAGAGTTGTTGTTTAGAGGAACGATGTTTGAGGCACTCCGCGAACGATTTGGTGCAAAGGCTGCCATCGGCGTTACATCGGTGCTCTTTGGTTTTGCTCATGGAATGAACCCAGGTGTGAACGTGCTCGGCATTATGAACGTGGTGCTGGCAGGAATTCTCCTGGGTGCAATGGTAGCAGAAGCTCAGTCCTTATGGCAGGCCATCACCTTTCATGTTTTTTGGAATCTGCTCGTACGTGCCTTCTTTGGTGTAGTGAGTGGTGCAGGTTCAAAAGGCTGGCTGGCAACGCTTGACACCTCCGGAATGCAGCCTTCGATGCGATGGCTGATTGATGGATCATTTGGTATAGAGCAAGGACTTGTTACCACAGTCGTCTTACTCGTTGCATTGTTCTTTACCGCTGCATTCCCCAAGCCTGATAGAACGGTTGTAGCTGCACGCTGGCGCCGTGATCGATGGTCGAAACGCACTGTAAGCCCCCTTCCAAAGTCATGAAACACATCATACCACTCGTGCTTCTGTTCTCCGCCGTTATTGCACGTGCGGAGTGGATGTTCATGAAGGCTGATGGCGATACTCTGATGCGCCAGGGCATACATGCGATTTACAATGTCGAGTTTGATCGGGCAACAGAGAAGTTCAAGGCTGTGATCAAGCTGTATCCTGAACATCCGTCCGGATACTTCATGGATGCCATGGTGGACTGGTGGAGGATACTGTTGTATCAGAGGGAAACGAGGTACGATGCTCAGTTCCTTTCGAAGATTGATCGCGTCGTGCAGAAATGCGACCAGTTGATCGCTCAGGACCCTCGAAACCTTACCGCCCTCTTCTTTAAAGGTGGTGCGCTTGGTTTTCGAGGTCGATACCTTGCAAACCGCAAGCAGTTCGTTGATGCAGCAGGTGTTGGCAAGGAGGGCATGGAAATTCTTACACAGCTACAAAAGCTTGCTCCGGGAAATCACGACATCATGTTCGGCACGGGAGTGTACAACTACTATGCAGCGTATCTGCCAGAGAAGTATCCCCTTCTTAAGCCTGTTATGTTGTTCCTACCCCAGGGTGATCGGGAGCTTGGCCTGCTACAGTTGAAAGCTGCAGCCAGTAAGGCACGATATGCCAACGTGGAAGCCAAGACTCAGCTCATGGCAATACTGTACAACGATGAGAAACGACCTGCCGAGGCCATTGAGTACGCTCGTGAGCTTACTACCACCTATCCGAACAATCCTTATTTCAAACGATACTACGGACGATGCCTGGTACACCTTGGTCCACTGGACTCCATGGAACAGGTCTTCCGTGAGTTGCTGCTCGGCTACATGAATAAGCAGTTGGGCTTTGACGAGCATACTGCTCGCGAAGCCTTGTACTACGTTGGAACTGCGTTGATGATCAAGGGCGACCTGGATCAAGCCCTACGATACTTTTACAAGTGTGATGAAGCCTGCCGGCTTCTCGATGGTGAACCGTCAGGTTTTATGGTAAAAACTAATCTGAAGATTGGCCAAATCTACGACCTACAGCGCAAGCGAGATCTGGCCATCTCCCAGTACAAAAAAGTTGTCGGATGGAAGGACTACGATGGTACCCAACAGCAGGCAGCGGGCTACATCAAGAGTCCGTACCTGAGGTAGCAGTTATCGCTGAACGACAAAAGCGGTTGTGGTACGTCCCCTGCTTCCAGTTAGCGACAGCCAATAACGTCCTGCCGACATTGCCTCGGTATCTACGGTTATCCTGTTGGTTCCGTCAGGTATAACTCCCGTCATCACTGCATGGCCAGTAGCCGAGGTAACACTGTAACTCGAGTAATCACGCAGCGACTCACCGTGAACCGTTAGTACCGTCGACGTTGGATTTGGTCCAAGCACAAGTCCGGAGCGTAGCCATTCAACGCTTGTAGGCGGTATGGTCCTGAAGGTATAGGTGGCCGACCATTCACTTTCTGACTGCGTGGACTCATCATGCTTGCCGCCAACGATCCCCCCCCGAACGGTGGCTATGCGCCAGTTGTAGTTGGTATTAAGAAGAAGATCAACCAGGTCGTAGTAGTCACCTGACACCATCACATCAACAACCGTATTCGCAAACGTATTGCTGAGAGAAACTTGTAACCGTACCTGGTCTGATTGCTGATCACGCGTCCATTGCAAGCGTACAGATGTTCCTTCGACGGTTGCACCGTTAGCCGGACCAACCTGCACCGGCGGAGGCGGTGCTGGTGCAGCGTCTTGATCGTAGATCGCAGCGCGTGTTGTTGTCGTTACCTGGGAGTAAGGAACAGGTCCCTGATTATCAACGGTAATTGTAGCACTGTCCAACTCAAACAGTGGCTTGTTACCGCTGGAGTTGTACCATATCCATATACGTTGTTCGATGTTAGTAACGGTAACAACAGTAATCGGGCCAACTGTAATCGGCATTGAATCACGAATCACGCGAACGTAGTGGATGCGAATGGCGTTGGGAAAGCTGCCATTGGGAGTGATGAGAGTTCCGTACCCATCGTAGGTAGCCTGTATGGTACCTGAGCGATACACTGTTTGGCCATTGGCTACCATCTGGTGCTGTGCAGCATCTGTAAAGGATTGGTTGTAGTTCCATGGAACCATTGCCACATCCATTGGATCGGCCCAGGGACCGCTTTGCAGAACGGCACTCTCTTCTCCAAGCCGCGTCCACCTTCCATTCGCAAGCTTGTAGTAACTGTACACGGTATCAGAATGTTCACAGATATCTGCATCGGGAAACTGCGACCCATACGGGCTAGATGCAGGTGAAATGTAGTTAACCGTGATTACATCGCCACCAAGTATGCGAGCCTGCGCAAAATCCCACGTTTGGTTGGGTCCAGCACCTCCCGGATTCAAACCAATGGTATCAACCATCCGCGCAGTTAACACCGTACCAATACTTGGCAAATTATTGCTATTGTAAACCGGTTGGGCATTCAGCATCCAACTGGCTAGAACGAGCACAACAAGGAATGCTAGTCGATGCATTCTTTCTCCTCCTGAATAGTGAACCTTAAAATACCAATCGAAGACTGCGTGATCGATGGATACATACAGCCTGCAACACCCGCCTATTTTTGCCCCATGGATGATCTGCGTGACATGTGGAAGGGGCTTGCCACTCGCGAGCTGAAAGGAAGAGACCCGGAAACTCTGGTCTGGCAAACGCCTGAACAAATTGCAGTACCACCTGTATTCTGGCCGGAGGATATACCGAAAGGTGATCCTCAGCACCGGATACCAGGAGCAGCCCCCTTTGTGCGCGGTCCATACGCAACCATGTACACGAATCGCCCATGGACAATACGGCAGTATGCTGGCTTTTCAACTGCCGAAGAGAGTAATGCCTTTTATCGTAAGGCACTGGCTGCAGGCCAGCGCGGACTTTCCGTGGCATTTGATTTGGCTACGCATCGTGGGTACGACAGTGATCACCCGCGCGTTGTTGGAGATGTTGGAAAAGCTGGCGTTGCCATCGATACCATCGAGGATATGAAGATCCTCTTCCGAGATATTCCCCTGGATACGATGAGTGTGAGCATGACCATGAATGGAGCGGTAATCCCCGTTCTGGCCATGTTCATCGCTGCAGCAGAAGAGAGTGGTGTTTCACGCGAACAGTTGGAAGGGACCATTCAGAACGACATTCTGAAGGAGTTCATGGTTCGTAACACCTACATCTACCCACCAAAACCCTCAATGAGAATCGTTGCCGATGTAATTGAGTTCTGCAGCCGACAGATGCCCAAGTTCAACTCCATATCCATCAGTGGCTATCACATGCACGAAGCGGGGGCAACTGCCGTGCAAGAACTTGCATACACAATTGCCGATGGACTGGAGTACGTTAGAGCAACGCTCAATCGAGGTCTACATGTAGACGAGTTCGCCCCCCGCCTTTCTTTCTTCTTTGGCATCGGCATGAATTTCTTCATGGAAATTGCCAAACTCCGTGCTGCGCGCCGCCTGTGGTATGAACACATGCAGCAGTTCAAGCCTTCAAAACCACAAAGCAGCATGCTTCGCACCCATTGTCAAACCAGTGGATGGTCCCTTACGGCGCAGGATCCACACAACAATATCATCCGCACCACCATCGAAGCTCTGTCAGCAGTATTGGGCGGCACACAGTCCTTGCATACCAACTCATTCGACGAAGCCCTGGGTTTACCCACAGAAGCTAGCGCCCGGCTAGCTCGCAACACGCAACTGATCTTAGCAGAGGAGACGGGAATTCCACACGTTGTTGATCCCTTGGGTGGGTCCTATTACGTTGAATGGCTTACAGATCAATTGGTGCAGAAAGCAAATCAGCTCATCGAGGAAGTAGAGTCGTTTGGAGGGATGACGGCTGCTATCCAGGCAGGAATTCCCAAAGCCCGTATCGAAGCAAGTGCAACCGCTCGGCAAGCACGAATTGACCGTGGCGAAGAAGTGATCGTTGGCGTTAATGCCTATCAGCTTGCGGATGAAGAGGATGTTGAAGTCCTTGTTATTGACAATACCGCTGTTCGCCGTGCTCAGGAGGAACGACTCATAAGTGTTCGTTCAACACGAAACGCACAAGACGTAGCCGCCTCTCTGGAAGCTCTTCGCGAGGCCGCACGTGGCTCGGGCAATGTACTCGAAGCAGCCATTGCTTGTGCCCGGTGCCGTGCCACAGTTGGCGAGATTTCTGAAGCCTTAGCGGATGTTTTTTCCAGATACCAGGCAACAACGATGACGATCGAAGGTGTGTACGGAGCCTCGTATGCCAACGACCCAGAGTTTGCCGATGTGCACAGCCGTGTGCTCGCATTTGAGACAGCCCATGGCAGGAGACCAAGGATTCTAGTTGCCAAACTTGGACAGGATGGACATGACCGTGGCGCGAAGGTGATTGCCACTGCGTTTGCAGACATTGGATATGATGTTGACATTGGCCCCCTCTTTTCTACACCCGAAGAGGTAGCAAGGCTTGCCGCCGATAACGATGTGCATGTTGTAGGCGTAAGCAGTCAGGCTGCCGGGCACCTTACCCTGATACCACAGCTCATCCAATCACTCAAGGAAGCTGATGCGGCAAACATCCTTGTTGTAGTTGGTGGCGTTATTCCACCCCATGATGTTCAGACATTAAAGAACATAGGTGTTTCTCTCGTGTTTGGACCTGGAACCAACATTCTTCATGCGGCCTCCGATGTTCTGCACGTGATTGAAGAACATTTCAAAGCCCCCTAACTTCAACTCACATGCTAGCTGCCGGCCTCGATATCGGAACCAACACCATCCTCATGGTGATTGGTGACGTTGATGTTCTAGGCAACGTCAACGTGCTGGTTGATGAGCACCAGATACCGCGTCTTGGCGAAGGATTGTCGCAGCATGGCGGCATCGTTGTGGAAAGTGTAAGTAGGGCCACGCGAGTACTCCGAGAATATCGAGGGCTCCTGAATAAGCATGGCAATCCACCCGTTGTTGCTGTTGCAACGGCGGCACTGAGAATTGCCAGTAACGGAGCTAAGGTTCGCCGGGAACTTGAGCAAGCCCTTGGCGCGCCGATTCACGTTATCAGTGGAGAACAGGAGGCTACACTTACCTATGCAGGGACTACACTTGGCGTGCAGGGTCCTGTGTCGGTTATCGACATCGGAGGTGGCAGCACAGAGGTAGTGCAAGGGATGGACGGTAGGCCATCGTGGGCAACAAGCATTCCTGTGGGATCGGTGATGCTGTCTGAGCTGTACTGCTCGATAAAACCTGTACCGCCAGAGCAGCAGTCCGCACTTCGTACTCACATACAGTCAGTGGCAGGGCAACACATATCCAGCCGACCGCCTACACCTCGGTCCCGACTCCTGGCCGTTGCTGGCACGGCAACTGCCCTTGCCATGTTGGATTCCGGGGAATCGCAGTACAATGCGGCAGCCGTACAGGGTTATACACTGGACATTCGGTCTGTTATGGAATGGTCACATCGGTTGTTAGGCATGTCTTTGAATCATCTCCTGGCTCTCCCCGGACTAGACCCTCGCCGTGCCGACGTGCTCCCGGCCGGAGTAACTATCCTTGCGGAGGTCATGGAGTTGCTCGGTTCAGCTAACGTAACGATTTCCGTTAGGGGGCTTCGATATGGTGCCCTATTGGCTGCGGCTGGTCGCTTCTGATAGGCGGAAGTACCTATAGAGCAATTACTTATTGCGATAAGCGTAGAAATCTGTGCAAGTTTGTACTGCCATTTTTTAGGGAGTTCGCGTGCCAGGATTGGCATCTCTACTTGTCCTATTGCTCTCCACGTCCAACGCCCCGCAGGTGAAGGACACGGCTTTCTCCTTGCGCTACAATCTGCCTGTTGGCCTTTCCTTTACGTACCGCATCACCACGGATCAGTTCGTTATTCGAAATGCTGGAGTCAGGCTCCACACGGCTGTTAAAATGGAGATCGCCGGTTATGACGAAAATGGGCATAGCATCTGCCGATTTAGCTTGAAAAGCGATACCGTCACAAACGAGGACGACAACTGGGTCTATCGTCCGATGGGTGATATCTACTTTGGCGGACATCGGTTGTATGCGGAGGCAGGCCATGTGGAGCTGCTTCTGGATGCAACAGGGCATTTGGTAGACAATACGCCATCCGTGGAAGACCTGAACAGGATGCCCGAGACTGTTACGCAGTTTTCGCGAACGGTCGACGTGCAGGAGAACGACCCTGAACTTCTTGGTGCATCTGGTTCATACATGCTGCAGTTCATTGTACCATCCTTGCCGGACTCAGCACAGTACAAGCTTCATACGAAGTATGTTGACACGGTAATGTTCAACTCCCGGGCTGTGCACCTCCCCACCACATACGGTACTGGTGCCGTAAACGAGAAGAAGCAAGCACGCCTGCTTCTCACAGACACCTTGTTGCGGACATCCGTTTTGGATTCTGTTCGGCTTGTTGGCGACCGTTACATAGGGTTTATGACCCTGACCAATGAAAGGCGCAACGCCCTCGGAGGATACTACACCTCGCTTACCGAAGTTGAGCGTGACATGACGAGCGGCATCGTACGCTCCGTGCGTGAACGGTGCTACCGCAGATCGGGTGATGATACGCGCCTTGCGTACTACGCAAGAGCGGAGCTTCTTTCCAGTGAGCCGATAAAGCGCAAGTAAGCGGAAGCTTAGCGCTGCTTAACGAAAAGCAGACACTCGACGCCACCTTATTCAAGGAACACTACGCCAAGGCTGCAAAGGCCGCAGTTAACAGTGTTTCTTGCTCGCGCTCATGCACTTTTGCCGATCCCGTAGCTGGGCTAGCGGCAGCAGCTCGGCCTACGTAGTGAAGACTCTGGTCCATGCGAAGCAGCTTACGAAGTTGAGGTTGTAGGAAGAACCATGCGCCCATGTTCTGCGGTTCTTCCTGGCACCATACCACTTCGGTAGCAGACGGGTACCTGCTTAGCACCTTGCTGATGAGTTCTTCATGCAAGGGATACACCTGCTCCAGCCGCACGAGGGCAACATTCTGCTCCTGCTTGAGCTGTTCACGTTTCCGGGCAACTTCGAAATGCACCTTGCCGGTGGTGAGGATGATGCGTCGAACTGCCGAAGGATCCACCACCGTGGTATCATCCAACACCTCGCGGTAGCTACCGGAGATGATTTCGTCGGATGAAGAAGAAAACACCCTCAGGTATCCCTTTGGCGTCATGACTACAAGAGGCTTCCTCCATTCAGCAAGCACCTGCCTGCGGATGGCATGAAAGTAATTGGCCGGCGAGGTAAAGTTGCAAACCACCATGTTGTCCTGAGCACAGAGCTGCAGGAAACGCTCCAGTCGTGCACTGCTATGCTCTGGACCCTGTCCGTCGTAGCCATGCGGAAGCAAAAGGGTAATGTTAGAGCGTTGACCCCATTTCTCTTCGGCACTTGATATGAATTGGTCGATCACGATTTGAGCACCGTTGGCAAAGTCACCAAACTGAGCTTCCCAGATCGTTAAGTCATTTTTTGCAATGGTACTGTAGCCATATTCGAATCCAAGCACGGCATATTCAGAGAGGAAAGAGTCGTAAATGTGCAAGCGTTTGGATCCATTGGCAATGCGATTGAGTGGAACGATGCGCCGTTCATTCACGATATCGCTCTGCACAGCCTGCCTGTGGTTGAAGGTACCACGTCCGGTGTCCTGACCCGTTATTCTCACGCTATGACCCTCGGAAATCAGAGCTCCGAATGCCAGCGCCTCTGCCATGCCCCACTGTACGATACCTTGATCGAGCTGAGACTTCCTCTTGTCTAGCTCTGCCTTTACCTTGGCATGGATGTGAAAGTCTTCTGGTACAGAGCAAACAGCCTCTGCCAACCGGAGCATCAGATCACGGCTAATGGTTGTATTCACCGGCGCGAACATGTTGTACTGCAAGCGAGCAGGAGTTGCAACAGCGGCAGCCGTTGAGCGGTTGTCGAAGGCACGTTCGAGTACCTGATGCTCTTCGGCAGTGATGTGCACCAACTCATCTGGGGTGAGCACACCTTCAGCAATCAGCCTATTGCCATACTGACTGCGCACAGGAACCATGTTGCGAATCTTCTTGTACAGCAATGGCTGTGTGGCAGTTGGGTCGTCCTGCTCGTTGTGGCCGTACTTGCGGTAGCAGTACATGTCAATCACCACGTCGTCGTTAAACCGCTCACGGTAGGTAAAGGCAAACTGCGCCGCTGCTCGGCAGGCTTCCGGATCGTCTCCATTTACATGCAGAATAGGCACCATGAGCATCTTCGCGATGCCTGACGCATAAGGAGTGGAGCGCGAGTCCTCGGGACTTGTGGTGAAACCGATTTGGTTGTTGATGATGACGTGAATCGTGCCACCAGTTCTGTACCCAGCAAGCCGAGCCATGTTGAGCGTTTCAGCAACGATACCTTGGCCCGCAAATGCTGCATCGCCGTGAATGAGAATCGGTAATACGCTTGTGTAGTTCTCATCCCCACTTTCATCCATCAGTGCTCGAGCTATACCCTCCACTACGGGGTTCACGGCTTCGAGGTGACTGGGGTTGGGTGCAAGGAACATTGGCAACGTTTTACCTGTGCTGCTCTCGTAGGTTCCTCGCGCTCCAAGATGGTACTTTACGTCACCAGAACCCTGATACGAATCAGGATCAATGGCACCTTCGAACTCATTGAACAGCTTTTCGAGTGGCTTGCCCATCATGTTCACAAGAACGTTCAACCGACCGCGATGGGCCATGCCAATCACAGCACCACGAAGCTCTTCGTTGGCAGCATGCTCAAGTACTTCGTCAACAATGATAAGCGCACTCTCTCCACCTTCGAGAGAAAAGCGCTTTGCGCCGAGGAACTTGGTGTGAAGAAACGTTTCGAGTGATTCTGCTCGAATGAGTTTGCGGAACGTATCAAGCTTACGATCCTTACTCAGCGCAGTCTTCAGGTGTGTTGTTTCCACAGTATTCTGCACCCACGTACGCTTTTCAAGATCTTGAATGTGCATCCACTCGATGCCGATCTGATCGCAATACGTGTCTCGCAACATGGAGATGATGTCTCGCAATGTTGCACGTTTTACGCCGCCCAAGCCCCCTGTATCAAACTCCCTATCAAGATCCCAGATCGTAAAGCCGTAATGCGCTGGATCGAGTTCCGGGTAGTAGTAAGCCTCCAAACCCAGAGGATTGATGTCGGCCAGCATGTGTCCACGAACGCGGTAATTGTGGATAAGCTGAACTACCCTACCCTCCTTGTCGATGATCTCGGGCTGATCCTGGGGTAAGAATGGGTTTACGCCTTTCTCGAGGTCCCAGCGAACAGGTTCGAATGGGATCTCGAAGGCAGCGAATATCTGATCGTAGAATCTGTTCTCGCCAATCAGGAGGCGATGCATTTGTTGGAGAAATTCTCCGCTTTCGGCACCTTGTATCACGCGGTGATCATAGGTGCTGGTTAGCGTAACAACCTTGGAGATGGCAAGCGTGCTTAACACGTCTGGCAACATTGCCTGAAACTCTGCCGGGTACTCTATACTCCCGGCAGCTATGATGGTCCCCTGCCCTTCCATGAGCCTGGGCATACTCATCACAGTGCCAATCATTCCCGGATTTGTAAGGGTTACCGTAGCACCAGACAGATCATCGGGCGTGAGCTTATTAGTGCGTGCCTTCTCAATGATGTCGTCGTAGGCTGCTGCAAACTCCTTGAACGTCATGTCCTGCGCATTCTTCACGCTTGGCACGAGCAGCACACGTGAACCATCACGTCGCGTTACGTCAACAGCAAGTCCAAGATTGATTGCTTTACGCTGAACCTTGACGGCAACACCATTATGCACGCCGTACGTGTTGTTCAGGTTTGGTGTACGTTCCAGGGCCTTCACGATGGCCCACGCAAGAATGTGGGTAAAGGAAAGCTTGCTCTGCCGCCGCTTGCTTCGGTACTCGTTGATGATGCGCCGGTTTTCATCCAACGCCTTAACAGGCACATTGCGCACGCTTGTTGCCGTCGGTACGTGCAGGGATCGCTCCATGTTTTCGGCGATCCTGCTGGCGATCGAAGAGAGCGGGATGAGCTCGTCTCCTTCAAATAGCACAGGCAAGTGCGTGGCACCTTTCTCTATGCCGGCATTGCTCGGTGCTGCTTTTGCATCACTCTGGATGGGCGCTGGCACAGACTGCGTTGGAGTAGCTGAGGAAGACGGGGGTGCAGACGCCTGCACTGCAGGACCTCTGCTGGCAGTATCTCCGTTCTCGCTGCTCGCTATGGTTTCTGGCTTGTAGCTCTGGAAATAGGCACGCCATTCGGGCGTAACCGAGTCGGGATCGCGCAGGTAGTCGAAGTAAAGTTCATCAACGTATGCGCTGTTCATCGACATCATAAGGGAAGAAACCCTGGTGGTACGTTCTTCAAAACTAGGTGAAATTCATGGACGAGGTCTACACGATCCTTCCATCACCGTGCCAATTGCGCAAACACAAGCCCCCTATCTGACCGTTCCTTGTCGCGTCGGTAGGAGTGAAACCGACTGTCGGCAATGGTGCAGGATGCGTCTACCTCGATGTGGTTGCCCAGAACACCGCAAGAAAGGAGCTCGGCAACGAGAGCTTTGTGATTGTCGAACAACCACCGATCCTTGGTTCTGGGGTCCGGCTCGCAAAATTTGCTTAGAACGGACCGGACGTCGGGCCCTACCTGGTAGTTGGCCGCACTAGCGCATGGGCTTAACCACACAAATAGGTCCTGGGCCGATGTTCCAAACACTGCCTGCATGGTTGTGATAGCTGCCGTGGTAACCCCCTGGGCGGTGCCCCTCCATCCGCTGTGAACAACGCCAACAACCCTGCGCACGGCATCATGCAACACGATGCCGCAGCAGTCGGCAACTCTAACGGCAACAACAAGGCCTGGCACGTCGGTAAGAATTCCGTCGGACTCCACCTGATCATCCAGTGGTTGTGCTTGAAGGTGAACTTCCTTGGTAATCGTGTGTATAGCTACACCGTGCACCTGCCTTACCGTTGCCAGATGCTGTCCAGAGGATCCCAGCACCTCCAGCAGTTCTGCCGCACTCGTGCCCACATGTGTGATCCCACAACGAACATTACCTGCTCTTCCCCATGTAATCATGCCACGAACGTACGAAGGGCAAACCATGATGGTGGCCGATGAACGCTCTACGCTCCATTCCCCCTACACGAGCATGAATAGCAACTCCATGTGCCGCAGGACGCAGAAACGTGCCCTGAGGAAGGGGGCTTGGAATCTGCGCTGCCATCGCAACGAGTATAACAGCTATCGAGATGCGGGTGAGTAGCAACCGCATGGTTGTGCTCCGCAGCAACCACATGGTGCCAATGGTAAATCCCGTGCCTATGAGTGTGGCACGTGCATGCGAAAGTTGTGGTGTATAGCTGGCTGCCACTGTCACAACCGGTTCTGTTGCATTAATCAATACATGTGCACACCATGATGCCGCAGAGGCCAGCGCATCACTCCACATGCCAAGGGTAACCAGTACGAGGCCACATAACATGGCTGCCGACAGCAAAGGAACAACCACAAGGTTTACTAAAGGCGACCAAATTGCGAACTGACTAAAGAGCAGGGCTGATGGTATGGCCACACCAGTCGATGCAGCAAGGTTCATTGACGCTGCACTGCTGAAGGCTCTTTTCACCGTCGTCATCCGAACCGTAATCCGATTCATGCATCCACTCCACGCTGGAAGCAGCACGATAATCGCTCCAGTAGCAGCAATGCTGAGGAGGAATGACGGACGCACAATGAGTGCCGGATCTACGACGAGCTGCAGAATGACCACAGCGCTGAAGATGTTCATGGCATCAACAGTTCGTTGCATCATGCGGCCAACAAACATCAACGTGGCCATAAGAACTGCTCGGACAGCCGGTGGTTCCGATCCAGTGAAAACCACAAAAAGCAGTAGAACGCCTACTACCACCACAAGATGCCACCGTCGGCGCGGCTGTCCACCAACACAGGCAAGCACAATGCCCATAATGATTCCTACATGGGCACCACTAACTGCAAGCACATGAGCAGTACCGCTAGCGGCAAAGGCGGCCCGCTGTTCGTTTTCCAGATGTTCCGTGTTACCAGCTATGATACCAAGCAGCAATCCCGCTACATACGGCGAGCACCAGCGGCGTAGGTGGGCTTCGAACTTCTTCTGTAAAGCATGAAAAAATTGTTCATGGCCAGGTGCTTGCCGAATCACTCGCATATCGTGAGCCGTGCCAATGAACGTCGCATTGCGTCCACCTGCCCACGTCTGCTCCGAAAAATCACCTTCGAAAACAGCCGTGCACGGAAGGTGAAACGTGGCAGACGCGATTACCCAAGCCCCCTTCAATGTGGTCGCTGAAGCTGGCTTGTAGATGTGCACAAGCGCTGTGCATGCCGTTGCAGGTGCATCCCGAAGATCAACCTCGCCAGCTATCAGGAGTGTCTTCACGGTGTCGGCGCGTCGCGATTCATCAACCACAAGCCCTTCAATTCGGCCGCGCATGTGCAGCGATTCAACCCGCATCGGCTGATGGACAATGTGAGAAGCCAACCACGAGCCAAGGGCCAAGCCAGCTGCCAGTCGCCACCAGGTAAGCCGAAGTGCCACGAAGGTGATGCTTGCCACCACAAAACCGGCCGCCAGCGCGACACAAACGGCGTTCGGAGTTTGCCACTGGAGTTGCACACCCGCTGCAGGGAGAGCAACAAGTGCCAGTGAAAGAAGGGGCCGATGTTTCATACAGCACTGTGCTACCGGGGTGTCAGCATGTGACGCACGTCCCTGTTGAAAACTTGCCATTCGTGCCACTCGGTCTGACTTTGCACAACCTGTAATTTCACCGCTCGGTCACAATTCCGGGTACCGCACACACAGGGTGCATGCTCACCGTTCACTACGAGGAAACCATGGCAGACGCAAAACAGGAATCAGCAAAAAAGACCACTGAACCCAAGGTTCTGGAAGCAAAGCTCAAGGCCGCTCAACTGGCAATCGATCAGATCGAGAAGCAGTTCGGCAAGGGCTCCATCATGCGCTTGAGCGATGACAATCCGATACAGGTAGATGCCATCTCCACTGGCTGCTTATCCCTCGATGCCGCTATTGGCATTGGAGGCGTGCCCCGAGGCCGAATTGTGGAGATTTTCGGACCTGAGTCGTCCGGAAAAACAACCGTGTGTTTGCAAGTGATTGCCGAAGCACAGAAGGCAGGGGGCTTGGCCGCATTTGTTGATACGGAACATGCACTTGATGTTCAGTACGCCCAACGCTTGGGTGTTGACTTGAACAACCTTCTGTTATCGCAGCCAGAGTTCGGTGAACAAGCCTTGGAGATAGTGGAAACACTGGTACGCTCTGGAGCCATCGATGTGATCATTGTTGACTCCGTTGCGGCGCTTACGCCACGAGTAGAAATCGAAGGAGACATGGGTGATGCTCAGATGGGGTCACAGGCACGCCTGATGAGTCAGGCTATGCGAAAGCTCAATGCTGCCATCGGCAGGAGCAACACCACCGTGATTTTTACCAACCAACTCCGCTCGAAGATTGGTGTGATCTACGGTAATCCGGAAACCACTACTGGTGGCAACGCTCTCAAATATTATGCGTCGGTGAGGATTGATGTACGGCGCAAGGATGTGATCAAGGATGGTCAGGACATTGTTGGCAACCGCGTGCGAGCCAAGATTGTGAAGAACAAGGTGGCTCCCCCATTCAAGGAAGTGGAGTTCGATATCATGTACAACGAAGGCATTTCCCGCCTTGGCGACATGATTGACCTTGCCGTAGAAAGTGGCGTAATTAGCAAGTCCGGCTCCTGGTTTACCTACCGCGATGAACGTGTGCAGGGCCGGGATGGCATGCGCAAACTTCTGCAAGAGGATACCGCACTGTTTGCTGCACTCGATGCCGATGTTCGGAAGTTGTTGCATCTGCCGGTTGCCGGTTCTCCGTCGGCGAATGGGAAGAAGGAGCAATAACGGATCACGTAATAGTGCCCGTGATTACTTCCATACGGACGAATGTTAGTAACACGTCTAGATGTTCTGTGTTTGTAGACGGAGCCTTTTTTGCTTCGTGCCCCATGGATGTAGTCATCCAGCTTCAGCTTAGGAAGGGTCTGGAGATGACGCCTGCACTTGAGACACAGCTTCGGTTGCATGACAGGCGCATTGTGCTTCGCCAAAAGGCCTATCGGTTTGCCACCTACAAACCAAGGACTGAGGCCCAGATGCTCGATAAACTCTCGAAGCTGGATGCAACGCCAGAGGAATCAGCCGAAGTGATCTCCTGGTTGCGTTCCTTCGACTTTGTTGGTGACGAAGAGTACGTACACCGCTTCCTTGATGACGCACGAAACCGCAAGCCCCTTTCCCAACGAGATGCCGTACGACGTTTGCGTGCTAAAGGTATCAGCGAAGAACTGGCACGAACATCCGTTGCCGAACAGATTTCGGAAGAGGTGGAGTTGGAGGCAGCTACGGCTGCTGCACGTAAGAAGCTTCGTGTACTCAAAGGCAAGGATGCACATGGTAAGCGCCGAGCACTAACTAGCTTCCTTGCCGGACGCGGATTTGGGTGGAGTACGATAAAGCGCGCACTAACAGACGTGGGATTGATGCTCGGCATCGTTATCACATGTGCACTCTGCCAAGCAACGGTGTTGGCAAGGCCATGGGCCGACTCAACGAAACTCGTCGAGTTTTCGATGGATATCTTCGATCAACGTAGCGGACTGCCGGTTACGTCTGCCAGAGTACAGGCAGTGTTTGGGGATACCATTGATAATGGAGTAACGGTTGCACCAATTGAACTTACTGTTGTAGGTGGAACGGCGCATGCCATCTTTCGCGAGCACGACAGAGTGGTGATAACTACCAACGCCCCGGGATACCTAACTCACCACCAAGTTGTGCGAGTGAGAAATCTTGATACCAGCACATCACTCAGGTTAACTGCGCGATTGATACCCATAGATCGGGAACTTGCAGTTGCTGAGTTCATTAGTAAATCGTGCGTGCTTAAACCTCATTCCGTTAGGGTATTGGAATCCACCATCCCGGACATTGTTGCACGAGATCTACAAGTTCAACTCGTTGGGTATAGCGTTCTTGAATGGGAACCGACGTCTGACTCAGCTATGAGCACAAAACGATTCAACGCAATCGAGTCGTTGCTTGTTAGCAAGGGCGTGGATAGCACTTCCATCACTCGAACGTTGGAGTATATCCCATTTCACCCGTATCTCCTTTTTGCAAAGGAGCATCCTGCATCGCGTAGGGTACTGCTGTACATTACGTCGAAATAGTTAGCGCTGTACGCAACGTTCTGCCACCTTTTCGTTGTTCTTCAACGGATACTACCCACGTTGTGCTCGTGTGCAGATACGCACGAACACAAACACCGGAAACGCGCTCCAATCCTTCGTCGTGCATTGGCGTGTTGAACAGTAGCTCGTCCTGCATTATCCCAATTCTGCGCTCAACGCCATGTCGGTCGCTAATGGCAATGGTCACTTGTTCAGTAATCTCGGGCACACGATGGAGGTTCATCGTTAATCGCTGCCAGTTGCCATTCGTTTCTACCTGAATGGAATCTGTAAGGGCATCTGCATCGTGCATGGTGCTCTGCGCAAACGAAACGGGATGTACGTTAACGTGCGACGTGTTCATGGCAAGCTCCGCCATGGTGAGAGAAAGGTTAACTGGTTGAGGTTGCTCACACAGCGTAAAGATCTCTGCCAAGCCACTACGAAAGGCCTTGTCGAATTCGTGCTTGTGTGGCGCGATGTGTTTCTCGTCATACCACCAAAAGTAATCGCTTGCCTGAAGCGCACGAATGCGTTCAAGCAGGTTGGCTTGGTCGCCTGCCTTCCGAACACATTCCCGAGCCTGTGCAAGCAATGTCCAAGCAAGATTCTTTGTTGGAGAGCCAATCCAGACGTCGAATGATCCATTGATCCACGATCCCGCTGTTACTGATGAAAGGCGATACTTGTGTGGAACATCCACCGACGGTTCATTCCATTGAGCTGCTTCGCTGCATGTTACACTGGTAAATCGCTCGTCACTTGCGATGGCTTCCATCAAATTCCGAAGGAACAGCTCTCCATTACCGTGATAAAACTCCCAGCAGTTTTCTCCATCCAGTATGATAGGAATCACGGCGCGATGATGCTCCGATTCTGGAGTTGTACGCAGCACCAGATCGCGCCTCTGCACCAGACTTTGCATAAAGTGTGCTACGGCATCCTTGGCATCCCATGAAGCATATTGAAAGCCAATTGCATCGCTCAAGGCGTGATCACGAAACAGCACAGAAATCGGCCCAGAGGGTGTATTCACCTGGTAGGGAAAATATGGGGCTGCCTCGGACCACCTACTGCCCAGGGAATTGCGTAGAAGAGTTTCATCGGTTGCAGTCCAGCGCACGCCGGCAGCCGCCATCACCCACAGCGCATCATTGCTCACGCTTCCCTCGGCTGGCCACATACCTACTGGCTGCCGTCCACTCCGACGTTGCCAATCAGCAATGGCAGCCCATACATGCCAAGCAGCATCGGCAGGTTCTTGCACGTTCGGTACAGGAAGTAACGCATCTGGCATGCACTCACGAGCAACATCACTGTTGATGAGTAAGGGAAGTATTGGGTGATGGTACGGTGTGATGCTTATCTCAATCTGTCCGCGAGATTCAAGTTTGGCCATGGTTGGCACCACGGATTTAATGATCTCTGCATGTTCGTGCAACAGTGCCGTGAGATCTTCATGCGAGAAACCAGAGCCCCTTAGCAACAGATTCTTGATAGCGATTCGCTTACGCGAGATGGGTCCAGTCCACGCTAGATGCAAGAGCACCATGGCGTCAAGCCATTCCTGATCGAGCAGGTTGAATCCAAGACCGGTCTGTTCTGTGGAATCGAGTCCCTGCCGAAGTCTATCCCAAAGCGCATCAAGGGCCGGTAAGGGGCTTACTTGTGTGGGTCTATGGAGCGTTGTTATCCATCGTGCTAGTTCGACGCGATCTCGATTGGTGAACTCACTAGGATGAAGCCCACACAGGCGTTGCACTGCGTCTTGCAATCCGAACGAATAACTGTCGATCTGAGCAAGTAAACTGGGGACAACGTTTATGGTATGCCGAACAGGATACTCTGAAAACAACAGTGGCAGATCAAGGTAGTCCTTGGTTGCATGCATCCGCACCCATGGGAGAAAAAAGCCGTCAGGCCGCCGATAATCCGGCTGGTGCTGGTGCCAAAGAAATGCAATGTTCACATCCAAAGATAGACGGATGTACTTTTGCGGAGGTATGCGGGAATAGCTCAGTCGGTAGAGCGTCAGCTTCCCAAGCTGAATGTCGCGGGTTCGAATCCCGTTTCCCGCTCAGCGGGGGTATAGTGGAGATGCCGGGAGTCGAACCCGGGTCCGAAACAACTTCACCGAAGCCTACCACGCGCGTCTTTGGTCTACAGGTTCTCGCAGATCAGGTTACCGACCAACAGGTCCATCTCTGCCAGCGTCAGTGAGGTCTCGCGTTACACCCTGAGGCACGGTTTCACGCCAGCCAATTTTAGGGCAACACCGGATTTCCGGGCAATTGGCAACCTGGAGTCCGATGGCATGGGCGCTAGATTAAGCGGCCATGCGATAACCGAAGTTATCGCCAGTTGTTTTTCGCCAGTTGTATTAACGAGCTCCACCAGCGTAGCTCGGCGCGCATCTTCGAGATCCGATGTCCCGTCGAAGCCGGTACATCCCCGAGTGACACAAAAATACCCCGAAAACAGGGTACCTCTTGTCGTTAGCACACGTAAGACGTTCAACGCACCTTGTATCGTGTGTGGCCACCTACACGTTGGCACTGGCTGCAAGCTGTTGCAGATAGTCCCGCACCTCCTCCATATACCACTGCGGTGTACTCGTGGCACCACTAATGCCAACGTTCTCTGCACCTTCGATCCAGGCCGGATCCAGTTCGGAAAGTTCTTCGATGAAGTATGTGTTCGGATTGGCGGCCTTGGCCACGTTGTAGAGCACCTTACCGTTGCTTGATGCTCGGCCTGCAACAAAGATCACCACATCCTGGCTGGCTGCGAATCGGGCTAATTGGTCTTCCCTACCACTCACCTGACCGCAGATGGTATCCTTTGCATGAAACTCGGTGGCGATATGCTCCATGGTGTCAACTTCGAACTCGGCAATCCGTGCTTTGAGCGCATCCCGGATGGTAAGAAACGTAGGTCTGTCCATGGTGGTTTGTGAAAACAACACCGTTTTCCTGGACAGATCTACATTCTCCAAGGCTTCTTCAACGGTGAGTACAACCACGCACTGATCTCGAACTACGCCACGCACGCCAAGCACCTCCGCGTGGTTCTTCTTCCCGAAAATCACGATCTGATAGCCCTGATCCCAAAACTTGCGT
Organism: uncultured Hyphomicrobiales bacterium; assembly: GCA_964620125.1. GTDB lineage: Bacteria > Bacteroidota > Ignavibacteria > Kapaibacteriales > Kapaibacteriaceae > OLB6. The sequence continues at coordinate 89,019 of CAZUGQ010000005.1, forward strand.
ACACGTTCCTGAAGCTTGGTTACCACTGGACACGTTGCATCGATCAACTCAATACCGTGTTCCAATGCAGAGCGATACGTGGAAGGGGGCTCTCCATGTGCGCGAATGATCACCTTTGCACCAGAATGGGCAATGGCAGGAAAGTCCTCTATCGAAATGGTTTTGAGCCCCTTTGCTTCCAGCCTCTCGATTTCGCGCGGGTTGTGGATGATAGGACCCAACACATACACGTTATCCTTCCGGTTGTGCTGTTCGAGGCTTACTTCGGCAATCTGCACGGTGCGTACTACGCCCCAGCAGAAGCCACTCTGTGTATCGATACTAACATTCATGCTTGTTGTAAACGATCAGGACATGCGAAGAGTTCGGAGACCAATGCTGGATGACTAAAGTTGCAGGTACCGATTCACCAGAGCTGCAGTGCGCTGATAGTCGTGCACAAGCTTCAGGATGGCCTCCACCTGCTGGTCAACCGTAAGATTGGTGGTATCCAACACGGTAGCACCTTCTGGCTTGATGAGTGGGCCTTCCTGCCGTGATGCATCCATTGCGTCACGAGCTTCTATCTGTGCTCGCAGTTCGTCGAGCCCTACGTCAATGCCTGCTTGTTTTAGGTCCGCATGCCTGCGCCGCGTTCGCTCTTCGATGTCGGCAACCAGAAACACCTTTACTTGTGCATTGGGAAACACGACACTGCCAATGTCACGGCCATCCATGACGATACCCCCATGAAGGCCAAGCTCACGCTGACGCATAACCATGTGCTGGCGTACGGAGTGCAACGAGCTAACCTGGCTTACAAGGGCTGTTACTTCAGGCCGACGGATGTCGTGACTTACGTCGATTCCGTTCACAAACGTTAGCTGGCCATCTGGCGTTGGGGTAAGGCTTATCCTCAAACCTTTGCACAGCTCGTCCATGGCCTGTTCCGTTATGGGAGTACCAGTACGCAAAGCCATGAGAGTAACTGCGCGGTACATGGCACCAGTGTCGATGTACGTATACCCCAGTGCCTGAGCAAGCCGGCGGGCAGTGGTGGACTTTCCTGCCCCGGCTGGTCCGTCGATGGTTACCACGATGGGAGTCACGGAGCAAAGATATGCCTCATGCCTTCTCAAATGGTGATGCGGAACGGGGGGTGGAAGTTGTTGGTATTCTTGCCTACGGTTTGCTGATTTCTGCCTACCTGGAGGAAGGGCCTGCGTGATAGCTTTGCCGCATGAGCCCGCTTGTTCGTCTGGTTGATGTTTCCCACACCTATGCAAACGGATTCACGGCACTAAGGAACGTGAATCTAACCGTTTCCCGGGGGGAGTTCCTCGTAGTGATTGGTCTCTCAGGAAGTGGCAAGAGTACTCTGATGCGAACAGTGAACCGGCTTGTTGAACCGTCGGCTGGACAGGTTTTGTTTGATGGTGTTGATGTTTCGCACGTGAAGGGTGAACACCTGCGCAAACATCGTGCACGTATTGGCATGATATTCCAACACTTCAACCTGATAGACCGGCATCCGGTACTGGCCAACGTACTGTACGGTGGCTTGGGTACGATGACGTCTGTAGCTGCCATTACTGGGCGCTTCACGGATGAGCAGAAGGCTTATGCTATGGAAATGCTTGGCAGAGTTGGAATTGCCGACAAGGCAACCAATCGGGCGGATGCCCTATCGGGTGGACAACAGCAACGAGTAGCAATAGCACGTGCCCTTATGCAGCGGCCGCAACTCCTGTTAGCAGACGAGCCGGTAGCGTCGCTTGACCCGGCAACGGCTCATCAGGTGATGGATCACCTTGAAGCAATCAACAAAGAGTTTGGAACAACGGTGGTGTGCAATCTTCACTTCCTATCCTTGGTACGCCGGTATGCAACCCGTGTGGTGGCACTCCGCGCTGGCGAGGTGGTGTTCGAAGGAAAACCAGAGGAGATTACGGACACATGGTTCCGCACCATTTATGGTGCAGATGCGGAGATGGTATGAACACTACTCATCGTGCACCTCGATTGGCAATTATACTGCTTGATGCAGTGGTGGGTGCCTACGTGGGCGCTATGGCGTGCAGAGTTGTAGTTCCTGGATTAGCAAATACCACTCCTACGGAGTTTGGCGCAGTGGATGCTATCGTTATCCTGAGTCTTGCTGGTTTGTGTGCCTTCATGTCTGCAATCAATTCGGCCAGCGTGGGTCAGCTTCTTCTTACTGGCACACTTCCGCCAAAGCCCCTTGCTCAAACACTCACAAAACATCTTGGATGGATTGTCCTCACCACCTCCATCATTGGCGGGTGGATTATCACAGACATTTCTCCTATAGAATTTCTATCCGGCGAGGGTCTTGCCGGTGCAGGGCGCATATTCAAGGCGTTGGCATCGCCGAACTTCGATATCATTGGCGAAGCTTTGCAAGCCATGGTGGTTACCATCTTTACGGCCTTCATGGCAACCATTGTTGCCGTACCGGTTGCCTTCCTGCTGGCGTTTCCTGCTGCGCGCAACGTGATGTCGGCAAACGCACGTGAGCGCACCGTGTATGCCGTTCTGCGGGCTTTGCTGAACATAGTTCGATCCATGGAACCCATCATCTGGGCCATTATTTTCAGTGTATGGGTTGGCATCGGTCCGTTTGCCGGGATGCTGGCACTCGTAGTTCACACGATTGCGTCGCTAGCAAAGCTGTACTCCGAACAGATCGAGAACGTGTCCGACGGGCCCATCGAGGCTATCGAGGCAACGGGTGCCACTCGGCTTCAGGTGTTGTGGTTTGCTGTTGTGCCACAGTGTGTGTTGCCGTTTCTCTCGTATACCATCTACCGTTGGGATATCAACGTTCGTATGGCCACGATTATCGGCTTTGTTGGCGGCGGAGGCATTGGAACGCTACTTACTCAATACCAGGGCTTGAGTCGATATCAGGAGGTTGGTACGCTTGTCATCGTGATCACCTTGGTGGTCTGGCTACTCGATGTGGCCAGTGCCAGGGTAAGGGAGGTTCTCAAGTAGACGTATCTTTCGGAATTCCGTTCACGAGTTCACAACAGGATATTCTGTGCTCAGACACCCGGCGGACATCCGCACGCTGATTTACATTGTTGTTACTACAGGCCTCTTCGTGTACCAGTGGCTTCAGCCGTCGTTTAACGTCTGGTTATGGCTGCTGTTCCTCTACCTTTCCGTGGCTGTTACAGTGATTGCTCACAATCACAATCACCTGCCCGTGTTCCGACCCAAGTGGTTGAATGTTCTTCTTGACTACTGGCTTACGGTGTTTTACGGTTTCCCGGCGTTTGCCTGGATCCCAACGCACAACCTTAACCACCACATGCTTAACAACAAGGAAGGCGACTTCACGCTCACCTATCGGCTTACGGAGCAGAACCACTTGATGATGCTTTTGTTGTATCCGGCAATGAGTTCTTATCACCAGCAGCGTCCGATCATGGATTACCTTAAGAAGCTATGGCGTGGTAACAAGGGCAAGTTCTGGCTGGCGTTCGGACAATACATCTTCCTTGCTGCGTGGGCAGTGTTCTTTTTTGTTCTGGACTGGCAGAAGTTTCTGCTCTATGTGCTGATACCAACGCAGGTAGGTTTGTTCAGTGTTCTTGTGTTCAACTACCTTCAGCATGTGCATGCCGACGAAGAGTCTGACTATAATCACAGTCGAAACTTTCTAGGTTTTGTGAATCCACTGCTCTTCAACAATGGCTACCACACGGTACATCACATGCGAGCCGGAACACATTGGAGCGAAACGCCAGAAAAGCACAAGGAGATCGAGCACCTGATCAACCCTGTGTTGGTGGAACGAAGTCTGTTCTGGTATCTGCTGCGTGTGTACGTTCTGGCGCTCTTCGTACCGAAGTATCGGTCTCACTCGATGCGCTTGGACAGACTACAACGCCAGTCGGCAAGCGTATGAGCACGATTAAGCGTACAGTGAAGACCCACCGTGATGCGAGCTCGATGAAGGAATTCATCAGCACAGAGATCCTTACGCACATGGCCATTGCCACACTGCTGCCAAATCATCATTGGGATGGTAACACGCTGCATGCATCCGGTCCACTGGGCAAGGGAACGGTTATCGTGAGAGACTTCGAGGTAGAGGTGGATATTGCACTTTCAGCGATGGGTGCAGCAGCACAATCCACGATTGAAAGCAGACTACTGCAAGCCTTGAATGAATGAGTGAATTTGCTGGGAACACCGTTCTCCCGTCACGCGGCACACCGTTGCACCCACACTAGCCTATCGTTGCATTCGCGCCCGTGTTCGTCCATCTCCATAATCACACCTACTTCTCGCTTCTCGACGCAGCAGCATCACCGGAGCAGCTTATCAGTGCTGCCGTGGCTGATGGTCAGAAAGCACTTGCCATCACCGATCACGGTGTGATGTTCGGCTGTTTTGAGTTTTACCGCAAAGCCAAGAAGGCTGGCATAAAACCGATCATCGGCGTCGAGGCCTATCTGGCCGTGCGTAAGCACACAGATCGTGAACGTATAGACACCAGCGGCACCCAGCGCAACTACTATCATCTTGTGCTGTTGGCAAAGAATCAGCAGGGCTACCGAAACCTGATGAAGCTTACCTCCATCGGTCATAGCCGAGGTTTCTACTACAAGCCACGAATAGACTTCGACCTTTTGCGGCAGCACCACGAAGGGCTCATTGCTACCTCTGCCTGTTTGGCTGGACCGATCAATGCTCCACTCCTTGCAGGAGATGTGGAACTGGCAAAGAAGAATGCAATCACGCTCAAAGAAATCTTCGGTTCGGATTTCTACGTGGAGTTGCAGGATCATGGATTGCCGCAGGATCGGATCGTCCTGGACCAGGCACCACGCTTGGCTCGCGAATTAGGCATCAAGCTTGTGGTAACCAATGACGCACATTACGTTGTGAAGGATCACGCAGTAGCGCACAACGTTCTGTTGCACATCACCCGCGACGCCTCATTTGGCAAAGAGTCTGGATTCGACGTCAAACGCGACCTGCGGTATCGAGTGCCCGAGATGTACCTGAAAACACAGGACGAGATGAAGTCGCTGTTCAAGGAATATCCCGAAGGCATTGAGAGCACCGTTGAAATCGCCGAAAAAATAGATCTGGACATTCCCACGCAGTTGCAGATGCCTCAGTTCCCCATCCCTGAGGACAGTGATGCAACCACACTAGAGGACTACCTCGAGGAGTTAACGCTACTCGGTCTGCAGGATCGATATCAGGTGCTTACCTCGGAAATCCTCGACAGAGTTCACTTCGAGCTATCGGTAATCAAACGCATGGGGTATGCCGGCTACTTCCTCATCGTGCAGGATTTCATTCGTGCTGCTCGCTCCATGGGTGTTCGTGTGGGCCCGGGAAGGGGCTCTGCCGCAGGATCACTTGTTGCGTATGCTTTGCGCATCACCGACATCGATCCACTGAAGTACGACTTGCTCTTTGAGAGATTCCTGAACCCGGATCGTGTGTCCATGCCGGATATCGACGTGGATTTTTCTGACGACAAGCGCGACCGGGTTATTGAGTATGTGAAGAAGAAGTATGGAGCAGAATCCGTAGCACAAATCATCACCTTCGGCACACTCAGTTCGAGAGCCGTGCTAAAGGATGTTGGGCGTGTACTGGGAGTAGACCTCAGCACGATTAATGCGATTACGGAAAAAATACCCGTTGTACTTGGTAAGGTCGCGCCATTGGCTGAAGCGCTCGAGTTGCCCGAACTGCGTTGGGTTAAGAACTCCGATGACCAGCGCATCAAGGATCTCATTCAATACAGCTTGGTGCTCGAAGGCACTGCCCGTAACAGTTCCCTACACGCCGCGGGGGTTGTGATTGCTCCCGGACCTATTTCTGACTATGTGCCGGTGTATCAAACACCTCAAACGGAGCCGGCTACACAGTACAACATGAAGGATCTTGAGGAAGCCGGTCTGCTGAAGATGGACTTCCTTGGCTTGCGCACACTGAGTATCATCGACAACACGCTGGAGCAGGTTCGACAGAGAACCGGCGAAGTGATTGACTTGGATGCCATCCCTTTCGACGATCCGGACGTCTATGCCATGTTCGGCCGCGGACAAACCACCGCCGTCTTTCAGTTTGAAAGTGAGCCCATGCAGGATGCCATGAGGAAGCTCCAGCCAAAAGCGTTGGACGACCTCATTGCCATGAACGCGCTCTACCGGCCGGGCCCGATGGATAACATTCCGGACTTCATAGAGCGCAGGCATGGTCGGAAGACCATCGAATACCTGCATCCGCTCATGGAGCCTATTCTGAACAAGACGTACGGCGTGATTGTGTACCAGGAGCAGGTGATGCAGCTTGTGCAAACACTTGCCGGGTTCACGCTAGCTCAAGCTGACCTTATGCGGCGAGCCATGGGCAAGAAAGATGAGAAGCTCATGGCCGAGCAGCGCGTGAAGTTTGTGGAAGGGGCTCGAGCACATACAGGCATCGAAACAAGTCTGGCCGGGCAAATCTTCGACCTCATCCAGAAGTTCGCACAGTATGGTTTCAACAAAAGTCACAGTGCTGCATACGCATACTTAGCCTATCAAACGGCATGGTTGAAAACGCACTACCCGGCGGAGTTTCTTGCCGCAAACATGACGGCAGAACTTGGCGACCAAGCCAAGATTGTTGCCTTGATTGATGAAGCACGCAGATATGGGATCACTGTAATGCCACCGGACATCAACCGGTCGCAGGCCACCTTTGTGGCGGATGGAACGATGATCTACTTTGGTATGGCGGCAATCAAGGGTGTTGGGGTATCTGCCGTAGATGCCATCGTGAAAGCTCGCGCCCAAGCCCCCTTCCAATCCATCTTTGATTTTGCAGCACGAGTAGACAGCGGTGTTGTGAACAAGCGCGTTTTGGAAGCACTGGTATGTGCTGGTGCTTTCGACGCGATGCAGAATGGGCATCGTGCTCAGTTGTATGCTGCCATCGAGACAGCGTTGGAGTATGCACGAAAGGTGCATGCAGGCGGGCAGGAGCACATGGATTCACTGTTCGGCGATGCAGAAATCTTAAAACCGATCGAGCCAACATTACCGCCCGTAGAGCCATGGCCTGAACGAGAGCGCTTACACCGCGAGAGGGAGTGCCTGAACTTCTATGTGTCTGGGCACCCTTTGCAGGCACATGCAGTAGCCGTGAACTCATTCAGCACCATTAACCTTGCCAAACCCGACCCCGAGAAGAATGGGAAGACCGCTCGACTCTGTGGCTTGGTAACGGATGTGCGAACAAGACTTGACAAGCGAGAAAACACCATCGCATTCGTGCGTGTAGAGCAGTATACCGGGTCATGCGAATGTGTATTCTGGAGCGACGCCTACCAGAAGTATCAGGGTTTGCTCAAGCCCGATGCAGTATTGGTTTTCGTAGGCAAGGTGGAGACTTCCGGACCCAACGTTAAGCTGATGGTTGACGAAGTGCTCACGTTGGAGATGGCATCAGAACGCCTTGCTCATGGTTACGTGGTAAGGATTGATCCCAACACCGTTCGTGACGAGCATCTTGAAGCCCTGCGAAGGCGCTGCAACACTTCCGACGCCATGGGATCGCTCACCTTTGTGGTTCAAAGGCCTGACGGATCTGCGCAGTACAACACTCTGGCCAAGATATCGGAGACGCCCGAGACGATGCAGTTCCTGTGCGAGACCTTTGGTGAGAACAATGTTCTTCTCAATGTAGAGGGATAAATGTGAGTGCTGCCATCTGTGCTCTTGGGATGTTGGTGGTTCTTGGTGTAGCGTGGATCTGGTCAACCAACCGCAAGCAAATCCTGTGGCGCACAGTTGTGTGGGGGTTAATACTCCAGGCCGCGTTGAGCATTGTTGCTGTGGCCTTCCCGCCCGGAGTACGATTCTTCAGGTGGTTAGGTGAATGTGTTACGTGGTTTCTTTCGTTTGCAAAGCAAGGTGCCATCTTTTTGTTTGGCAACCTTGCCAGTTCCGAGCACACTGATGTATTTGGCTTTCAGTTTGCACTTGCAGTCTTGCCGGTATTAGTGTTCCTTGGCAGTGTTACCGCAATCCTGTTTCACCTGGGAATACTCCAACGGATTGTTTCCGCGATGGCTTGGGTCATGCAGCGAACCATGGGGACAACTGCCATGGAGTCTCTGAGTGCAGCAGCCAATGTTTTCCTCGGGCAGGTCGAAGCTCCCCTTTTGGTTCGGCACTACGTTCCGCGTGCTACAACATCCGAGCTGTTTGCCCTGATGGTTGGAGGCTTTGCCACGATTGCCGGAAGTATCATGGGCGTTTACATCGCTATGGGGATTCCTGCCGACACGCTCATCATCAGCAGCTTGCTTGCAGCTCCCGGAAGTCTTGTTCTTTCCAAGATGGTTATGCCACTACCCAAGGGCACGCCGGTGATGCCCATACAGTCGGAAACCTTGTCTGCTCAAGAGCCCGAGCGTTCAAACATCATTGATGCCATTGCCCGCGGTGCCGTTGATGGTTTTCGAATAGCAGTGAACGTGATCGTAGTGCTTATGGCCTTTAAAGCTATCGTTGCACTTGTTGATGCCAGTCTAGCGTTTACGAGCGCCGAGTTTGCCAAAGTGGGATGGGAGGGGGCTCCGGCATCGCTTGATACGATACTCGGATGGATGTTTGTGCCTTTTGCCTGGCTCATGGGAGTGCCTTGGAACGAGGCAATGCAGGTTTCTTCACTGTTAGGGGTGAAGCTCAGTCAGACAGAATTTCTTGCATACGAGAAACTTGCCGTACTCATCCGTAGCGGTGCCATTTCAGAGCGAACGATCACCGTCACAACGATCGCCTTGTGCGGTTTTGCCAATGTAATGAGCATTGGGATTCAAATCGGTGGGTTTAGCATTATGGCTCCGGCTCGCAGGGCGGAGGTAGCCTCATTGGGCCTCAAGGCTATGTGTGTTGGGGCCTTAACCAATGTGTTTAGCGCTTGCCTCGTTGGTCTCTTTGTTTGATCCGATCGATAATCAGGCGCTGCAGCTCGTCGCGAAATCTGGACTCAAACACCACATACTGAGCGTACTGGCTGGGAGTGAGCACTGGTTTTACATCGTCGAATCTCTGTTCTATTTCTTTGCCCATCTCACGAATGAGCTTACGCAGTTCCTCCACCTTTGGCAAGAGCACCGCTTCGGAGGCATTTGTGCTGATAAGATGTTGGAGTTCCTTCGAGGCAGCGTCAATCTCAAGGCGCAACTGTTCATGCCTCTTCTGATGTTTGTTATAGACTGCGAAGAACTTCTCAACCTGATTGTCCTGCAAATCAAGAATGTCAAGAAGTTTAACCTTTCGGAAATCCTCGATGCGCTTCTGAAGTTTTCCGGGCTCGAACTCCTCTTGGGCCGTGATTGTGGGAGTGAGTAGCGCAGAAGCCAGAATTTGAATGACCACAGGTTGAGCAAATGCACGGAGCCACTTGGTGTTCATGATCATAGTCCTTCTAGCAGCTTGTCTACGTCGGAGCTTGTAAGCAGAATGTTCTGCTGAGTTGGGGCCTGCACGATGCGGTCAACTGCCTCTTCTTCGGTGAGTACCACGAGGAGGTCTTCGGTTAGTGTTTCGGTTGAAGATGTTGTGCCGGTTACGAGGTTGTTCGAGGGTACTGGCACTGGATCGGGTTCAGGAAGAACGAGCCAGGCAAAGCCTATCGATGCTGCGACAGCAAGGCCACCGACAACCATGCGCCGTTGGCGGCGTGTTCGTGCGGCATGAGCGTGCATTGCCGCGACTACATCAACACTCAGGTTGCGTGTTGCATCTCGCAGGTGAGCCTCGTAGGCATCTTTATGACGACGATTGATGAAGCTGTTCACCAGCCATTCATCATCATTAGGATTGCTGTTCATCGAAATTCCAGTAGCGGTGGTAGTCGGTGTCTTTCAGTTTCTCAGCGATCTTCTTTACAGCCCAGTGGTAGTTTGCTTTGAGTGCTCCAACACTTGTTCCTACCTGTGCACTTATCTCCTCGTAGGTGAGGTCTTCGTAGTGCCGCATCATGAATGTAGCACGTTGTTTTGGTGGCAACGTTGCGAGCACCGTATGAAAGAAGACTTCGAACTCATTCTGTTCGGTGTGGTCTGCTGGCGAGAGCTGTTTAGCAGGCACGTCACGTTCATCCTCGCCCTCACCGACGGCAAAGAACTTTAGGAACCGACTTCGGTGGTACATGCTAATTGCCGTGTTGCGTGCAATCTTGCCAATCCATGTTTGCAGAGAGCTTTCACTGCGAAACCTACCCAATCCTTTAAAGGCTTTGATCATCACTTCTTGAGCGCAATCTCGCGCGTCTTCGGTGGAGGACAGATATCGCAAGGCCACCGTATAGGCAAACCGCTGGTACTTGCGAACCATGGCCGTGATGGCTTGGTCCTGCTCACCAGCATGATATGCCTCGAGGATCTCCTGATCAGATTCCAGTTGTGCTGCCACAGTGTGCATGGAGTACGCCAAAATTGAACGGCCGCCCGTCCTTTGCCATTCCACATGGGTTTAACCCACGTGGTTGCAGAGTTGGTTGGTTACACGGTAACGTTTCTCCAGAAGTCCATTCGGTAGATGAGCAGAGCAATAAGAGCAAACGCCGTGTAACCGATGACGATTCCAAGCCAAACTCCTTGCGGGCCGAGTTGGAAATAAAATGCCAGTGTATGAGCAAGTGGAAGCTGAATGAGCAGCAAACTTCCAGCCGTTATCAGCATGCTAACGTAGGCTGCACCAGCACCGCTAATTGCACGAACCGTTACCAAACCAATGGCAAAACCAACGTATCCAAAAATGGTGGTGCGCAGATATCGCAAAGATTCTTCAACCGTAGAAGGTGTACTTGTGTATAACCGAATGAAGTACTCGCCCAACAACCAGATGGCAATGGCTAATGATAGCATGAGAACAGTCATCTGCTTCACTGCTGAACGATGGTATGCAGCAGCGCGTTCTGGCTGCTTGGCACCAAGGTTCTGACCAGTGGCAACTTCTACGGCCACACCCATGGCAAAGACGCTCATGAACACCAGCATGTCCATATTCAGTCCCAAGGTATACGCAGCCGTTACCGACGTGCCAAAGCCCCCTACCAGAACGAACATGATTGCGCGGTTAACGCTAACAGACAACATTTGAATTGCACTGGGAAATCCAAGAGCGGCAACCCTACCTAGAAGGGCAACATCTGGCCGGTAGTTACGAAAGGAAATATGCACATTCGCCCGTCCGTTCGTCACTGCCCAGATTGCAGCACATGCTCCTGAAATCTGGGCTAGGGCTGTTGCCAAGCCAGCACCTGCAAGGCCGAGCTGCGGGAATGGACCGATGCCAAAGATGAGAAAGGGAGCAAGGAGTGCATTCAGGACCGTTGTACCAATCAGGACAACCATTGGAAACACAGGATTGCCCGTACTCCTAACAATGGAGAATATCTGAAAGCTCACCAGGTTAGCGGCAAAGCCCAGATACAATGTAGACATATACTGGAACGCCAGTACGGAAACCTCAGGATCCATGCGCATAACGCTGGGGATTGTCGGCATGACGATGTACATCGAGACGCTAACCAACAAGGCAAGTACGGCAATACCTACCACACCCTGCGTTGCCGTGTTATTTGCTCCTGTGCGATCGCCCTCGCCGTACCGGCGAGCCACGATGATTCCAGTGCCAACGGCAAGCCCGCTAACAAGCGTAAACAGGAAGAACGTTATCTGATCACTGCTACCAATGGCAGCAATCGCTTCATCGCCCAAGCGTGAAGCATAATAACGGTCAATCAGCGAATACACCATGTTCACCAGGAAACTGAATGCCATGGGTATGGCAAACAGACGCAGTGATCGGTCGATAGGTCCAGCGAGGAGATTAGGTTGTTGCTTCATGGTCAAGGAAGCCACAAACATCGGCAATGAACACGGTGATCATAGCACATGTCTATTTTTGATGTACTGATTACCCTTATGCCGTCCACGATCTTCCTCGGCCTGTTGGCCTTCATGTACGCAAGCCGCGTGCTGTTTTTCATGGTGGGTTTCATTCGGGAGCGTAGGCGGTGGATTGAACCCACATACCAACCACGCGTTTCAGTTGTGGTACCGGCGCGAAATGAAGAATCCACCATCGAACGGTGTCTCACATCGTTGTTTGCCACCTCCTACCCGCGCCATCTGCTCGAAATCGTGGTGGTAAATGATCGCAGCACCGATGGCACTGGTGAGGTGTTGGACGCTTTAGCATTGAAACAACCTTGCCTTCGTGTTCTTCATCGCGAGGACGATGATGTTGCAAAGAATTTGAAGGGGAAGCCTGGTGCGTTGCAATTCGGAGTGGAGCACAGTCATGGTGAAATCGTGCTCTTTACCGATGCAGACTGCGCTGTGTCACCCTCGTGGATAGAAGGAATGGTGGCCCAGTTTGCCGATGCACGAGTTGGTTTGGTATCTGGGTTAACATCGGTAGCCGGGGAAACATTCTTTCAGCGAACGCAGGATGTGGAGTGGACGTACACTCAAAGCATGGCTGCGGGCGGCGTGGGCAACGGCACGCTATTGGGATGTTTTGGCAACAACATGGCCGTTCGTCGGAGCGTTTTCGATGAACTTGGTGGGTATCATCGGATTAGATTTAGTGTTACCGAAGACATGGCCTTGCAGCTAGCCGTTCATCAGGCTGGCTATCGGGTTCGGTTTGCCGTGCATCCGAGCATCAGTGTTGAAACCCTACCCTGCACGCGGTTCGTGGATTACGTGAAACAGCGACATCGTTGGGTCCGTGGTGGAACCGCTCTTGGCAAGCGTGCGGCTGCATTTGTGGCCACCAGCTTGGCACTATGGGTAGGCATCATCTTGGCGGTGATCGTTGATGCGTGGTGGTGGTTCTGGGCCTTTCTTTTTCTTCGGCTGGTTGCAGATAGTGCCATGGTTGCCGTTACCTCTGTAATCGTCAACCGCAGAAGACTCTTGCCAATGATTCTCCCGGCGATGGTAATGCTTGTACTCACGGAGCTGTTCATTCCGATTTTGGCAACGCGGAAGAGGGTTACGTGGAAAGGACAAACGTTTTTGGGGTGATCGGCAAAAATGCGTACGTAAGGTGCCGGGTACATACGTACCCGGCACCTTACGTACGTACTAGGAGGTTCCTAAGGCAAGCGCGCTAAACCCAGAGCTGCCATGGCTACCTGCAACACAGTATAGGTAGGCAATTCTACATAACGTTCAATTGCACCAGAACAGAACGCATTGGTGGTTGCGATGCCGTTTACCATTTGTTCGCGGAGTTCATGCCTCATGCCTCTTAAGGAAGCCTGCGGTACCTCTGGATACCGAATCCCGTGCGCGCCCCCCATTCCGCAGCACGTAGACGATGCAGGGATGTAGACTTCGGCGACGAGTTTACTCATCACATCAAGCATTTCATCCCTATCGCCAAGCTTACTACTGCCGCATCCCGGGTGTACGGCAAAGACCCCTGGTAGTGGTCGGAGATTGGTGCTTGGTAACACAACGTCGTTCAGCCAACGCACGGGCGAAATCACAGTCCATCCGTGACGCTCAAGTGCTTCATGCAAGGCCGCAACACACGTACTGGTGTCGGTGATAATCGTGCGAACGGAGCTCTCAGCAGCTGGCTCAAGTGCCGCCAGCAACTGCGATTGCATGTACTGGTGCGCACTGCTGTGACCTTGACTTTCGAAAGGTTGTCCACAGCACAAACGATTGAAGTGTTTTGGGACGATGAGCTTTTGCCCAATGTGCTCTGCAATCCTGTGCAAGGATCGTTCGGTACCTTCAAGCCACCTGGATGGGCACGATGGCAGATATACCATAGGTGCCAGATGGCGGTGGTTGGCAATCGGAAGAACATCTGCACTTTTTAACGACCTTCTTGGCAGAAGCGCACGGGCCACCGCTCCAGTAACGGCCGACGTTAGACCAAACATTCGAACTGCTGCATCAGAGGCATAATTGAAGAGACCAGGTTCCCGCTCGGCACGAAGTCTCTTCACAAGGGCTCCTGTGTCGATTCCAACTGGACATACACTCTGACACATGCTGTCCACCACGCACGACGAAACGCTGAAGTAATTCTCGGCATTCTCTAACGATCGTCGCACTTCAGAGTCTTCAGCCAACAATTGTTCTCGTCTCAAAACGATGCGTTGTCGAGGTGTGAGGGTTACGGCTCGTGTTGGACACACATGTTCGCAGAATCCACATTCGATACACGCATCAACTTCGGCATCGATCTCCGGGATGGGCTTGATGTTCTGTACATGTATGGTTGTATCCGTATTGAGTAGCACACCAGGGTTCAGCACATTGTGTGGGTCCAATAGGTTCTTTACCCTCCACATGATCCCTACCGCTTCACTTCCCCACTCCTGCTCAAGGAAAGGAGCCATGTTCCGACCTGTGCCGTGTTCTGCTTTCAGCGAGCCGTTATACTTTCCAACAACCAGGTCGGCAATCTCTTGCATGAACGCATGGTATTGCAGCTTATCGGCCTCGGTTACAAATCGTTGATTCAGAACGAAGTGGATGTTGCCATCCTTGGCGTGACCGAACACAACTGCTCTGTGATAGCCATGCTTGCCAAAAGCCCCCTTCACATCATGGACCAAACCAGCAAGATGCTCAGGACTCACGGCAACATCTTCATTGATCATGGTCTCGCCTGCCTGCCGGTGCGAACCAATGCTTGGCATTAATCCCTTGCGAAGACGCCACACAACTGCTTGGTCCCGCGCGCTCGTTAACCACTGCGTTTCACTATCGCTGGGTTGCTGGTGATGGAACTCAACAAGGAGAGCCGCGACATTTGGATTAGTAACACGATATGCCTCGGGCGTTGTAGCAAGCATCGCAAATGAATGCAATGAAGCATCATCCATGAGCTCAACGGCTGCGGCTCCTTGCTCACGCCACTCAAGTGCTGCGTCACAGGCATGATCGAGTGTTGGATAAACGCGTAGTGACGTCCACTTCTTCCTTGCATCAGGAATTGTTCGAAACGTTACGCGGTGTATGAATGCAAGAGTGCCTTCACTTCCAATAACCAGTTTTGCAAGAATGCGAGCAGGTTCATCTTCGTCGAGGAATGCATTGAGCGAGTACCCCATCGTGTTCTTGATGCGATACTTGTTCCGGATCTTCTGCAGGAGTGCTGCATTCCCTCGAACCTCATCACGCAGTTGCTGTAATCCCTGATGGATCTCGGGTGATTGCGCACGGAGTTTCGCGTCGGCGTCTGCTTCTGCAGTATCTACGATCACACCATTGGCTAGCACAAGCTGCATCGCTGTAACGGTGTTGTAGCTGTTATCTGCTGTTCCACAGCACATCCCTGACGCATTGTTTGCAACGATGCCTCCAATCATTGCAGCGGAAAGAGATGCAGGATCCGGTCCGAGCTTGCGCTCGAATCTGCGGAGCAGGGCGTTTACTCGCCCTCCCGTGATGCCTGGCCCCACATGTACGCTGTTTCCGTTATTGTGCGATTCAAAGAAGTCCCAACCTGAGCTGAGATCAACAAGAATGTCGTCAGAAACGGCCTGGCCAGACAGACTTGTTCCACCTGCTCGGAATGTGATGTGCCTGTTGTTTTCGATGCACCATGCCAGAAGGCGCTGAACATCGGTAATGGAGCGTGGTCGTACAACGGCACGCGGAACCAAACGATAGAGGGATGCGTCTCGGGAATGGGTTACACGGTCAACCCATGTTGTAGAAACGGCAGATGCACCAAGGATGTTCTGAAGACTGGCTGGCACAACGCCAATCTACGGGTCAGGTTTGCAGTACACCAGTCTTGAAATCGGGTATCGACGGCACGTGCGAGGCAACGGCAATTCCCCTAGAGATAACGTCGCGGGTGTCCGTTGGTGCGATGATGCCATCGACCCATAGTCGCGAGGCTGCATACAAGGGAGTTGTTGTGCTATCGTAATGCGCTTGGATCTCTGCCAAGAGTTTGTTCTGCTGGTCCTGGGTGATGGTTTGACCCTGTTTTTCAAGGGCTGCAACTTTAATGGTGAGTAGTGTGCGAGCCGCTTGTGCCCCCCCCATCACGGCGATTTGTGCTGTAGGCCAGGCGTACATGAATCGTGGGTCATAAGCTCGTCCGCACATCGCGTAATTGCCTGCGCCGTATGAGTTTCCTACAACGATGGTGAACTTGGGTACTACGCTATTCGCAACGGCATTTACCATCTTGGCACCATCCTTGATGATTCCGCCTTGCTCTGCGCGCGTTCCAACCATGAAGCCGGTTACGTCCTGTAAAAACACAAGGGGAACACCGCGCTGATTGCAGTTCATGATGAAGCGTGCAGCCTTATCGGCACTGTCGCTGTAGATCACTCCACCAACCTGCATTTCTCCTTTGCCAGATCGAACTACCTCGCGGTTGTTAGCTACAATGCCCACTGCCCAGCCATCAATTCGGCCATATCCGCAGATAATCGAACCGCCATAACTGGGTTTGTATTCATCGAACAGACTTTCGTCAAGCAATCGTGCAAGTACCTGCCGCATGCTGTACGGCTTGGATCTGTCAGATGGTAGCAGTCCCCATAGTTCATCCGTGGAAAAGGCAGGGGGCTTTGGCTCAGCGCGATCAAAGTGTGATTTGCGGCCTTTAGTGGGAGCAAACTTGTCTACAAGGGAACGAATGGTATCGATGGCCTCTTCATCGGATTCCACCTTCAAGTCAACAACGCCACTAATGGAGCTGTGCATGGTTGCACCGCCAAGTGGCTCAATATCGGTACGTTCACCGATTGCTGCCTCTACGAGTGCCGGACCTGCAAGGAATACGGAGCCTGTGCCATTTACGATAAGAGCTTCGTCGCTCATGATGGGTAGATAGGCACCGCCAGCTACACATGGTCCCATGATAGCGGCAATCTGCGGTATGCCCATAGCACTGAGCACGGCATTGTTTCGGAACTGCCGACCAAAGTGCTCCTTGTCGGGAAAAATCTCGTCCTGCATGGGCAGGAACACTCCAGCACTGTCCACCAGGTATACGATGGGCAGGTGATTGTCGATGGCAATCTCCTGCGCACGCATGTTCTTCTTAGCGGTCATCGGGAACCAAGCACCGGCCTTCACAGTGGCATCGTTGGCTACGATAACACACTCCCTGCCTGAGATAACGCCTACACCACATACAACACCGGCACTCGGAGCACCACCCTCCTCTGCATACATTCCTTCGGCGGCAAAGAGCCCAACTTCTAGAAATGCCGTGTCCTCATCAGTGAGCATGGCAATTCGCTCCCGAGCAGTGAGTTTGCCTTTTACTTTGTGACGTTCGATGGCCTTCTTGCCACCACCCATACGTATGCGTTCGGCTATGCCATCAAGCACGCGCATGCGTTGCCGATTAGCGTCGGCATGTGCCTCAAAAGTCAGGTCGGCGGCAACGGGTGTCCCGATCAGACGCGCCATACCTTCGTCACTGTCCGGGTTGCGCTGGCTGACCTTGAGGAGCCGGTGATGGGGCTGGGGCAGGCGCGCTGTTGGGAACTGCGCTCGTTGGAATCTGTTTGCCCTGCGTTACTGGCGCCGTTTGCTCTTCAACCGATGGCAGAAAGAGCTTATTTACAAGGATGGCTATCAGCAGAATTGCTCCAGCAAGGCCTATCGTGAGGTTCTGCAAAAAGTTGCGTCCGGTGCGAACACCAAACATGCTGTTGATCTGTCCACCAAGACCACCCATCCCACTGATCATCTCGGCCTTACCCGGCTGGATGAGCACTACGAGAATGAGGAGGATGGAGGCAAATACGGAGAGAAGGATGAGTGCTGTGTACATAGTCGGCAAAAATAAGGGTGATTGTCCGTTGCACAATATCACATGCGGCACTGCCTCATGGACACTTGTACCCAACACACTTGGGTTTGGTGAAGTCCATACCGTGCTGACCATGGTAGCCGAGGAATGTATCGTATCGCTGTTCGTTCGATCGGTAGTACGACCTCATCTCATTAATACTGCCGTAGGAATACAACCAATGAAAGTACTCCGAGAGCCAGTTGGCAGAGAGTAACTGGTCGTGAAATGAGAGTAAGTCGTTCGGATACCTTGCAACGTATCCCGCTTCATGCCAACCCTTAACAACGGCTACTCGCAGTTCCACCATCTGGGACAGGGAGAGTGCCTTCGATTCTTTCAGATTCCATTTCTTTGAAAGTGCGGCAAGCGACGTAGCAACGGTAAACTCATACGCCGTAGGAAAATTCATGACGGCTGGACCAAGCGGCGAGGGTTCGCTCAAGAGGTCGTCCGACGCTAGGTTGATTGGGTCGTTGGTTCCTGGCTTTATGCTTGCATTCCACGTATCAAACAGCAGCTTGCTTATCTCACCTGTTCGATCCGTTGCAGACTCGAAATTCAGAAAGAGTTCTCCATAAAACAGTGCCCAGAATCGATATCGGGAATTGGCGAAGGTCTTACAAATCTGATAGTAGTTACTTGCAAAGGTTGGTTCAACACGTGTACCTCGAATCCACCAATCGAGTGCGGCCGCCTGATTGGCATCTAGATAGCTACTGTTACCCAGTTCGTAGTGCAAACGTCCGCTTGTTGGATATACCTGCAAACCTTCGCGATAACATCGGCGTGCCGACGATGTGTCGTTGAGGAAGTCATAACAATTGCCAAGCAACTGGTAGCCGCGGTCGAACAGCAGAGTGTCTTTGTGAATTGGCGTGAGTTCTTCAATTGCCTTTCGGTACTGTTGTTTCATCATGTAGCAGATGGCCCGTTCATAGAGATACTGCGAGAATCCCGGACGAAGTCGTATTGCTTCGTTCCACTCTCGAATTGCCTCATCCGGTAGATTGCGGTCCATGAAGTCCACGGCCTTTCGAACAACCTGCTCGATACGAGCAGTATCGAGCGTTTGTGAGGTCATGACCACTGTGCTGGACACAACAGCAAGTACACTAAATAGCAGAACAACGGGGAGTCGGTTCATTGGCAAGCAATGTAATGATGAGGTATGGAGTAGCAGCGATGACGTGTCTTGTCCTGCTGCAGTGCGCGAGTTCGTGTGCAAGTGGTGGGAATAACAACACCGACCGGGCTCGGTTTCAGGAAAACAGTCTGCTTTGGATAGTACAGGCTTCCAATGGAGCTACCAGCTATGTGTTTGGTACCATCCATATCGCCGTTAGCTCCACGTATGTTCAACGAGATACCGTTTTAAAGGCACTCGCTGCATCTACTCTGTTCTTCGCAGAGATTGATCTTGATTCTGCCACACAGATGTCCAACATTAGTAAGATGCTGCTACCTGATGGAAAAACGCTTGCCGACTTCTTTACGCCGGAGGAGATGCAGGAACTGCGCTCGGCACTTGATGATCGCTTGGGACCAATGGCTTCGATGGCTGAGCGCATGCGGCCGGGTGCCCTGATCGGGCTTCTCATGCTGGATTTGGATGCCATTACGGGTGAAGCTGTGCTGGGCATGGATCAATTTCTTTGGCAGCAAGCCACATCGTTGGGAATTCAACGGCGCGGGATCGAAACCGTTGCAGAGCAGTTAGCCTTGCTCGACAGCATTCCGGCCCGCATGATTCTAGAGGTCATTCGCGATACCACTACCAACACTGCCATTCATGATCTTCTCGATGCGTATGCACGAGAAGATCTATCGAGCATCGTGCACATGGTTGATAGTCTAAGTTCCATCGAGACGTTCATGATGAAAGTGAACGACGATAGAAACGTTCGCATTGCAGAACGGCTTCTGACTCCACTTGAACGGGGAGGCGCGTTCATTGCCGTTGGAGCAGCACATCTTGGCGGCACACAGGGCCTGCTTGCTGAACTCGATAGAATGGGGTTCCGTGTGCGACCGGTCATCGGCGGGGAACGCAGCCAATGGCTACTGAACGGCAACAGTCAAAGGTAGCTAGTCCACATACGGACAGGCTACGTGGGCACCACTTGCTTTAACAGCTAGTGTTGGCGTAAACGTTGCACATTCTGAACGTGCGATTGGACATCGTGTACGGAAGCCACATCCCGATGGTTTGTTGCGTGGTGTTGGGATGTCGCCCTGCAGAATGATACGTTCCTTGTCGGTGCGTGTAGGGTCTGGTTCCGGTACTGCCGAAATCAATGAGCGAGTGTATGGATGTGTTGGGTTGAAGTATACTTGATCGGCAGTTCCAATCTCTACGATGTTGCCAAGGTACATCACAGCAATGCGTTCTGAGATGTGATACACCACGCTCAGATCGTGCGCTATGAAAAGGTACGACAGTCCAAACTCGGCACGAAGGTCGTCCATGAGATTGATTACTTGTGCCTGAACAGAAACATCGAGAGCAGATACAGGTTCGTCGCATACGATGAGGGCCGGGTTTGTGGCCAACGCCCGTGCTATACCGATTCGTTGCCGCTGTCCACCGGAGAATTCATGTGGAAACCTCGAAGCATACTCTGGCTGCAAACCTACCTTCTGAAGGAGCGAGATTACTCGATCCTCCACTTCGTTTTTTGACAGACCCTTAAGGTGTAGTTCGAGGGGCTCACTAATAATCTGCCGCACACTCAACCGCTGATTGAGTGATGAATACGGATCTTGGAAGATCATCTGTATAGCTCTGCGATGCGGCAACATCTCGCGCTTATTAAGGTGCAGTAGGTCTGTTCCTTGTCCGTGTTCGTTGATGTAGGTTACTGAGCCGCTCAGGTGAACGTCGGGTGAGACATGCCGCAGAACATTCACGATGGCTCGCCCAACGGTAGTCTTACCGCAGCCCGACTCCCCTACCAGTCCCAACGTCTCACCTCGTTGCATACCGAAGGTCACGCCATCAACAGCTTTTACGTCGGCTACCTTGCGCTGGAATACGCCTCCATACACGGGGAAGTACACCTTCAGATCCTGCACCTCCAACAAGGCCTTTCCCGCCATGGGTGTGGTTTCGCTCATGCCATGGCTCCTTCTTGAGCTACGAGATGACATCGCACGCTGTGACCCTGTGCAATCTCGATCAGTGGTGGTTCAACAACGTCGCACTTGTCAATCTTTACGGGGCAGCGCGTGCAGAACTTGCATCCCTGGGGCAAGTTCATGATGCTTGGAACGTTGCCAGGTATTGCTTTCAGCTTTTCTCTGTGCTGCCGTTCGCGTTCCGGACGGGGAATAGAGGCAAGGAGCCCTTGTGTATACGGATGTCTTGGATTGGCGAATAGTTCGTGTACGCTGGCTACTTCCTGAATCTTGCCACCGTACATAACAATGACGCGCTTACATACCTCTGCAACCACAGCAAGATCGTGGGTAATCAGCACGATGGCTGCGTCTTCCCTCTTTTTCTTCAGTTCAAGCATCAGATCAAGGATCTGCGCCTGTATGGTCACGTCCAATGCAGTTGTTGGTTCATCTGCGATCAGCAACGAAGGATTGCAGGCCAAAGCGATGGCAATCATCACCCTTTGCCGCATGCCTCCTGAAAACTGGTGAGGGAAGTCATGGATTCGTTTATCAGGATCCGGGATACCCACAAGACGCAGCATCTCAACAGCCCGAATCATCGCTTCTTTTTCCGACACCCTCATGTGGGTTTGAACAACCTCCGCGATCTGCATACCAACCCGGAACACTGGGTTCAGACTGGTCATCGGTTCCTGGAATATCATCGCAATCTCTCGTCCGCGGATGGTATACATCTCCTCGTAAGAGAGTTTGGTGATGTCCTTGCCTTTAAACAGAATCTCCCCCCCCATGATTCGGCCCGGAGGATCAGGGATCAATCGCAGCAGAGACAGCGCTGTGACACTCTTGCCGCTGCCGCTCTCACCTACGATGCCAAGCACTTCGCCCTGGTTGATAGTGAAACTCACGCCATCCACAGCCTTGGCCCACGTGCCTTCGATGTCGAAGTACGTTTTCAGGTCTCGAACCTCCAGTAGCGGGGATGATTGCACGTTAGACATAGCGAAGGGGGCTATCGCAGTCGCGAGAAAACTTTCGGATCGAAAGCTTCACGTACTGCTTCACCGATGAATACAGTGAGAAGCAAGGTGAAGAACAACGCTGTTAATGGGGCAACAACAAGCCACCACATGTTTGTGGTTAGGAACTGCAAACCCAGGCCAACCATTTCTCCCCAGGAGGGTGTTGGCGGTGGCAATCCAAAACCAAGGAAGTCCAGGCTTACGAGGGCCGATATACCTCCGATGATGGAGAATGGGAAGTAGGTGATGATTGGTACAAGGCTATTCGGAAGGATGTGGCGGAACAGAATCGTTCGTGTAGGAACTCCAATGCTTACGGCTGCAGCTACGTAGTCCTTTCCCTTCTCCCGGAGGAACTCGGCCCGGATAAGCCAGCAGATGCCTATCCAGCTAGTGATTGACAGCAGACCGAGAAGCAGTAAAAAGTTCGGGGTAGTTAGGCTCACAACAATGATGATGATGAAGAGCGTTGGCAACGTGTACCATATCTCAATCACTCGTTGCAGGATTGTGTCGAACCAGCCTCCACGATAGCCACTGATCATTCCAAGTGTGATTCCAATGAAATACTCAAGGATGGCAAGTGCGAGGGCGAAGGACAAACTCACGTTAAATCCGTAAGCCATCCGTGCAAACACATCTCTACCGCGGTCATCAGTTCCAAACCACCGCAAGCCCCCTGCCGCGTCCTTTGCGAATGGAGCAAGAAACTGCTGATTGCCGGCCGTCGTGATATCCTCTATGGGATCGTATGGATACAACGGGAGAAGTATGAAATTACCCGATTGCTCCTGCTCCCAACGTTTAGCTAGTTCGCGATAGTTCACCTCTCCCTGTTCACCAGCGATGCCAAACTCTTCACCACTGTGGAAGAATGAAGCTCCGAACAACTCAGCAACGGCTGGAAAGTACCACGTTCCCTTGTACTGAACAGCTAGGGCGGTGTTGTTCACGAATAAGGGCAACAACCAGCTTAGTCCGTAAGCCACGGAGAGAATGATGAGTGACACATAACCGCGGCGAAGAGACTTAAACTTCTTCCACCGCCGTTGCAGGATTGATACGCTCTGCTGCGTTTTTGGGGTCGTGCTGCCTGTTGTTCCCATGCTACTTGAAGCGAATTCGTGGGTCAACCAAAGCCAACACAAAGTCGGAAATAATATTGCCAAGAAGCAGAGTTGCAACGCTGATCACGGCGAAGGCAAACACCACAGGGTAGTCGCGTGCAAGCACAGACATGTACGACAATCTTCCGATACCATCGATGTTAAAAACGTATTCAATGAGGAAAGAGCCTGCAAGGAAAATGCTGATAATAAACCCGGCGCGTGCGGCAAGTGGAATGATGCTATTGCGAAACGCATGGAGCCAGATAACGCGGTTTTCTCTGAGTCCTTTTGCATACGCCGTGCGCACGTAATCCATACCGAGGTTCTCGAGAAGGGAATTCTTCATCAGCATCGACAATGAGGCAATACCCGCCGTACTGTATGCGATAATGGGCAGAACGAAATGTTGAGCACGGTCAAGGATTTTAGAGCCAAGCTCCAAATTGTCATAGTCGGCACTTTGAAAGTTGCCGAGCGGAAGGATGGGAAAAAACGCTTGCGTGGCAAAAAACATCAAGAGCAGCGCGCCCAACGCCCACCCAGGAAGGGAGTTGAAGGCGAAGATTCCGAATGATGTAGCCACGTCGAAGGTAGACTTGTGGCGCAATGCCTTCTGAATCCCAAGGTACAGTGCAACTACATAGCTTATAATGAAGCCAATAAGACCGAATTGTATGGAGATCGGAAGCCGACTCTTGATGAGATCGACAACAGGTTCACGGAATACGAATGAATTGCCGAGATACCCTGTGAAAATTCCGGCAAACTTCGTTCGATACACATAGGAGTTCCAGGTTCCATCTTCAAGCTTTGTACTGGCAACCTTCCATTCGGACGCGATGGTTGTTGTGTCGGTGGCTTTGAAGGGTATGAGACGGTTACCCACTTTGCGCACAACGATGCGTTCTCCGTTCCCAACCAATCGAGGCTCACCCACCGACACCGTGTACTGGTCTACCTCACGTTCCCACAACCCAAGCCAAACAAGGTACTGTTGCCAGAGTGGCTTGTCGAAACCATAATAGCGCTTGAGTTCCTCAATAGCCTTGGGAGGCACCGTTTGCTCGCCGGAACTGGCAAGTCCGCCGCCGCCACCACGTTCTGCCGACGCAACCTTTAATTGCTGGATCTGCTGCTGCAACGGGCCGCCAGGGGCCAACTGTACGATCATGAATACTACAATCGTACAGCCGAAGAACGTTGGAATGGCTAACAAAAGCCTACGAACAAAATAGGTTAGCATTCCTGTTTGCCAGAATTACAATCGTTGAAATGCCAGAGGCTCACTAGTTGCCAGCTTCCTTCCAGTAACGATCCACCACGATCGCCTTGGTACCGGGGAGGGGCTTCTTCCCCGCCTTTGCTTCGTTGAGCTTCTTCTGCTTTTCTGGATCGATCCACCATCCGGTCATGATGGCTAGATCGTGATCACCCACTTGTGTATATCGGCCAAGCTTACCTTTCGGCATTCCGAATTTGTCCCACACACCCAGTCGAATGCCTCTGGGCATCCACCAAAACGCCACCAGGTAATCATTCGTAACGATGCTGTCAACTTCCATGATCAGCTTTGTACGCGTGGCTTGATCAAACGTAAGAGCATACTCCTTGATGATCTGATCCACCCGTGCATTCTTGAAACCCCAAACGTTGTTGTTGTCTTTCTTATCTGCCAGCACTGAGCTCAATGAGGTTTCCGGGTTCGGGAACACAAGTCCGCCATAATTGCCAACGGTAACACCAAAGCTCCTCTGCATCATATTCTGCGACAGAGCATTGCCATCAACATACTTTATCTGAAGGTCAATCCCTGCTTGCCGCATGGTTTCCTTATACGGCGTAACGAACTTTTCCAGTGGTTTAATGATGCCCAGCTCCACAACGAAGGGTTTGCCGTTCTTTACAAGAAAACCATCGGCGTTGCGAGAAGTCCACCCTGCCTCTGCTAGCAGCTTCGCTGCTCCATCCGGATCAAACTCCACATGTGGGCATGCCGGACTTTCGTACGATGAATTGCCATAGAACGAATAGATAGGCTCGTACTCATTAAACAGTACCTTCTCGATGATGCTCTTTCGATCCAATAACTTGGCAAATGCCATGCGCACGCGAATGTCGTTAAACGGTGGCTGGCGCAGATTGAAGAAGTAGCCGTACGTTCCTGCCGGTCCGTGTGTGAAAATGCGATGACGTTTTACCCAATTGTTCGAGATCGCTTCATAGGTTGTATCCGATATCCACTTGTCGGTTGTGATGGACGTAAAGAAGTAATAGTCAGCTTCGCCACGCTTGAATCGTTCGTATTCAAGGTTTGGCTGGTCCTTGATAACATGGAACACAAGCTTGTCGAAATTGTTCGAAGTCTTGTTGAAGTCGTAGTCGGCAGCCCAGTAATCTGCTCGTCGGGTGAATTTGTACGACTCCTGTTTGACGACATCTTCAGGAAGAACGATGTATGGACCCGAACCGATTGGCATTTCAAACTGGAACTTGTCGACGAACTCCCGTCCAGTCATGTTCTTAATCTGAGCCGCCTGGAGAATGTTTAGGTTGCCACCGATGGTAAGGAAGTTCCGCCAATTCTGTTCGCGGCAGTGCACCTGAACAAGATAGGTGCTGAGTGCAACGGGGGCATCGAACTTCTCAAAGCTCATTCGAAGCGATGGACTCTGCATACTCTCGTCCATAACCAGTCGGAAGCTTTCAACCACATCCTCGGCAGTTATTCGATTTCCGTCCCAAAAACGTGCATTAGGATCGATACGGAAGGTGAAGGTTGATTTGTCTTCCGAGATCTTCCAGTGCGAGGCAACTCGCGGAATGAACTCAAGCGAAATTGGATGCACGCCAATAAGGTTTTCGTAGCAAAGAGACGAAATGTGACTATTCTCGGTGAAGTTAGCGTTTGGTCCGTAAAAGAATGGGCGGAACGAAAGTGGAAATCGAGAGATTGTTGTTGAGATTTCGCCGCCCTTGTACACCTTCTCGTTCAGGAGTTCCTTGTCGGTGTCCGTTACCACATAGGTCGAAAATCCCAGCTGTTCAGCAATCTTCTCGAATCCGTTTCCTCCTAGGGTATCAGGAACAGATGGGTCCGCACCGGGTGGAAGATCCACCTTCTTCCACGTATTCTTAATTGAACTTGATAACGTCGCTGCATCCTCCTTTTTTCCGCATGCCGTGATCATGAGAATGATGGCCACCATGGCCATCATCGAAGCGGCTGTGCGGCCGTTCCATGGAATCGAGGTACGACAATTATTGTTCATTGCTGTCCTAGCAGTTCGGTGTAAGGTGGCGGCAAATATACATTGAGCATTGTCCGTTCGTTAGGGTCACCACCGAATGATCCACTGATGGATGGCTGAGCTGGATTGCATGAGCTAGATTCGCCGTATGCGTACAATCTTACCTGACTCCCTATCTCATCGCGACAGGCACCAACTCCTGCTTGGTGGAGTAGCACCTCGGCCAATTGCCCTTGTTTCCTCGATGGATGCCAATGGCATCGTTAATCTGGCACCATTTTCATTCTTCAACGCGTATGCATCAAAACCGCCAATTGTTGCCATTGGCCCAGCAATAGCTGCAAAAACGGGAATAGCGAAAGACACGTGGCTGAACATACTGGCCACCAAGGAGTGCACCATCAACGCCGTGAGTTATTCCATGGTACATGGTGTGAACCTTACATCAGCCCCCTATCCATCCCAGGTTGACGAGTTTGTGAAAGGGGGCTTTGGCAAGGTGCAATCGCAGTACGTGAAGCCACCGTATGTGGCGGAGAGTCCGTTTGTTATGGAGTGCACCTTGATGGAGAACATTGAGCTACGCCGGGACATTGGCGGTAACGGCAACCTCATGCTGTTGGAGGTTGTAGCGTTCCACGTGGCCGAGAGTGTGTTCGTTGATGGAGCAATCGACCCTCGAAGGATGGATCTTGTGGCTCGAATGAATGGTGCCTGGTATACGAGAACTCGAGAGCTGTTTAGTGCTTCGCAACCTCCGCACCAGCCTATTGGCATGGATGGCTTGCCAGAACACATTCGCACGAGTCCAGTGCTCACGGGCAACGATCTCGCGAGACTTGCCTATGTGCCAGTTCTGCCGATGCTGGATGGATCCTTCCCGGATTTTCCGGAGAACATGCAGGCAGACAGTGTGGACATAGAACTTGCTGCAGGCAATCCAATGGGTGCACTGTTTGCCTTCATGCAGCAGCCAGGAATTCGAAGTGACGTTACCCGTCATCGTATTGCAAAGGCCTTCATCCAGGCTGGAGAGATCGATGCGGCATGGCAAACACTGCTCCTTGTTGGCTAACGTATCAGCGAACCTCGGCTGCAGGTTCGATTGTACAGAGCTTGCTTCCCTTTTCCATTGCCTGGCCTTCTACAGCGGCTAGTTCTCGCACAACGCCATTAATTGGAGCAACAATCGCATTCTCCATCTTCATGGCTTCGAGTGTAAACAGAGGTTCGCCCTTTCGAACCGAGGAACCGTCACGTACAAGTATCGACTTAAGCAAACCAGGCATAGGAGTAAGAACCCGAACGGTGCGTGTGCGCATGGCCGCACTGGCATGCAGTACAGCTAGCAGTGCATGGTGATCTGCCTTGAGGATTCGTGCATCGAAGCTATATCCGCGAAAGGACACTCGCACATGATCAATGCCATCAGTCTCAACGAATACCGGCACCAAAGCCCCATTCCATTCTGCCAAGTATTCAAACAGTACTGGTAATGGAGTTATGGAAACAACCGTATTGGCAACCGAGCAGTTGGCTCCATCTACCACCACGGAGTGTTCGCTACCCGTGTGTTCTAGAACGACAACATGCGTTGGTTTCAATGTCACAGCACTGTCCTGCATAGGAGGCAAAACTAGTTAAGTGGCTGGGCAACGAAGCATGAAGAGACGTCCAGTAACCACGCCAAGAGCCACGTATGATTTTGTTCTACGATCATAGATAACTCTACCCACGGCATCACACATGCGACCCATTTGAAGAGTATTGGGATCAACATTCACCACAACCAGGGTGGTGCCACTGCGCCAGGCCACACTGCGCCCCGTTGGAGAAACGGCAATGTCATCTTCGATTGGAACACCTGCGTTAACCAGAAAGCGCTTGCCATTGAGCACGACGAAGTCGCCATTGTCCTTGCTCGTGTAGGCCATAATGGCACCATCATGCGAAAACGTGGGGCGTCCAGCCACGCTGCCATGTGGATACATAGCTGCGTTGAAAGCAACAACCCGTCCTCCTTGGAATACAGTACGATATGCCACAAGCGGGTCGAACGGACTCAAGGTTAGATGTGGATCCGCTTGGGCAACAACAGGTCCTTCCCAGGGAGCATTATACTCGTCGGTGTAGATGTACGTGCGGACTTGCCCGGATCCATCCGTGGCCTGCCACGTGGCAACGGAACCCAGTGGATTGATGCGGAGAGCCGTCACGGACCGAACTGCACCCGTAAGCTCTTCTTCGCCGAGGAGTACGTTGGAGGTTAGGCCAAGTGTTCGTATGTACAGGCATCGGCCATCAGCCCAAACACCGGCTAGTGCAAGGTTGTCTCCCCGCGCCACTTCACGTCCGTTCTGCATGAGGATGTGCTGACCTGGGCGGAATTCAATCCAGCTTACAGCCAGGCCTTGTGGATCGAATCGCAAGTGGTTTGCAGGGTAGCCAGTAACGTAGGAACGTTCTCCGTTGGTAACCTTTCTGTTTACCCCATCGAACTCAACCCACCATAGCACTGAATGTTGTGGCGGGAACGCTATTCCTTCGATTGTAACAGGACTTCGCCTCGTACCATCTGGAGTGATGATTGCCGATTCGCCGGACCGTACAGCCCGTGCGGCCCATGTACTACCATCGAAGGCAAACACGGGCGGATGAACGGTGTCCCATGTACCGAAGTCCTTTCCATCAATCACGAGCTGCTGAAATCCGGCGTATGGCTGGGTAATTGACCACCAATGCCCGGTTGTATCTACGTCGAAGGCAACGAGCGAGGCAACATTATCAAGTACGAGAGAATCGGTACACGCAGCATGCAGTGGCAGGGCGAAGAGGAAAAGGGCAAGTGGTGCTAGGGGGCGAAGCATGGAGGGTGTGGCGTGGTTATCGTGAGAGTTGTAAGAGTCGAAAGAGAGTGCCGGGTACTTATCTCCCCGGCACTCTGTCGTCGTTTTGATCGTGAAGTGCCGGGGAGATAAGTACCCGGCACATTACGTACGAACACTTCCTTCCAGACGGTACCAACGTTCTTCCGTTGCAACAGCATCTAATTGAACATCCGTTTGAGAGACCGGTACGGCTCGAACACGCTGTATTTCGAAAGCAACACCAATACTGTATGCTTGAGCCTTTGCGAGGAACCGGTCATACATACCCTTCCCATACCCTAACCGATGACACGACTGATCGAAGGCAACAAGCGGAACAATGACGACGTCCCTGACGGAAAAGTCCACCGAAGCTCTAACCACCTCTCGGTCAACTGGCTCCTCAATGCCAAACCTACCGTGTTTCCATTGAGTGTCTCGCGTAATGAGAACGTGTTGTAAGCTGCCATCACTGCTCACGACCGGTACCCATACCTGCTTGCCGATTCCCCATGCGTATTCAATGATCGGCCATGTCTCAACTTCGTCGGGTAAACTCCTGTACACGTGCACATGCTGTGCGAGCTGAAAGGCGGGATGTTTGTGTGCTCGTTCAAAAATGAGCATGTTCTTGAGAGCTCGTTCTTCTTCTAACAAACCCCGCCTGCGCTCGATAAGCTCACGGCGGATATCAGACTTTGTTGGCTGTTGACTCATGCGCTCTCCCGTGGTTCAGTGCGGAGCTGCAAGAGGTCAGGAACGATCACAGCCGCAAGAAGTACGAGTGCCCCAGCCCCCTGCCGCCACGTCCACTGCTCGCTGAACAATGCAAGTGCGATCACGCTGGCGAAGATTGGTTCGAGCGAAAAAATGATTCCTGCCCGAACCGGATGAGTGAAACGCTGAACATTCGTTTGGAGCCACGTGGCGACTACTGTGGCAAGTAGGCCACAATACAGCAGACCAAGCAGAAGCTGAGGTGTCCAGAACGTTGGATGTGCTCCCCCATCAAATACACCAATACAAACCAAGGCTATGATACTTGTTACCAGGAACTGGCTAACGACTAAAAGATTCCGACGTCCCTGGTCATCAGCATGCTCTTTCGTTAGTACATCCAACACAACGATGTACACAGCCCACCCAACGGCGCTGCCAAGTGTGAGCACATCACCAATTTTCAAACCAGATCGGTCAGGTTCAGTGAAGAGAACAAGGCCAAACAACACCGTTACTGTCGATATCCAGTTCATCATTCGAACCGGCCGGCGCTCGACGATGAGATAGACGAAGGGAATGAATACAACGGTGGTTCCGGTGATGAAGGCCGACGCTGTTGCAGTTGTTTCGGTAAGGCCGATGGACTGAAGGATGAAACCGGCGCCAAACAGTACTCCGAGAACAGCGCTCTGCCACAAGAGTTTGGGTGTGATGAGTCGCAGCGTATGGCCCCAAATTGCAAGAGCAACCACGCTGGCCAAAGCGAAACGCCAAAACACAAAGGCAGCTGGGGAGATCGAGTGCAGGGCCTCCTTAACGAGTGCGAAGGTTCCTGCCCACAATACCGTGACTACTGCAAGGAGAACTTCTGCTCGAAGGCGGGTCATGAACGTGCCAGATTCTGATAGAACCGAAGTGCTGCTTCAGCCCCTTTATGAAAGTTCTCTAGATGGAAATGCTCGTCAGGCGAATGCAGGTTCTCTGTGCTTAAACCGAAACCCATCAGTACAACAGGAACCTTAAGCACTGCATCGAACAGCTCCACAACCGGAATAGAACCACCCTCGCGCTGGTATACACACGGAACACCAAAGGTTTGATGGAGAGCCAATGCGGCTGCTTCCATAGCAGTGTTCGGGCGCTGCACTAAAACTGGATTAGCACCATGCAGGTCCGTCACGGTCACATGAACACCAGGTGGTGCCACTCTGGCAACGTGCCTCCGCACCAGCTCCACGATCTCCGTCGATGATTGCTGTGGCACGAGTCGCATACTTACCTTGGCCATTGCTCGTGCTGGCAGCACAGTCTTTGCTCCGGGTGCCTGATACCCACCGGACAGGCCGTTTACATCCAGGGTCGGACGTGACCAGAGCTTTTCAAGAGTGGTATATCCTTGCTCACCGCCCAATGCATCAACCTGTACATCATTCATCAATCGATCGTCAGTGAAGCCAAGCGCATCAAACTCACGTTTTTCTTCCTGGCTGAGCTCTAAAACCGAATCGTAAAAACCATCAATGGCAATCCTCCCGATAGGGTCTGTCATCGAAGCAATGATCCGACAAAGAGCGTTCAGCGGATTCACCACTGGGCCGCCATACGCACCGCTGTGAAGGTCTCGATTCGGACCTTGTACGTCGATCTGCACATAGGCTAGACCACGCAGTCCAACAACCAGGCTTGGTTGCCCTGGCGCAAACATTGCCGTGTCGCTTACCACCACGGCTGAACACGAAAGTTTATCTGCATTGGCGCGAACGAACGGCGAAAGGTTGGGGCTACCAATCTCCTCCTCCCCTTCAATCAGCAGTTTGATGTTGACTGGAAGGGGGCTTGTGGCAATCAGACTCTCGATTGCCTTAATGTGTGCGAACACCTGGCCTTTGTCGTCAGTTGCTCCCCTTGCATACACCTTGCCATCGATGATTGTGGGTGTGAAGGGAGGATTGGTCCATAGGTCCACCGGATCAACTGGCTGCACATCGTAATGTCCATAGAACAAAACCGTTGGTGCATCTGGCGTTCCAGCAGGATGTTCCGCATACACAATTGGGTGTCCCGGCGTGGGTATCACCTCTACAGTATTCATGCCAATGGTTATGAGGTGATTCCGAAGCCATTCTGCACACTCAGCCACATTCTCAGCGTGGGTGGTGGAGGTGCTGATGGATGGAATTGAAAGGAACTCCATCAGCTCTTTTTCGCGATGTGTGCGGAGATTGGCAAGGTGTTCCAAAGCAGATTGCATGGTCGGCGAAGGTTGGTGAGGACAACTTGATGGTGTGAAGATAGTGATCAGTGTTGCGACAAGAGGACGTTTGGACGATGTTTGTGTGGCAGGAATGTAATGGAAATCACAAACCATGTTGCCGAATCGTGAATAGCGAGTTAATTCTTCATCTGTCCTACCTGTTATTGGTGGGAGCCTCGCTTGTGCGCAATATCCTTCCACTTCGCGTGCTAGCTGTGGGTTCGGGAATCGCAGCAGTGATTTACGACCTTGGTATAAATCAGCTTTCAATGGTACTGTGGGAAGCCTCGTTTACAGTAATAAACCTTGTTCAGATCGGCATTCTCATTTACGAACGCAGGCGTGCACGTCTTACGCCAGAAGAGGAAGCACTCCGCCTTCGGTTGTTTGCACATCTAAGTGTGGTTGATTTCCACAGGCTTATCCGAACTGGTACGTGGGTGTCCACAACGGAAGGTGAAACACTTACCGTGCAAGGCCAGCCTGTATCTCGAATCGTGTTGATCACTGATGGAGCCACATCTGTTGATGTTGATGGAAGAGTGGTCGCCTATTGCCGTCAGGGCGATTTCATTGGAGAAATGGCCTTTGTTTCTGGCAATATGGCTTCGGCTACGGTTCGAACTATTGCTGCAACTCGGTATCTTATGTGGAGGTTCACCGATTTAAAGCAACTCCTTGAACGACATCCTGATATCAGCACAGCCCTTCAATCGGTGTTCAACAGGAATCTCATCGAGAAACTTTCTCGTGAGGCAATGACGAAGTCTGACCCCGTTACCTGACCGTTGTTCCACCATGGCCTGCCTTGTCGAATGAAGATTCTTGATCTCGAAGGACCACTCCAACTAACCAACGATGGACAGCTTGAGGTGGTTTTCTTAGGCACGGGTACGGCTTTTTCACGGTCGTTGTACCAAACCAACTTCCTCATCATCAAAGGAGATACACATCTCCTTGTGGATTTTGGAATGACTGGTCCGCAAGCGCTGGCAGACCTTGGTCGGTCTGCCGAGGATATCAATGCCGTTCTACCCACACATTCACACGCCGATCATATTGGTGGTATTGAGTACCTTACGCGATCGATATGTGGGTATTCCAAGTGGTCGGGAAAAGCTCATCATGCTGGTTACGGACGAATACCGCAAGGTACTGTGGGAACAAAGTTTGCGAGGGGGCTTGGAATACAATGAACTGAATACCGAAGGCAAGCGGCTTTCATTCGACGACTTCTATGAAGTTCATCCCATACCGCGCATTGCGAGCATGAATGGCCGGGCAGTGTTTCGAACAAACTTTCGCGGTATAGAGCTGGAACTATTCCACACAAATCATATTCCAGGT
>CAZUGQ010000005.1:122563-127659 GCA_964620125.1 uncultured Hyphomicrobiales bacterium
CCTTCATCACTTACGGCCTACTGATTGATAATAAGGTTTTCGTATCTGGCGACACGAAGTTCGACTCGTCTTTGATAGAGATGTACGATGATCGGTCAGTAGTGATGTTCCACGATGCTAGCCTAACACGAAACGCCGTTCATGCATCGTTCAATGAACTCCGAACACTGCCTGATGAAACACGAAAAAAGATGTATTTGATGCATTATCAGGACGATGCAACAGAGGAAGATGCAGCGGGGTTCGCTGGTCTAGCTCTGCGTAAAACGCGGTACATTTTCGAGTGATAGAGATTCTCGCTCTTCAAGTGTTCGCAGATACATCTGTTCGTAGATCGGTACAACAAGATCAATGTCGAACTTCTCTACCGCTCTTTTACGAGCCGATAGCTTAAAAGCCTGCATTTTCTTAGGGCTTGTTAGGAGATCAACACAGTATTTGGCCATTCGCTGAACGTCTCCAAGCTCGGCCAGGTATCCACTTTCACCATGTTCAACAACTTCGCCAATGCCGCCGATGTTTGTTGCCACAACGGGCACTCCACACGCCATCGCCTCCAAAGCAGATAAACCAAAGCTTTCCTGTTGGGATGGTAACAGGAAGATATCAGCAGTGCTGATGATCTCTGGAAGTCCATTCTGCTTTCCAAGAAACATCACGTGCTCGGATACGCCGAGCTCTCTACACAATCGCTCGGTTTCGCTTCTATCGGGTCCATCGCCCACAAGAACAAGGCGCGCATTCACACTCTTTCGCACCTCTGCAAGGATTCGAACAGTGTCCTGTACTCGCTTCACCGGCCTGAAATTTGATACATGGATAAGCACATGCGCTCCATCCTTCTTGATTTGCCGTTCTAAGTCGCTACAGGGTGTGTATTGATATTGATTGGTGTCAACAAAATTGGGTATTACCTGGATGTCTACTCCTGGTCCAAAGTTCTGTAGTGTGCGCTCGGCAAGGTGAGCAGAAACGGCAGTAACAACATCACTCTTCTGTAGTGAAAATCGCACGAGAGGATGAAACGTTGGTTCAAGACCTACAAGTGTGATATCAGTGCCATGAAGAGTGGTTACCAGCTTGAACGGCTGTTTATCCTTGAGTATCTGAGCAGCTAAAAAACCACTGATAGCGTGAGGAATAGCATAGTGCACATGCACAACGTCGAGTGATTCATATCTTGCGACCTCGACAATCTTGCCCGCTAATGCAAGCGTATAGAGGTTGAATTCAAGCAATGGATATTGCGGCGATTCTACCTCATGGAAAAAGATGTTGTCGCGGAACCTATCCAGACGCATCGGCTGTGCATAAGTGATGAAGTGCACTTGATGACCGCGCTTGGCAAGATTTAAGCCCAGTTCCGTGGCCAATACGCCACTTCCACCGTAGGTCGGGTAGCATACCATCCCGATCTTCATGTTTGGTCCTGCATGTGTGTGTTCATGTCAACCCCTGTACTTCAACCGCTGACGATTCGAGGGCCTGTATCGTTCGAAACTGAGGTCCGCCGATCAAGGTTCCTAGCTTTTCTTTTTCCTGCGTCCTCCCGTGAACAGGCGCAACGCCTCGTTGAAAATATCAGGTCTGATCACGCCGACGCTGTGCATCATTGTTTTGCGTGGAGACTTGGCACGCTGGGAATGGAGTATAGAATGAGTGACGACGGTGAGCCATCCGGCTCAGCCGGCAAGCCAATGCTGTTCGCTTTGCAGCAAGCCAAGCTTACGAATGTTGTTGCTGTGGTTGCCCGCTACTTTGGTGGTGTGAAGCTGGGTGTTGGTCCGTTGGCCCGCGCCTATGCCGAATCAACGCGTGCTGCGATAGGTCAGGCCCAGTTGATACCTGTGATTGAAATGGCTACGCTGCTTGTACACTGCCTTTACGAGGACGTTACAAAGATTATCACTCTTCTCGAAGAGGTGGAAGCAACGTTTCAGCCAACCTATAGCGATTCCGTGTTGTTCGAAGCAAACGTACCAACACTCCGATTGGAATACTTGAAGAACGAGATTCTCACACGTACAAATGCAAGAGCGGGCTTCTCAAAAATCGCCGCCGAGTGAGAATAAATAGATTGGAGCCGACATGGACCCGTTGGCCTCATGGCGCCAGGCTACGTCGAAACGCAGTGGCAGTCCTAATGCCAGCGACCTGATGCCAAAACCGGTACTAAACAGGATGGGATCCGATGCTACAAGGCGGGTGTTTTCGATCGTTGTCCCCGGTACGCCATTTTCATCCCATGCTCCTCCAGCATCAAAAAACACCTGCCCCTGCAAGCCCTGGAACAACGAAGGTAACGGCCCAGCCTGCAGTGCTATTAACAGTGGGAATCTGAGCTCCGCATTTGCTACGAAATATTGCGAACCATTGCGTTCATTAAGCGCATACCCACGCAAGGGCCAGCCCGGACGTGTAAACGCAAAATCTTCAGGATTCTGAAACGGCCACCCCGCGATGCCGAAATATCGATTGAACCAGTTGTCTATGCCACCAATAAAAAACTTCTGAGGATCGGGTCCTACGCTCATCCCGCCATTTCCACGAAGTGCCAAGGTATAATTGCCGCCCAGATGCAGGTACTCGCGGAGATCAGCCCGCATTGTTGCAAATGCTAAACCGTTGGAACCTATGGGCGGTGAGCCTTCTACGGTAAAGTTGAGCCTCGTACCCTTGATTGGTGCCCAAAAGCCCATGATCGCGTCATCAAAGACGTACGAAGCCGCTGGAACAACAACAAAACGATCTAAACTTGGTTGGCGCGGATCGTCGATATTTTCGCGCGTCATTGCCTGCGCTTGCATGCCAAGGTCCACCCTGGCGTATCTGCTGAATGGAATGGATGCCCAGCCAGCGCCACCATAGGTTCTTAACCTGTTCAGGTAAACGTACGGCCCTTGCTGAACATACGTGTATCCTGCATTGTGGAAGGCAGCAAAACTGTAATCGATAACAAGGGGCTTGTAGTTGTACTGTAGGAAGAAATTACTATTCGTGAGGTCGAGAAACAGGTTCGCCTGGAAATAGATCTCATGGTCTCCCAGCATGTCGGTAAACAGCATCTGCGCAGTGCCCTGTGCCCCGAACCAGTTGCTGTACCCTGCTGAACCAGTCACAACGTCGGGCGAAAAGGAAACCTTATAATCCTTTGGCGCAAAATCCACCATTCCTTCACCAGCTTTTGCCGAACCCGCAGGGTCGGCATTCACTACGTCTTCATTGGGTGGTACCATAGCGGTTCTGGAGAAGTCTACGTCGAACGTGCCGTAGCTGAACTCCTCCACGGCTGCCTCAGCCCCCTCCCGGTCCATGATGCTTGCAAGAGAGTTACGCTCGTCAAGCTCGTCCTGACGGAATCGTGTTAGAGGCAGACTGTCACGAACCGGTAAATCAAAAGGATACTTAAGAATAAACAGATCATAACCAACCCGATTCTGTGATGCAAAGAGGAGCTTGGTACCATCACGCGAGAGTGAAATCTGGCTAACCTCTTGCAGAGAATTGGAACGAGCCTTCTTTTCTCCACTAGCAAGATTCAGTTCCCATAGGTTGGTAATGCCATTGTAGTCTGCGGTGAAGAGCAATGACTTATGGTCAGGTGCTACAACAATGGAGTACTTACCAACGAAAGGATCATTCGTGAGGCGTTTGATGACTCTGTCGTCTAAGGTAATGCTATAGATGTCACGCTGTTTAACGTCATGCGTCCACATCTCAAAGTTTTCCTGGTTCTGCATGCCGTCAACATACCGGCCTCGGTCAGAGATAAAGTATACGGTGCTGCCATCGGGTGCCCAGGTGGGTTCCAAATCCGTGAAGATGTCGTTAGTCAGTTGCGAGAGTTCCTTCGTCTGCAGGTCGTAGATGTATATGTCACTCTGTACACCTCCTGGAGCTGCATCAAAGGCAATCCGCCTTCCGTCTGGCGACCAGGCTACACCACCGATGGTTTGTATGTCATGTGTTACAACTTCGTAGTCGCCGTTGTCGGCATGTACCAAGTAAATACCGTCCGTCTTTCCGGCCTTGGCACCAACGGCAAGCATGGTTCCCTCCGGGTTCCATGAAATGCCTGGTGTAAGAAAGTTGAGTTCTTCAAAATCGGTAGCGCGAGAACTGCTGGCAATCTTCCAGATGTCCTTCGTTTGTAAATCCATCACATACAGTGCAAACAGTCCGTCTCCCCTATCGCTAATAAATGCAACGCGCTCACCGTTTGGTGAAATGGCAGGTGATGTGTTGTAGAAGTTCTCTTCCTTCTGATGGTTCGTGAGCCGTGTGGCCCAATCTTCCACATAGTCGTAGCGGTCAACATCCGGGAAATAATACTTCTTTGTGTCCTTTGCCCATTGCTCAGACATCTCTTCAAAGTTCATTCCGAAGGCTGCCATGAACGTGGCGTTGATATCTCCAATCGCACGGAACCGATTAAGTACCTCACCAACCTTGCCTGCACCATACTTCTGCGCCACATAACTCCAGAATGCCTGGCCACCTCGGTAGGCAAAGTAACCGTTCAGTTGATGCAAACCCTTCAGGTACTCACTAACTGCTACATCGCGCATAAACTGATCGGTCTTTACATCCAACCCGCCTACACTGCTGTACTCAGCAAAGCCTTCGTTCATCCACAAGGGCAGAATGGCCTTCGCCGTGTTGCTCATCAATGACTGAATGGAGCCACCATAAAACATGTCGTTAAGCACGGCATGCACAAGCTCGTGATGGATAACGTGCGCAAACTTTGCATAGTCGCCTTCAAATGGAACAACGATGCGATTCTTGAACAGCTCAGTTACACCACCAATGCCTTCCGACATGAACTCGTCTATCACATTGGTTTGCTGGAACTGGTTGTGCGAACTGTATACGATGAAGACAATCCGCTTTGTGATTGAGTAACTCAACGTGCCTTCGATTTCGCGAAGTGCCTTCTCTGCTTGCTTGGCGGTGAATTTGGCTGCATAGTCTCCCCCTTGGTGGAAGTACACGTCGAAGTTCTCAGACTGAATGTACTTCCATTGAAACTGCTCGTACTGCACCTTGTTTTTGCCGAAGGGCAACGCACCGGAGAACTGTGCACAGAGCGGTAT
>CAZUGQ010000005.1:127713-130000 GCA_964620125.1 uncultured Hyphomicrobiales bacterium
TGACCAGATGAACCCGTCAACAGTTACTCTGACAAAAATCAGGAATGTTGACGTCGTTGCCGTCCTCTTCGCGTAATGGCCTCGAGCGCTAACTCGGCAGCTCGCTGCTCGGCATCTTTCTTATTACGTCCAGTACCGGTACCCATGGCCTGCTCACCTACAATGACCTCAACGGTGAATACCTTGTCGTGATCGGGTCCCTCTTCATTGATCACTACGTACCTGGGTGTTCCCTGACCCTTCGCCTGTGCTGCTTCGAGCAGTAGACTTTTGTAGTTGGTATCGTGTACTAGGCTTTCATTCACCATGATTGGCAGCAGCTTTTCGACGATGAAGCCTCGGGCTTCTTCGAAACCATTGTCGAGGTACACGGCGGCAATCAAGGCTTCGAGTGCATCAGCAAGGAGTCCGTCGTTTCCTTTTTCAAGCGATTGTCGGGCGCTATAGCTTAAAAAAATGAACCGCTCCAGTCCTAAGGTTCTTGCACAAATCGCAAGTGACTTTTTGTTCACCAGCCATGAACGCATCTTGGTGAGTTCACCTTCGAGAACCCGCTTGTTGTTGTAGAACAGATATTCTGCTGTAACGAATCCCAGAATGGCGTCACCAAGGAATTCTAAGCGTTCATTGGATCGGTGACCACGTTCGTTAACAACTTGCAGATATGAACGATGGGTGAGTGCCTGCTCGTACAACGCAGTGCTCTCGATGGGTAATCCAACTAACTTCTGCAGGTCCGCCCGTGCTTTCTCGTCAAGCAAATTGAGTGGCGGGAACAGCTCACGAAACTCCTGCTGCTCACCAGTGGTCTTCTGACCTGTGAGCTTTAGAAGATTGTCGTACAGATGTCTAACGAGGTCTTTCACTGGGTACTTGCCTGCAAGCGATCCCGTCTATCCCTCAAAAATCTTGAAGCACAATGTGGCATTGTGTCCTCCGAATCCGAAGGTGTTGCTGAGTGCTGCCCGGATGGGTCTGCTCTTCGGAGTGTTCGGCACATAATCCAGATCACATTCGGGGTCGGCCTCAATCTGGTTAATCGTAGGCGGAGCAACCTGGTGATGGAGTGCAAGTGTTGTAGCAATGGCTTCAATGGCACCTGCAGCACCGAGCAGGTGGCCAGTCATGGACTTTGTTGACGACACGCTAAGCTGGTGAGCATGGTCTTCAAACACCGTCTTTATAGCTGCCGTTTCACTCTTGTCGTTGTACGGTGTGGATGTACCATGCGCATTGATGTAGTCAATATCCGCGGGTTGCAAGCCTGCATCTTGAATGGCAAGCTTCATAGAGCGTACAGCTCCTTCTCCACCGGGAGCAGGCTGCGTGATGTGGAAGGCATCATCTGTTAAACCGATACCAACAATCTCGGCATAGATGCGCGCGCCTCTGTTCAACGCGTGATCAAGCGTTTCGAGCACCAAAATGCCGCCACCCTCGCCCATCACAAAACCATCACGGCCAGCGTCGAATGGGCGACTGGCTGTAAGTGGGTCATCATTGCGGGTTGATAGAGCCTTCATGGAATTGAAGCCGCCAATACCCATCGGGCATACCACGGCTTCAGAGCCCCCTGCCAACATTACATCCGCCATCCCTCGCTGCATGAGCATGAAGGCGTCGGCAATGGCATGCGACGATGTAGCACAGGCCGAAACGGTTGCGTAGTTGGGTCCCTTAAGACCATACCGAATCGCAATATGCCCTGCAGCAATATCCGATATGAGCATCGGCACAAAGAACGGTGAGATTCTGTCCGGCTTCCCACCACGATCGTATAGATTCTGCTGCTGATGATGATACGTCCACATGCCACCAATGCCGGAACCGAACACAACGCCAGACCTTTCCAGGTCCATCTTTTCAACGTCCAGTCCGCTGTCTTCCATAGCCATAACAGCGGCCGACATGGCAAACTGGGTGAAAAGATCCATTCTCTGCACCTCCTTGCGGTTCACATGCAGCAACGGATCGTACTCCTTTACCTCGCACGCAAAGCGGGTGTCGAAGTCGGTCGCATCAAATCTGGTGATGGCAGCAGCACCACTTTTGCCAAGCATCATACCGTTCCAGAAATCCGCAACCGTGTTGCCGATTGGAGTAACGGCTCCGAGGCCAGTGATGACTACGCGCGGGCGCATAGGTAGAGGAGCTGACAAAACCGGTCAGGCCTTCTTGGATTCGATGTAGGAAATCGCGTCGCCTACAGTCAAAATCTTCTCGGCGTCGCTATCATCAATGGTTAGTTCGAACACCTTCTCGAACTCCATGATGAGCTCTACGGTAT
>CAZUGQ010000006.1:0-127124 GCA_964620125.1 uncultured Hyphomicrobiales bacterium
ACCACAACTACATATAGGCCCACAGCAATACAGGATGGCTCGGTGTTTGTTGACAGTACAACGGTGTTCGTGTCTACGCTCGATATCACATCCCCATCGTCAGTTCGCTTGTGCCAGGGCTCGGCTGTTCAGCTTATGGTATCGGGCGCTGCAACGTACCGGTGGACGCCTTCTGATGGGCTATCTGACCCAACAATCCCCAATCCTATTGCCTCTCCACGGGTAAGCACCACATATGAGATTGCTGGGGTTGACGCATTTGGTTGCGAGGATAGGACGTTGCTCACCGTTGATGTAGTAGACACGGCAAGTGTTGTCCTTCGTGCCTCGACCATTTCGGCCGAAGCTGGAACCGATGACCTAGGTATCCCAGTGGTGGTCGAAGTAGACCCGGAGTTACTTCCGATGTTTGCTGATACCCTCATGGCAAGTCTCATTTTCCCAGCCGAAGTGTTCTATCCATCTCGGTGGGATATCGGCCAGCCCTTTTTCTCAATACGTGGAAACGAGCGCGTAACCAGGCTTCTGCAGCATAACATACAACTCGTTAATCCACAGCAGCGCATCAACACCTTGTATGGCACTGTGCTTAGTGGGTCGATCACAACGGCAACGCTTCACTGGGAAGACATCCATTGGGCGGGCCTAACATGTCCATCCAATGGATCTACACCAAGCCTCCTTCTCGTTACTGGATGCAACATCAAAGGAAGAGCACTTCGATACTTCTCCCAAACATCTGTTACTGCAGTGCCTCGGCCTTCTTCAAGTGTGATCGACGTTTCGATATCCGGCGACGAGCCTGGCCAATACGTTGTCCAACTCGTGAGTACCGATGGAGCCATGATACACCAACATACCATCAGCCGAGCGTATCAAAGCGCCAACGTTCTGTCGTACCCCATTGACATGAGTTCCATCGCTCGAGGCTTATACTACGTGGTAGTTACGGCTCCTTCGGGCCCCTATCTCTCTAGAGTGTTGTGGATGCCGTGAAGCGTTTGACGTAAGGGGGCTCTGGTTAAACTGGCTTGAAGGCCTCGAACGTTTCACCACACGTGTTGCAGTGGTGAATGCTTCTGCATAGTGTTGGACCAAACGGCGAACGCAGAGTTGTGTTCCTGCTGCCGCATACTGGACAGGCAATGTTTTCCAACACTTCCAGTTTCAGTGTAAGAGTATCTTCGAACGGCTCTGGTGGGGCTAGGCCGTGTTGCAGCAGTGCAGCCCGACCACGCTCCGTTATTCGATTGGATGACCACTGCTCCTGAAAATCCACGTGTACTGAGACCGACGTAAACCCAAGCCCCTTTAAAACTCGTTCAGTATCAGATCGCATTACATCAATCGCGGGGCAGCCAACGAATGTTGGGGTGAGACTCACGTGTACAGAGTTGCCATCAACATTCACCGCTGTTACGATACCCATATCCACGATGCTGATCGTTGGGATCTCAGGATCCTTCACGGCGTGAAGAGCGAGAAGAATGTCGTCCGGCGTCATGTATGCATCACGATGGTGATGGTCGCTATCACCACTCTGCTGTTGGGTCAATACGTACCACTTCCGTCATCTCCAGAAGTAGTGGGCCGAGATGTTCTGTGTGGAAACCCTTTCGTCCACCTAACACTGGGCTTACGTTGGATGGAATTGAGAGTCCGGCATCTGTAAGCACGTTTGCTACAAACTCCAGCCACATCTCCTGCAACACAGCTTCTCCAGCGAAGATTCCTTCTGACGTCAGAGCCTGTTCATCGATGCCAGGTTCGAACATGCCAAGAGCGAACGGCCATGCCTCGTTGAGGGCGCTAGCCATCCTTGCCTTGCTTTCCTCACTACCGTTGGCAGCCAGTTGCTCAACCCATGTTTTACCGTGGTAGAGATGATACTTGAGTTCGCCGTGAATCTTGCGACTAAGGTTTGCAAGCGGTTCTACAGAGCTTGCAGCAAGTAGGCTGTAGCGATGGAACTCCGCTGCATCGAAGAGGAAGTGCCGCATCAGGCTAAAGTCATACTCACCATTTGGCAGCTCAACAAACTGACTGCATTTGAGGTCACGTTCTTCGCGCTGAAAGGCAATCACATCCGGAGGCGCTCCGCCACATAGCTCCTGGTTGATGCGATAGATAGCTTGCGCATGGCCAAGCTTGTCTTGAGCAATGGACGAGAAGGCAATATCTTCTTCAAGTAGGGGGCCCATTCCCGTCCACTCACTGTGCCTATGCGCGAGAATCAACTCGTCATCGGCAATGCGAAGCAGGAGGTCGGACAATGCAACAGTGTTCATCTGAGCAAACGATCTACGTGGACGGGGCTTGATTATCGGTTTTCGAATCCTGTGCAGCTTTCTTGAAAGCTTCTACCTTATTGCGGACCATGTATGCAGCTACGTCTCGGTACTTTTTCTCGGGTGTTGTTTCGAAAACGTCGGCATCTTCCGATCTCATCGTAACAACATCAGACGTGCGAACAACCCAGAGGTTAAGTGTTTGACCGCGCCTTCCGAACTGCTCCTTTGCCATGAGCAGGGCAAGTTCAGCATTGGCAGCGTGCAGACTTCCAACATGCACATGGTGTGCACCTGTTTTTGCTTGGTGGAAGACTTCGAATGTTGGATGCTGGTCAAGCGGCGGTGTTGGCTGCAAAGGTTCGTCCGGAGTATCCGGTATACCAAGCCGCGTTACTCTTGGATCGAGAGAAATGATGGTAGCCATGATTGACTACTAATGTACCACAAACACCGGATAGCCACGTGGAGTTGAGCCGCTCGATTCAACAACCACCACGTATGTTCCTCGGGGAAGCGCAGAAACGTCGAACTGGAAAGTAGTCCTTTCATGGCCATGAATCGGTACTCCGTGGGCACGTGTGGCACCTAAGGCATCCACGAGGTAGGCTGATGCTTCGGGAAGAGGTGGAGCGATCTGAAGTTGCAGCCTATCATTTGCGGGTAGCGGGTAAGGTGGATACAGATAGTGGCTCACCCCAGCACGGATCATGACTACGTCGACAGGGACCTCGCACCGGCTATTGCCGACGAACTGCAGCGATGTTCCATAGCCTTGAACGGGAACGTAGGTGGGAGAGCATGTGTCGGTGATGATCAAGGTATCATGTACGAAGCCTGTATCAACTGCAGAATAACAGATATTCAGCTTGCCTACAGAGGACGGTGCGATAACGATTGGAAGTTGGGCTTGCGGTATGCTGCAGTACACATTGCCAACAAAGGTGGGGTCGCGGATTACAAGGTCTTCGTCGGCCGAACGGTTCAGGATGGTAATCTCTCTACATGCGATTTCACCGACGGTAGCATCCGGGAGTACGAACACACCAGTAGGAATGCTCGACAACACGTCAACCTTGTTCTGGGTGTTGAGAACAACAACTACTACAGCGGCCGATGTACCTACACAACCGAACTGATCTACGACAGTGACGGTATACTCACCGGCCTGGTTGACGGTAATGTTGCTTTCGGATGAGCCATTGCTCCATTCGTAGCTCCGGTAGCCTGGCGGTGCACTAAGTGTTATCCATTCATCCTTACAGATGGTTGTTTTTCGATTAGTGCTTATCTGTGGAGACGGCAAAGGATGAACAACGACCTGTACTGGCTGTGTGGATCGTGTGCAACCGTATCCATCAACAATTGTTGCTGAGAACACACCCGAGCTCTTCACATAGATTGATTCGGTTGTATCACCTGTTGACCATTTGCGTGTTACAGCGTCGGCAACGAGATCGAGTCGTACACTGTCGCCTTCGCATACTTCCAACACCGTAGCTGAAATTCTAGGACGTGTCCCTGGAAAGTACCTGACGGTAATTTGAGCAACGGACTCGTGGCAGGTAATGCTATCGTATGCCAGCAGTGTGTACCTGCCCTCGGCCTTGGCAAAACGTGCCTGCGCAGAAACGCCATCGGACCATAAGTATCGAGTATAACCGATTGAACCTGTTAGGAGTACGCTATCGCCTTCGCAGATTTCGATGATTGGACCTTGTGGGTAAATCTGGACTTCTGGAACATCTGTGCGAGGATAGTATTTGT
Source organism: uncultured Hyphomicrobiales bacterium (assembly GCA_964620125.1). Lineage (GTDB taxonomy): Bacteria > Bacteroidota > Ignavibacteria > Kapaibacteriales > Kapaibacteriaceae > OLB6. The sequence goes on from CAZUGQ010000006.1 coordinate 4,056, forward strand.
AGAGGCCTGCTCCGGCAATCCAGCCCAAGGTGTCGCCGATGAAGAATACATCGTCCATATCCCCTTGAAGGCCGCAGTTCCGATTCACCCATGTTTTACCGCCATCACTTGTATAGAAGGCCGATCTATTATCGCCGGCGGCCCAACCTCTGTTTTCATCGATCAAGTGAGTGCCGAACATGTTTTCGCCCGTATTAAAGCGACTCCACGTAAATCCCGCGTCATGCGAGACCAGCACCTCGCCACCGGCGCCCTGGCCATCACATCCCTGCCCTGCTGATGGGATCATGAATGTGCGGCCAACGATGGCCAGTTCTTCATGCCAGAGTTTAGGCCCAGTGGATGAGTACTTCTGCCACGATGCTCCAAAGTCAGTCGTACGCCAAATCACGCCACTACTAACGGCGAACCCACTACCATCCTTGTAGAGGATGGCATCACTAAGGCCGCTTCGTGGTTCGGTACGTTGTGTGAGGGTGAATGTAGCACCACCATTCGTTGTTCGAAAGAACGATTGGATACTTGTGCCACAGCCCCCTACCAGGAAAACACCTTCGCGTTCATTCAGAAAGTAGCTACCCCATGCTTGTTCACCATTGGGGTCTGCTGGTGTGATATCGGTCCACGTAGCACCGCCATCAACCGATTTGTACAGGCCGGCGGGTCCGGACGTATAGCCAACCAAAGGTGTAAGGAACTGGATGTATTCCAGAAAGTCGCGCGACGTTGATGTGCCTCGCCACGTATTGCCGCCATCGGTGGTGCGAACAACATACCCTTCTATGCTACATGCCCAGCCGTAGCGTGGATCGCTGCTCAGAAAAAAAACATCGAGGTAGTACCCAGTAGAGTATGGTGGTGGCAGCGTTGCTTTCAGCCATTGGCCCTGCACGTGCATTCCCGCAGCAAGCAGGAATACTATGCACCATAGTGGAGCAGTTGATGCAGGACGAATCACATTAATCACCGTATGATGATGGCCATGCCACTGAAAACTTTACGCTCGTTTAGAATTGCAACTGCGTAGGTGCCGGAACCAACATGCGAACCATTGTCAGCGCGTCCGTCCCAGACGTACTGGAAGGTGTCAGTATTGGCAATGGAGGTCTCTTGGCGAACAACAGATCCGGCAGCATCAATGATGGAGACGTGAACAGGAGAGCCAGGAACAACTGCAGCAGAAATGGTAACAGGACCATGAGCAGGGAGCGGAGAAATGGAGGACACTGCATTCCCGGTTTCGAAAACGTTGTCAACCGACGACACAACCAGTTGCACGGCCTCCATCAGGTTCCATTGATCACCACTAGCATTACCATTTCTATTAACTGCATTAGCTGCAGCGTGAAGGAAGTACGTTCCATTCAGTGGAGGAGCTTCCCATGTAAACTTGAAGTCTGCCACGCCTCCAGTAATTGTTTTTGGAGCAGAGTGTGTGAGTTCATTCTGGAAGAGTTGTAGGCCTTCACCTGAAATCGTTGATAGTGCTCCTGCCTTAGCAACACCATTGAGACTTGTTCGAGCTGTGATATTACATCCAGCCGCTGTTGCGGAGGAATGTGCGATACGGAGTGTCAGTGTCACTGATCCGCCAGCAGGAACAAGCACCTTTCCATCAACCGCTTCGAGCACACTCACGGTAGTTGTGGAGTTACGCGATCCATGGCATCCAGCACCACCACATCCGCTAGCGGTAGCGCGGCCAATAACGCCACCAGAGGAGGCGTTCATGGATTGGTGTAGCAGGAGTAGGCTCAACAGAAAGGCTGCAAAACTTAGTAACACGTTGTTCATGGGGTAGGTAACTGAGTGGTAGAATGCAACGGGGTTAAAGATCAAAAACTACGGGTGCAGTTACAAGTGTTGCAGGGTGGGAAGAGGAGGAGTACCGGGAGAATAGCACTCCCGGTATCGGTACCGGGACAATAGCACTCCCGGTATCGGTACCGGGACAATAGCACTCCCGGTACCCGTACCGGGACATAAGCACTCCCGGTAACACCTTCCAGTAACAATCATTCCCCCCCAAAAACAAAGGGCGCATCCAAACGGATGCGCCCTTGTCACTTTCAATTCAGGTCAGATTTACTGACGCACCAAGCGAACGCTCCAGCGTTGATCACCCGTGGAGAGTACCACGTTGTATACGCCGTTTGCTAGCGTGCCCATGTTCACACTTGTCTTGAAGGTACCACCTCCGAATGCCTCATTGATGGTGTAGACAACCTCACCAAGATTGTTCACAAGTTCAATGCGAACGTCTCCTGCCTCGAGGTTAGCAGCTTCAATGTTGAACAGGCCACTCGTTGGGTTCGGGAACACATGAAGCTCTGGTGCGTGGCCCGCAAACACGACGTCATTCACATCCGTGAGGGTGACGTCGTATCCATCAGATACCGAGCTACACGTGTTGTCGTCCTGAATCTCAACACGATACGTGCCTGAGGTGTTCACTAGCAAGTAGTGCGCAGTTGCACCAGAAATTGGAGCATACTGACCAGGCATACCGGTTGCACGGTACCACTGGTATCCGCGGGCCACTGCTGAGTTGGCATACAGGGTATCTCCACTGCGAGTTATCGATGGCCGTGCCGGTAGCGGATTAACCACAACGTCGGTTGGAACAGATGCAGCCTCGCAGCTTGCATTGTTGGTTACCACAACGGTGTAGCTACCTCCGTCAACTACAGTGATCTCACGAGTGGTAGCACCGTTCGACCAGAAGTAGCTGGAATACCCGTCCGGAGCACTGAGTACCACTGAACCACCATCGCAGAAGGTTGTTGGACCATTCGGAATCACGATTGGGGCTGGTACGGGGCTTACGGTAATGATTACCGTGTCCGATACACCCACACATCCGTTTGCATCTACAACTTCACAGTAAATGGTGTCCGTTTGCTTCACGAAGATTGAACGACCTGTGCCGTAGTTAATGTTCCGCTCAGAACGCCACGTGTAAGACACATATCCATTCGGAGCACGAACTTCTACACTATCACCTGAACATACGGTGGTGGATCCCACCACAGTAAGTACTGGCGTTGGCTTCGAATTAACAAATACGTCAACCTCGGTTGAAGTGCCCGTACAGCCATTACCGTCAGCAACCGTTACGGTGTATGAACCAGCTTCGGTTACAACGATTGATTGTGTATTGGCACCGGTTGACCACAGGTACGTTGCAAATCCTGATGGTGCGGTGAGTGTTACACTGCCACCTTCGCAGAATGTGGTTGGTCCACTAACCGTGATGATTGGTAGCGAGCTTGGGAACACGTTCACCACAATTGTGTTCGATGTTCCAACGCAGCCATTCTCATCGGTTACCCGAACGAAGTAGCTACCGCCAGTGTGCACAACGATACTGCGCGAAGTCTCACCAGTGTTCCATACATAGCTGGCAAAGCCTACCGGAGCAGACAACGTTACGTCGCCACCTTGGCAGAACGTCGTTGGACCAGAAGCGGTTATCGTTACCGATGGCAGTTCATTCACAGTCACATTGAGCGAGTTGCGAGCAACACAGCCATACGTGTTGGTTTCTGTAACCGTTACGGCATGTGTACCCGGTACAGTCCACTCTACCGTAATGTTCGGCGTGCCTTGACCAGAGCGAATGATGTTGCCACCAGATACCACCCACGAGTATGAGTGGCCTGGCAGACCTGGCGTGCTATACGTATGGATGGTGTTCAAGCATACTGATGTTGGACCAGACACCACCGGATTCGGAAGTGGATTGATCGTTACGTTCAGTGATGCTGTAACAACACAGCCCCACGTAGAGGTTTGCGTGATCGTTACGGTGCCAGTTGTTGGCGTACTTCCAGCATTCGTCCAACGAACGTTAACGCTTGTGCTGGTTGATGTTCCAACGATTGAACCGTTGCTCGAAACCGTCCATTGATAGTTGATGAAGCCTTGGGCCGATCCCGTTGCAGGAATGCTGGTCGAGTAGGTGACCATGTTATCCGTTTGCGGGTTGTCGCCAAGATCCGTTGCACATACAACCGACGGTCCTGTAATCGTTGGAACCGGTGGGTTCGGACGAACAGTGATTGACCGTGTGTTGCTGTTGATACAGCTCATGCTTGGCAGAACATCCGTTACCCATTCTGTAACCGAAACCGAACCTGCAATGGTGTTTGGCCACGATGGGTTCTGCCAGCTAACAGAGATGGTGTTTGTGCCCTGACCACTGATGATCGTGCCGCCAACAACAGTCCAAGTGTAGCTGTTGCCAGTCACGAAAGGTGTGGTGTACGTTTCAACAGAGTTACCACATGGATTCAGGTTTCCAGTGATGTTTGGCGACGGCGTCGGACGGATATCGAAGGTGTCGCGATCCGTCGTGATACAGTCAGAGCCGGGGATGGTTTCCGTGACCGACAGTGTTCCTTGACCAGCAGGGCCCCAGGTTACCTGTACAGTATTCGTGTACTGTCCAGAGACGATCGTACCGCCCGTTACTGCCCAGACGAAGGTGTTGCCTGGTGTAGCAAAGGTGGTATAGGTATGAGTGCTGAAGTTGCACACGATACCTGGCCGACGTCCGGCAGGGTTTCCATAACCCGTTGTCGAGGAAATGAACGGCGTTGGGATTTCATTCACCTGTACCTGCATCGACACTGTGGTCGAGCAGCCTCCGGCAATGTTGGTTTCCGTTACCGTTACGGTATGCAGACCTGGCTGGATCCACTTGATCTCAATAGAGTTCGAGTTTGGATAGCCAACGATTGGTGCAAATGCATTGGTTGGCGTAATGCTCCAAGCATAGGCACTTCCAACCACAAACGGTGTGAAGTATACGTGATCCTTGTTGATACAGGCCACGTTTGCACCGTTAATGTTCGGAGCAGGCTTGTAGGTCACAGTTACATTCTGTACGTCAGTGGTTTGGCAATCCGTGCCCGTTGTTGTTTCAACAACAGTGAGCGTTTGATTGCCCAAACTCGTCCACTTAATCGTGACTGTGTTGCTTGTGCTTGATCCGATGATGTTACCACCCGTGACCGTCCATTGATACGAACTTGTAGCATTGAACGGTGTTGAGTACGTAATCACGTCGGTTTCACAAGCCTGATCTACCGGTCCGGTTGGCGTGAGACGAGTGATGTTCGTGGTTGAAGGCTTCGGTGAAACAATCACGGACATAGTTGCTGTGGCTTGACAGTTGCCCGAGGCATTCTTCTCGGTAACGGTCAAGGTTTGCGTACCAGCCGTTGTCCACTTCACCGTGACTTCATTGGATGTAACACCGGATGTGATAATGCCACCCGTGACCGTCCACAGATATGTACTACCTGCGTTGGCCGGTGTTGAGTAGCTCTCCTCTGTATCCGTACATACGTTGGCATCACCAGAGATGGAAGGTGCTGGCTGGAACTCAACGGTTACGTTCTTTGTGAGAGTAACCTTACAGTTCGTACCAATGGTCTGAATCTCAACTTCCACCGTTTGCAGACCCATGGCTGTCCACTGGATCGTTATTGCATTGGTGCCTGCACCGCTAGTAATCGTTCCACCAGTTACCGTCCAGATGTAGGACTGACCTGGAATCGACGTTACACTGTATGCTTCAACCGATCCATTGCAAACAGTTGCATCGCCTGCAATTGATGTTTGCACTGGTGTCTGATTAACCAACACACTCAGTGTGGTGGTCTTGGTGCAGTTTCCAGTTGCGTTGTCTTGCTTGAGTGTTACAGTATGGGTGCCTGCAGTTGTCCACTGGATAGTGGCTGTTGGTGCCACCGTTCCCGACGTGAACGAACCTCCACCCGAGAGAGACCACAGGTAGCTATGACCAGGTACTGCTGCAACGCTGTACGATGCAATGTCGCCGGTACAAACAACGTTCGGACCTGCAATAGATGGATTGGGTTGCTCTTCTACGGTTACATCAAGTGTGAGCGTCTTCTCGCAGTTGGTACCGTTCGTGGAGATCTCAACAGTTACCACGTTGGTGCCTAGCGCTGTCCACTCCACATTGATTGTGCTCGTTCCAGCGCCGCTTACGATTACGCCACCGGTAACAGTCCAAACGTAGGTCTGACCTGCAATGTTGGTTACACTGTAGGCTTCCACTGAACCATGGCATACGGTGGCATCACCAGCGATGCTTGTCTGAATCGGTGTTTGACCAACCGATACGCTGAGTGTGGCAAGAGCAGAGCAATTGCCAGTGCCATTCGTTTGTACTACAGTTACAGTGTGTGTTCCGCCTGTGCTCCATTCAACGGTCATTTCATGAGAGTTCACACCACTCATGATGGAACCTCCACCGCTGATGGTCCATGCATACGTATGACCTGCAACTGGATTCACACCATACGTTGCAATATCATCTGTACATACAACCGCCGGACCAGTGATGGATGGTGCTGGCTGATCTTCAACTGAAACATTCTTGAACAGCTCTGTTTCGCAGTTCGTACCGATGGTACCGATTTCTACAACAACAGTCTGGTTGCCGATGGAAGTCCACTGAACGTTGATGCTGCTTGTGCCTGCTCCACTAACAATCGAGCCCCCTGTCACCGTCCACGTATAGGATTGGCCAGCAACATTGGTCACACTGTATGTTTCCGTGCTGCCATAGCATACGGTTGCATCACCAGTGATCTCGGTTTGTGTTGGAGTCTGACCTACAGTCACCAGCAGGCTTGCATTGGCGAAGCAATTGCCAGTTCCATTTGTCTGAACAACATTAACGGTCCATGTACCAGGAGTAGTCCACTCAACCGTTAGGCTGTTGGATGTGGTTGACGACATGATCGTACCACCACCGCTGATTGACCAGGAGTATGTGTGGCCAGCAACAGCCGTGACGCTGTACGTTGACATGTCGTCCGTACAAACGGGTGTTGGACCTGCAATCGTAGGTGCTGGCTGATCTTCGACGTTTACCACTTGTGTAACCGTCTTCGAACAGGTTGTTCCTGCAGTGGTTTCCTTTAGCGTGATCGTTTGTGCACCAACGGTAGTCCATTCGATGGATACTTGGAAGGTGTTGTTGATTCCGCCAACGAAGTTACCGCCGGTAACATTCCAGAGATACGTGTTGCCAACATTGTTCGACGTTCCGTAGGTGATCACCTGGTTAACGCAGGCAATGGCAACACCACCTGTCGGCGAGATCCGAGCGATAGCGGTTGACGTTGGTGTCTTTCCTACGGTCACTGTAAGTGTTGCAGTTGCCGTACAGTTACCATTGGTTTCCACAACCTGAACGGTGCGGGTACCTTGCAACGTCCACATCACTGTTACTTGATGTGATGTTGTGCCAGACATGATCGTACCACCAGCAGATGGTAGTGACCACAGGTAGGTGCTGCCCGGAACATCAGGTGTAGAGTAGACGCGAGTGTCTTCGGTACATGGCATTGCATCGCCGGTGATGGCAGGAACTGGCTGATAGGTTACACCAACATTGAGGGTTGATGTAGCCATGCAGGTTTCAGTTTCATCCTTCTCAACCAGAGTAAGCGTTTGTGTACCAACGTTGGTCCACTGAACGGTTACTTGATTGGTGGTGCCACCACTTACGATCGTACCACCAGTTACAGACCATTGATAGATAGCATCCGTGTTGTTCGGCACACTATATACGATGGTGCTGTTGTTGCAAGCCTGGTTAACCGGGCCAGCTGGTGAGACTCTGGTAATTGTAACAACCTGTGGTTGATACCTGATTGTAACGCTGATGTTAGTACTTGCCGAACAACCACTGAGTGTGTTCGTTTCTGTTACACCAATCGTAGCAGCCAGAGTATTGCCTGGTGTTGGATTGTTGAACAGGATGGTAGCTGCACTTGTGGTACCACCACCAGTAATGGTTCCGTTACCACTGATTGACCAAGCATAGGTGTTGCCAGCGATGAACGGTGTGCTGTACGTATGTGAGCTTTCGCCACAAACGTTCAGCGGACCACTGATGGTCGGGGCCGGAGCATTAGTAATAGTTACATCCTGAGATACCGTAGTTGTGCACTGCGATCCGGTATGCCACTTGTTCAGTGTTACCGTGCCTGTGCCAACAGTATTCCAGGTTACTACCACTGTCGAAGCTTCGTCAGTGCCAACAACGGCACCATTCGAAACATTCCACTTGTAGTTGTACGTTGGATTTGGTGCAACTGGATCAGTGTTACCATAGGTAATTGTCTGACCAAGGCATGCACCACCAACGGCTCCGCCAGCAGGTGCAACACGAGTGATGGTTGGGTTTGGCTTCTCAACAATCGTAACCACCTTGGTTACTGTTTCCGTACAGTTCGTGGCAAGAACTGTTTCGGTGAGTTGCAGCGTGAAGGAGGAGCCTCCACCTATGTCGCCAGTCAGCACAGTTGCGGTTGCGGTATTTGCTCCGCCCGTGATGGTAGCATTGCCACCAGCAAGAACAGTCCACAGATACGTGTTATTCGGAGCGTTGTTAGCCGTGCTGTATGTGTAGACGCTGTTGTCGCAAGTCTTGTCGGCACCATTGATTACTGGAACCGGTGTTGGATTTACGACCACGTTGAACGTCGTAACATTCATACATCCGACTGACGAAACTTGACGCAGACGAATGAAGGCATTGGGATTCGGCGTATCCAGCCAGTCGATAGAGATGGTGTTCAGACCCACGCCTGACCGCTTGGCCGTATCACCAACGATGCCTGCTCCCAGACCTCCGTCGATCGTACCACCAATCACCTGCCAGTTGTAGGTGTCAGACGGGTAGTTGTCTGCGGTGTATACGCGGTTCTGGTCACCTTGGCAAACCGTTGTAGGACCATTGATAACCGGAACTGGCAATGGGTAAACAACCACGTCGTGCAACAGCGTTGTGGTGCAACCACCGTGCGAAGGAGGTAGGGTGATATCGCATTGTACTGTTCCAATGTTGGTACCACCAGTGGTATACCATTCGGCTACAATACCCGGGGTGAACTGTCCGCTGCGAATTGCACCACTTACAACACCCGAAGGCATCGTCCACAAATACGTTGTCCCAGCTGGGAACACACATGGTGCTGGACGTTCAACATAGAAGGTATCCAGGTGCTCTTCGAAACCACCATAGATACAGGACGACGTTGGACCTTGAATATCGGCATCTGCAACAGTCGGTTCGATTGTCACATTATAGAATGCCGTGTCGGTGCAACCCCATGAGTTGGTGGCAATCATCCGAATGGTTTGTGCTAACGGATTGTAGGTACCATCGCAGTTAAGCAAGTGGATACCCCAGTCAACCACAAACGGATTCACCGTACCACTGATCGTTGGGTTCGCAAACGTTGGTGTTGTGCCAGCAGGCGGAACGGTGGTAATCAACCATGAGAAGTACATCGGCGGAGCCGGTGTTACCGGATCTGCTGTGTACGTAGCAGTGGATGGTCCACACGAGTTCGTAGGTCCATTAACAACTGCAACTGGCTTCTCATATACCGTTATGTTGGTGGTGCCGTAGTTAACCGGGCAAGCCGACGTTGGTATCGGTCTGGTATACGTTGCATTCTGAACCAGACGTGCCTCGACTTGCACGTTGTTCACAACGGTGAAGTTCACCGGATTCGTAGGCTGGATCTGTGCAACGTTGAACATTGCAGACACCGCACCACCTGTGCCTTGCAGAATCACTTGTGGCGATAGGAAGGAACCGTTTACGTTCACTTCGTACTCTACGCCAGCTTCGGTGTTTGCCAGGTTAACGGTTAACATTTCTTCCCAGCAGATTGGATTCGGGAAGAAGGTAACTGTTGGATCGGCTGGGTCTTCAAAGATGCGAGCCGTTGGGTGGGCCGTCATCGTTGCCGGACAACCACTAGCCGGTGGCAGCAGCGGAGCTGGTGGTATGAAGGCACGTACTTCGTACTCGTAGTTGTCTACAGCAAGGAGCGGGCCACCTGTGCCAATTCCTGCCGTAGTGTTGTCCGTAAGCGTGATAGTAGGTGCGATACCCATTTGAGATACGATGGGTCCTACATAGGCACCTACAACTGGGAAGATCTGACGGCGATACAGCTCGTACATCACGTGTGGTTGCGCTGGCTGTCCTACAGTACCAACATCAACCAACACATTGTCGCCTTCGCAAACGAGTGTGGTGGTGATCGTCACTGGGATGTCGTTCGGTGTGTCATATACCTGAATGGTTATGACGTCCGTTGCAGTACGCAGCCATTCACATGGACCGCTGATATCCGGCGTAAATGTTTGATCCTTAGCCGTGATACGGAACACATGATCTGTAATCGGTGAGGTAGTAATGGTAAGCACCGACGCAGGAACAGTAATGTTCAGGGCAGCACCTGTACCCGCGACTGGCGTAACACCCGTATTCACCCACGATGTACCATTCCACTCTTCAACACGGTAGTCTAGCCCAATTTCACTGCTTGAAAGAATTAGGTCTACTGTTTCTCCTTCGCAGATCTTGTTACCCGGTGCTGAAGAAGACGTGGTAAACGTCAGTGGCACAGTTGGTATCAGCGGGAGATTAAGTGTTGGTTCGATTGACGTTGCAAAACATGCCGCTGGCGGAGGATTATTCGGGTCACTGGTAAACACCAAGTACTTGACCTTACCAGGGGTTGGACCCGTCCAAACAACCTGGCAGCTGGTAGCATTTAGGGCGGCAGTGGTGAACTGACCTACACTAACGTAGCTGCCTGGTGTTCCAGTGATAATGAAGCCATTGGTTACGTACCACTGATACCAGTGGTTGGCCAGCGGCACAGGTGCAGAGTAGGTGATGATCCGTGTGGGATCAATTGCCAGCGGGCCAACTACACTAGGATTATCAAAGTACAGAGAATCCACACAAAGCTCATCCTGTGTGGCGTTGGTAATCACTGGTGCAGGTTGCGGATTCACAGGCTGCGCCACAACCGTGATATCGTAGTGCTGTACGCGCGTACAGCCTGTGATAAGGTCGGTTGCTGTAAGATCTACTGTGTGGGCTCCAGGAGCACCCCAGTCATTTACCGTGAACGTCGGTGCAACAAAGGCACTTACGGCAGCCGATGTTGCCAAGCTATAGCTGTATAGTCCTGGTAGGTAGTTCGTGATGTTGTATACCTGTGGATATGCTCCGTCGCAAACAACTTGAGGATTCGGGAAGTCGAGCAGCGGACGCACAGGGCGTGTTTCGACCGTAAACGGTCCAAAGTTGCCTACGGTAGCACATGATGCAGGTGAAAGGTTGTCGGTAACGGTAATGGTAAGATTGAAGCTTCCACCTGCCAAGATATCTGCCAAGGAAGAGTCACCAATTGTCACGTTCCACACTGCAGCAGCGGCGTTCAAGTTGAATGATGTGCTCAACGGAGCAGCACCCGAGTATGCACCAACAGGTGTGAGCTGGAAGTTCCAGTTACGGGTTACTCCACCACCAGGATATGCTGAAGCATTTCCAGTTATCGCATACGTTCCCCCTACGCAGATTGGAACAGGCACAGTTGGCGCAAGTACCGTCGGGTCCGGAACAATGTTCACTGACTGAGTGAACGCTACTGCACATCCGCCCACACCAGGATTGGTAACAGTAATGGTCAGATTACCAGAAGCAACGCCAGGTCCTGGATTGGTGGCTGTAAATGCAACGGATGGAAGATTCAGTGGTGGTGTTAGAGCAATGTTGAGCGGTGTGGTTGTCGACCAGAGGTATGTAGCTCCAGGAAGTACTGTTCCAACACCTGGGTTGAAGGTTGCAACTCCACCGTCTCCATTACAAACTGCCGTTGGTACGACCGAAACGGTACCTGTTGGTTGCGGATTAACCGTGATGTTAAACTCCCGTTCCGTCACGCAGCCAGGCGCTGCTGGGTTGGTTTCGGTAATTCTGATTCTGGCCGAGGTTACCCCGGCGTTGTACGTAACTCCAAACTGTCCATTAGCAAGATTCAGTGCAACGGAGACGACGCCACCACTCAGGACACTCACACTCCAGTTGTTACCATTTGGCCACGGGCCACTAATCTGATAGGTGTGCGGCCCAGTACCGGCACATGGATTTCCTGCAATAGGCGTTACATAACCCGGACCGGAAATTGTTTTCGGTGTAGGCGACTCAGTTACTGTGACATTCTGAGTAATCGTAACAGCACATCCGGTTGCGATGATGGTTTCAGTTACCGAAACCCAGTTTGCACCAGGCAATGACCAACGAACGATAGCATCAAGGTTTGCACCTGCACCGTTCACCAACCAGTTTGAGGTGTTGGTGTTCGTGAATATGCCATTCAGCACCGTGAAATTGTACGAGCGGCCTGAAACACCAAGAATGCGGTAGGTGTACTCGTACAATGCTCGACCACTTTCTAGTGTTCCACCGATGTATGTACAGCCTTGCGACGGGTTGAGCAACCACGTTGGATTCGGAAGTGGATTTACAACAATGTTGTTCAGCGGATTGTGAACTCTGACGCAACCGCCAGAAGTTGTTTCAGTAACGGACACTGAGTATGTACCAGGCAACAACCAGTCGATGGTAATGGTGTGGTTGTTTGGAGGAGCAGGAATGGTAGCATTCCAGTTCACACCGGCCGTTCCCGGAGTAATCGACCAAGTGTACGATGATCCAGGTGTTGCCGCTATGGAATACGTGCGGTTGTCTTGTTCGCACACGGTGCCAGCAGGAGTTTGAACCACTGTGGCTGCTGCCGGTACACCATTCACCTGGAGAGTATGAACTACCGACGTTGGTCCAGCACATGACCTGTTCGAACCAGGAACTCCAGCAGCACCACCAGTACCGTTTGAAGGCTGTACCGTGAGAGATGCGGAGTAGTGGCTTGTCGAAGCTGGCCACGCAATCGAAACGGTATTCGTTGGGTGCTGGGTAGTAACCGTAACAGTACCACCAGACACAGGGTTACCGTTCATGGTTGTTCCTACCGGTGCACCGGTAAGAACCCAGCGATACAGCGTTGCAGGGGCAGTAGCACCTACACCGGAGGCACCCGCCTGCGTGTAGATTGCCGTGGTACCAGCGCAGGGGTTACCTGGCTGATTCACTGCTGTGTTTACACCTGGTCCGGTAATTCCTGCTGGTGTTTCAACACCAGGTGTCCTGTAGAAGGTAGAAGTAATGGTAGCATCCGGGTTGGAAGCACACACGATAGGCACAGAGGTTTGCTCCTCCATGTTAATCGTTACACTCGTTCCACCTTGCGCCAACAATGCGTTATTGAAGAAAATGGTCGTGTTCTGAGCAGCATTGTTGTTATTTGGAACAAACGCAGTTACTGCCGGGCTAGGCGACGACCAGTGGAAGGTGTTCGGTGCATTGCTGTTCGGAACACCTGCAGTGGTGGTTGCATCACCGCATCGGTTAGCACCAAGCGTAATAACCTGCGCTACCGGTAGTGCAACAACCTGGAAGTTTACTGTGTTCGATGTAACCTGCGATGTTTCACAACCATTAAACGTATAGGTCACAACAGCTGAGTAGCTGTGTGTACCAGGCGTACGAAAGGCTGGCGGAACTGCGAATGCCGGGGGAATAAATGGATCCACGCCGGGAGTGAAGGTGCCTGCAGTTCCCATTGATGTTGCACCGTCAAAGTACTCGATGTCAACATCTGCATACGGAGGACCAACAAGAATAGGATCCGACGTGTAGGCCTCGTCATTAATCGCGGCATAGTTCACAAGTGCATTCTGATACACTGCGTTACCGGCCGTGCCACACTCATTCTCAAATCCAGCAAACACACCGTAAAAACCTGCACCGGGATTCGGTACATCATCCAAGCGCCATTCGATGCGGCTTGGCGTACCGGCATACCCGTCCTCGTAAATGATCAACTGCATGTTGACCACGTTTGCCTGGAATGGGTTCACGAACGGAACATTTTCGTAGGTGATCACCAGGTAATTGCCATTGGCATCTTCCTGTACTTGCCACCAAATGTTGCCTCCGGCTGCTGGATCCAAATCCACATTACCAAGGATAACGGTCTTGTTCGGCCCGTTCACGTTTGGAACATTGGCTGGAATAATCCCAGCGTCCACACCATTGAGGAACGTGATGAATCCGTTCGAGGCCACATAGAAGCCATCGTTGGTAAGATTCAGCAACTCGCCATAGAAGCTGAACTCAAAGTCAGCTCCGCCGGTTTGTTGCGGGTTCTGCTCACCCGAAATCCCATCGTCTCCGAGGGCAAGGTTGTTTACCGGGCCATTGGCAACGCCACCGGCATTCTGGCCCAGCATACCGCCCGGCCAGAGAAGTGCAGCCGGCGCAGATGGTTGGGGAACGTCCTGGCTGGTAATCGATGCAGTGATGTTAAACGCAACACCTTCGCACTGCGGCGATGCCAGCGAGGTCGCAATCGTAATCTGCGACCAAAGACTCGGTGGCGTGACGGCTCCCAGCATAAGTGCTAGAAGGAACGTCAGCACCACGAACCCTGAACGCCGTTGCGCCCCTAGAGTCGTGGAACCAAAGGATGTCATACGATCCTCCGAAGAAGTGTAATGATTGATACAGGTTGTTTGCGTGTTGGAAATGGCCGCTGCCAGTGCAGCAAACGCCGAAAGGCGCCCTCGGCGCCGCGTTGCAATCTGGTTTTTTCGTGGACCGATTGTGCTCGATCCGGCCCCAATGTAGCTATCCATCATACTCGGCTAGTTCTCCGTTCCAGTGCAAAGGAACGGCGCACACCACCCCCAAACCGGGCGTGCGGTGTCGTCAAAGCGCCGCTAAAATACCGCAGGCTGGCATACGCGCCAAACAACATTTGACCACATCCGAAAGATGTTACCAACGTCAACTGCCGTTTACACTCCGTAATACACATCTGCATGTGTTGTCCGTACCCTAACGATGAACAAACACCTGTGAAAAACGCTTCACAGGTCACACCGACAAGGTCCCACTACGCGCCTGATATTACAGGACTTGCGTTAAAGGACCCTCACATCCAGCAACATTGTCTCAATGATTGTGCCAAACTTGTGTTTTATCCGTAGGTAATCCGTTCCGCCAGCACAGGTTGCCATAACTCTTCGAGAAGTTCGTGCACGCCACGCCCAGTAACTGAGGATATCAGCCGCGCACCATGACTTCGCACAAAGCTACTCTGTTCCAACTCCTGCAGCTCGTTAGGCTGTAGCACATCCACCCGGCTCAGGACTACTAAGGATGGTTTGTCCAGCATGCCCTCGGCATACTGGCGTAGCTCATTGCGCAATGTGCTCAGATCGTGCTCTGGATTGGGCGAGCCTGCATCGATCATGAAAACCAGCACGGCCGTGCGCTCAACATGCCTCAAAAATTGGTGCCCAAGCCCCCTTCCCTGATGGGCTCCTTCGATCAACCCTGGTATGTCTGCCACAGTAAAGGAACGGCCTTCACCTAGCCGTACCATCCCAAGATTGGGTACAAGCGTGGTAAACGGATAGTCAGCAATCTTGGGACGTGCGGCGGAAATCACACTGATGAAGGTGCTCTTCCCAACATTGGGGAAACCAACAAGGCCTACATCAGCCAGCAGCTTCAGCTCAAGATCCACGGTAAGCTCTTCGCCCGGCGTACCCGGCTCGGCATATCGGGGAGCTTGGTTTACTGAGGTTGCAAACTCGCTATTGCCACGCCCCCCCCTTCCTCCACGCGCAAGAACGATGCGTTCACCGTCTGTGCGCATGTCTGCTATCTGCTCACCGGTATCATGATTCCGAATCACTGTACCACAGGGTACACGGATCGTTACGTTGGAACCACTCTTGCCTGTACACCGGCTGCGCCCACCTTCGGCTCCATGGGCAGCCTTGTATGATCGTTTGTAGGTAAAGTCTAACAAGGTGCCAAGCTGCCGATCGGCAATCACCACTACGTCTCCACCGTCGCCACCGTTGCCACCGTCGGGTCCCCCTTGGGGTACAAATTTCTCGCGCCGAAAACTGATATGCCCCTTTCCACCATTTCCTGCGGCAACAGTAATGGTGGCCGTATCAACAAACCCCGAGCCGGTACTCATCGGTACACCTGATTCAAGGCATGAGCAAACTCCATTGCTACGGTTCCGTTAGGCTCCACCCCATTGTGCGCAAACCAAAGATCCAAACGCACGGCTGCCTCCCGCCACGAACCAGCTTCAAGGAGTTCGGCTACTGTTGCGTCCATTCGATCAAGGTCGCTGCTAAAAAGCCGCTCGAGGAATCGCTTCTGAAGCGAGGCCTCTACCTGACTCTGAAATCGATGCAATCGGTCGGTGCCAGAGTTAGTTGAACGAGGTGTTTCGACTTCAACGTCCGGATTGGAAGGGGGCTCACCACTCGCGGGAGTGGGAACCTGCGTTTGCTTCTCAATGTCGGCAATAACTCCATCGATCACGTCAATGAGCTTGGTACGGGTTAGGTACCGCACATCCTCTCTGTACAACAATCGCTCCAAAGCCTGCGAAATGGGGATGGCTCCTTTGTCGTCCAGAAAAATGATCACCGCCTCGGTTGGTACACTTTCGGGCAGTAGGTCTGGATTGTGCTCTGCAAAGAACTCAAACATGGGATCGAGGAGCCGCACAAAATCATGCTGTGAAAGGTCGAGGATGGCGTCGTTATCCACCTTCTCAACGATTCGCTCAAACTCGATGATTGACAGAATTTCTAGAGTAGGACTGCCATCGGCACCACGTGCGTTGGCCCAACTGCGTATTCCATCGGTGATATACGAATAGTCGTACAGGTATGCCAACCGTAACAACACTTCGTGTAAGGGCTTGGTTGGCTCTCCACGATACACAAACCACTTGAGAGTTGTGCGAGGCCTACACAAATAGTTGAGCCGCGTTTTGATAGCAGCGTCGATCGTCGACGTTAGCTCTTCGTGGTCAAACCGTGCCGTTCGAACGTAAGCTTCGTCGAGTCGGGGGAATAACTCCCGAAATGCAGGGTCGGAAGTGTCAAAGCGCGGATTGGATGATCGTATAGCTCGCTCCTCATGCACCCACCACGCTACTTCCGCTCCAAAAAAGGTTCGGTAGGCTGGATGCACGGAGCCATTGGTTTGTATGGCGTGCAAAGAAAGGTAGGGGGTAGAGCTGGCGAGCTGTTGCCGAAGCGACTTTCGCGCGCGCTCGAGTTCCTTTTCGAACATGGGTCCCGAAGCGAATGCTGCAGCAGCAAATTACGCACCGCCGTCATTCCCCGGCGATAATTCCGTCGTGCACCGGCCCGGGATGCTGCGAACTGGACAAGGGGTACCTGGTTTCTTCCTGCACAGCAGCAGGCGGTAGGTGAAGAAGGTTGGCCGGACGGTTTCGTACATCCGGAACATGGGCAACACGTACCACGGGTTGCCTAAGCCCTAACCACAGGCTCAACACTGCCGCTAGGCCAAGCACAACGAAAACAGGTGTCCAGCCCGAAGTAGATGTAGCCCGGGTGATCACTGTACCATCGAAAGTGGCGGGTGCTTCGGCCTGGGGCAGGGTTGCCATCCAGGCACGAATAACAACTTGCTCGTCGAAATCGTCAGGCACTGGCGTTGTAGGGAGTTTCGTATTCATGGCATTGCACCGTCGTCGTGTCCAAAAACTTCCTGGTACAAACCATGCAGATGCGTCTGCAACTGCTGTCTGCCCCGGTTGATGCGACTCTTAACCGTTCCCAGTTCCGTGTTGGTAATCGAGGCGATCTCCTCGTAGCTCATCTGCTGGATATCACGCATGACTACCATTTCCCGATAGGACGGGGATACGCGCATGAGGGCTTTTTGCACCTCCTGCGAGATCCGTGTGGAGTCCACCCGCTCGTCGGGCCGGTACTGTTCGTCCGGTATGTCCCACGTCTCGGCGTCGTCTCCCTTACCGAAAACTGCACTGAGCAGTGAGCCGTGTTTCCGACGGTAGCGCTTGAGTTCGGACCGTGCAAGATTGGCTGCAATGGTATACAGCCACGTTGAGAACTTTACCTCTCCCTGGAATGTGTGACCGAATCGGTACACACGGATGAACGTTTCCTGAGCAACGTCAACGGCATCATCATAATCACCAAGAAACCGATACACAAAGTTCAGGATGGGTTCACGATACCTCTTCATGAGATCCTTGAAGGCCCGTTCGTTTCCAGTAAGGAACTGCTGGAGCAGCTGCTCGTCCGTGGTCACCATGGTCTCATTCCTAGCTTGGCGGTGGTTAGACGTGTCACGGCTAATCGAGTTCCCGTGAGGTGAGTGCCAAGCTAATGGCATCCGGAAGTCTCCGCACAGGAGTTGCTGCCGCAATGGTCTGGTTCTCCCCTGCTGGTACGACGAGCTTCCCTACCCCTAGGCGCACAGCTTCCTGAACGCGCTGCTCGAGGAAGCCTACTCGTCGGACCTCGCCCGTAAGGCCAAGCTCGCCAACAAATGCCACCTCGGGTGGCAGTGGCCGGTCGGTGGCACTGGAGGCCACGGCCATGGCTATTCCCAAATCCATTGCGGGGTCCTGGATGGTAAGGCCCCCGGCTACGTTCACGAACACATCTTGCTGACGGACGGAAATCCCCCCCCTCTTTTCCAGCACTGCCAGTATGAGCTGCAGCCTTCGCCCATCATAGCCGTTGCTCACGCGCTGTGGAGTGGCATACCCACTTGCAGAAACCAGTGCCTGCACCTCGATAAGCAGTGGCCGCGTGCCTTCCATAACAGCCACCACAGCAGTACCTGGCTCCTGAGTGTTTCGGTTGGAAAGCAATACCTCGCTTGGGTTGGGAACCTGAGAAAGCCCACCACTGGTCATCTCAAACACACCTATCTCATTGGTGGATCCGTAACGGTTCTTGAGTGACCGAACGATGCGGTAGGCATACATGCCATCACCTTCAAACTGCAACACGGTGTCTACGATATGTTCTAACACCTTGGGTCCGGCAAGGTATCCGTCCTTGGTTACATGTCCAATGAGCACAAGAGGCACACCACTCGTCTTGGCAACCTTTGTAAGCAATGATGCACACTCACGCACCTGCGCAACAGACCCTGTGGAGCTTTCCAATGCGTCGGTGCTCATGGTTTGGATACTGTCAACAACGGCAACAGCGGGCCGCATGTCCAATATCATGGCGGCAATGTTCTCTACGATGGTTTCGCTTGCTACGCGCACGTGCTGCACATCAATCGCAAGCCTGTCCGCCCGATGGCGAATCTGATGCAAGCTCTCCTCTCCCGTTACGTAGAGTGCCGAAGCCCCCTGACGTCCGATGGCTGCACACACCTGCAACGTTAGGGTGCTCTTTCCCATGCCGGGATCTCCACCAAGCAGCACAACACCACCACTCACGAGTCCGCCACCCAGTACACGATCGAACTCGCGCAACCCTGTTGGCGTGCGGGCCGCCGTGGCAAGGTCAACGTCGCTCAAGGTAACGGCACTTGCTATGGCCGATACATGCCCCTTGGTGCGGGAGGGGGCTTTGGTTTCAGCTTCTTCGATAAGACTTTCCCATGTTCCGCATGCACTGCATCTCCCCATCCACTTGGGGGAAACATGGCCACAGGCCGAACATCGATACACGGAGCGGGTCTTCATGCAGGGTTGCCAAAGCTAGTACATTCGCGATGTGAACTCAGATCCCATCAGCGTAAAGGAAGCGTATTCGGTTTGCCGATCCGTTACACTTCGCCATGCGAAAACGTTCTATTTCGCATCCAACTTCCTACCACAAGACAAGCGCGATGCCTGCTATGCAGTGTATGCGTTCTGCAGGTACGTGGACGACATCGTTGACGTAGCCGTCGAGGAACAAGGTCTAACGGTTGACGATGCCATACACCTTGTGGAGAGATGGCGATCGGATGTGACATCGTTGTATGAACGGGGTAATGATCAGACAGTATCATCCCGAGAATCCGCCGCTGTGCTCCGTGCATGGGAAGATGTGTTGGCACGGTACCACATACCTCGGTCGTTACCCGAAACACTCATCGATGGGGTGTTGATGGACACGATGGTTACTCGATTCCAGACATTTGATGAGCTGCGCGAGTACTGCTATAAGGTGGCATCGGTTGTAGGACTGATGACAACGGAGATATTCGGCTATTCCAATCCTGCAGCACGCGATCATGCTGTTGACCTGGGAATTGCAATGCAGCTTACGAACATCATTCGTGATGTGAAAGAAGATGCAGAGCGTGGACGGATCTACCTGCCTTTGGACGAGTTGTTTGCACTTCAACTCACGGAAGATGATGTGTTAAAGCAGCGCTGGTCCAGCGCCGTGGCCTCACTGATCCAAGTGTACGTGCAGAAGGCTGATGCGTACTACGAGAGTGCCAACCTAGGTATCAGCATGCTGCATCCGAACAGTAGGGTTACTGTGAGACTGATGAGTGCCAACTATCGCAAGATTCTTCGAGTTGTGGAACGGATGAACTACAACGTTTTCCTTGGTCGCGCACACACAACCTTTTGGGAGAAGCTTGTGGAAGTACCGCGTGCGCTGTTTGCTCTTCCATGATGTGACCAATGGATCCTTGAGCTGCGCGGATAAAGGCCAAGCAGGCTTTAGTAGTGATACCGTACGTCGATTACTCTAAACTGTCCGTACTCCAGATCGCCATCAGCAAGATTCCACACGAAGTCTACCTCGGTGGGAATCATCACACCTTCATGCTCAGCATAATTCCTGCACACAAGTGTGAAGGTGGTAGGTTCATAGCCACTCTTGGTGTCGCGGTATTTATGGTTGGTCACGATTCTCTCCACCTGGCCCATGCTGTTCACATGGAACACAGCTTCCACGCGAACGTTGCCGTCCACAATGATGGCTCGAGCACGATTGGCATCAACTTCCTCCCATCGTAGAGTTCGTGTAGGCAGCAAGCCGGTTGGAACCCACACCAGTTCACTCAAAAATCTGAACAACATGCTAGTGCTGGTTTCAGGTCCTTCGAACTCTTCCAACGTAAGGGCACCGTAGAGTTTGATATGTCCAGACCCTTCTCCATGAAGGTATCCAAGTTTTGCTGTTCGCCACCAAAATGCATTGTGGCGTAAACGCGCATCCCACACAAATCCCGGCTCCATACCCGAGATAACTTCCGTGGCCACAACATTCATCCAAGGTCGGTTCTTACCATGGCGGAATCGCGCTTGCTGCTGGAGAACGGCGTAACGGATGTTCGGCTGGCCATCTTTAAGGACGTAATGGAAGTACCGTTGCATAGCTACAGGCAGCCGCTCAACCAGGGAAGAAGAGAAATTGGGCAGGCGTTCCTTACCAATGGAGTCCAGCAGACGGCGTGTATACGTGCGCACAAAAAGTCGAGAGCGGATGGAGCTGGCCATCCACAGCAGAAGTACCGTTCCAAGCGTTGACCCGATAATTACCAGCAGCTTCATCTGCATTATCGTCCTTTCTCCCACGCCGTAAGCCTGTTCGACCAATTGTTCAGGAGTGGCGTTGCCGCAACCCATAGATACAACAGCGGAATAAGCTTGAAAACACCGCGGCGAAGTGTCTGCTCAACGATGGCGGCGGAAAACACCGTACCAACCAGTATCAGACCCACCAGAACTGCTAGGATCCAGATAAGCAGAAGCACAGATCCAACTCGGCGAGTTGCAACTATATTCCATACGAACACTATAGCAAACACCAGAAATGCAGCTCCCCAAAGTCCATGGTCGAAAATGACGTTGCTAAACAAACCACCAGCAACCTGCAGGAATCTTGCCGCATTGAAGCCTATCAGTTCTCGCGATACGTTTGGCTGAACAGGAAGGTATGTTCGAATGTACAGTCCATTCCATAAGAGGAACATTCCAACCGAAGTAAGCCCCGTTGCCAGAAGAAACGAACGCATAGCCCCTTTCCAACTTTCTGCGCGCCATACGGCAACACAACAAACGAGTCCGATACCAACAAGCAGGACGGTTTCGGTTCGGGACCAGCATGCGGCAGCAAACATGATCGCTGCGGGCCACCAGGCCGTGGCAGACTTGCGGTCTGCCGAGAGATAAAGAAGCGTTACGGCCACACAGAAGTATGCAGCATTCAGATAGTCGGTTTGCAGCAAGTAGGTGTACCCCAACATCTCTGGCGTAAGGATGAGCAGCATCCACACCACGTTTGCTATGAGTGGATGAACCACGTTGCGCATTGCAGCCCAGAACGTCCACGATGCAAGGATGGCAACAATGCTCACCCACACCTGCCCATATGCAAAGCCCATCAGGCGATACATCACCTGATTCAGCATGGCAAATGGTGCATAAAAGGGTTGATTGCTCAGGTGACCGGCCAGTGTGACATCGGAAAACACACGATTGGCTATGGTTCCTTCTTCAACGGCATGCCGTGCTACCAGATCGATCCCAGCCATGGCATCGAACGGAGTAACGGGCCAATACCATGCTGCCCATACCACATAGTATGCTGTGCTACATGCAAACCCCAGGGTAAGCACATCATACATGCGCAAGGTGAATCGTGGTGATTCGAACATCCATCGGTAGAACGACTGGACTCGAGGAAGCCAGACATTTGATATCACTGCGCCTAGCACAGCCGTGGCCAGAAGCATGGTTTCGTTCAGGCCGAAGCGAATAAGGTCTACGCCAAAGAACAGTACGTTATGGAGGAACATGCCAAGCAGCAGTGCAACCGGAAGCACCATGGACTTAGGCAGCCGCGACTGAGTGCTTGCCAGAATACCCAGTCCTGCAATCCATTCCAGTAGGAGCACAGCTACAAACGTGGTCATTGCCTACTCCTCAAAGATGCACTGTCTCGCTCGGCAGCCTCATACTCCTTGAGCAAGGAATCAATGTTCACGGATCCGCCGGGACGGGTAAGTGTGATGTTCGGCGGGTCGAGTGCAATGAATGCATTGGCCTTGTGGCGCCGTGCAGTATCCGTCCACGCAACAATCGGTTGAAAGCCAGCCATATAGGTGAAGATGCGCGGATCGGTCCATATCGCCTGAGCCGTCTGGTACCGGCTGGCGTATGCCATAGGCGGCAGAAGCACAACGTCAGTATCGCGCCGATTGCTGGCAATCCATGTTGGCACGTATGCATTGGCCACATGGCGCATTAGCATGCGTTGCTTCCACGACGTAATGGTCATGAAGGAATCTATGCGCTCTGCATAGAAACCGATGCGTTCCTTATGTGAACGGGCGTAGCTGTTAAGCTCTCCCAGTTCGGCGTTATAGAGCAGCAGCAAGAAGACCAGCAGGATGGCCGACAGGATGAGTGCTCTAACAGTAAAAAACATCAGCTTGCCGACAGAGCTTCGGCCCCACCAACAATCTCGAGCATCTCCTTGGTGATTGCGGCCTGCCGTTCACGGTTGTAGATAAGCTGCAACGCAGAAATGAGATCCTTGGCATTGGACGTTGCATTCTCCATCGCAACCATACGCGCAGCCTGCTCAGCTGCATTAGAGTCGAGGAGTGCCCTCCACACCTGTGTATTCAAGTACTTAGGCAGCAACGAGTCAAGAATGTCGGTACGCGTTGGCTCGAAAATGTAATCAACGGAATGTGCACCCTGTTCCTTTTCAACGGGCATGATGGGTAGCAGTGGTAAAATCCGAACTTCCTGCTTGATCACGCTCAGGAACTCATTGAACATCAGCTCGATGTGATCTGCACGATGAGCCAGAAACGCATCCGAAGCCAGCTCGGCAACGTTTGTGGCAATCGAGTAGTCAAGCTTGAGGAAGGCATCCGGAAACCCGGCAACGATCTCTGTTCGCGACTTCCGGAATTGCGCAACAGACTTGCGGCCAATGGCTACCACGCGAATGCTGGCACCGGGATGGAGTTGCTGCAATTCCGCAATGCGTGATCGAACAGCACGAAAGAGGTTGGTGTTGAAACCACCACACAACCCACGATCGGAGGAAATCACACCAACGATGATGTTCTCCACCTTCTTGCGCTGCTCGAAGTAGGGGTGCACAAAGTCCGACTCGGCAGCAGCAAGGTTGCGAAGGATCTTCTCCAGTTGCCTAGCAAAAGGGCGAGCTGCGGTAATAGCATCCTGCGCTCTGCGCAACTTTGCCGCAGCTACCATTCGCATGGCCTGCGTGATCTTGCTGGTGTTGCGGATTGCAACGATGCGGTTTCGTGTTTCTCGTAGGGTAGCCATAGGTGCGTAGTCGGTTCGATTTCACAGATAGGGCCACGACGTGGCCAGGTATCCCTGCACATAGTCAGCAATAGCGGTTTCCAGAGTGGTGGTTGGTGCTCCCACAGCTTCCCGAAGGCGGGTAATGTTTGCACAGGTGTAATTCTGGTACTGGTTTCTCAGGTGTTCTGGCATGGCAACATACTCGATGGCTGGTTCCTTACCCATCGCTGCAAACACTGCCTTCACAAGCTGATTCCAACTGGATGCAACACCCGAACCCACATTCAGGATGCCATGAACAGATGGCTGATCCAAACACCGCAACACCACATTTACAGCATCCTTCACGTACACAAAGTCGCGCTGTTGCTCGCCATCCGAAAACTGCGGACTGGTTGATGCAAACAATCGCACAACTCCAGTGCTGACCACTTGTTTATATGACTTCCACACCATGCTGGCCTGTTCTGCCTTGTGGTATTCGTTAGGACCGAAGACGTTAAAGAATTTGAAGCCTACACAAGCCCCTTCCAAGCCCTGATCTCGTACCCACAAGTCAAACCGGTGCTTTGAATATCCGTACATGTTTAGTGGCCGCAGGTCACGTTCAGCGTCGTCAAACCCCCGTTCGCCATCACCGTAGGTGGCTGCACTGCTGGCGTAGATGAAGCGCGCATTACGTTCGAGTGCGAACCTGGCAACATCTACGGAATACCGATAGTTGTTGTCAAACAGGTAGTCGTTGTCCGTTGCCGTTGTAGCGGAGCACGCACCCATGTGAATCACAGCCTCGATGGAGCCCCACGTTTTACTCTGCAGGTCTCGTCTGAACTGCTCTTTGCTAACGATGTCAAGGAACGAATGATGCGCAATGTTCTTCCACTTTTCTCCCGTTCGAAGGGAGTCTACGATCAGAACGTCTCGCTGCCCTCGGGCATTCAAGGCTGCCAACACACAGCTGCCGATAAAACCGGCACCTCCAGTGAGTATGATCATGCGGTAGGTGCCAGAGAAATCATACAGTGGTCATAAACCGTTCCGAGAACGTTCCAATCATCTCGTCAAGCTCACGAGTAATCTCGTCGGTAAGTGCCTTTTGAACAGACAGCTTGTCAAGCAACGCTGCATGACTCACACGCGCATACTCAAGCAAGTCGGTCTCATACCGCTTTACATCGTCAACCGGTAACTCATCCATCGCTCCCTTGGTGGCTGCGTAAATCACCACGATCTGTTCTTCAACAGGAACAGGTTGATATTGCCGCTGCTTCATCACCTCCATAAGGCGTGCACCTCGACGCAGTTGCTGTTGCGTACTCTTGTCTAGGTCAGATCCGAACTTGGCAAAGGCTTCCAGAGCACGGTATTGAGCCAGCTCAAGCTTGAGTGGTCCGGCTACTTTTTTCATAGCCTTGATCTGTGCATTCCCACCCACACGCGACACGGAGATACCAATGTTCAAAGCAGGGCGAACGCCGGCGTTGAACAGGTTGGGCTCCAGATAAATCTGTCCGTCAGTAATCGAAATCACGTTTGTTGGGATATACGCGGCAACGTCACCTGCTTGCGTTTCAATCACTGGCAACGCCGTAAGGGATCCCCCCCCAAGTCGGTCGCTAAGTTTTGCAGCGCGTTCCAGTAGCCGACTGTGCAGGTAAAAAACATCGCCAGGGTAGGCTTCACGCCCTGGTGGACGGCGTAGGAGGAGCGACACCTGACGGTATGCGGCTGCCTGTTTGGACAAGTCATCGTAAATCACAAGTGCATGCCGTCCGCTATCACGGAAGTACTCGCCCATGCTGCATCCGCAGTATGGGGCGATAAACTGCAAGGGGGCTGGGTCGGACGCAGATGCAGTTACAATGGTTGTATATTCCATTGCACCGTACTTCTCGAGGGTAGCAAGCACGTTTGCAACGGTTGACCCCTTTTGCCCAATGGCAACGTAGATGCAGTACACAGGCTTGATTCCGCGTTCTGCAGCTTCGGGCGTGTGCGTGTATTTCTGGTTGATGATCGTGTCTACTGCCACCACGGTTTTACCTGTCTGCCGGTCGCCGATGATCAACTCGCGCTGGCCGCGACCAATCGGAATCAGGGCATCGATGGCCTTGATCCCCGTTTGCAGAGGTTCGGTAACAGGCTGGCGGTCAATAACGCCAAGGGCTTTTCTTTCGATGGGCAGGTACGCTTCAGTATTGATTGGTCCTTTACCATCCAACGGCTGCCCCAGTGGGTTCACAACCCTACCAATCAAGGCTTCGCCAACGGGTACCGAGGCAATACGGCCAGTGCGCTTAACCTGATCACCTTCCTTTACCTGTGAATCGTCGCCAAACAGCACAACACCTACGCTGTCTTCTTCAAGGTTCAGTACCATTCCCACAACGCCGTTCGGGAACTCCACAAGCTCCGATACCATCACGTTTGTGAGACCATAGATGCGGGCTACGCCGTCGCCCACCTGAAGAACTGTGCCTACCTCGTAGATGTCGGTTTCGTTCTCAAATCCTGAGAGTTGGCGCCGAAGGATGGCGGAGATCTCTTCGGGTCTTACTTCAGCCATGTATGTTCCTTAACAAGTAAATCATGTATGTGCGAGTTCATGCTTCAGTTCTTGAAGCCGATGGCGCAGAGAACCGTCCAAAACGATATCGCCGATGCGAACAACCACACCGCCGATCAGGTCTGGTTTCGATGCGAATGTTGGTACCACGTGTTTTCCGGTGCGCTGCTCTAGTGCTGTTTGCAGTTTTTTCTGCGAGGAACCGTCGAGTGCCGCTGCGCTGTTTACGGTAACCCGAAGAACGTTGTTTTTGGCATCGAGCAGTTCCTGGAATACCTGTGCAATGTGACCAAGGTATGCCTCCCGGCCTTTCTCGATTACCAGCACGATAAAGGCGAGGGTGAGTTCCGAAACCTGTCCTGCAAAAACATCCTTGGCAATGTTCATCTTCTGCCATGCCTTTACAACAGGACTGCGGAAAACGATTCGCAGGTCTGGTGCCGATTCAAGTATTCTGCGCACGGTTGCTAGGTCGGATTCAACAGTGCTGGTGCACTTCAGTCGCTCCGCTTCTTGCAGTAGAGCCATGGCGTAGCGACTGGAGATGGCCTTGGTTGACATAGCTTCAGTTCTTAGAGATATCGTTTACGTATTCTTCAACCAAGCGCTTTTGGTCAGCATCCTGAATGGTGCGGCCAAGCAATTTTTCCGTTGCTTCTACAACAAGCGTTGATACTTCCGCACGCAGAGCTGCGATGGCTTCGTCCTTTTGCCGTTCTATCTCGCGCTGTGCCTCCACCAACTTCTGATGTTTTACGGCGTCGGCCTCCTCGGTAGCCCGTCGTATAAGTGCTTCTCCCTGTGACTTCCCTTCGCGAATGATTGACATCACCTCCGCTTGGGCACCGGCGATCTTTTCCTTGGCCTCTTTCAGCAGACTCTGCGATTCGGCATTCGCACGCTCAGCGGCATGAATGTTATCGGCAATTGCCTTCTCACGTGCCTCGAGACCTGCACGCATGGGCTTCCACGCAAACCGTGCGATGATGTATGCAAAGATGGTGAAGTTGACGAGGCTCCAGAAGAGCAGGCCGGGTTGGAGTTGGAGGAAGTCTGGCATATGAGGGACTGGAGGGACTGGAGGGACTGGAGGGACTAGAGGGGAGGTTGAGTTTGGGTTAGAGGGGTTGGGAGAGAGGCAGAGTCGGGAGGTCTGGGGAAGGCTTCCCGACTCTGACCCCGGCGTGCGGGGTCGGTGCAGGTTATGATTTTACTGCGAGCAGAATGCAGATAACGCCGGCGAGAAGTGCCACGCCTTCGATAAGGGCGGCACCGATGATCATCGTTGTGCGGATGTCACCGGCGTTCTCGGGTTGGCGGCTGCTGGCTTCAAGGGCGGCGGCGGCAAGGCGACCGATGCCGGTGCCTACGCCAAAAACCGTCACGCCCACGCCGAGACCGGCTGAGAGCCATGCGAATGCTACTGCGTCCATGTTTCCTCCAAAAGATTAATGTGGGTTAGCTGATGGTAGTCGTGTGCTTGAGTTCGAGACCATCGTGGTCGTGATGATGCTCGTGATGTTCATCGTGTGTTGCATGCTCGCCAAGTGCAAGACCTACGAACACAGAGGTGAGCATGGCGAAGATGTACGCTTGGAGGAAGGCTACAAGTAGTTCGAGTAGATAGATGAACACCGAAAAGCCAACACTTACCGGAGTTACAAGCCACGACTCGAAGAAGAAAATGAGCCCAACCAACGCCAGAAGAACGATGTGCCCTGCCGTCATGTTCGCGAATAGACGAATCATCAAAGCAAAGGGCTTGGTGAACATCGAAATGATCTCTATCGGCACCATTATTAGAGCCATGTACCAGGGGGCTCCACCAAGCAGGTGGTGTAGCCAGGCCATGATACCGGCATCCTTAATGGCAATGTAGTTCACCACAAGGAAGGATGTTAATGCAAGTGCCGCGGTTAGCCCTAAGGCTCCAGTGGCGGCATGGTTGCCCGGCAAAAGTCCGAACAGGTTGAGGAAGAGAATGAAAAAGAAGAGCGAGATAATGTATGGCATCAGTCTCATCGCTCTCTTCACCGTGCCAACGTTGGGCACAACAATCTGATCCCGTATGTATACCACCAGGCTCTCAAGCAAGTTCTGCAAACCCTTGGGTGCTGCAAGCGGATGGGAACGATACCGACGCGTGCCAATGATGAACAACAAGGAAATCACAGCTATCGCCAACCACTCATACACCACGAAGTTGGTAACGGAAAGGTCCAACATCGGATGCCCATGATCGCTCTTCCTCACCGGATGGCCTTCGTGTAATGTGTACAGGCCTGCCTGCTCCATCGCCGATGTGTTGGCATAGACGTGCAGTCCGTTGTCAACCAAAATCACCGGAGTTACCGGCAAATGCACGAAGAATGCATTGATCTCATGATGATCACCTAACTCTCCGATGAGATGGGTGAAAACTTCCGATCCCTTTACTTCGCCACCATGGGTAGCGTGAGGATCGGCCGCTCCATGTGCCTGCCCTTCTTGTGGATGACCATGCTCTCCATGCCCACCGTTGTGCTGCGAACTGTCTGCTTTCATGAAAACCGAAGTACCGGTGTAGGTGTCAGTGATTCAATGGCGTTTTTTTTTAACAGGTCACTTACGGGCGGACGCACCTGTCTCTTCTGCTTTTCGAACCATTGATGAAAAAAAAGGATCTCTCCCATGAGAAAAACAAAGCAGGATATCGCAAACGTTACGGCAAAGGCTACTTGTTCCATGCCGATAACACCGATACATGCCCAGATGGCAATGATGACCAGAATGGCACGTATGCCGAACGAGCCAAAGACTAAGGCAAGGAACGTGTTAAGATCCTTGCCAAAAGCCCAACGCGATACCACAAAGCCTAGCACAGCGTTGAACACACAGATACCGAACGCAGTCAGTGCTGCCACGATCGGTCCTTTTACGTCCACCCGTTTTCCTTTCCTGCTTTCCGCCGTTGGTCACGAGCCAGCAACCGCTGGGTGGACCGTAAAAATTGAATGAAGCCAACCACGCTTCCTACTCCAAGGCCAACAACTAATCCCCACGGAGTACTCCCGGAACGGTTGTCTATCAGCCAACCGATACCGCCCATCAGCAACACGGTGACCGCCAATTGCGATCCCAAAGCCATGTACGGTGCGAGTTGCCCCATCACCGTTGCTGACCGCTGGTCCTTGGGAGTTTTGGGTAGGGACATTGCGGCGCTTGGTAAAAAACGCGGGCAAAATTAGGCAGATGGGCTAAAAACCCAATTCCCTAAGTGATGCCATCACGCCGTCGGTGAAAATATTGCGCGTTTCCCCATACCATCGGTCATTTGGTATGAAGCGTATACCACCATAACTCGATGGATTCAAATCATTTAGGGGGCTGGTAGCAATGGTGGTGGTTTCCTCGGGCCGAAACTCGTTATCCACATCGTGCAGGACAACCGTGCAACCAAACTCTGTTGTGCCATCCTCGTCGAGTGGTGGTGCAGAAAAACCAAGCAGTACCAAGGGTATCCGAACCTTCACAACAAAGCCGTTCGAGCGTTGCGTTGTAACCACACGTACGGAGTTCAGAACGCTGCTCTGCTCCTGGTCGAACTCATCCGTTGTTTTCACCTTGATCGCTGGTGGAATGTCAGCAAAGTCGCCAATCTTTACGGCAAACGCATAGATGCCGCTATCTGCCTCTTCTCGTGCTACAACACCCGACCGGCCCACTCTTGTGATTGTTCTACTGTACTGCCCCTCGGCTGGCTCGTTTACTTCGAACCATAACTCCACCCTGTCGGCCGGACATGTATCACACCAGCCTGTAACCACAGTGCTGTCAACCACGGCAACTCGCACATAAAGGTACTCTGCATCATAAACAAATCGTGCCGCGAACGAGGCATCCGAAGCCCCTTTCCACCAATAGGTACCGTTCAGCACATGGTCTATGGAATAGGCATGAACTTCTGGCTGAATTCCAGCACAGATCTGTCGAGTACGTTCATAACAGGGAATCGTAAGGAATGCATTGCTGTAGATCTCCTCTCCTTCGGCATTCTCGAACTTCTCCCGTGTTGCTAATGTGTGGTAGTTGCGGTACTCTTCGTGAGGGAGCATTGCCACCTTGTTCGTGGTGAATTCGTCAACGAGAACAACGCTGCCCTGCAGAAAGCGATATCCTTTCATCCCCCAATCATCGTTTTTACGCTTGCGTGCTATGTAGCATGTGGTATCCTTGATAACTACACCAACTTCCAGCGGCAACTCAACAAAGCTTACTGGAAATGTTGCCACATTCACGAGGTAGCCATCGATATCACCGAATAGATAAACGTGGCACTCCTTCTTTCGAACACCAGCAATGTAGATGCTAAAGGCAACATCATTGTAGCCGTCACCGGTAAAGTCACCAACATCCCAGCCCCAAATGCGGTACTGGGCACCGCGCGGCATCACCTTTTCGAGATCTCCAATGAGCTCTTTGTCAAAGTAGGTAACGAGTTTCGCAGAGAGTTCCTCGAATGCCATGCCGGTCTGTGCGGTGCCGTTTGCACTCAACACCAACAAGCCAATGGCACACAAACCCACTCGAAATAAACATGTAAGGGGCTTTGGGTTTCGATACCTCATGATTCAATGGTAGGCGATGTGTGAAGAATTGCATCGCGCACTTCAATGTGGTTTACCTTGAGTCTAGCACCGTACTGTGCAACAACACGAGCACTGCAATACGATGCCAGGCGCCCGGCATGTTCCGGGTGATGACCATGCAACACTCCATACAAGAAGGCACCAGCATACATGTCTCCAGCACCGGTGGTGTCTACAGTGTCAACTGCATACGCAGGTATGGTTGCTTCGCGACCGAACCACGACACCATGGAACCATGTTCACCGAGTGTTACTGCCACGTTTCCATACGTGCTGCGAAGCGAACGGTAGGCATCGCGAACATTGGACTCCTGAGCTAAAGCCATGGCTTCGTGCTCATTGCAGAAAACCATGTCTGCATGTTTGAGAATGGTCTTTAAACGGTCGCCAAAAACATCAACAACAAATCCATCAGAACAGCTTACGGCAACACGTGCGTTGTTCTTGCGTGCAACAAAGGCAGCGTACTCAAGTGCGTCTGCACCAGTCTCCTCGGTAAGCTTGTATCCTTCAAGCAACAACCACTCACTGTTCTTTACGATAGCCTCGTCAACATCTCTTCTTCCAAAGGTTACGTTGGCTGCTAGGGTTGTGTTTAGCGTCCGTTCTCCGTCGGGCGTGATCAGCACGATGCATGTTCCGGTGTCAAGACCCGAACGCTCGTCCGCATGGAGTATAATGCCAAGGTTCCGGAACTCGTCTGCATAAAACCTGCCAATCTTGTCGGATCCAAGAACCGAGATAAAGCCAGCACTGCCCCCAAACTGTGCAAAGGCCATGATGCTGTTGCCTGCCGAGCCACCGGAGCTGCGATGTGATTCTCGATCGCCAAGCGCATCAAGAATCTCAGCCTGCCGGGAAGGCTCGGTAAGAGTCATGGCTCCCTTCTTGATGCCGAAGCGAGCAAGTTCTTCTTCTGTAACACTGAACTCAGCATCAACCAGGGCATTGCCGATGCCAGTAAGGAGAACCTTGCTCATTCCGCACTCTCCAAACTCAGCGTGATAAGTTCTTCGCACAGTGCGCCAAATTCGATGCCGGCTTCTCGTGCAGCCATGGGTACCAGACTCAACTCTGTAAATCCTGGTGATGTGTTTACTTCCAAGCAAACGGGAACGGAGTCGTCATTGAGCCTAAAATCAACGCGGCTTATCGCACGGCAACCGATTACGGTATGCGCCGCAACCGCCAGACTCATCACGTAGTCGCGAACATCCTCTGTAAGATCTGCCGGACAGTGATACTCCGTTTGCCCCTTGGTGTACTTGTGCTCGTAGTCATAGAATCCCTCATTGGGTATGATTTCGATCACAGGCAATGCCTCGTTACCTAATACGGCAACAGTAAGCTCACGCCCTGCAATGTATCGTTCGATGAGAATTGTGTTGGAGTACTCACCTGCTGTGTGAATGGCTTCGGCTATGTCGTCAGCAACACCGCTATGAACAATGGTCATCCCAACGGTTGACCCCTGATCATTGGGTTTGACAACTATCGAGCCGGGTAGCTCTCGGCGTATCTCGTCAAGCACATCAATGTTACTAGCCTGATGTGGTTTAACGGTAACCCAGTGTGGTGTTGGTACACCAGCAACCTGCAACATCAACTTGGCGGCAGCCTTATCCATGGCAAGAGCACTTGCCAGCATCCCACTCCCGGTGTAAGGAATGCCATAGAGGTCCAGTATGGCTTGCACGTATCCATCTTCTCCGTACTTGCCATGGAGCACGTTGAACACAACATCAGCTTCACGTACCTCCGGCACATGAGGAAGTTGTGCAATCAAGGTGTGGTCCAGCCCCCTGA
This sequence comes from uncultured Hyphomicrobiales bacterium, assembly GCA_964620125.1. Classification (GTDB taxonomy): domain Bacteria; phylum Bacteroidota; class Ignavibacteria; order Kapaibacteriales; family Kapaibacteriaceae; genus OLB6. Next base: position 37,118 of record CAZUGQ010000006.1, read on the forward strand.
GAAAATCATTCGATACCGATGCAGCCGTTGCACGTGCAAGCTCGGCGTCGGATACGACGCCGGCTACGGGATCAACAGGAGTAACCGTATGACCACGCTCGCGAAGAGCCTTCGTAACTGCACGGCCACTGAGTAGCGAGATGTTGCGTTCGGGGCTCATGCCACCAAGGAGGACTGCAATCTTCATGCTAGGTGCTTATCAATGAGTGAGCGGAGAAACTTCACGTCCTCCCATGTGTCGCGTTTCCACGTTGGATTGCGGAGCAACGCTGCAGGATGGTACGTCACGATAGTTGCGATGCCTTGGTAGTCATGGATCTTACCGCGCAGGTTGCCCATGCTTTCCTTGTTCTTGAGCAGGGTGTTTGCAGCTGTTAGCCCAAGTGCAAGAATGAACTTCGGTCGAACAAGTTCTATCTGCTTCCATAGGTATGGTTCGCAGGAATCTGTTTCGATTGCCGTTGGACGTCGGTTGTTCGGCGGTCTGCATTTAAGGATGTTGCAGATAAACACATCGTCGCGCTTCAGGTCGATGCTCTCAAGAATCTTAGTAAGAAGCTGGCCGGCACGTCCAACAAAGGGTAATCCCTGTTCATCTTCGTCAGCGCCTGGCGCTTCGCCAATCACCATCACCGAAGCATTGGGGTTACCGCTGCCGAACACAAAGTTCTTTCGTGTTGCACCCAACGCACAATCCATGCAGTTGCAGATGGCACGCTTGAGAGCATCCAGCGATGATGCATCGTGCCATGCTTCGTTGGTAGGGGGCTTGGGTTCCGCAACGGGGGCATCAATCCTGTCAACAAGTCTTGGATTGGAGGGTGATCCACCCATGACCCACGTAGTGCTGCCGTGAACATCTTTTACCTGCCTGAGGTAGGCAATCACATCGTCAAGTGTTTTCATCCAGCACAAACTTCGTGGTCAGCACGGTACCAATCTCCCATGCGGCAGGCCAGATGGAACTATTGCTTTCGAACGTAATCACATAAAGCCGGTCGGTGCGTTCGTTGGCAACAATCAGCTGATGCACACGAACCGGGTCGGCAGCAGGTGCCGAGGTATCAGCAACAAGGATCTGTTTTTCGTACTGCAATCCGTACATCACGAAGACACCCTGGGGATTTTCCCACTCAGTGATAACACGAATGGTGGAATCCATCTTGATTGCTTCGTGCATCGCGCGCGCATACTGCTTTACCCACAGGTTTGATGCCTTGGAAATGTTTGGCACCGTATTCACGGATAGACCTGTACGAAAGCCCCCTTCAACATCGATGTTCTGCAGCGTTATGAAGTAGGCATCGGAACCGTCAGCGCCAACATGCTTGAAGTGCCAACCGAATGGCATGAGGAATTTGGCCTTTATTTCCTGGAATTCCTGCCACTGGAAACCGGCTGGAGCAATAAGTGCGGTGGCGGTGTCTTGGGCTCCACAGGGAAGCACCAGGAACACCGCCAGCAACAGTGACGTGATTCGAACATTCATCAGGGGCATCACTCTTCGTGTGTTTCCGCTTCCTCCGGTTCTTCTTCGCTGTCGGGCTTGGGTTTACCGAGAACAAAGGTCACGGTATTTGCTTTCTTATCCAGCTTACCCTTTACTACACTTCCCTCTGTGTAGGTGCCCTTGAGCATTTCTTCGGCAAGGGGATCCTCCACATATCTCTGCAAGGTTCTGCGCAGTGGCCGAGCACCGTACTTCTCATCAAAGCCTTGTTCCGCCAGGAATTCCTTCACGGTTTTGGAGAGTTCGAGTGTGATACCTCGCTGACCTAACCGCTTGTACAAGTCCTCTAATTGCAGGTCGATGATCTGCACCATGTGCTCCTTGCGGAGAGGCCGGAAGATCACATACTCGTCAATACGATTCAGGAATTCTGGATTGAAGAGGCGCTTCATCGTCTCTTCGATCGTGGACTTCACATTATCGTAGGCGTCGGCAACTTCATCCGTGGAGAAACCGATACGTCCACCAGCTTTCACGTCGCGCATACCAACGTTGCTCGTCATGATGATGATGGTGTTCTTGAAGTCCACGCGCCTGCCAAGCCCATCGGTAAGCTGTCCGTCGTCAAACACCTGTAGCAAGATGTTGAACACATCGGGGTGCGCTTTTTCGATTTCGTCGAGCAACACGATGCTGTAGGGTTTGCGACGGACTTTTTCCGTGAGTTGACCACCTTCTTCATACCCCACATATCCTGGAGGGGCGCCTACGAGACGAGACACGGTAAACTTCTCCATGTACTCACTCATATCGATGCGAATGAGAGCATCCTCGGAATCGAACATGTAACGCGCTAGAGCCTTTGCCAGTTCGGTTTTACCGACGCCGGTAGGACCAAGGAACATGAACGAGCCAATCGGGCGGGTAGGATCCTTGAGGCCTGCTCTTGCCCTACGAATGGCTTTCGCAAGATGATCTACGGCTTCTTCCTGGCCTATCACACGACTCTTGAGCACGTCAGCCATCTTGAGCAGCTTGTTGCTTTCGCTTTCAGCAATACGGTTCACGGGGATGCCCGTCATCATGGCTATCACGTCGGCAATGTCGTCCTCGGCCACATCGTGCACCATCTCATTACCAGACTGCTCCCAATTCTCTTTGGCTTGTTCGAGCTCTGCCTGATATCGTTTTTCCAAGTCGCGAAGGCGTGCTGCTTCCTCGAAGTTTTGTGATTTAACCACCAGGTTCTTTTCCTGGCGAACCTCTTCGATCTTTTCTTCGAGTTCCAGAACCTCCTTAGGCACGGTGATGTGAGACAGGTGCACACGAGCACCAGCTTCGTCCATTACGTCCAGCGCCTTGTCGGGAAGGAATCTGTCGGTGATGTACCTATCGGCCATGAACACGCAGGCTCGAACGGATGCATCGTCGTATCGTACGCCATGGTGTTTTTCGTATCGGTCGCGTACGTTCATCAGGATCTGCACCGTTTCCTCGGGGGTTGGAGGATCGACGAGGATCTTCTGGAATCGGCGATCAAGTGCTCCATCCTTTTCTATGAACTGTCGGTACTCATCCAACGTGGTGGCACCGATGCATTGGATATCACCTCTGGCTAGAGCGGGCTTGAACATGTTGGATGCATCCAGCGATCCTGATGCCCCACCGGCCCCAACGATCGTGTGGAGCTCGTCAATAAACAGGATTACATCCTTGGCCTTCTCCAATTCATTCATTACCGCCTTCATGCGCTCTTCGAACTGACCTCGATACTTGGTCCCCGCAACGAGAGCAGCCAGGTCAAGCGTAACGATTCGTTTGTCGAACAGCACGCGCGACACCTTACGGTCAACGATTCGAATTGCCAACCCTTCTACGATAGCCGTCTTCCCAACACCTGGTTCACCAATAAGCACGGGGTTGTTCTTTTTCCGCCTACTCAGCACCTGGGCTACGCGTTCGATTTCCTTTTCGCGTCCAATCACGGGATCGAGCTTACCTTCCACAGCGAGCTTAGTGAGGTCACGGCCAAAGTTGTCGAGCACAGGTGTTTTCACTCGTTCTGGTGCAGCCTTGGTTCTACCACTTCGTTCGGGCTTGGGAGTTCCGGCACTTGGCTTGCCACTCAGGTAGGCATCGAGTTCCTTCCGGACGGCATCGTAATTCACTGCGAACTGCGACAGGATTTGCGCGGCAATGTTGTCCTCATCACGCAGCAGCGAGAGAAGCAAGTGCTCTGTGCCAATCACGTCACTTTTATAGAGCTTGGCTTCGAGATAGGTGATCTTGAGCACCTTCTCTGCCTGTTTTGTAAGTGGGATGTTGCCAATCGTGAGAGGGCCGCTCATGGAACGGACCGTGTCTTCGATCGCCCGCTTGAGTTTTCCGAGATCTACGCCAAGGTTGCGTAGGATCTTCACGCCGATGCCTTCACCCTCGCGGATGATTCCAAGCAGGAGGTGCTCCGTTCCAATGTAGTCGTGACCGAGCCGTAGAGCCTCCTCCCGGCTCAGTCGGATCACGTCCTGTACTCTATTCGAAAAATTGCCTTCCATTGCGGTGCCTTCGGGGAGGAGTGAGTGTACATCTACTACGACGTACGGGTGTGGCTTCTGTTACTTTTCTGCAACGCTTGCACAACACCGTGAATATAGTGGCAGTTTGACGGCTGCCTATCCCGAAGATTTCAACATCGCCTAATCGTACAATCTCTTCACCTTGCCGATGCGGGCTACAAGGGTGGGATGAGAAGTGTGCGCAGGCTTCGGTGCTGTCGGCACTGAGGTCGTGGTTTTCTTTCCCTTCTTACCCGTTTGTGGTGGCGCAACAGGCGGAGGTACGTAAACGGCGTTTCCCGGCAACGTGCCGGTTACAACAGCCAGGCGCAGATCGCCATTCTTTACGTCTTTCATGTATTGTTTTACCGCTTCCTTGCGCTGAGACACTAGCTGAATGTTGGGATCGGTAGGTGATGCTGGTGGCACCGGCGCAATGGGAGGATCGGGCTTCTGCGTTTTCTTCTTGTACTTTTTTTCCCACGCCTTGAAGTCCTTGTCCCACTTAAGAGAGTCCTTTTTGTACTGTTCCTGCGTCTGATGTATAAGCACTGCCAGCTGATCTTCATCGGGCAGAACGGTGATCTCTACGTTCATTTGCTGGTTTGAGTTCATTGTTGCCATCAGCTCATCCAGCGCCTTTCGACCGGCTGCATTCAATGTAGCTGCATTCAATTCAAAGCCTCTTGCCTCTGCAACAACAGTTCCCTCTTCGAGGGCTCGTAGAGAAAAATCTCGTTTGATCTCCTGGAACTTCTCGCTAAATGGCACATTCACCACGATTTCCTTGCGATACACATTGTACCCGGCCATGACAAAGGAATGCGGGCCAGCTTCGTTGACCACAACGAGGTAACTACCGTCCTTACTGTCTGACTTGATACTGGTCTTTTTGGTCGGACCGATCACGGTAATTGCGCAGCCAATTGGTTTGTTGGATACGCTATCAATCACCCGACCTTCAATGCGAGTTGTGGCTGCCTTCTGCGCCGTAACCGCGGGATGAGAAACTGCCGTGACGATAGTACAGATGACTGTATATACAAGTAGTCGAAGCATGTGTTAATGTTGTTGTTGAGATAAGAACTGTGCAATGCCTTCGCGGCAGTCGTCCGTTTGCCGTGCCAATGCATTCATAGCAGCGGCATAGTGAAGACCAGCATCGAGACTCATACCGTGTAAGGCTGTCAGCATTGACTTACTGAGTGCAAGAGCACTCCTGCTATTGGCTGCTAGCCGACGTGCGATGCTCATTGTGCGTGTTTCCAGATCTTCATCTGGAACAACGGTTGTGATGAGTCCAATGCGCGCTGCTTCGTCTGCTCCGATGATTTCCGCACCAAGCACCAGACGCCTGGCCTGCATATCACCCACCTTGCGGATAAGAAATACCATCACGATAGCAGGAATAAACCCGATGCCAACTTCACTGTACCCAAACCGAGCGCGATCTGAGCCGGCAACAACAACATCGCATACGGTTGCGAGACCACAGCCCCCTGCAATCGCGGGACCATGCACCATGGCTACCACGGGTTTCGGACATTCGTACAGGGCTTTGAGAAGCTCCATAAGCCGCATACTGTCGGCCAGATTATCCAAGGCACTGTTATCTGCAATCTGCTGCAGGTAGGCAAGATCTGCTCCGGCACAGAAGGCTGGACCTTCACCGCGAAGTACGATTACACGAATGGAGTCATCGGCCGCAAGGTGATTCACAGCGTTGTGTAGGGCTGCCACCAATTCGGGATTCAAAGCATTGCGCTTCTCCGGTCTGTTCAAAGCGATAATGCCGATAGCATCCTGCTGCGTAATGTTCACCACTGCCATGGCGACAAAACTAGAACGAACCGACTATCTCAAGACAACCAATGACCTTCTGGATACCACAACGCCATTCAGCAGCCGCACATCATAGGTGCCGGACGGAAGTGCACTCACATCGGCAGCAACCAACGTGGGTGCGTTGCTGGTAACCCAAGTACTCCACACCTTCTGGCCTTGAACATCGTGTATGGCAAGCTCACCATTGTGTACAGGACCCGTTATGGGTATCGTAACCAGTGATCGTGCTGGAATTGGGAACGGCGTGCCAAGAGTTTGGTTCTGGCTGGAGAACAGCGAATCCTGCGGCCGACCAACCTGTGATGTTGCGGATCCAAGCTCGTAGAGTCTGCTCTCCAACGTATCGATGACCAACACCTGTCGATAGGATCTGCGACTCCTTGGTTCGAGTGGGTACAGGAATCGCATGCCGGTTGCCGCTGCTACGTCTGCATCCGACAGCTCCACGCCAACTTCTTCTCCACGTAGCATAGAACTTTTTCTTCCAATGGGAAAGCCGGCGTATGTAGTGGAGTTGTCAACCAGCACAGTTATGGGCATGGCATCGGTGTGGTAACTGCTCGTCTGCATTAGAACAAGGGGCTCACCATTCACGATGCTCCCTGCAACAATCTCGGCCACCGAGGTGCCCTTTCGCACGAAGTTGTGTGCGGGGTTGGTGCCGAGATCCCAGTCCAGATACCAGGCAACACCAACATTGCGGAGAACACTATCAGATGTGTTCTCCACGGTAACATCCAGCACCACTACACCACTATCCTTTGATGCAACAAAGGCCTGGACTTCCGCGCGAACACCCAAACGCAGCGAGTCGGGTGCATCTGCGTCAGTGAACACGGCAGTAAGGGGCTCTGGTGCAACGAATGGCTTGAGTGGATGAAAGAAGTCATGAACGCCACGTTCCGCTCGCACAGCATCGACAACCAATCCATTGGCTCCAATCATCAACCCACCTTCGTAGAGCTGCCCGCAGAACCTGCGATACACCAAGCCGTCACCTTGACCACGTTGAATATCTGTGTTGCCAATCCGACCGCGGTCACCCAGTGAAACTGTAAGTACATCGTTTGACACGGTTCGAAATGCAGGTGCTGGTACCACTGCCACCTGGATCGGACGTTCATGAATCTCACCTGCACCGGTAGTACCGCGAATTGTGGCCACGATGTAAACAGCCGTATCTGTTGACCGCTGTACAACACACGACGCCATTGGTATTCGCAATCGTTCGCCTGTCGAAAGCTCCTCGTTGATCGGAATAGTTGCCGAACTGATCAACGATACGGCTGAAGCCTGTGCACCCACCACGCGCACCTGTGCCAACTCCACAGCCGTCCACTCCGCCAGGACCGACGTTCCGTCAAGGGTTATGTCGATGGTATCACCCACGCCCCACCGCTCATCTCCACTGCGTGCGCTAATCACGGGACTGCTCCATTCCATGGAGGGGAGACTGTCCGGCGACATGGATACGGCATTGAGGACATCGATGCGGCCGAAGGGAAGCAGGTCCGGAATCATAGTGCCGGGAACTTTAGTTCCCGGCACTATGATTCCGCCATCCGAGCTCCACGGCGCCCTCCGCGCACTTTCACGCACTAAGGCACATGCCTGTATGGGAGTTAGGTCGGGATGCCGCGATCGCACCATTCCTACAACGGCTGCAACAATTGGGCTCGCTCCAGACGTGCAGCAGAAGCCTCCATAGCCTCCGTCGTTCGAGGTGGTTAGGGTTTCCTGTCCGGGCGCCATCACATCAACCGTCGGACCATGCCCACTCATGGCAATCACAGAATCATCAGGATTGGTCACACCTACATTCAATACTCCGGGGTACGATCCGGGATAAAAGGATGTTGGCGTTCCGTGATTCCCTGCTGCAGCAACAATTGCTGTTCCCCGCGCAATGGTGTAGGCCACTACTGCCTCATCGATGCACGAGCGGTTGAAAGAACCCCACGAACAGTTCACAACGTCGATTCCATTCACTGCACAATACACGAGCGACTCGTATCCATATACGATGCCGCCCATATTGTCCGGCATGGTCTTGATTGGAACAAGCTTGTTGTTGCGGGTTACGCCCGCCACTCCGATGGCATTGTTTGATGTAGCCCCACATATCCCGGCTACCCCTGTTCCATGACCCTCACGCTTGTTGAAGGTGTTGCCCGGTGGCGTTCCATCATCACTCGTGCAAAAGTTATACCCTCGGTGGTCATCCACGTACCCGTTCCCATCATCATCAATGCCATTGGCTGGTACCTCTGCAGTGTTCACATGTATGGCATCCTTCAAGTCTTCATGATCCTGCAACACTCCACTGTCACTAATGCCAATCAGGACGGTATCGGAGCCCCCTTCCACATCCCACGCAGTAAACACGCGAATTGAATCCAACATCCTCTGGTCTGCAAGTCGAGCGTCGTTCGGACGCTCCAGAAGTTGCTGCACAACAACAGGACTGCAACATTCAACAAGAGTGCATGAACGTAGCAGCTGTTCCATCATCCTCTCCGGTGGCACGGAAGGATCGAATCGTATAACGTATGATCTGAGAAGGGGCTCTTCGAGTCGCAGGATTTCTTGGTGATTCTGCGTTTCACTTCCCGGTTTCATGGCATGATACGATGCCTGGTACGGCAGCATCGCGTACTCGATTTCTGCCCCAAGGTCGCGCAGAACTGCAGCATGCTGATATCGTGGTATACCCGCCTGCAACATGACCTTGAGCCTACCAGCAACAACCGGTTCACTGCGTATCCCTATCTGCGGCTGGAGAACGGTCTGTGCAGTGAGTGTTGCTGCGCAGCACACTGCACATATGTGTGCAAGAAGTGTTCGCATGCTATCGATTAATAACGAAGGGCAGGGTTACCAATCCACTGGATGTACGCACTCTGCAGGCATACACGCCTGGTGAAAGATGCTGCAGGTTTACGGTTGCTGTCATTACACAGTCGGTGTTCTGTTCATACACGGTAGATCCGTGTACATCTACAATCATCACTCGATCAAAGGGAACGGATGAAGTAGCCGTAATCCCATCCTGCGTGGGATTCGGCCACACCTGCATCTGCACAGCTCGAGCTTCGGTCACGGAGTTTGGCGTTGCAATGGTTTCGCGTACCACCCGAGATGCCTCATCGGCCGACGAGCCTACGCCAATCACAACCATAAATGAACGCTTCTCGCCTGGCTGAAGCTCTCCTGGAAACTTCATCCCAATGGCACAACATGCATCGCCAGCTCGCGTGGTCTGGATGGAGGTGCCACTGTTCAAAAGCGTGATGGCATTGGCATCATCCAAATCTTGTGCATACTCATACAACATCATTCCGGCACATTGGGGTTGAACACTGGGTTCGGCCGACACTGCAGCACACGCTATCGCAATCGGGAAGTTCTGACGCTGAAACATGAGTGCCTCGCCAGTAGATCGCATCGATGTGGGTATACACTCCGGTGCAAGGCGCACTGTGTTGTCAAGACCGCTGGGCCCGATATCGAAATCAAACAGATACCCGGCACTTACATCGCGGAGGACGTTACCTGAACGGTTTTCAACCTCTATGCTGATGACGGTTGACGGTACATCCGGCCCCGGGAACGTACACCGCTGACTAATGCGCACTCCAATCTGATTCGGGTGTGATACATCAACCATCACTCCACGATTCTGCTCGGGTGCAGTAAATGGTTTTTCGACTTCGAAATCGGTAGGGTCAGCATGATTGTCATAGGCACGAACCACACGAGACAAATTCTCCGTTAGCATGAATCCACTATACCATCCAAGGTCCTGCTGAACCTCCAGCCAACCAAGTCCGCCGCCTTCAGCAATGGTGTTGGCCCATTGCGATGTTGCGAATCCGAATGTTCCGTTATCACCGATGGAATAGCGAAGCTGATTGTTACTCATGGTGCTCATCACTGATGGCTGAGGAATGTAGGCCACCACCACATCCACACCGCTATCGTCTTCCAGGTGAACCATCACCATCAAAGGTTCTCGATTGGTGGTCTCTACAATCAGGGTAAACGGCCCAATACGAACCTCTCCACCTGATGGAACCGCATCCACACGTACCTGATTTGTTGAGAGTGTTGCAGTCCACCCAGGGTTGTCGTTGATTTCTGCAGAACACAGTAGCTGGCTGCTCGGCCCAAGATCGTTCACTACATCGAAATGCAACAGCACCGTGTCGCCTGCACGATACCGTGTTAGTGGAACTCCCTCCTTTGTTGTCATCACAACCTGTTTGAGCCTGAATCCTGGTCTCTGCATCGGATCCTGCAACACTGCCTGGTAAGCGTTCAAGCGTGGCGGCACAACGTTTGGATAGAATGGGTTGAGTTGCCCGATCTCGATGGCTGTTCGCCGCAGGTGTGTACCTACCTGCCGTGTGTTTAACTGTGGCCATCGCGTTCGTACCAATGCTGCTGCTCCTGCAACAAAGGGGGCTGCAAAGGAGGTTCCGCTTATCCCACTGCTGCTGTAGCCACCTCCATAGAGAGTGGTGAGTGCACCGTTGCCAGGAGCACAAACCAAACCATTACCTAGCAAACCGGATGTCGTTGTTACCTTGTCTTCAGGAGTGGTCTCGGATGCACCGATTACCCCGTCGTAACCCGATGGATAGTTGAACTGCCGCCATCCGGACCCTCCTACGCCGTTACCGTGATTGCCGGCACTTGCCACCACTACCATACCCAAGGCATTGCAGTAATCAATCACTGCCTTGTCGATATGACTGTATGGCTTTGGCATGTTCGCATCATTCTGTGTTCCAAACGAACAGTTGGCTACTGCAAATCCCATCTCCGCCGCGTAAATCATCGCTTCGTACCCAAAGAGGATTCCTCCGGTGTTTCGCAACGCTGTTTTGATGGGAAAGATCTTGCAGCGATTCCCTGCTCCGGCGATGCCCAAAACATTGTTGGTGGCTGCTCCAACAATGCCAGCAACACTGGTACCATGACCCTGTTGACCAACGTTTGCAGTGTTTCCTGGTTCAGTGCCGTCAAAAAGCCATGTGAGATTGGCCCCGTTGTAGTCGTCAACAACGCCATTGCCATCATCATCGATGCGATTGCCGGGAACTTCTGCCTGATTGATCCAGATGTTGGGCCTAAGATCTTCATGAGTTTGGTCTACACCGTTGTCAATAATCGCGATCACCTGGTTGCTGTCTCCCTGCACGAGATCCCATGCCAAAGGGAACTGTGCAACCTGCAGGCCTGTCTGTTGCGAGAACTCTGCGTCGTTAGGCGTCCACTGCGTTGCTAACACATACCACGGCTCGGCATATTCAACCGATGGATACTTTCGCAGTTGGGCACTTACGCTGCGAGGGTCTGCCGTACCCTCGTACCTAAGTACAGCGCAACGAGCAAGCCTCTCATGTGCACGCATGACGTTCGTTGTTCCCCTAGCCGGCCGGGACATCATTGACGCCGCCTGCCACGATCGTGGTGTTACGAACCGGTGAGCAATCTGAAAGCCTGCCGGAAGGTCTGCCTCTGCGAACCACGGCGTATCCATCATCACTCGCACATGCCCTGCCACCATCTCTACACCATCCACCGTGATGATCTGTAAGGGGGCTTGGGCCTGCGCATGGCACATTGCACGCATCAGGATGAGGATAACTAGACTGACGATTGTTTTGGTACGGCACATGGCTTTTCGCAGTTTTCGGACCCGTTATCACGAGCACCATGGAAGAAGAACAGAATTTCATCGTCACGGCGCGCAAATGGCGTCCGCTCAGATTCACCGACGTTGTTGGGCAGGAGCATGTTACCACAACGCTCCGCAACGCCATCCGCACAGGTCGCGTGCACCATGCCTACCTGTTCACCGGACCACGTGGTGTAGGCAAGACTACGTGCGCACGTATCCTGGCTCGAGCCTTGAATTGTTTGTCCCCGCAGGATGCTGAACCGTGTAATGCCTGTGTGGCGTGTACAGAGGTTTTAGACAGCCGAAGTGTAGACGTTATCGAGATTGACGGTGCCTCCAACAACAGTGTTGATGATGTTCGGAAACTACGCGACAATGCCAAATATTCCCCGGTTTCGGGTCGGTACAAGCTGTACATCATCGACGAAGTGCACATGCTCTCAACGGCAGCCTTTAATGCCTTGCTGAAGACGTTAGAAGAGCCCCCCCCTCATCTGGTGTTCGTATTTGCCACAACTGAAATCCACAAGGTACCTGCCACCATACTCAGTCGTTGCCAGCGGTTCGACTTTCGCAGGATGGAGATTGCCAGCATTGTTAGCCATCTCTCCACCATTGCCAAGGCCGAAGGCATCGCTGTGGAAGAAGAGGCGCTTGTGGCCATTGCACGCAAGGCTGACGGCTCGATGCGTGATTCGCAGAGCATCTTTGACCAGGTGGTTGCATTCTGCGGCAACACAATCGGCATGGCCGATGTTGCCGATGCGTTACATCTGATTGATACCGACTTCTTTTTTGACATTAGCATTGCCGCACGTGAAAACAATGTGGCGCGCATGTTTGATCTCTCCCGCGCCGTTGTTTCCCGGGGATATGATTTGCAAGAATGCCTCGTTGGCTTACTTGAACACTACCGCAACCTTCTCACGGTCGTTGCCACGGGCTCTGCCGATCTTATTGAAGGGGCTGAAGTAACACGCGCACGGTATGTGGAAGAAGCAGCCAAATACAGTCAGACAGATTTGGTGCGACTCATGGCAGCCGTCAGCCAGGGGGAATCCATGCTGCGGCAGAACCCACCGCAGCCACGTGTTCGATTTGAGTTTACGCTGGTAAAACTTGCCACTATGGACAGCAGCGTTGACCTTACCGAGTTGCTTGCCCGATTGGGAGCTGCACCAACAGCACATCCCGTTGGTGGCGTGCCGGTTGCGATGAAGGTTGGTCCGCGTACTACATCGGCAGCTATGCAGGCAGGTAAGCCAAAGCCCCCTAACGTAGCACAGACTGTTAGCACATCGCTTCAGCCGATTTCGAATTTCAAGCAGAAGATCAAGTCGCGCACGGAGCCTGTGAACAGCTTGAGTTCGTTAGAGATTGCGCAGCGGTGGACGGAAGTGCTTGCTGCATTACCAGAGCATCTGGCCTTTGTGCGTTCGTCGGTAAAACAAGGTGTGCTGGGAGTAGACTTCTCCGAAGTAGGTCTGCTTCTCCGTCCAACAGCAGAGATCATCGCCCATCGGCTTGCAGACAAGCTGCCGCAGTTCAAGGAGCATCTTGCCAGTGTTTATGGCACTCCAGTGGGTGTTCAGGTCGTAGCAGTTCCGCAGGTACAGCAGCCTGTGAATCAGGAGAATCTGATACCAGGAAGCGAAGGCGCACCACTTTCAGCATCTGGATATACGCCGCTACCCATCGAGGAAGCGTTGATACGCCTGTTCAGTGCCAGACGTGTTGGAGCTTGAGCCGTAGGTTTGTGCATGTTTCCGGATTGTTGCAAGGTGCTATATGGCGCTTGAAGAAGGAGTGCGGGCACCATCCTTTACCGCACCAGCCGATGGTGGACGCACGCTAACACTCAAAGATCTTCGCGGGTCGTGGGTGCTTTTGTACTTCTATCCCGAAGATGATACACCAACATGCACGGCGCAGGCATGCACATTCCGCGATGGGATGGAGCAGCTTACCCAGCTTGGCATCACGGTTGTAGGTGTAAGTCCAGACCATCCATCGGCTCACGATGCTTTCAAGGCCAAATACAACCTGAACTTCAGCTTGGTTGCCGATCCCAAACTCAAGATCATGCATGCGTATGATGTATGGAAACTCAAGAAGCTGTATGGTAACGAGCACATGGGAGTGGTTCGCACCAGCTACCTTATTGATCCAAAGGGTATCATCAAACGAGTGTGGACCAATGTGCGCCATGCACGCCACCTGCAGCAGATCAGGCAAGCCATGGAGCAGCTCGGTGCCGCATGATTGATTCCCACGCACACATAGATACCAAACCGTTTGACTCTGACCGACCACGTATGCTGCAGAGAGCCTGGGAGGCTGGACTGCAGGCTGTTATCGTGCCAGACATCGAACCTGCCCGACGAGCACACTTGATCGATGTAGTAAACGATGACGCTCGATTGTACCGTGGCATTGGTATTCACCCTCACCACATAGCCGATCAACCACTGTCCGAACTGGACAGAATCGAAGAGGGTTCAGTCGATTCGAAGGTAGTTGCCATCGGAGAGATTGGTCTGGATTATTACTACGACTTTGCGCCACGCGACACGCAACTTTTCTGGTTTCGCAAGCAGATTGGAATCGCAAAACGAACTGGATTACCGATCATCGTGCACAATCGTGATGCCGATGATGATGTGCTTCAGGTGCTCACGGAAGAACAGGATGGAACTTTGCGTGGCGTGTTACATTGTTTCTCCAGTGGAATCGAAGTACTTGAACGGGCACTGGAACTTGGATTTCATGTTTCGTTCACAGGCAATATCACCTTCAAGAAATCGGTTTTGTCGTCTGTTGTAAGCGCCGTACCAGCGGACCGCTTCATGCTCGAAACCGATTCACCCTACATCACGCCGGAACCACACCGCGGCACACGCAACGAACCAGCTCACGTGGCACTCGTTGCAGAGAAGATTGCCGAGATACGAGGCACCACTATGAACGTCATAGCAGAGATTACCACGCGAACAGCTCGATCCTTCTTTGGATTGTTTTTAATGCTCCTCGCCATAACTAGCATGGCTGTAGCGCAGCCTACACCACCCGTGGATGAGGACTATCCCGATGATCGAGATTGGGAAGTAGCACTAGACAACTATTATGCGGATAGCATTGCTTATGAAAAGTGGATCAAACCCCGCAAGCTTGGCATAGGAGTAACTGTGGGGTCACTAACACCTGTTGAGATTCAGCAACTCCTGCAAACGTATGACTACAGGGCTACCGGAAGCGCTACCGACCCTTCACGGTGGAGTTTTTGGCCACGTGACGAAGGCCCGTCGCGCTCAGAGTCATTCTCAGGTCTCGTGGCCTATGGCGGCACAGTTACCTATGGTTTGTTTACGTCTCTCGTGCTAGAGGGCACGTTTCTGTATTCAGAGAACACAACACCAGCCTTGGAATACGGTCTCGACCCGATTACGTACACGGTTGGAGAACTTACAGCATTGTATTCGTTGAACCCGTATAGCCGGGTAAACTTCCTTCCTCATGGCGGTTTGGTGTACACCAGCATTGATGACGGTACAACCAATAGAACAAAGTTTGGCGTGAACTTCGGCGTTGGCATTGGAGCCAACATTGACACGCCTGTTGGTTTGTTCTATCCAATGTTCAACGTGCGATTCAACTTCCTGATTGGAACAGACCAGGATAGGATCGTGAGGCGATACACGGATCCCGAGACCAACCAGGAGTATGTAAACAGTGCCGACCCCAGCATCACATCCAGGGACCTGGCCGATGTAAACACCTTGCATTCGATTCTACGGTTCACGCTTCTGTACTACATCCCTTTCTAAGCTTCATCATGGTCACCATCCTAAGCGGGGCAGGCGTCGGCCACGAACTGTCCATCATCCGCAGCAAGGAATCGGACGTCGCCACATTTCGATCAGCTATCTACCGTATAGGATTGCACCTTGCCGTAACAACTGCTCAGCACTTACCGGGAGTATCGACTGTGGTTCACACACCTCTCGCACCCGCAACTGTTACCCGCATTGATGGTTCTGTAGTCCTTGTTCCTGTTTTGCGTGCAGGTTTGGGATTGCTGAGTGCCTTCATGGAGGTGATACCCACAGCCATCGTAGGTTTCGAGGGCCTTCGGCGCAACGAAGCCACACTCCAGCCCGAGGAATACTACCGCAACATCCCTTCGGTAGACGAACAGACCAGCTACGTTATCCTCGACCCGATGCTGGCCACAGGGGGTAGCTTAAGTGCAACGATCTCGCGGCTGCAGGATCAGCCTCATCGAACCATTATTGCCTCCTGCATCATCGCCGCGCCCGAAGGCTTGCAGCGTGTGCAGGAAAAACATCCCAGTGTGCACGTTATCGTTGCCGCAGTAGATGATGGACTTAACGATCACGGCTTCATCGTGCCGGGACTCGGTGATGCTGGCGACAGAATGTACGGAACCTTCCAGAACTGAAAATATTTCTTTCGCTACGTATGAATTGCGCTTGGCATCCCGATGTGTTGGATGTACATTGTGGCTAATCACGATCTCTCCAATTACGCCCGAGGTAACCATGAAGATCTTCCATTTTGGCAAGCACAGCGTCCCTTTCTCCGACATTCACGATATCAACGTGGAATACAAGTATCACGACAATGAAATCTTCGTTGACCTGGAGATCAATGGTGGAGCTCAGCTAAGCTTGAATCTGCCCGATTCATTGGAGTTCATGGAGCAATTCATCGCCAAGATCCGCGAAGTGAAAGATATTCGCGTAGATCAACCGCGCACTATCGAGTCTACAAATTGAGCTGCGCAGGCAAGGCTCCAATCAGCGCATCCACCTCCTGCTTAGTTGTGTAACCGTGTACACTGAATCGCAGAATCGGCACTCCAAGCCATTGCATGCAAATCGTCTGTATGCGATGATCCCGAAGTAACGCCCGCTGCAACACGTCCGCCTGGGTTCCTTCAGGTAACAATACAGCACCCATCATCAGCCCGTGGTCGGCCCAATCAGCCGACACGGGCTGAAGTCCTAATTGCGCCAGAGCCGCCATTCCATAGTGCACTAGCTCGCGAGCACCTGCTACCACATTCGTCCAATTACTGTGCTTCATCCAATCCAGTGCTGCCTGTGTTACGAGAAAGGGGCTTGGATCTCGCGTTCCAACGTATTCATGTTCATCAATGAAAGCGCCATCTTCAACGCTTAGCCAGTGGTTGCCCCAGCTTCCAACAAGTGGTGGAAAGAACGGCTGCAGTTCCGATCTCACCCACAGGAAAGCCGATCCCTTGGGTGTACACATCCACTTGTGGAGGTTAGCGGTGTAGGCGTCAACACCAAGCGTACGCAGACTTAGGGTAATGTGACCAGGAACATGAGCACCATCCACAAGCATGAGGATGTCGCGCTGCTTTGCCTTCGCAGCAATCTCACCAACAGGTAGCAAACATGCTGTAGGAGATGTAATGTGGCTGATAAAAATCGCGCGGGTTGCCTCCGTAACTGCCTCCCAGATACGTTCGGCAACTTCATCCATGGTGGGTATCGGTATCGGTATATGACAGGGTACAATGTTGATCCCAGTTCCTCGAAGGTGGAACTCCCAAGCGCGCCTGCAAGCACCATACTCATGATCCGGAATCAATACATCATCACCGGGCTTTAGATGCCGTGCCATCGCATACGCCATCACGTTAGCACCGAATGTGCTGTTCTGCACAAATACCAGATCCGTCCGCGAGGCATCAACAAAACCTCCCAGCGCAGCCCGAGCCCCCTTCATGCGTTCGGGCAAAGCATGAAAGAATGCAACGGGTTCCCGTTCCAATACCTCTTGCCATATACGCTGCTCACGGAGCAGGTGGATGGGGCAGGCACCAAACGATCCGTGGTTGAGAAAAACTATCTCTGGATCGAGTAGAAAATCGGAGCGACTGAGCACTGGCACTTTACCTTGACGTGTTTGTCACATCTCATCACTGTGTTAGTCGAAACGAACCCACACGCTGCGCTGCGTAAGCCTACCCAATGGCGAGCTGGATGCTGCCGTTTGCACAGGAGCATTTAGTTCTACCGTGATCGCCGTGGATTGAATGCCAAGATAGCGGAGTGCTGCGTCCGCTCTGCGCTTGCGAAGGTTCTGGTTGTAATCAGTTGATCCGATGGCATCCGTTCCTGGTACCAAGGTTACCGTGCGCCCGGCCTTGAGTGCTGCACGTATCGAGTCAGCCACTACAAGGTCGGCAGTGGATATCACATCCGAATCAAAGGCAAACAGGCATAGCAAGAGCCCGTCGCTGTGCGCAACGCCTACGGGATCAACGGTTACCGTGGTGCGCTGCACCGAACGGGTTGTTGGTCGCACAATCATTGTAGCACTCGAAACCCTCTGTTGTCCGCCTGCATCGGTAGTCTTCAACTCTACATGCACGGGCATTACCGAGTCAGCACGCGGAGCAAGTGCTGCGGGAATGATCACGGGTATCACGGCATCCGTGGTTGTGGTTGCAAAACTCACGGCCCCATCAACACGAACGGCAGTGGTGCAAGGTCCGTTCTCGCAGGTAAGGGTATGCACAGCTGCTAGCTCGATGGCCTGTGCAAACTTCTCCGTTGTACTTGCATACCGGCGCAGCATCCGCGGCATGCTTCCCAGCGAAAGTCGTACATGCCGTGCTTCCTCATCTAGCTCCGGGTACGTCATCGAATCTGCTCTAATAAGTTCGATTGTTACGTTGTTCTGATCAATCGGTAGGTACGGCAACAAAGCCGATACGCGTTGGCGCGCTATGGCCGGTTCCTCATCGTGTGATGTTGAACCCA
Organism: uncultured Hyphomicrobiales bacterium; assembly: GCA_964620125.1. Classification (GTDB taxonomy): domain Bacteria; phylum Bacteroidota; class Ignavibacteria; order Kapaibacteriales; family Kapaibacteriaceae; genus OLB6. The sequence continues at coordinate 55,469 of CAZUGQ010000006.1, forward strand.
CAATTACGATGCGCTCACGCTGGTCCGTCCAGTCAACGATGCTCTGCCGAATGGCAGCAACAAACCTCTGCATCTCCTCCTGACCACCAAGAGGCTCAGTGCTGTTCTGTGCGAAAAAGAGGTAGGGGGCTACAGCATGTACGGTATCTGTGACTACTTCATCAATGATTGGTACGTGCACTTCGTCGCCGAGCACTGTGCTGTTCGGCACTCTGCATAGCAGGTCGACAGTGCTCGTGAGGGCTGGAGGTTGAACAGCCACAGGAGGAGGCGGTGGCGGCGGTGGTGGCGGTGCAGTTTCTTCCAGCACTGGTATGCGGTACCGAAGCAGCAGGCCACCGACGAGACTGTTCACGGACCACTGAGCAGCGCCGGTTAGGCTGTTGAGTCCATGCTGATACCGAAGTGCAGCAGATAACTCCCATTCATTGGTAATCGGTACATCGTACCGTACACCTGCTGTTATTGCTACCGTGGTTGAGGACTGCGGTAGTTCACCGCCGGATACCTCGCGCACCCTTTGGCCATTTTCGAAGGTATATGATGGATCAGTGGGCGAAACAAGCATCTGCTGCTGGTCGAGAGCTGTACTCACAGGAAAGGAGAACAATGCTCCAACGGTTATATGAAGCCGCTCAACTGGCAGCGGAACTGCAATCGTTGGGTCGATGCTTACGGCCACGTACGATAGGTCAAGCTGATGTTCAACCACACCATCGGTTGCGGTGTTGTTGGCTATGATGTTGCCAACTTCTTCGTCCACGCGAAAAGACGTTGGCAGTGCTCGTATCCCTAGTGCACCGTACAATCGGAGTGGTTGGTTGAAGACGTTCAGCTGAGTTGCCACATCCACGCCCACACCGGCACTTAACTCCAGTCCCGCCGTCTGTCCGTACTCCACGCAACAATTGGGGAAGGCAGGCAACTGCACAAACGATGCATCGTGGCTCGCACTCCCGCCAATGAGTGCGGCCATGAGGAAGGTTTCGCTGATCATCTATCTTACCACCACCACGGGATATCGTACTGTTGTGTTGCCATCAAGTTCGATGGTGTACAGACCACTGGGAACGGTTGACACGTCTACCTGCACCTGTTGGTCACCAGGTTGCAACTGCAACGAAGGATACCCAACGATTTGTATTCCGCTAGCATCAAGAAGGCGAACGGTGATGTGTTGTACGCTGTTGCTGGCAACGGTGAGTTCAATATGACTTGTTGCTGGCTGCGGATATACAGCCTGAACGATGAGTGACTCTCCAGTTGTAATGATGCGCCTACGTGGGTCTGGATGTTCGATGCGAAGTTCACCCTCAGTGTACGTAACGGGTATGGTCGATCCGAAGCCAAGGGATGCAGAATCAAGAATCAGAGGTGATACATCCACTGCCGCCATACCGGCATGGCCAACAAGCCGAACAATCTCTATGGTATCTGCAAACCTGCCCTCTACGCGGAAGTGTATTTCACGCCAGTCACCAACCACGTTTTGCGAAACAATCACTGCACTTCTTTCGCTGCTCGAAACTCCATTGGCCAGGTACAATCGCGGATGAACGCGTAGAATACCTTCGAAGAAGCGCACACCATCATACGGTATGGACTCCTGAATGATGGCAACGATGGGCAAGGATGTGGTGTCACTCCGAGGGTCGGCAACTATGCGTGGTGCAGCAACAGTTGCAGTACCAACGTAGGAAGCCAGTCGCACCACGGCTTGGGCAGCACATGGCTGAGCACTGAGGGTAATTGAAGCGGCATTGCCAATCACTCCACCGGTGTAGCGGATGCGTATTGTAGCGGCTTCGCCTGGTTCAATGATCAACGGCATGGCGGTGAGCAGATCGAAAGGTTCACCAGCCGTGATGGAAGCACTATCCAGACGTACTCGATTCTCGCTGTTGTTTGTGATGGTGATCTCACGCTCAACAATCTCTGGGATGAACTGCAACGTTGCATGCGATAGGATAAGGTCGGCTCCACTTCCACGACCCAGAACGCGCACGGTTCGTCGAACACTCTGCTGATTGGCGTACTGGATGATTACAACACCAGTGTCAAGGCCAAGCTTCGCCGGTACGAATTCAACTACTACTTCCAGTGTTGCACCGGGCTGGAGTATGCTGTCGGATACGGATTCAACAATTCTGAATGCAGACCCCAAGCCCCCTTCAACGAACACATCGTTGATCATTACTGGAACAGGATCATCGTTCCGCAGAACGGATAATCGCTTGATGCGTGAGCTGCCTACACACAGATCACCAAAATCGTCCTCCGGTATCAGCAGTGTAAGCTGCCGGTCTACAACCGTTACCTGAACCGGTACTGCAAACGTTGTTCCGCAGGATTGTACGTACACGGTATCTACAAGCCTTCCAGTGTCAAGAACGTTTGCCTCGAGGTGCAACGTCAGACACTCCCCAGGCTGTACCGTGTCGGCCACAAAGGGCGTGGCCAAGCGCAACCAACTTCCAGAAGGTACCTGGACGTCTGTAATGATGGCCATAACTGGTCCAGGATTGCAGACGCTTGCGGTTATAACGGTATCGCGCGTACTTCCTACCAACATGGTGGCAATCGTTACCGGAGAAACGTTCATCTGCACTGGCACAATGCGGAAGGGCGAATCACTTACGTCAGACTCTGGCACGCTTACTCTGCGGAGTAACAGATTATTGGTACTATCAATGCTGCTGGTAACGATGGTTGATCCGTCTGGACTAAACGCTATGTCAGTAAGCTTATTCGCATGCCCCGCTGCAGAACCACTTGGTGGGAGTGTTCTCGCACTGGCAAGGTCATACACAACAAACTGTGGGTTGAACTCAAAGCCAAGGCCTAGGTAGGCATCGCTGGGACTGAACGTAAGGTTTACAACATCACTTCCTTCGCGGTACAGGATCTTCACGATCTTGTCCGTTGCCATGTCGTAGATGTATGTGCGTTGCTCGCGCGGCTCATTGACTGCACTGGTAAGCTGGGGCCCAGCAAGAGCGACAAGCCTGCCGGTAACGGACGCGGCCACCTTTGCGGTATACGGACCCAGGGCTTCCGCAATACCCGTCTGCGAACGATCGAGCTCTCTGCCATCAACGGAACTGTACGTGACTACTTCACCATCGAGCATGGAGGCAACGATGATGGATCCATTCATCGAGGTACTTGCTGCAGTCTTGCCCAAAACAATGTTTGAGAGTGGTGCAAGGGTTTCGGGTTCCAATCGAGGAATGCGGGCACCCAACTTGGGCAGCAGGTAGAGAACCGATCCTGCTACGTCGCTGGAAACTCGTGCTACCAGTACATCCGCGGGCACGGCCTGTGTTGCCACTGCGGAGGGTGTTCCTTGATTGAATCGTAGCACAGTGCCTCCCTTTGTGTTGGCACGCACGGCAACGGCAGCGATGTTCCTTCCTGTACCAATGTAGCACAGCGCTTGTATGGGCGTGGCCGACAGATTGCCAAGCGTGTAGGTGTTCAGGCGCTGGCCGCTTACAACATCCCATTCAATGATGCTGCCGTTGCCGTGTCCTGATATCAGGTACCGTCCGTCAGCCGAGTACGCAACGGCGGTAACCGAAGCTTGTGGTCCCTGCAACCACATCGAACTTGTTGCCTCGAACTTCTGATACACGCGTATCCGCGCACTATCCGAATACGACTCGGGAACCGTCCACATGTAGGTGCTGTCAAGCGTGCTATCGACAGCCTCCCACGTTCGCCCGTTGTTGCTGGTAAACTCCAGGTGCGCATAGAAGCCGCTCACCATGCCACTCCATGTAATCGGAATCATTTGGCAGGGGGCTAGGGTTTCGCCACCGTTGGGACTTGTAAGCCGGAGAATCGTCCGCCGCGGAAATGCCGAGGGATTGGCTACAACCTGAACGGTTGTTCGCATGCCACCTTCGAACGTAACAGTGAGCACATCACTGATTGGCTCATCGGTTGTTGGCGAGCAAACAAGGTCAATCCTATACTCCAAAGGCGACAGGATGTTCGTTGGTAACGGACCTGATCCGAACGATCCCTTCCAAATCACTTTGAATTGTGGCTGGGTGGTGGTGATGGACTCAAGTAGGCTGCTCCGCGCGTGCGGGGGAGTGCCAGACAACGCAGCCTGCGTTGCAACCACCTTGAGCTTGAGCGTATCGGTGGAGCCGGCGGGAACTCGCCCAAAGTCAACAAACTTTGGAACGTTCCTACTCACACTATCGCGCACCACAACCGTTGCACCCTTATCAAGTGGCAAGGCTGAAGAGAATACCGTCGAGGCCGTTTCGCCTTCATAGCTAGCCACAATCGTTGCATTCAGCAAGCCGAAACGAAGAGCAAACCATTCCACGATATGGATGCCATTCCCCGTGTGCGTAACCGTACTTGGCAGCATGCCAATGTTGGTTTCCAGCACGTGTGCCGTGTTGGAACCAAGCACTACTGGCTGGCCTTTGTACGTGCAGCGAATCTGTGCCCGGACGGCAGGGTAGGCAGTAACATCCAACGCGCTACCACTAGGAAACGCTACCTGCGTTATGGCGAACTGTGCATGCACAGCCAAGCCCCCTATCAACAACAGGAAAGCAAGGATGGGAATGCGCATGGCGCAGGTACTGAGCTTGATGTGAACCATGAAGGGTGCAAAGACGGCAGTGCGCAAGGTTTCGTTACACGAGACTAGAAACCTTCGGCAACGTAGCGAGATAAAAAGTCAACAACCTCGGAGTCCGTGCTGCTCCGTAGCTCGGATACGGTGCCTTCGAACCAGACAACGCCGTTGTGCAGCATGGCCACTCGATCGGCAACGTTAAAAACGCTGAACATGTCGTGAGTGATAACAACCGACGTTACGTTGAGTGTGCGTGCCAACTCTGCGATGAGGTCATCAATCTGTTGCGATGTCACGGGATCTAGGCCCGTTGTGGGTTCATCATAAAAGATGTAATCGGGCTTGCCAACAAGAGCTCTGGCAACCCCAACACGCTTGCGCATACCTCCGCTAAGGTCGCTGGGCTTTTTTCGTTTTAGAATGGCGTATTCGCGTTGATACTCATTGCTTTCTCGTTCGGTGAGTGGTGGTAGCAGACCAACAGCACTCAGCACGCGGCAGGCTTCCGACTCCAACGCCTCGGCGTTTTTTTCTCCGCGTTCTACCATGGATATCACCACGTTGTTGAACACGGTAAGTGAGTCGAACAGTGCTGCTCCCTGAAACACGTACCCAACTTTTCTGCGCAAGGCAAAGAGTTCGGTGCGGTTCAATCGCTCCATTCGTTTACCGTCGATCTCCACATGACCGCCGTCGGCGCGGAGCAGTCCAACGATGTGCTTGAGTAGAACGCTTTTGCCGCAGCCTGACCGGCCAATGATGCACGTGGTGCTTCCTGTTGGCACGCTAAGCGTAACGTTCTCCAACACAGGCCTAGTGCCAAATGCCTTGCGCAAACCTTGAATCCGTATCATCTCATGCTGCGTTGCGTTCTGCCATACGGCGCCGAATCTCGTCAACCGTACCAAGCGGTATTGCTTCGATCAATCCACGTGTGTAGCTCTGTTGTGGCTGCTCATACACATTGTTGGCAGTGTCCAACTCAACGATCTTGCCGGCATTCATTACGGCAATACGATCACTTATGAACTTCACTACGCTAAGATCGTGTGAGATGAAAATGTATGTGAGCTTAAACTCCTCGCGCAGTGAAACCAGCAGATTGAGTACCTGTGCCTGTACCGACACATCAAGAGCACTAACACTTTCGTCGCAAATCAGAAGTTTGGGTCTCAGCGCCAAGGCACGTGCGATGCAGATGCGCTGCCTCTGGCCACCCGAGAACTCATGGGGATAGTTACCAAAGTGCCGTGGCAGAAGGTTCACCTTGTCCAACAAATACAACACCTGATCCTTACGGTCCTTCTCACTCTCACCGATGCCGTGAACGCGAAGCACTTCGGTAATGGCAGATCCAACACTCAACCGAGGGTTGAGTGAAGAGTAAGGATCTTGGAAAATGATTTGGAAGTCACGCCTAAGTGCCTTGAGGTCATTGGTTGAGAGAGCACGAACGTCCTTGCCCTCAAAAATCACCGATCCTCCGGTAGGTTCCACCAAGCGAAGGATAGCCCTTCCTGTTGTGGTCTTGCCGCAACCGCTTTCACCAACCAAACCAAGCGTTTCGCCCGGCTTTACGTCGAACGTGATTCCGTCAACAGCCTTAACCCACCCTGTGGTTCTGCCAAACAAGCCAGCATGGATAGGGAAGTGCACCTGCAGGTCTGTTACCTGCAGGATTGGTGCTGTTGCCTGCAAGGCCGCATTTCGCGCATCAATCTCGTCCTTGGTAAATGCAAGGCGATGAACCACGACGTCTACATTGTCGTGCGACCTCTCCGTTATTGACCCATCCTGAGCTTCATCCATGAAGTCACGAACCGTAGGCAGCACTTTGAGTTTGGTGTCGAGCCGCGGACGGCATGCGAGGAGACCTTTCGTGTAGGGGTGCTGCGGATTGGCAAAGATTTGTTCCACGGTGCCGGTTTCAACGATGCGCCCCTTGTACATCACGATCACGTCGTCGGCTATCTCTGCAATCACCCCCAGATCGTGTGTGATGAACATCATGCTCATGCCATGCGAACGCTGCAAGCGGCGCATTAGGTCGAGAATGGTTGCCTGTACGGTTACGTCCAAAGCTGTTGTTGGCTCATCAGCAATAAGGAGATCAGGATTACAGCTCATGGCCATGGCAATCATCACGCGCTGCTTCTGTCCACCGGAAAGCTGATGGGGGTAGGATGACAGCATGGTCTCCGGCCTTGGCAGCTGGACTTCGTTGAGCAGTTCCAGGGCTCGCGTACGGGCCTCGGCTTTGTCTACCTTCTGATGAAGCCGTATGGCTTCGACGATCTGATCACCACATGTGAACACGGGATTCAGACTCGTCATCGGTTCCTGGAAGATCATTGCAATGCGATTGCCGCGATAGGTTCGCATGCGATCTTCGGACACCTGAAGCAGGTCCGTTACGGAACCGTCAGCCTCATGAAACAACACCTGCCCGCTCACGATACGTCCCGGCGGAGTTTGTATCAGACGCATCACACTTAGGCTGGCAACACTCTTGCCCGATCCGCTTTCGCCAACGATTCCAAGCGTTCTGCCACGTTGAACGGAAAAACTCACGTCGTTCACGGCCTTCACCGTGGCCTGTTCCGTACGAAACTCCGTGACTAGGTTGCGAATATCGAGGAGTGGCTCCATGCGGGCAAAGATAGTGGCAGGGGGCTCACCACCCCTGACGAAGCCGACGGGAAATGACGTAGGCATATAGCGATGAGAGCACGCTGCCAATGCCGATGGCAATGCTCGCCGCCAGTGCACCGTGAACCGTTCCCAACACCGTGAACACCGTCATACACAACGCCATCGTTCCCACCTCAATGGCCATGCTCACCGATACGTGAATCGTCTGATGCGTGGCAATCATGACAGATCGCTGAAGAGAGTACATTGCCGCAGTCACCGGTACGATGATCAGCAACTGCGTTGGCAGAATAGCAAGCTGAACAAGATTCGGCTCGAGCGCAAAAACATACGTGTAGGTAAGCGACAAAAGCGGCGTAGCCACAACGATGATCATTAAAACGGAAGTGGCAAGGGTAATCCATACTCCCACCCGCCGAACAACACGATAGTGCGCCGGGCTCATGCCCAAGAACGTGATGCCAACTTCCTGATACGAAAAGCCAAAGCTCCGGAATACAAAGAGGAGGGAGCTTACAACCGGAATCACGGCAAGTGACTCTACCGCCATTGGCATGCGATTGACGAAGAAGGACAAGAGCGGTGTGGCGAAGAAACTCACAACCGATGTAAGAGCCAGCGGGGCATAGAACTGTATGATCCGACGATCGGTAAGTGGCTCTGAAGCTCCTTCGTCCTCAGCATCCGGCTGCCGACGGGCAATCAACCAGATGGCAGTACCTTCGAGTACCACGCCGGCCGTAAGGCCTACGCATCCCACAACAACTCCCTCTACTCCATACGCCGACAGCAACAATCCGCTGGCTGCCATAGACAGCAACCGTGCAATGGTTCCTATGGCCACACTTCTGGTTAGCCCCCTTCGAATCAACAGCCCCTGATAGAAACGGCGTACTCCAATGGCTGCTGGCCAGGGAATCATGCAGAGCAGCCCAACATGAACTCTCCATGCAACCTCGGATGGTAGGCCAATGATGTTGAGTGCCACGAGGTCGAACACCGGCGGAATACATATCCCGATCATCAGAACCGTAACCAGCCAGTTAAGGCGCACCATGAATCGGTGAAGCAACGAACGCGAGTGATCGTCGCGACTAAGTGCCACCGAAGCGCTCAGCAATGCGATAACCGGACTCTCGATAAGCATCGCGATTGCCGCAGCAACCCCGTACGCAGCGAGGTTTACCGTAGGATCGGCAAGCCTAGCCACCAGAGCTGCTAGAATGGGTCCCTCCATTGCCATCATCAGCCAGGTACTGCTTAGGGGGATCCAGAACCTGACCACGTTGCGCTCGGTAATCACAGCACAAATATTCACTCAATGAGTTCCGGGCGAGCTCTTGTTGTATGAATTGCGTTACACAATGGTTGTTTACGCATAACACGCCGCTAACAGTGCCGTAACGCTGGCCGGATAGTTTCGAACGACAATTCTGCGGCTACCCTGCACAGCTGCACCTGTTCGAGAACACCCAACCCACTTATTAAAGGTTTCCACCATGAAGCGTTCGCTCCTTGCGATTGCTATGTGCTGCGCCATTGTGGCCAATGCACAAGATTTTCCAGTGAAGATCGAGCCTGTGACAATGATTCCCTATCTGCAGGGAAGAGTTGTTGTTCCACCAGCACCTCTGAAGTATCAGAACATCTTTGTTGGTGGCGTTGACAGCGTTGCCATTCTCGACGCTGCTGGACGTCCAGCAGGAAAAGCTCCAGCAAAACAGTGGCATGACTACATTGGCTATGCCTCCGATCCATCCGGCATGTCGCTGGGATATGCCGTGGTGAATCATGAAATGACGGAAGCAAATCCGAAGATCGGCGACGGCGGTGGCATGACGATGTTCAAGCTCGGCAAGAAGTCCGACGGTACCCTCGAAGTACTCGAGCAAACCTTGGCAGACGGCCGTACCGGCAAGTTTTTCAACGTGGACTTCGTGAACACCGTTGGAGAAACAGGCATGAACTGCGGTGGTATCTCAAAGAATAATCGCATCTGGACTGCAGAAGAATGGTACCAAACAAGCAATGCCGGTATCTACGCTAATGGTGAAGGCTTCCGCGACACCAGCGATTTTGTGATCGGCTCCAAAGTTCCATCCGGTTTTCCAGGTCTTGACGGCAAGGCAATCAAGCGCTATCAAAATCTGAACTGGATGGTAGAAATTGACCCGGTAAACGCCAAGGCCATTCGCAAGCAGTACAACTGGAGCCGTCAAGGTTTCGAAGCTGGCGTAGTCATGGATGACAACAAGACGGTATACCTGTTCGAAGATGGTGCTGCTGGACGTTCCATTCTTACCAAGTTCGTTGCTGACGAACCCGGCGACATGACCAAGGGCAAGCTGTACTTCTATAAGCAGGATGCAAACGCCTTTACGGGCACGTGGGTGCAAGTACCAAACGACCCAGCAACAAACTGGGATATCATGGTTGCTCCTCATACATGGGCAGCACAAAACGGCATTACTGGTTTCACCCGCCTCGAATGGGGTCAAGTAAACAAGACGGACGGTAAGATCTACATCACGGAAACGGGTAACGATAATCCATCCAATGCATACAAGAGCGCAAAGGCTGCTGGTTGGACACTACCAAAGCACCTGCGCGATCGCGCCGCTTCCATGGGAATCACAGAAGATAGTTCAGCATATCGCGACTACTATGGTCGTGTTCTGGTGTTTGACCCTGCCGACAACAGCATCCGCTCCTTCCTCGAAGGCGGACCAGCGCTCACGGACGCCCAAGCTGTTCCAAGTATGTACCCTGAAAAGCACCTTTCAAACCCAGACGGCATCGGCTTCCTCTATGTAAATGGCAAGACGTTTATGATGATACAGGAAGACCTTAACGGTGTAAGCATGGGTCGGATGCCAAACACCGGCATGCGTGGCACCAACTGCGAAGCCTGGTTGCTTGACATGTCGAAAGAGCCAACCATCAACAACCTGTATCGCTTGGCTATCACCCCGTATGGCACTGAAGTTACTGGCTTTGCTACGTACGACGATGGAAATGTTGTGCTCATCAATTCCCAACATCCAATTAGCGCCGAGATTACGGATGCTGCTGCAAAGAACTCTCTCACCTTTGCTCTGAGCGGTCTTAAGCAACTAGTGTCCAGCATCGAGGAGAGTGAAGGGGACAATCCATCCGGCATCAAGGTGTTCCCCAACCCTACGTCGAGCGAGTTGAATTTCTCCGAGCAGATTGATGCTGCTCTCTACAACGCCGCTGGTGAGCGAGTTCGCGAAGTTCGTGGTGCAAGCTCGATTGGTGTTGCCGATCTGCCAAATGGTGTGTACTACCTCATGTCGAGTGATGGAAAGACGCAACAGATTGTTCTGCAGCGCTAAGCGTTCGTAGTCGGTCAATTTTCAGGAGAAGGGATCAGCAAGAGATTCTCTTGCTGATCCTTTCTCGTTTCCATACCTGCTTGAATCGTTATGAAAGTCCTTCTGTTTTTCACTGCAGCAGCCGCCTCAGGTGTACTGGTTGGCACAACACAACCCAATTACCATCAGCAGCGATATGATCGCGTATGGTCGTTTATTGCTGATACACGTACCGCTGTGTACAACAGGTGCGACTCTTTGAGTGTCGCCGTTGAAGCAATGTCTGGCCCGAGGGATGTACCTGCTGTGCTTGATGCCTACGAACGTTTGCGCGGCGCATGGAAAGCCATCGAACCACTAGCCGAATACAGCGATCCACAACAGGTAAGCTGGTTCATCAACGGAGCGCCGTTGCCCCGGCTCGATCCAAAATCACAGTACGTTGAAGTTCTCGAGCCCTCCGGCCTGCAGGTTATCGACGAACTTCTGCATGCACCTGATGAAGATGTGCTGGCCTCTCAACAGCATCTTCAAACACTCGTGGGCTCACTACGTTCCAGCTTGACAGACCTGTTCTCGGTACTTGTTAACTCCCGTTGGACGAGCCGCATGCAGCTCGAAGCGTGCCGGTCTGGATTGATCCGCATTACGTCGCTTGGGCTCACTGCCTTCGACCGACCAGCCTCCGACCCCCGCCCTTCCGACAACGTGGTGCCACTGCAGACCATCGGCTTTGTCTTGTGGGGTTTTCGTCAGCAGCTCGAAGCAACCAATGCTAAATATCTCGCATCCAGGGCTGATTCACTCCTTAGCCTTGGCATTCGAATGATACGGTCTGCAAACAGTGATGACGACCTAGATAAGGCTGAACTCATCAGAGCCTCGTTAGATCCGCTTTATGCGGTGGTAGTGGACATACAGATGGCCTTGCAGATCGAGTTTGCTGATGAAGCACTCGCCATCACCCCGCCGCTGGATGCTCGCTCTCGAAGCATGTTTGCGAACAACACACTGGATCCGTACACCTGGGCAGGCGTTAGCCGCAAATCCGTTACGGATTCTATGATTGAGCTTGGCAGAACCTTGTTCTTCGATCCTGTGCTCTCCAGCAATGGTGAGCGGGCTTGCGCCTCCTGCCACCTTCCGGAGCTTGCGTTCACGGATGGACGAGTTAAGAGTATGGCATTTGACCGTCAGGGAACAGTTCGGCGTAATGCACCAACACTCATCAACGCCGTGCTTGCCAAGCGATTCTTTCTTGACCTTCGTGGTGAACGGCTCAGCGAAGTGGTAGAGCATGTGATTAATGATGAGCGTGAGTTTAACTTCAATGTGCTAAGCGTAGTGCGACGCCTGGAGTCTTCACCTGAATACAGGGCCCGGTTTACTACTGTTTTTGCCCAATGGGGCGAGTCAGCAATTACCCCAACAAATGTGAACATTGCCTTGGCTGCATACCTTGGTACACTGGTCAATCTTAACAGTCCTGTTGATCGGTATCTGCGAGGTGAAGCTGTAACGTTGAATCCATCCGTGCGGCGGGGGTTCAACCTCTTTATGGGGAGGGCTGCCTGTGGCACATGCCATTTTGCCCCTACCTTCGCTGGATATGTTCCCCCCGCCTTCATGGAATCGGAAAGCGAGGTGCTCGGCATTCCAACTGCACCAGATACTGCCAATGCCATCCTTGATCCAGACCCCGGCAGGTACGGTGGCGCATTGCGCGATGGTGCCGAGATTTTTCGCCACTCGTTTAAAACGCCAACCATCCGCAACGTGAAACTCACAGCCCCTTACATGCACAACGGCGCCTTCCCAAGTCTGCGCGATGTGGTAAAGTTTTATGATCTGGGAGGGGGCTCAGGCATTGGCGCCATTGCTGCTCACCAAACGTTGGCATCGGACAGACTTGACTTCACCGATAAGGACTACGACGATCTGATTGCCTTCATGGAAGCATTAACGGATACGACCGGATTTGCTCGAATGCCAGCACATCTTCCCTCCGTGCCTGGCATGTCGGATCACCGTGAGATTGGCGGAGAATATTAACATCCATGAAGCAACCGCTGTGCATCGTTCTGGTGGGTATTGTTGGTCATGTCCTTTCGATTGCACAGCCAGCAGCCATAACGTTTACTCAGCACGTTGCACCGATTATCTACCGCAACTGCACTCCTTGCCATGTTGATGGCGGTCCCGGACCATTCCCCCTTGTCACGTACTCCCAGGTTAGTGCCAAGGCGTCCATGATTGCCATGGTTACGCAGGACCGGTACATGCCTCCACAACGCAACGATCCTACGTACCGAAGCTTCGCCCACGAACGAAGGCTTACGGATAGCGACATTCAAACCATCAGGTCTTGGGTGCAATCGGGAAAAAAGGAGGGAGCGCAACGGTTCCTACCAAAGCCCCCTACCACGCAGGCAAACCGATCGATACATGGTAAGCCGCACATCACACTAAGCATGCCGTCGGCAGTTCCCATTCCCGGCAACAACCAGCAGACGTATGTGTGTTACGCCATTCCGTTTGAGTTGGACAAAGAATATCAGGCACGTGGCATCGAGTATGTACCCAGCAATCGCAAGCTTGCACACCATGCTAGCTATCAGATTCTTGAAGTAGCACCCGATGTTATGCTCGACAGCATACCACGTTACTTTTTCTACGAACCTGGACGGCGTGTTGTTGATGACGTAGACTACAATTACTTCAAGCTCATCAGTCCTACGTATGGTCCACCAATCGAAACCTTCCATGGCGGTTGGCTTCCGGGAAGCTCACCGTGGGTGTACCCAGATGGCATAGGCTTCCGATTACCTCGCCGCGGCGTGCTCATGTTGCGCAACCTGCACTACGCACCAACACCGGTTCCATCGTCTGACTCCGTTACCGTGCATATCTATCTGGGTAAGAAGGAATCACGAACCGTGACCTTTGCTGCATTCCGACCAGCAATCGGTGTTGCCGATACCGTTATCCGAGCCAACTCGGTAGACACTCACCGCATCTATGTTCGGATACCGCAGGACATCAGCCTGCTAAACATCAACCCACACATGCATCGTTTGGGGCGCAGCTTTACGGTCTGGGCAGAAACTCCATCGAAGGATACTATCAAGTTGTGCCGCATCCCCGACTGGGACTTTGATTGGCAGGACTTTTATCTGTTCAAGAATCCTGTTCACATTCCGGCAGGTAGCGTGTTGAATGCCATTGCCATTTTCGACAACACACCGGCCAACCCCAATAACCCATTCTACCCACCGCGCGATGCACCATTCGAAGTTGGAATGGATGACACCAACGAGATGATGCGCTTAGTGCTTCTAGCTCTTGAGTATCGAAAAGGCGACGAAAAGATCAGGCTTGAGTGAATCTACTTTTTGTAGCTTCACGCCATGATCGATTGCCAGAACACGATGCGGTTTGCCCGCATCGTACTTGTGTTGGGCATGTACCTTGTAGCGGCTTTCGCTGTATCTGCAGCCGATACTCTGCGAGTATGCACGTACAATGTGCTGAACTACGGTACCAGCAATGATGACGGTCGAATCCCCATGTATGCCACGATCATGCAGGAAATCAAACCTGATATTCTGGTCTGCCAGGAAGTGGTTGACAACTCCTTGGGGCCACAATTCATCAGCAACGTTCTCACATGGTCAAGCTTTGGTGCTTCACCGTTTGTAGACGGCCGCGACACAGACAATCAGCTCTTCTACGACCTCAGAAAACTTCGTCTGCTCACCCATCGGCAGATCGGCACCGAGCTGCGCAACATCAGCGAATACATGCTGGAGCGTTTTCCAGTGGCTGGCCAGCAACCCGACACGCTGGTAGTGTACTCAGGTCATCTGAAGGCAAACAACGACGATGCTTCGGCAGCACAGCGTGGCCGCGAAGTGGCAGCAATGCAGGCCACCGCTTCCTCAGCCCCCTACCTTTTTTTCTGTGGCGACCTCAACGTATACAGTCCAAACGAAACTGCCTATCGTGCCCTCACGCAGCCTGCAATGGGGCGCACCTTTGTTGATCCCTTGGGCACATCGTGGGTACGAAACACATCGCAACATGCAGCCCTGTACACACAATGCACTCGTGCCAACACCATCAGCGGTTGTGGCGGTGGCGTTGACGGCGGTCTTGACGATCGATTCGACTTTATTCTTTGTTCGCCGCAACTTGTATCGCGCATCGTGCCCGGAAGCTATTCGGCCTTTGGCAACGATGGAGTCCCGCGCTTAAACAGCAGCATCAACAATCCGACGAACCAAAGAGTATCATCAACCATTGCCGATGCCTTGCTCTGCGCCTCCGACCACCTACCGGTGTATGCCGATGTGATCCTGGGAGATGTACCTGCACATGTCCACGATGAGGAAAGGCAGGGGGCCTTGTTACGCGCCCACTTTGATGGATCAACCTTAACGGTTTCCAATTGCACTCCCAACCAGCCACTTGAAATCTATAACGCTACGGGACAGCTACTGCATTCAACACTCGTCGTGGGTACCGAGATGTCTGTTCAACTGCCAAACCTCACCTCGGGCATCTACTTTGTAAAGCATCACGCCCACGTTGCTGTATTCATCTATTAATCTTCGCTCAGCAACCAATTCCCATCGGAGTCCTACACCTCCTCTCTACTGCACGGTCACGGTTACGGGAGCCTAGTACCTCACGCACATTGTGGTATAAGGTGCCAACATTCACACATTCAAACATTCACACATTCACACATTCACACATTCCCATATTTCCATATTCCCATATTCCCATATTCTCACATTCCCAACACCCACGCAAACACCAACGGTGCCACAATCGTAGCATCGCTCTCTATCACAAACTTTGGTGTATCGATGCCCAGTTTGCCCCAGGTAATTTTTTCGTTTGGAATGGCACCCGAGTATGATCCGTAGCTGGTTGTGCTGTCGGAGATTTGGCAGAAGTAGCTCCAAAATGGAACATCATGCCATCCCAGATCTTGATACATCATGGGAACCACACAGATCGGGAAATCACCGGCAATTCCACCACCAATCTGGAAGAAGCCCACACCCTTGCCATCGCTGTTTTTCCGGTACCAGTCAGCAAGCCAAACCATGTATTCGATTCCACTCTTCATGGTACTGGGATTCAGCTCGCCCTTGATGCAGTACGAAGCAAAGATGTTGCCCATGGTACTGTCTTCCCAACCCGGAACGATGATGGGTAGGTTCTTCTCCGCAGCTGCAATCATCCAACTATTCGCCGGGTCGATTTCATAGTACTGCTCCATTTCGCCGCTGAGCAACATCCGATACATGAACTCATGTGGGAATGCGCGATCGCCCGCATCCTGAGCCCCCTTCCACTGCTTGAATATGTGTTTTTGAATGCGGCGGAAGGCCTCTTCTTCGGGGATGCACGTGTCGGTCACACGGTTGAAGCCCCCTTCAAGCAGCTCCCACTCGTCCTGTGGCGACAGATCGCGATAATGAGGCACGCGTTTGTAGTGCGAGTGTGCCACGAGGTTCATCACGTCTTCCTCAAGGTTGGCACCGGTGCACGAAATAATCTGCACCTTATCCTGCCGGATCATCTCGGCAAGCGTCTTGCCTAGCTCTGCCGTGCTCATCGCACCGGCAAGTGTGATCATCATCTTGCCACCCTCGTCCAAATGCTTCACATATCCTTTGGCGGCATCCACCAGCGCGGCAGCATTGAAGTGCAGAAAGTTGGAGGCGATGAAGTCAGAAATCGGCTTGCTCATGATGGTAGGGGGCTATGGCAGAAAGAGTCGAAAATAGCAGGATACCGTGGGTATTTTTCGCTATGAAGACTACAAGCCGAACAGCCGACGTAGCGCTACTGGTTATTGCAACGTTCGTTGTAGCAGCAACGCTGTTCTTTTTGCGCAGCATTCTGATTCCATTTGTTCTTGCCGCCTTTCTTGCCATTCTATTTCGGCCTGTGGTTGATGTGATACGGCGGTTTGGTGGGCCTACCTGGCTTGGATTGATCGTGGTGATCATGCTTTCGGCAGGTGCACTCTGGGGTGTGAGTTTAATCGTTGCTCTTGGCGTTGATGGGGTGGTGGACCTTGCACCGATCTACTCTGTAAAGTTGCAGCGATTACTCGACGCGGCACAATTACAGCTTAGTACCATGCCAGGGGGGGGAGAACTCCTAGACCGAATTCAGCACGGCATTACTCCCGAAGCTGGGATCGGCATCGCCACAAGCTGGCTGGGCTCGGTAGTATCCATGTTGGGTGATGGTGTCATGATGCTGCTGTTCCTAGTGTTTCTCGTCCTTGGGTCCGAGGCCTTTCCCAGCAAACTGACAGCCGCCCTTAGGGTTGCCGATGCCGACTCCATGATGAGCGTGTTCACCGCCGTAAACGATAAGGTACTTCGTTACCTGCGTGTGAAATCGTTGTTCAATGTTCTCAACGCCCTTGTGATGTTTACGGTGCTCACTTCCTTTGGCGTCGACTTTGCATCAGTGATTGCCCTACTCACCTTCTTCCTCACCTTTCTACCAAACATCGGCTCGTTCATCAGCACGGTATTACCTGGGAGTATCGCATTGCTGCAGTTCGAAAACCTTGGCCTGGCCTTGCTCATCGTTGTTGTACTCATCGTGCTTCAGAACATCGTTGGAAACGTTCTTGAACCTCGTGCCATGGGGCAAAGCTTGGACCTGAGTCCAGTGGTTGTGCTCTTTGCCCTGGTGTTCTGGGGTTGGATGTGGGGCATCGTTGGAATGATCCTGTCGGTACCTATTACGGCCATCCTCAAGGTCGTCCTAGAACAGTTTCCGCTTACGGCTCCAGTGGCTATCCTTATGGGGAATCGCGCACCGGCAGCGGCTTTGGAGCGGTAATTTGCAGGCAATGACGTTCCAGCTACAAGACGTTTCCATCACGTACGGCCACTTGCCAACCCTTGTAGAGGTTACCCTCTCCTTCAACGGAAGTAACACCGTACTCTTCGAGGGACCTACCGGGGCTGGCAAAACCACGCTTGTGCAGTTGCTTACTGCCTCGGTGGTGCCAATACATGGTGTGGTACTCATCAACGGCATTCCAACATCACGCATGCAACCAAAGGCACGTCAGATGTTCCGGCGGACTCTTGGTATCGTGCCTCAACACATTCACCTGTTGGAAACGCTCACGATTACACAAAACGTACTGGCGGCATTAACGATACGGGGTGTGCCTAAAGCCGATGCCCAACGGCGAACGCTGGAGATACTGGCCGAATTCCACCTCAGTCATCTTCGCGAACAACGTCCACAACACCTCTCCGGTGGCGAACGTCAGCTTGCCACCATAGCCGTTGCCCTTGCACCCGAACCGAAGCTACTGTTTGCCGATGAGCCATTGAGCATGCTCGATGCATCGGTGGTGGATACCGTTGTTCACGCTATAGAACGCCGTGTATCGAATGGTATGGGAGCGGTCATCAGCACCCATGATGCAATTTGGTCATCGGCCTTTCCCACCGCCACTCGCTTCACTGTTATGTCTGGAAGCGTTCGCCAGGCCGCATGACGCGCATTGCCATCATCGGGTACGGAGCCATGGGCCAGGAGCTGGAACGTCTGGCTCCCCACCACGACTGCCTGGTTGCAGCCGTATACGAGGTTGATAAACCTGTAACTGCCAACGATGCCGCGGACTGGGATGTTGCCATCGACTTTTCTGACGCCTCTGCCGTAGTTGGCAACTGCGCAGCCGTTTGCCAGGCTGGTAAGGGGCTTGTGATAGGCGTAACCGGCTGGAGTGAGCATTTGGATACGATCCGCTCGCTCGTGCAGAAGGCAAACATCGGCTGTGTGTACGGCTCCAACTTCTCGGTTGGCGTGCAGATGTTTTTTCGGCTTGCCCGTGCCGCAGGTATGCTTGTTCATCAACAGCCCGAGTATGATGTGATGATCCATGAGTGGCATCACAAACGAAAGAAGGATAGTCCCAGCGGTACCGCGCTAACACTTGGTTCCATCCTGCTTGACGAAGTGCGCCGTAAAACACACATCACCACCGAAACGCAACATGGTCCCATTCACCCTGCCGCATTACACGTTAGCTCCACACGTGGTGGGGAGATTGCTGGAAGACATGTGATAACGCTTGATGGACCTCACGATCGTATTGACCTGATCCACGATGCACGCAGCAGGGTCGGCTTCGCGTCAGGAGCACTGCGTGCAGCCACGTGGATACGCAATCGTAAAGGTCTTCATGATTTTACCGACATCTTCACGCTCCTCTAGCACAGTGCCCAAGCCCCTTCTCATCATTGCATTCCTCTGCTGTGGGATGTATCCTTGGCCACATCAGGCTGACCTAGAGTTTTGGCCACCCGTGCTGGAGGTGGTGCGCGATAGCACAGGATACGTTCAGCACATGCTGTACTTTCGGAGTACAACAGGCGATTCCGTTCGCGTAACACGTGTTGAAGGCTCCTGCCGCTGCGCCACGGCAAGCGTGCAAAGACCTGTAGCACACGATACCGTGCAAGGCAAGTTGTACCTGGGTATCAATGCCAAACATCTTGTGGACTCGGTAACGTACGTTGACTACACCATTGAGCACACGGGCCCACATAGTCCATCTTCCTATCGCGTAATCATTCGCCTACCTGCACAACCATGAACTACTGGCTTGTGAAAACAGAACCCGACGTGTATTCGTGGGACATGTTTGTGGCCGACAGAACCACACACTGGGATGGCGTGCGCAACTACGCCGCGCGTAACCACATGCAGGCCATGAAGAAGGGCGATGTAGTGGTGTTTTACCACACGGGTGATGAGCGGCAAGCCGTTGGTCTTGCCACAGTTGTCAAGGAAGCATATCAGGATCCGACCACGGATGAGCAAGCATGGGTGTGTGTTGACCTGAAGGCAGGCAAAAAACTCAAACAACCCATTACGTTGGCTCAAATCAAGGCCGACCCAATCCTCCGAAATACAGCTCTTGTTCGTATTGGTCGTTTGAGTGTTCTGCCTCTCACGGAGCAAGAGTATCTACAATTCATATCACTTTCGAGGACCAGATCATGAGCACCGTATCTGCACGATGGTACACATGGTTGTCTACCATGGTCATCCTAGCATGCCCCCTGGCTGCACAGCACAATCTTATTATTCAAACACTTGGGTTTGATGCACACGTTGGAAAAAACATCTTCATCTATGTTACCAAGGCTACACTTGAGATTGCAGATGTGAAGTACACGATCCAATCTTCGCAGCAGACCTTTACGCTACTCTGCCTTGAAGACACCACCTTTTACACCGTAAACATTTTCGTTGACGCAAATAGTAATGGGATGTATGACGGCTCATCCACCGATCCTTCTTGGAAAAGCACGGTAGATACATACGTCGCCGGTGACAAATTGATTGAACTACAGCTCACATCCGAAATGTCTGCCATCACATATCCTGTTTCTCAGCCACCATCGGTGTTGACCACAACATCTGCCGGAAGTTGGAACAACCGCACATTCAAGACGACGGGTCCGGCCGAAGCTCAATTTGAACTGAACGCTCTTGCACAAACCTCATCCGGTTCCATCACCTTTCGTGGTGGTGCCTTTGGACAACCCAATCCGGTAACAATGGCTGGTTCAGGTACATACAATGCTGGGCAGCGCAACAGCACGCTTACGATGGCAGCCCCTTTTAGTGGCGCATTGAATTTCGATTATGGAAAGATTGAAGGTACGATCACATATGCAGTACTTGGGGTTTCCGTGGCCATCAGCGGAACATATGGTGCAGACCAGATGATGTTCTCCTACACCATGTCGGGTGTGTTTTCTGCAAACGGATATGTTGTGCTGCACACAACCGCTTCCACAAGCGTTAACGATCAAGCCACCGTTGCACGAACTTCGACACACACTACGCCCTTTCCTGCAAGCAGCCATGCAACGGTTGACGTTAACCCGGCATCGGGCTTGGTGCGTGCAGTACACGTTGTGGATGCGGCGGGCAACATCATGGAGCTGCCATGGTTTGCCACAGACCGTTCCGTTGGTGTTCAGGTTCGTGAACTTCCGTGTGGCCTATTTAGCATCGTAATCATACAGGACAAGACTACGATCATGCTTCCTCTGCTCATAGCCCATTAAATAAAGCCAGTAGATAACGATAAGGGGCTCAGGCAAACGCCACGAGCCCCTTATTTTCTTTTCGCCGAGAGGTACTACTAGGACCGCAGCGCTTTCTTAAGGTACTCCACATCCTGGCGCACTTTTCGGTCGGTATCGATGTAGTTCACAATCTGCTGGCAGCTATGAAGAACGGTGGTGTGGTCTCTACCACCGAAATGCATGCCAATACTCTTCAAGCTCATCTGGGTAAGGTTCTTGGCCAGGAACATGCACATCTGCCTTGCTAGCACCACTTCGTGTTTACGCGTTTTGGCTGACAGCAATTCGACCGGCTGATTGTAGTAGGCAGACACTTCCTGTTTGATGTCCTCGATGGTAAGCTGGCGCGACGCTGGTGAATTCGTGACACTGCGAACAACTTCCTTTGCAAGCTCGATTGATAGCTCTCGATTGTCGAGCGTAACCTTTGCCAAAAGAGAGATCAGGCACCCTTCGATTTCGCGAACGCTACTTGTAACGTGGCGAGCAATGTACTCCATGATGTCGTGATGGAGCTCCACTCCTTCTTCCTGCGCTTTTTGCTGCAGGATGGCCATGCGTGTTTCAAAGTCGGGCGGCTGGATGTCGGCCGTTAGCCCCCACTGAAAGCGCGAGATAAGCCGTTCATCAACGTCGGCAAGATCCTTCGGCTGCTTATCGCTTGTAAGCACCACCTGCTTGCCTGCCTGATGCAAGGCATTGAACGTGTGGAAGAACTGATCCTGCGTTTTTTCCTTGCCCCCAAGGAACTGGATATCGTCAACGATCAAGACATCCACGCTGCGGTAGAAGCTTGTGAACTCCGGCACACGATTGGTTTGAATCGCGTTGATGTACTCCATGGTGAACTTTTCACTGTTGGTGTACAGCACCTTGGCATGACGATTCCGTTGTAGCACGCGATTCCCGATCGCCTGCACAAGGTGCGTCTTACCCAAGCCAGTTGGCCCATAAATCACCAATGGATTGTACCGAGTGCCGCCAGGGTTATCGGCAACCGCCATCGCAGCCGATGTGGCTAGCTGATTGCTCTCGCCACGGATGAAGTTATCGAAGGTGTGGCGCGGGTTGAAGAACGACGGGTAGTGAGTGGCAGGGGGCTGTGGCAATGGTGATGCCGTTGGTGGTGCTCCTGCCGTGGGTGCATCAAACGGCAATGCCGGTTGCGAAGCAAGGCGATTGCCTGGAAGTTTTACGGTCGTCTGTTTGTCCTTCTCGGATCCCTCAACAACAACGCGATAATCCAGCTTTGCTTTTGCACCCAGAACCTTCTGAATGGTTTTCTGGATCAGTGGAGCATAGTGTTCTTCGAGCCACTCATAAAAGAAGTGGCTTGGCAAGTCAACGATGAGCTGGTTTCCGTCCCAGCTATGTGGCCGCATCTGTTCGAACCAGGTCTTGTAAACCTGTTCGGACACGTTGTCGCGAATGATGTCCAGGCACCGAGCCCAAAGGGTCTCGGCATCCGAAGATCCGCCGCTCTGTGCGGTACGTGTCATCGTTGTTGTTGCCGGTGTTTCCACGGCTGTCAGTGGAGTAGAAGAGAACAAGTTTAGTGCGTCAGGTTTTTCCACCCAAGCAACCCTCCTCCGCTTTCGTGTGCGGGCGTTTGAACAAGGACTGAATCAACGAACGAATTGTTCGTGTTAAGGGGGTGCAAAAATGTTTGGTAGGTGAGTGCGCTCCAAATGAAATAGTTGGTTGGTGTGCAGATTTTTTCCTTGCATTTCTCACTTGCGTGATAAGCATCCGTGCGTATTACAACTTCCGCGATTCGGCACACAAGTTGCACTCTCACGCCAGTTCCAAGCCTGTCATACTGCGTATCTTCGCCGCATACTTCATCACTCATGAGCGTTGAACCCGAAACTGATACCGGCTCGGAGATGAGCTTCCTTGGCCATCTCGAGGAGCTGCGGCGACGCATCTTCCGTTCCTTGATGTGGGTGCTTGTTGGTGTAGCGGTTGCCGGCTACTTCAATGAATGGATCATGAACGAAGCGCTGCTAGGTCCGGCCATTCGAGCCGGACTGAAGCTGCAGAATCTCCAGCCGTTTGGCCAGGCATTCTTGCTGTTCAAGGTGATCTTCTTCTCCGGCATCGTGCTAGCCTTTCCCTTCATTGCTTGGCAGGTGTGGGGTTTCATCGCACCTGGATTGTACAAACATGAGCAGCGCTGGGCACGATGGGTAACGGTGATCACCACCGTCTGTTTCCTCACCGGTATCGCCTTTGGCTATTACGTACTCATCCCAAGCATGATGAACTATGTGAATGTGATAGCCAATCCCAACATCGAAGACAACCTGGCAACCAGCGAGTACTTCTCATTCTTCGTGAACATGCTGCTGGCTTCCGGGCTGATCTTTGAACTTCCGATGGTAACGTGGGTGTTATCACGTGTTGGATTGGTGTCGGACAAATTGATGGTTAAGTACCGGCGCCATAGCATTGTGGTCATTCTCATTCTGGCGGCCATCATCACACCAACTCCCGACCCGATAACTCAGCTCATGGTTGCTGTGCCGTTATACATCCTCTACGAGATCAGCGTGGTGATTGCCCGCTTCAACTACCGCCGCCGTGAACCGGAGGAGGTACAATGACCACAACTACCATTCGAAGCATCAGTGCGGTAGTCTCGGCAGAGTTGGACGAGCTGGACCGCTACATGCGCCAGCAGATGAAGTCCAATACGGCCTTGTTGGACACCGTGATCCGATACATCCTTCGACAACGTGGCAAGAGAGCGCGACCAACCTTGGTTTACCTGAGTGCCGGTGCCTGTGGCGGCATCACCGATCGATCAACCGTTGGTGCGGCAATGGTTGAGCTTCTCCATACGGCAACTCTTGTGCACGACGACGTTGTTGATCAAAGCCTGGAACGGAGAGGTATGGCCAGCATCAATGCAGTGTGGAAGAACAAGATTTCCGTGCTCGTTGGTGATTACCTGCTCTCATGCGGCTTGCACATGGCCGTACAGCATGGTGAGTTCGACTTTTTGCGCGTTACGTCCGACGCTGTTAAGCGCATGAGCGAAGGCGAGCTGTTACAAATCCAGAAGAGCAGACAACGATCGATTGACGAAGAGACGTACTTCAGAATCATCTCCGACAAAACCGCTTCCCTTATCTCTACCTGCTGCGAAATCGGTGCCATCAGTGCCGGAGCCTCCAGTGAACGCTGTTCTATGATGCGCACCTATGGCGAATTGATTGGCCAAGCGTTTCAGATACGGGATGACGTGCTCGACTACACCAGCAGAAGTGCTATTCTGGGGAAGCCTGTTGGAAACGACATTGCCGAACAGAAGATCACCTTGCCCCTTATCTACGCATGCCAGGCAGCATCGCCGGCGGATGCCGCTTCGATTATCAAGCTTGTGAAAGGTCGGAAGCCCCGAGGAAGGGAAATCGAAATCGTAATGCGGTTTGTGGATCGTTATCAAGGCGTAGAGCGCGCACAGGCAAAGGCCGCCGAACTACAGTCTCAGGCTGTGGGTTTGCTGCAATCGCTACCCGATTCAGAGTACCGTTCAGCGCTAATGGACTTTGCTAAGTTTGTTGTTGAGCGGCCTACTTAAGCCCCTTTTAGGAGGATGAACAATGAACTCTTTCGATCAGCAATCACGTGGCTCCGTTAATCGATCTTTTGCAGCCGCTGTAGATGCAAGCGCTCTTAGCACCTACGTTCAGCGAGTGTATGCCTGGATGGTAGGGGGCTTGATGGCAACGGCACTTACAGCGTGGGGCGTGTCGAGCTCACCGCTTTTGCTGCAGGCCATCTATGGTACACCGTTGTTCTGGGTTGTACTTCTGGCACCTGTAGCCATGGTGTGGTTTCTTGCTGCAAGAGTCGACGAGATGAAGCCAAGCACAGCCGCAGGGGTGTTCATCGCATACTCAATCGTTAATGGAATGGCCTTCTCCAGCATTTTTCTGGTTTATGAGCTGGGCAGTGTATTCCAAGTGTTCTTCATCGCTGCCGCCATGTATGCAGTGGCCGCCGTATTTGGGTACACCACAAAAAGAGATCTGTCCAACTGGGGCGCATTCCTGATGATGGGCGTGATTGGTTTGATCATTGCCATGGCCGTGAACTGGTTCCTCCAATCACCGGCTATCGAATGGGCATTCAGTGTTCTCGGTGTGATCATTTTTACCGGTCTTACTGCATACGACATGCAGCGCATCAAGGAACAGGCTATCGTGATGTATGCTGGTGACGGTCTTGCATCAAAACGAGCGATAATCGGCGCTCTAAGCCTGTACTTGAACTTCATCAACATTTTCCTCTTCCTGCTTCGGCTGCTCGGAAATCGGCGCTAAAGCGGAGCACCCTGCAATGTCTGCCACCGCAGTGGCTTCATCGTTCGCTATAGAAGCCTATCGCCTGCTGGATTTGGGTGATGCTGCATCTGCCATACAGTTGGCTTCCGATGGCGTGCGTGCCTTTCCGATATACATCGGCGGATATCTGGCGTTGGCTGACTGCTACCTAGCACTGGGTCACCCAGAGGCAGCCGCTGTTATTCTCGACGAAACGGAGCGCAGGTTCCCAGATCGAAAGGCCATCACTACAAGGCGTGAACTGGTGGCTCGAGCCTATGCCACCGCCACTCGCGTTTCTCAATGGCAAACTCCATCACCTGGTAACGCTCCAGAATCCGAAGAGAGCAACGAATCTGTTCCTGTTGATGCAACAATCGGTGAACGTACCGAAGAGCAGCCGTTCAATGACCTGCCAGAGGAACCAGCACCCGTTGTTTCCTCATCAGCACCATCATTGCCTGATGTTTCGCCCCTTCGGATTATTGACCTTGCTCCTCCGCTTGCAGACACACGAACGATTCGAAGTGCCAGCATGCGCTTGATTCCCGGGCTGGAATACACCTCACTCCGATTTGAAGGCACCAAACGGCGTGGTGGTCGAGCCATACAGCACATACCCGAACCTCCTAGCTTTCGGGAATTCCACGAACCCAGAGTTCCTCCTACCTCGGTAAAACGCCCTGATGCCAATGCCGCTCTTGAACGGCTTGCGGAAAGGATTAGCAGAGTTCGAATAACCCCAGACGACCTGGAGAGTCGTCCGCCGGCGCCTGCCCCAGCCCCTTCCCGCTTGCCGCTGGTACAAAGCGAAACGCTGGTGTCGATCTACATGAAGCAGGAGAAATGGGACGAAGCAATTGCCAGCTTGCAAGCACTGATTGCGGCTCATCCCGATAGAGCAGCTTCCCTGCAATCGATGCTTGATGAATGCCTGAAACGCCGTTCGTAATTCACATCAGGCACCCCGAGTTGTGATCCTCTGGCGCTACATCATCAAGGCACACATCGGACCGTTCCTGTTCGGAACGTCGGTCATCGTATTCCTCTTCCTAACACAGTACATGATGCGCTTCCTGGGCGACCTTACGAGTAAAGGTTTGGATACGCTCACGATCGTGGAGTTCATCACATTGAATATCTCGTGGATCATCGTGCTCGCAATACCTATTGGCGTGATGTTCTCTACGTTGATGGCCTTCGGCGCCCTAAGTGCCACTCACGAAGTAACGGTGATGAAGGCAAGCGGTATGGGATTACTGCGAATGATGGTGCCGGTACTGGTGGTTGGGGCGGGATTGTGGTTGTTTACGTTCTGGTATACGGACAATGTGCTGCCCGACACCAACCACCGTTTGAGTACGATGATGCGAGACATACAGCGTCTCAAGCCAACCTTTGCCATCGAATCCGGTAGGTTTAGCTCGCAGGTAGAGGGATTTACTATCATCGCTCGAAACGTTGATACTACGGGGCTCATGACGGGAGTAACCATCTACGATCACTCTCGTGGTGATCGGCTAAATGTGGTAAGTGCAGATACCGGACGGTTACGGTTTTCGCCTTCGTTAACCAAGCTGGTACTGGATCTCTACCATGGTGAGGTGCACCAGAGTTTTCCTCGCAAACCACATGACTATCGCATTGTCCAGTTTGCCCATCATCAGATGGCCATGCCAGCCGAACGATTTTTCTTGGAGCGATCGGATGTAAGCGGCTCGTCTCGTGGCGAGCGCGAAATGAGCATTGCAGACATGCAGGCCGTGGTGAATCGGTCCGACAGTGCACTTCGAATCATTGCACATCGGTTGGATTCATTGTGGCAATCACAGTTCACGGTTGGTAGTTCGGAAGGGGGCTCAAGCACTGTGAGTCGTTTGGAGGCAATGCAACGTGCAGCGGCATTCATTAGCACAACACGCGCTGCCATCGAAGGTGAAAGCAACAGGCGACGAGGTGAACAAGAAACGGTGAATCGCTTCTCTGTGGAGATTCACAAGAAGCATGCAATCCCGTTTGCCTGTTTGCTGTTTGTCATCGTGGGATGTCCGTTGGGCATCCTCACACGCGGTGGAAACTTTGGTCTTTCTGCAGGGATCTGCCTGTTGGGCTATGTTGCCTATTGGGCTGCTCTGATGGGTGGTGAGGAGCTGGCCGACAGAGGATTGTTGAACCCTGCGCTGGCAATGTGGATGGGCAACATCCTGTTCTCAGTCATTGGCATCTACGTGGCGATTCGCGTAAACAACGAATAGTATTTCCATTGTTAACACGCCGCAGATCTGCTACCACACGAATCGGTCGAGCGCCATTGTTGCTCGGGTGAACGCCGCATCGATGGATTGACCAGTAGCTGTTAGATGCCCCATCTTTCGTCCGGGTCGTACATCCTTCTTGCCATACAGATGCAAGGCAACGTCGTTCACCTTTAACATTTCGAGAACGTCATCAGGGATACCACTTCCCGAGCGCTCACCGAGTAGGTTTATCATTGCTGCTGCAGGTACACGCATGGTTGTCGAACCCAATGGCATGTTGGTTACTGCACGTACATGATTTTCGAACTGACTCACGTGGCAGGCTTCGATGGTGTAGTGACCGCTGTTGTGAGGGCGGGGTGCTATCTCATTGAATACGATCTGATCGTCAGGCGTTAGGAACATCTCTACACCAAAAACGCCTACTCCCTCGATCGTTTCCACACACTGGAGTGCAATCTCCTGTGCGCGCACCTGCAGGTGCTCTGCGATAGGTGCTGGTGCCAGAACGGTAACACAGATGTGACCTTGCTGTATCGTTTGCACACACGGATACACAGCACTTTCACCACGTTTGTTGCGAGCCACGATTACTGCCAGCTCCTTGGCAAAGGTTACAAAACTCTCGGCAAGTAGGGGGCGTGTGGTTTCGCCCTCCATGAATCTGCGCCACACCATATCGATCTCGGTGTCGCGTTTGATAGTTGCATTACCATAGCCGTCATAGCCGTGCGTGCGTGTTTTGGCTATAAAGGGGTATCCGTAGCGGTCGCCAAAATCAAACAAGTCCTGCTTGCTACCAATCTCTGCAAAGTGAGGAGTGGGAATGCCTACTGCAGAGAATGTTTGCTTCTGAATGAACTTGTCCTGCACGAGGCGCATGGTTTGTGCTGTTGGGAACACCAGGCGCTTTTCAGCAATCTGCTCCAGGAGGTCTGGACTAATGAACTCATTCTCCAGCGTGATGATATCACTTGCCTGCACGAACACTTCCAACTGTGCTGCATCGCCCCAGCCCCCTGTAAAATCCAGCTTGGTGATTTGTCCGGCCGGTGACTCTTCACCATGCTCGATTATCGCAACCCGAAGACCCAAACGTTGGGCGGCTTGCGCAGTCATCTTGGCAAGTTGGCCGCCGCCAAGGATGCCGAGGGTGAGGGGTTTGGAGGGGTTGTATATGGAAGGGAGCATGCTAGTGTGCTGGTGGGTTGGTGGATTCAAGTACCACAACAGCCAAGCCAATTGCTGATGTATGCGACAGTGTGACGTGAATCTTGTGGTTGCCCCAACGCTCGAGCATGAGTCCGAATAGTTCGATGTGAGGCATTCCCGATGGGTCGTTGCGGATGCCCACCAGCTTAAAGGCCATGCCCTCGCGCATGCCCGTTCCGATTGCCTTGCTAAAGGCTTCTTTTGCAGCGAATCGAGCAGCGTAATGCAGGAAACGCATGTCGCCGAAGTGTTCGCAGTAGGCGATCTCAACATCCGTGAAGATGCGCTTGAGAAATCGCTCGCCGTACTCTTCGAAAGAGTGCTTGATGCGTGGTACGTCTACGATGTCGGTGCCGATGCCGATAATCATGAGGGTGGAGTTCTGCGTTATGGAGCGAAATCAGGTGGCGACTAGTGATTCAACGTTCCAACAATCTGGGGCAGTACGTTCGCACTAGTAAACCGAAGTGATGCGTGCGCGATAGCGGTGATGGCAGTTGGGTTGGGATTAACTTCCACAAGGTAGGCACCACGGCTGCGCGCATCAATGGGGAGTTGTGCTGCTGGATACACTTCGGCACTGGTTCCAATGCAGAGGAACACATCGCATTCATGTGCAGCTTGCTCTGCTGAACGCAAGGCGTGTTCTGGCAGCATCTCACCAAACCAGACAACGTTGGGGCGCATCAACCCATTGCATTGTATACAATCAATGCGGTGGTTGTGCGCATCATCTATCCAACCGCAATCATTACAGCGGTTCTCGATAAGGTTGCCATGCAACTCAATAACGTTTGTTGAGCCAGCCTGCTGGTGGAGCCTGTCTACATTCTGCGTGATCAGTGTGAACGTTGGCACCAGCTGTTCTAGTTCTACCAGCGCACGATGACCTGCGTTAGGCTCTACGTTTTGAATAATGTTTCGTCGATAGGCATACCACTCTCTTACTCGGTCAGGATTTGCCAGGAATCCACTCATGCTAGCAAGCTCTTGCGGTGAAAACCTAGACCATAGTCCATCGGGATCGCGAAACGTGGCAACGCCACTTTCAGCACTCACACCAGCTCCCGTAAGCACACAAACGTGATCTGCATGGCGTAACTGCTCAACAACTGCTTGCAGTTCGTTCGGAGGGACAGGCAACATTCCATGGTCTGCCATCACTCTATTCTGCCTCCTGATCCAGTAGCAGATACGCCTTGATCAGTTCGTCCAAGTCGCCATCCATTACACGATGAACATCGGTGATTTTGGTTTCGGTACGGTGGTCGTTTACCATAGTGTAGGGCTGGAACACGTAGCTGCGAATCTGGGAGCCCCATTCAATCTTCTTTTTCGTGCCTTCGATGGCGGCCTTGGCGGCCTCTTCCTCTTCTCGTCGTTTTTGATACAGCCTACTCTTGAGCATCTTCATGGCGCGCTCACGATTCTGGAGCTGAGACCGCTCTTGCTGACAGCTTACAACGATACCCGTGGGGATGTGAGTGAGGCGAACTGCGGTTTCTACCTTGTTTACGTTTTGTCCACCTTTGCCACCGGACCTGAAGGTGTCCATCTGGACATCAGCAGGGTTGATTTCAATCTCCACTTCATCGTCCACTTCAGGGTATACGAATACGGACGCGAACGATGTATGTCGGCGGGCGTTTGCATCGTACGGGCTGATTCGAACAAGTCGGTGGACGCCGTTCTCAGCTTTCAGATAGCCATAAGCGTATGGTCCGCGTATCTCTAGCGTACCACTCTTGATGCCAGCCTGATCACCTTCCTGTTCATCGGCAAGCAACACTTGATAGTTGTGCTGCTCTGCCCACCTGGTGTACATGCGCATGAGCATTTCAGCCCAGTCCTGAGCTTCCGTTCCGCCAGCACCGGCATTGATCGTAAGGATTGCGTTGCGGTTGTCGTCAGGGCCTGAGAGGATTTTTCGTAGCTCTAAGTCGTCAACAGCAGCAATGGTTCTACTGAGTTCAGCATCTACGTCTGCCTCCATGGAGGCGTCGCCAGCTTCTTCTGCGAGCTCAATCATCGCTGCTACATCTTGTGTTGCCGCAGATGCTCTTTCCCAGGTTTCAACCCAGTCCTTTAAGTCAGCCTGTTCTCGCATCAGCCGCTGTGCTTTGCTCTGGTCTTCCCAGAAATCAGATGCCTGCGACAGCATCTCACGTTCGGCGATCAGGTCACGTTTGCCATCAATGTCAAAGGAACCTCCGCAGTTGCTGCACTCGTGCAGTGAGGTCCGAGAGTTTGGATTTCTGCTGTTCGAACATGCGGCAATTTATGGATTCGGGAAACGGGGCTGTGTCTACGATCTACGGAATGTTGATCGAATCCAGCTTGCCAAGAGCGGATCTTCTACAAAGTACTGGCCTTCGGCATAAGCCACGAGTTCACGGTCCACGATGGCCGTGAGAGCTCGTTTGATGGTGCTGGCGGCAGGAAGATGATGCCGCTCACGGAATTGATTGGAGTAGGGTTCCTTTACAGTGCCATCAAATGCGATTGCCTGAAGAACTTTCCACTGAGAGGCTGTGAGAAGTGATCGAAACTTATAGTAGAGATACTCTTGCTCGCGGTGAATGTGTCCGATTACTCGCCGTACATCTGCTGCCGATACGCGGGTGAGTCCCTCATCCCAGATCTTGTTCATTATCTGTTGCATATGGAACGTCCTGCCAATGCATTCGCTGTACAGCTCGTCGATTGCCTCAGCCGTGATCGAGCGCCTCTTCTTTGCATACCATGTTTTAATGAACGATGCGTATGATTCTTTGCTGATAGGTCCCAAATACAGATGCTCCGTGCTCGCATAGAACGGACGACCATGATCAAGAAACATACTGTCCAGCATACCCCTCTGACTTCCAGAGAAAACAAATCGTGTTCTCACGAGTGGTTGTATGTGTGCTCTTAGGATGGCTTCTACATTTCTCTCTCGATACTGGTCTATCTGCTGGAACTCATCCATAACAACCAACACAGGTTTCTTCCACGACTCCAGCTCGGAGAGCAGTAGACGAAGTGGACGTTCCGGTGTAGATGCCTTTGTGGACAGCATAAGATCAACACTTGGTGTTCCATCTGGACCGATGTTCACCGTAGCACCAATGCGGGAAACAAAATCGCGTACGGCCGTTGTAACCTTGTGGCGTATTGTGTACAGATCTTCGACGATTGCGATTGCCAGTGCTTCTACAAGGCCTGCAACGCTACTCGTTGGTTGTAGGTCTATAAGTATCGTTGGCTGCGATCGCATGCGCCTTTGATGCACAATGTGCCGCATCAATGCCGTTTTACCCATCCGCCGTAGTGATACAAGCGAGATGTTTACTCCAGAGGCTGCTGCACGGTGTATCGCTGCACATTCTTTCTCCCGATCGCAGAAGTACTCTGGACCATGATATCCAGTAAGCTGAAATGGATTCGATGGTGCCTCTGCACTCATGGGTGCAAGATATCATCATTGCGCAAAATGCGCAACGCAAAATGCGTAACGCAAAATGCGAAACGCACAATGCGTGATTACCTCGGTGAAGTGTTTATCGTTACTTATTAGAAGGTGTGATGCCATGCGGACAGCTATCTGCACTCATGCTGAGCCGCTTCTGTGATCGAATGTGTGAGACTAGAACAGAGAAGTACTGAGCGTTACAGACCAACCGAACGTGCCGGAGCTAGCCAAACCTCCAACAGGCCAGAGTGCATCAAAGCGCAGATAAATCAGATCACTCACAAAAGAGGGGATCCGCGCAATACCAAATCCTGCTTCCATGTAAGGGGTTGAAGTATGTACCCACGTAGCTGCATCGATGGGTTGCCCACCATCTGCTACACCCGCCCCATAGAGTAACAGCAAGTCCAAACCACGCCCACCACGGAAGGTGGGCAATCCAATCGCACGCCACCACAGATCGGAAAAGTTATGTTCTGCGTGAAGTACCAGCGTCCGATTCCCTCCATAGCGATTGACTGGCACGGTTGCCAGATCAGTAGTTGTTCCAATGGCGGGGAACCTGCGCAACAGACTGCTTTGGAACTGCCGTGGCGCAGAATCCGACAGCACCATGGCACCGTACACCTCAATATCCAGGTGCATGGGTTGGTATCCAGTGTAGAAGGTTGGAATTCTGCCGCCTAGCCGTCCGTCCAGTGTAGCAAAGGTGGGGTTCGTTGACGTCTCACGTCCTACAACTACGCCAAGTGAGCCGTATACCGTTTGCTGGCTGCCAAACAGCTGTGCTAGCATGTTTGGCCTGTTAACGTCTGCTGCAAACCGAATCGTCTGATAGTCTCCTTCATCGGGTCTCACAACGGTTCTACCGCTTGTCTTGAGCACACTATCCGCCAGATGCCGCGTCCAGCCAACAATCAATGTACCCTCAACAATGTCCGCAGAGAATCGCGCCCCTGCTTCCCACCCATCCCTGCGGAAGTAGTCGTTAAACTCCATGTACAACAGATGATTGAGATTCAGGAAATTGGGTGTACCGAGGATTGGCCGCGGAGGTTGTATCGTAGCA
Organism: uncultured Hyphomicrobiales bacterium; assembly: GCA_964620125.1. Classification (GTDB taxonomy): domain Bacteria; phylum Bacteroidota; class Ignavibacteria; order Kapaibacteriales; family Kapaibacteriaceae; genus OLB6. Next base: position 88,543 of record CAZUGQ010000006.1, read on the forward strand.
TAGGTTGAGAAGACGTTTCCAAAAAGCGTTAGGTCAAACTGCTTGCTGTTCACCACGTCCACGTCTGCTCCAACCTCACCAATCATGGTGCCAGCTTCGCCCCATGCGACTGCCGTTCTCAGTGATACGGGTCTCACAACAAACTCCAGTTCACCACCGAGCAGCCACCCTGTTATCGACGTGCGGGTGAGTATTGGAAGGACGTTAATGCCGAGTGGGCCAATCGTGAAGAGGCCGAGCCTCGGTGACGAGTCTTCCGTCCGCGGTTTGCGATTGGCAACGATGCTATCAGCAACCCTATATGCCTCCTTCTCTTCTTCGGTTTGTTCAGCAAACGCATGTTTTTCCCAATACTCGGGTCGTGAAGAATCGGCATCTTCTGCAACCGTAACGGTGTTGCCAGCAGTGCGCACCCGAATGCTTACTCCACCGCTACTGGTTTCCGTTACAGCATCAGCACTTGTGTCTTGCCGTGGGTGCAGCACGCTATCTGGTATCGTCACATTGGCTTGAACTTCCGACACGTACGCCTCGATGGAGAGTTTTAGAACAAACTCCATCACGTCAGCAAGTAGGTTCACAGCCCCCTCCCCACTGATGTTTTGGTACATAGGTACCCACACTGAGTCCGATACCTGTTCGTACCGTTGCTGGTACCGAAGGTTCGTAATGAATGGAAAGGCGGTTTCTTTCGTTGGAGAAAAGTCGGCAGCGATCACCTGATATGTATTGCCTACAATGCTTAGCGTACCCTCGAATCCAGGGAACAATCTTGATGTTGGCTCGAAGTGCAACTGATAAACAATTCCATCACCCATCACCGTACGCTCCAGAATGCGATACGTGTAGGTATTCAGAGCATCTTCGCCCAGTGGCGTAACCAGTCGTGTAGAGAACATTCTGATTTCGGGCTGTGTGATGTCAACAAACTCGTCGAAGACGGCAAGGTTATTCGCTGCGGGAATATTGCGTGTTTGCCTACGCTGAAGGATATGCACACGCTTGGCCCTGCTGGGATGTCGCTGATAATGCACTCTCGAAAATGTTTCGGTGATGCTCTCTTTGGGCTGTTTTTCCTGCCCTACATCAGGCACCTCCATCACAACTTTCATCTTTGAATAGGTGGTGCTCACCAACGTCTTTAGCCGCTCATCATTCTCGCGTGCGCGCGCTATTGCTCTTCGTACAACTTCTTCGGGCTGAATATCTGCAGTTACTTCAACGGATCTTTTCGTTAGGCCCACAGACTTCAGTTTTACTACAAGATTTTCCGAAGGGGCTATTGCAATGGTTATTTCACCATAACCGATACTGCGGACCAAAAGCGTTTTCATTCCGGTATCCACTGGCAAGCGAAACGTACCATCTCCCCGTGAATATGTTCCTCGAGTGGTTCCTACTACGCGGATGGAGGCACCACCAATAGCTTGTCCAGTTTCGGAGTCCACCACCATTCCGCGTTGAACCTCCTGCGCCGATACATGGATGCAACTCAGCGCGAAGGCAATAAAGAGATACATGCTCATGCGTTGCTTGTTATGTTCTTACACATCAACCTGAATACCCTCTCGCACCTGTTCTACTCTCCAGCCTAATGCTCCCTCTAGACTGTACCGTTGTGAAACACCAATAAGCAAGGCACTCATGCGCTCGAGGGTGCGACTGAGGATAAGTCCGCCAACGTACCACGGACGGAACCCACATCGTTCGATGATGCTCTCCACAACTGCTGCTGCCATTCTATCGTCCGATGCCACAAACGTGTCGAACAGTGGCTGATGCCGCACCGGTACATCGAGAGCACCAGCCGAAAGGGTATTGAAGGCCTTCACCACCTTAGCATGTGGCATGAGTTGGCACAGATGTTCCGCCGCGCTTTCATCGGGTGGGGTTACCACATCATCGAGTGTTGGGGTTAGTGGGTTGGTAATGCTCACCACAATCCGGTTGCCCACGCTGTCGCCTATTTGCTCCGCAATCTGTTGTTCTGCATGGTATGGGACGGCCAGGATTACCACGTCAGACGCAAGGGCTGCATCGATTGATTCAGCGTGAACGGTTAGCGTTGGCGTCGAAGCCCGTAACACATTCAGTGTTAGTGGATTTCTGTCGTGGGCATCAACGTGATATCCGGCTTCCAGCAGTCGCCGCAATAACCGAGATCCCATTACGCCCGCTGCTCCGATTAAACCAATGTGTGGTTCGGGTAGATTTTTCATGATCTTGCAATATCGTTCATCTTAAGGTAGGGGGCTATGGCTGCGTTAGTACTTCTGTTTCTCTGCACTGTGTTGGGCGTTAACAACCTGATTGGCCAGGAGGCACCCACGTGGTCCTCTCGCATTGCTTCGATCGTGTACGCCAAGTGCACCCCGTGCCACAGACCCGGTGAGATCGCACCTTTTGGCCTCACGAGTTACGACGAGGTAGCATCAAGTGCTCTGCAGATAAAGGCTGTTACTCAAAGCCGTTATATGCCACCGTGGAAACCAGCACACGAGTGGGGTGAGTTTATGGGAGACCGCAGTTTGTCTGACGATGAAGTCAGCGCCATTGCCCGGTGGGTAGACGCGGGTGCTCCTCCGGGCAATCTCGCCGAAGCCCCTTCCCTTCCAGAGTTTCCAAAGGGATCACAGCTTGGCACACCGGATATGGTGCTTGAGATGTCGGAAGAATGGCATGTTGAAGGCAATAACCGCGATGTGTACCGGTATTTTGTTTTGCCGACCAATCTTCTGGAGAACAAGGCCGTGAAGGCACTAGAGTTCAGGCCTGGCAACCCCAAGGTGGTTCACCACGTGTTATACTTTCTTGATACAACCGGAACAGCACGTGCAAAGGACGCTGCCGATCCGGCTCCAGGCTATGCAGGTTTTGGTGATCCGGGTTTCGAGAGTGCTGCCTCCTACTTGGGCTGGGTACCGGGCTCGCAAATGCGATTTTACCCCGAAAGTATTGGAGCGCAAATGTTCAAGGGAAGTGATTTAGTGATACAGGTGCACTATGCTCCATCACCAGTGGCGCAAACCGATCGATCACATGTCAATGTGTTCTTTCAGAACAATCCTAACCCGCGTGTGGTCCAGGAGTTTTCTCTCAACCCCCTCTACCTGCGCGAAGGACTGTTCCTTATTCCAGCAAACCAAGTTCGCTCATACTCATCTGCAATTACGATACCGTTCAATGTGAGCATCATTGCTGTTGCTCCACACATGCACCTGCTTGGTATAAATGCCCGAGCGTTTGCAGTAACACCGCAGGGTGACACCATCGGACTGATTCGGATTAATGATTGGGATTTCAACTGGCAGGGAAGTTATGCATTCAAGAAACCGATAGTCGTTCCAGGTGGCTCTCAACTTGTATACGAAGCATCGTACGACAACACAGCCAACAACCCACTCAACCCCAATTCCCCCCCCAAGCTTGTTGGGTGGGGCGAAAGCACCAGTGACGAAATGTTGCTCTGCTACTTCCACTGGTTGCCCTATCAACCGGGTGACGAAAACCTTTCGATGGAAACCATTCCTACCAGTGTGCAGGAGATGGAACCTAAGCCGGTGTTTGATGTTACCCTGTGGCCCAATCCGGCTACATCACATGCAACTCTTGCTTTCACTCTTAACGGGGTTGAAGATCTTGACGTCACTATTACAGACGCGATGGGGTCCACCATACTTCAGCCGCATGCCCAAGCCCCCTTCCAGAATGGAAGGCATGTGCTCGACATCAACGTGAACGCTCTGTCGAGTGGAGCGTATTTCCTTCTTGTCAATGGGAAAGGGGCTGCGGTTTCGTTACCGCTTTACGTAGCCCGGTAACATCGTACTAAGGCGTGGTGCCATTGATACAAGGGCTGGCGTAACCACCATTGTGATAATGATGATCACAAGAATATTCTGATAGGTCGAGGCATGAATGACGCTGCCTTGTAAGGCAGTGCTTGCAAGAACAAAGGAAAACTCACCCACCTCCGCCAGAACGATTCCTGCGGTGATGGCATCCTTGCCCTGCATACCCAGCAAACGGAGCAGCACCGTTACAACGACGGCATTGGCAATAACCACAAGGATGGCAGCAACGATGTTTAGTGGTAGATCAACAAGCCTCACATTCAAGAGCAAGCCAACGGAAATAAAGAAGATACTCGTGAAGGCGTCCTTGAACGGTGCCATTACACGATCTATGTACCGTGAATCTTCGCTCTCCGAGATGGCAACACCTGCGATGAATGCTCCAAGGGCAAGGGACATTCCCATGGAATTGGTAACTGCTGCAGCACCAAAACACAATGTAAGGGCACCTAACACGAGAACTTCAGGCGTGTCCGTTCGAGTAACATACTTCACGATACGGGGGAATACCAACCGCAAAAGCCACGTGAGAACAACGATAGAGACCGCCACTACAATCAGTCGCAGCGCAACAGAACCGAGCGAGAAATCTGAACCCGGACTCAGCAGAGAAATCACGATGAGCATCGGCACCACAGCTATATCCTGAAAAATCAGGATTCCGAGAACGGCTCTACCATGTGGTGTGAGTAGTTCGTCTCTATCCTTCAGCAACTTGATGCAGATAGCTGTGGAACTGAGTGCTGTGATCATCCCGATTGCAATGGATGATCCCCAACTGAGAGGACTGTTGGTTACAGTCGTTATCAGATAGGTTCCAGCACCGAGCACGAGCGTGCTGATGATGATCTGCAACGGACCGCCAAGGAGAACAATCTTGCGCAGGCTAACCAGGTCGTCAAGCGAGAACTCCAACCCGATGGAAAACAACAGCATGGTCACGCCTAACTCTGCAAGGACTGTGATCACTTCCGTTTGAGCTATGAACTGAAAGCCGCTCGAACCGGCAAGTATTCCCGTTACGATCAAACCGATGATAGGCGGAATGTTCAGCCGTCTGAATGCTAGAATTACCAAGACGGCAATGAAGCTTAGCAGAACAAGCTTCTCGAGAAACTCAAAGCCGTGCACGTTAGCGTGCTCCGAAAACTGCTGAGCCTACACGAATCATCGTTGCGCCCTCGGCAACGGCCCACTCAAGATCGGTAGACATACCCATGGATAGTTCCATGGCGCCTGGTGGTGCCAACTTGTTGGCAATGGCGTTATCTCGGATATCTCGCAACTGGGCATAACCACGCCGTACGGTGCGTTCATCTTCCGACAGCGCGCCCACCGTCATAAATCCTCGCAGATGGAGCCGCTTTGCCGTTCCCAGATGCGTGAGCAAGGTCTCAACTTCGGATGGCTGACAGCCATGTTTTGTGGATTCACCACTTGTATTTACTTCCACCATTACGTCGAGGTGGCGATTGGCCTTCACACAGGCCGATTCGAGTTCATCAATCAAAGAAATGCGGTCAACGCTTTGCACGCAGCTTGCCACCGTGATGCAGTCTTTCACCTTGTTCGACTGCAGGTGCCCGATGAAATGCCACACCACGTCAACCTGCTCTAGGGCTTTGGCCTTGGGCAGCATTTCCTGCACCTTGTTTTCACCACACAAGTGCATCCCTGCGGCTACGGCTTGTGCAATACGTTCGGGTGGCTGGTCCTTCGTGGCAAGAAGAACCCGCATTTCGCCGAGTTCTCTGCCATTGTGTTCGCACGCAACATGAAGGCGTTGCATGAGAACGCGGATGTTGGTTTCGATGTTCACAGCGGCGAAGATACACGGTTGAAACAACCATGCAAGAAGATGAACAGTTGGGAATATATTCGTTCATGAAAAGAGGCCTTATTCTTCGGTTCCTTGACGGTGTAGAGCGTGTTGGTAGTAAGCTTCCCGACCCGGTTACACTCTTCATCATCGCTGCCGTACTCGTTGCTGTAACGTCGTGGGCGTTTGCTGCACTGGGCGTCACAGTCGTTCACCCTGGAACGGGAGAAACCATCGGCGTTGTAAATCTGCTTTCCACCGAAGGCATACGGCGCATGTTCACCGATGCCGTTCTGAACTTCACAGAGTTTCCACCACTCGGTCTGGTCCTGGTAACCATGATTGGGATTGCTGTGGCCGAACGGGGTGGCTTCATTACGGCATTGCTGCGAACCACGGTTCATGTGGTACCTCGCAGCTTACTCACGGCAGCCGTCGTTTTTGCCGGTGTAAACAGTTCCATCGCAGCTGATGCGGGCTATGTTGTGCTCATCCCATTGGGTGCTGTGATTTTTGGTGCCGTTGGTAGGCATCCCCTAGCTGGACTCTCCGCAGCGTTCGCTGGTGTGGCAGGGGGCTTCAGTGCCAACCTCTCAATTACCTCACTCGATCCACTCCTGAGCGGCCTAACGGAAAAGGCAGCGCAGTTGCTGCAAGCCAACTATGTAGTAAGTGCCGCCTCCAACTGGTACTTCATGATCGCTTCCACCTTCTTTCTCACTCTTTTAGGCACGTGGATATGTGAAAGGTTGGTTGAGCCAAGACTGGGTGCGTGGACGCCAACGCACACCTCTGACACAGTTTCTATGCAGCAGAAACTCAGTGCCAGTGAAAGAAAGGCGTTGCTGTGGTCGTGCATCACCTTCATTATCGGCATACTTGTTCTGGTGCTGATTTCGGTACCGGAGGGCGCAATTCTGCGTGATGAGAGTGGTAGCCTCAAGCCCCTTGAAAAGAGCATCGTTACTGTGCTCATGCTGCTCTTTCTGGTTTCGGGACTTGTGTATGCATGGATGACGCAGTCCGTGCGAAGCGACAAGGATGCAGCCACAATGGCCTCGGATGGTATGGCTACCATGGGCGGCTACATTGTTCTGAGTTTTGTCATGTCTCAGTTCATCGCGTATTTCCGATGGTCCAACCTTGGTGTAGTTACAGCAGTGAATGGGGCTATACTTCTTAAGTCCATGCATCTTGAAGGCCCCGTACTCCTTTGCGCATTCATCCTTGTTGCTGCAGTGATTAACCTGCTCATTGCAAGTGCTTCTGCAAAGTGGGCCATCATGGCACCAGTATTCGTACCAATGTTCATGCTGTTGGGAATCTCTCCCGAAGCAACACAGTTGGCTTATCGTGTTGGTGACTCGTCAACCAACATGATTGCACCACTGCTGAGTTACATTCCGCTTATCCTGTATGCAATGAGACGCTACAAAGCAGATAGCTCGCTAGGAACTCTGCTGAGCCTGATGCTACCATATTCAGCGGCGATACTCGTGTTCTGGACTGCATTCATGCTTATCTGGTTGTATCTAGGTATGCCACTGGGACCAAACACACCAACGTTTATTAGCGCAACACCGTAAATGGTGCAGTGTAACGCTGCTTTCCCTGCTCTGCACGCATGGTATAAGAACCAACCGGTAGGTGAGTAACAGACAAGGAATGAACACCAGGCTCCATCTGTGTAAAGTGAACCACCATACCACGTGAGTCAACAACGTACATAGTTGTGGCCAACTCGGCTGCCAATCCGGTTATCGTTATCAGCGCAGTAGCAGGGTTCGGTGATAGCTGAAGGTACCCAGCATCCGCCCAGTCGTCCTCAGAGAGAGATGTAAGAGTGCCCGTCACAAACTGTCTGCGATCTGACCACGGACTGGTACCGTCCGCGTCGGAAGAACGTACTCGCCAAAAGTACCGAGTGCCGGAAGCAAGGCTGCGTGATCCATACGTTGTATCGGGTACATTCCTTGCCTGATCAACTAGTGTACCGAAGGCAAAGTTGGTACCGATGTTCACCTCGTACGATACTGCGCCTGGCACCTTCTCCCACGTTAACATCACCGGCAAACCTGGAACATTCTCTGCCCGGCTTTCTGGATGAATAAGCACTGGTGGTCTGATGACGGTAAAGAACGACCATGCAGGCGAAGGCTCACCCTTCCCCCCCCCGGCAAATGCCGTCACCCTCCAGTACATTCTGTAGGGTCCTGGCATAAGTCCGGTGATGCGAAAACTGGTTTCGGTAATGCCATCATACGCAACAACTCCGCCGGAAAAGTCTTCGGTAGTAGAGACCTCAACTCTATAGAAGACGGCGCCAGGCACTGCAGTCCAGGTTACGATTGTGTCCGACCCGATGCCACGTGATAGATCTGGTGGCGACACAAGGGTGGGCGCACCAGTCCGCGGGGGCAGACTGCTGATACTCCCAGTCCAAACACCACGACCATGTGTAGCAACAAGGATGCGCTTGTCGGCATGTCTGGTTACCACCATGTCAACGGGCACATTGCCAATACTTTCGGTGGCAATGGGCATCCAAACCGTACTCATGCCATTCAGTTCGGGCGTCATGTATAGTCCTGTTGACGTAGCAGCAACCCACACGTCTGTATCATTGCTAAAGGGAACAACATCCACCCAGTTCACCGCAGGTCCGTTTCCAGCACCGGAAGGAACCTCTTCCAAGTTGCCGCTGACTGCCAACCACGATGTACCACCATCGGAGGTAGCGTAGATGCTAACCACTCCGTAGTTGGAATAGCAGGCAATCACTTTGTTGGCATCACGCGGATCCACACTAAGTGCATTGAGGTACGAGTTCGTTGATTGAACCGGCGAAACATTCTTAGGAACAGGTTGCCCAACATTTGCACCATCCATTCTGAAAATTGCGCCGTTGCTCGTGCCGTAATACAAGATGTGTGCTGGCTGCACGGAAACAGCAATAGCGGAAATCTGTCCACTTGGCACGGTGCTGTTCGTGAGTATCTCCCAGTTAACCGACGTTGAATCGTCCCGACCCAGGGGAATCTGAGTAACATCGTTGTTCCGATAGATTACACTCCCAGCGGGCTGGAACAGCACTCGTTCATCTGACCGATCGATGGCAAAGGGGTTGATGAACAGGTAGTCGTCGGGTGATGGGCCTATTGGATCAATTCTCCCGCGCTGTACTTCGGTTCCACTCGCGTCAACAACCACTCTGCGCAACCGGCCCTGCTGCGTACTCACGTACAAGCTGCGTCCGCTGTCGGCGAAGTACGAATAGCCACCATCTCCACCGTTGCGATAAAACCATTCGGCTGTGCCACTGTTGGTATCGGTAGCCCATGTTCCATTGTCCTGCATGCCACCCATTACGTCGTCGGTTACGGAATCCATACGCATGGATACTGCATAATGCTGTGTAGTCAGATAGCCCATGTTGCAGCTTTCCCAAACAACCGTGTCGGCAAGCACATTGTCTGTAACCATCACGCCACCGTCGTTGGCGCTGTACACCTTGTGCGGCAAACCGGGATGAAACACGGCATCATGCTGATCGCTGTGATGGTTGGGCCAGCGAGGAAACGCCTCTGATGGATTTGGCAAACCATAGCCCCCTATCCAAGTATTGTTGGCCGATGAACGGAAGGCATCGGTTGAGCGATAGAGGTTGGTGCCTCCAACAAGCACAAGGTTGCTGTCGTGTGGAGACACGGTTACCATAAGGTCATACCCACCTTGTGAAAAGAAGTCACCAGACCGGCCGCCCATCAGAGGGATGTTGGCTGACCGATTGAGCCACCTTCCACCAGAACCAGATCCATCACCATCCAGATATTCATACTTCCACAAAGAATGCCATTCTTCTCGAACGCCGGTTCGCAGGTGAAACTGTCCCTTGGTACCCGATCCGGGAGTTTCCGCGATTAGGAAGAACTTGTCGTAATTCGGCACCAGGCCAAACACGGCTCGATTGAATGACTTTGGCAAATCTGGAGGTGAGATGTTCACCCAGTCTACACCATTGGTGCTTCTGAACACCCCATACTTCGATGCCGTCTGGTTGGCAAATCCGGTAAAGGAACTCAGCGATGCGTATACAACGCCGGTGTTCGTTACCACCACATCAGAGAAGTAGGCATCGCTTGGTAAAACATTGTCCCATGTTTCTCCACCATCCGAACTCCTCCAAATGCCGTGCCTGGTGGTGGCATCGTAGATCACATCCTGCGTGGCAGAAGGATCCAGCACGAGTCTCCATGAATAGGCGAAGGCATGACCTGATGGTGTTCGATCGCTAACGGTGGAGGGAATAACGGAAAAGCTTGCAGCACCGTCCACGCTCTTCCATATTCCGTTACCCGTGATGCGAGCACTGTTGCCATAGCTTTCACCGGTACCGTAGTACCATAGGTGTCCTTTGCCAGGCCGTTTGTCCTGTACAAGACTTGTAATGTTGTGCAATTCATGCGGTTCTGTGAGCAACTGCCACTGCCATCGCTTACCATGGCTCTTCCATAGGCCACCAGAAACCCCTGCAGCGTACAGCACATCAGGATTCCATGCATCGTACACAAAGCCACGAGTGCGGCCACCAATGTTCCATGGACCGATGTTCGTGAAGGATGCAAGCGCTTGAACGTTCTCACCCTTGAGTATCTCTGCACATGATGCAGATAGGTCCCTGGCAAACGTTAGCTCCTTCGTGCGAATGGAGGGTGGAATAGTCCCGAGCGACGGATCTCGGTACTTGCGTTCTTCGAACAGCCGCCGCTCCTGCGGTGCAATGTTTGCATCGGCTTGGGGTGTGGTTGTGCTGCACCCAAGGCAGATAACCATGCACAATACCATGAGTGCAAGGGGGCTTTCAACGATGTGCTGTTTCATGGTACTCGTTTCCTGAACATGGATAGTACTGATTGCAGTGTTCCACGCTGAATCACGTTGAGTCCAACCAGCAACAGAACGAACAGTGGTATGGCCAAACTCCGTACAGCGATGCCAGCGGGCGATAACTCCGGTGGCAGCGTGGCCACATAAAACACCACGGCAACCAAACCGATAACTGCGGCCACTCGTGCCAGATCATAACTGACTGGATAAACGTGCCGAAGGTACAGCACCATGGCAAGAACCGAGGCAGCATACGCCGCTACCTTTGCAACTGCAGCGCCCATGATTCCCATGATGGGAACCAACCACACCATAACTGCAACATTCACCACTGCAGCAACCCCGGTAGCAACGGGAAACCACCCAGTTCTCATGGTGATGTGTAATCCTGCCGATAGGTTCACAAATACACCATTAAAGTAGTAGGCCACCATGACAACTGGGATGATGCTCATACCCGACCAGTATTCGGGGTTGATGAATCGTCCACCGATGAATGGCATACGAACCACATAGGGCATAAGCAGGGCTGTGCCAAGGAAGATCAGACCACAGGCTACCGTAAACAATGTAAACACACGAGAAAACAGGTGTTTGGCATCTGGATCATCCCGATGCTGAAGGTAGAATGGCTTCCACGCATACTCGAATACCGTAACGAACATCATCATAGGCAGCGCAAGCCTGAAGTTGGTTTGGTACAAACCCAGCACGGCACTGCTGGTAAGTAACAACATCACCGTACGGTCGGCCATCAGAACCATCACACTTGAAAAACTTGCGGGAATCGTGGGCAAACCAAACTTCAGCATGCGAATAAATAAGCCAGAGCCCCCTTCAGTTCGATGAAGTCGAATCTGTGGTAGCAACATCAGGAACGACGCTGCACTAGACAGTGCTCCTGCCCACACCACGCCATACACGTGCCAGTCCATCATCACAACAAACCACACGTTCAGTGCCACGTTGATTACCACTGCCGCCAGTCGGAGCATGGCAAACTGCTTCGCCTTACGCTGCATACGAAGTCGGGCAAACGGTATCAGCACAAGTGCATCAAACAGTGGAATCAAGGTTGCAATGCGTATCAGGCTGGCTCCATCATTTCCGAGCTGCAGGATGGCCGACGTTGCAATCGAGCCTGCAAAGACTATCGTGAGTATTGCAATCACAACTCCAACGCCTGCAACACCGAGGAATGCCGTTCGAAACACAGACTGGTTGTGTGCAGGTTTGTCCGTCTCCCAGAATCGCATGAACGCTGGCTCTAAACCCAGCGAGTACAGAATGTTTACGAAGGCAATTGCTGCGTAGATGGCAGTTACGTCGCCGATCTCACTAGCCGCCAGAAAGTTGGTGTACAGCGGTGTGAGCAGGAAGGTGAGGAACCGACTGAGCACCGTAGACACACCATACACAAGCGTATCGGATGCCAGGGATCGGATCTTACTCTGCATGTAGTGTTCCACACCGCATGTTGCGGCGAGTTCGTAGGTTCGGCAAACCTACAAATGCCAGGAAGACGCATTCCATGTTTCGACGTTCAATCGCCATCGTTGTCCTTGTCCTTGCTTCACACATTCTGCCTGCTCAGGAAGCGCAAACGCCCGAAGGTCAGCGCCTGATGGAGATAGTCAAGGCACTCGCTAACGAGGAAACGGCTGGCCGCGCTCCCGGTACGGACGGCATCGAGCGTGCCGCCAACTATATCTCCACAACCTTCAAAAACTTGGGCTTACAGCCGGCCGGACAGAATAGTTCATTCGACGATCCATTTACGATGACAACATCAGCACAGCTTGGTGCTAACAACTCCGTCATCTTCCATACAAAGAGAGAACGTCCTGGAGTTCCTATCGAAAAGGTGCCGGCCATCAAGACTTCGTGGAAGCTTGGCACCGAATACCAACCATTTGGATTCAGCGAGAAGGGTTCGGCAAGCGGTCGGGTGGTATTCGTGGGGTACGGACTTTCGCCACATGGCAAGTCGTATAACGATTACGACGGCATTGACGTGAAGGGGGCTGTGGTAATCGTACTCCGTGGTTTACCCAAATGGGCTGATTCCGACGACACCTATAAGCAACTTGCCTCATTACGCGCAAAGGCCACCGTAGCACGTGACCGGGGTGCCGTTGCCATCGTGTTCGTAAATGAACGGGGCGACAGCTCGGATGTACTGATGCCATTCTCTCTCGACAGGCTGGGCAAGGGTGCCGGTATCTTGTGTTTGCAAGTGCGCCGAACTCCATGTGCAGAGATCTTTCCCAAAAACGTTACCTCGCTGTTCGAAGCCGAAAAGCACATCGAAAACACGCGAAAGCCAAAAAGCTATGAGCTGCCTTTCACAACAGCAGAGGTGAGCGTTGACGTGCAGTACATCGAAAGTCAGACGCGTAACATCATTGGCCGCGTACCAGGCACAGATCCTACTGTGGCAAACGAATATGTTGTTGTTGGTGCGCACTATGATCACCTTGGGATGGGTGACGAGAACTCACTTTCAGGGTCGTCGCAACCAGCTATCCATCATGGTGCAGACGATAACGCTTCGGGAACGGCTGGTGTTCTAGAATTGGCACGGCGTTTTGCTGCGTCGCCCCCTCGACGCAGTGTTGTATTCATGACCTTCAGCGGCGAAGAGAAGGGCCTTGTTGGATCGCATCATTGGGTGCAGTCTCCAACACTGCCGTTGGAGAAGGTCGTTGCCATGATCAATATGGACATGATTGGCCGACTCAAGGATAATAGGCTTAACGTACACGGTGTTGGCACTTCGGTGAGTTGGCCAGCAATACTCGATTCGGCAAACGCACAAACAGGCTTTACCATTTCTACCACCGCCGATGGTTTTGGACCAAGTGACCACAGCTCCTTTACACCAAAAAGCATTCCAGTATTGTTTTTCTTCACAGGACTACACTCGGACTATCACCGCCCCACAGACACGTGGGAAAAACTGAATTACGACGGCGAGGCTCGCATACTTAACGTTGTTGAACGCGCTATCCGCCAGGTAGCCGACGCACCACAAAAAATTGCGTTCAAAGAAGGGGCCGAGAAACCAGCTGCTAAGTCTACAAGTAGCGGTTTTCGTGTTACACTCGGCATCATCCCTGATTATTCTGACGATCCGCAGGGCCTGCGCATATCAGGCGTGCGCGACGATACTCCCGCTGCAAAGGCTGGGCTGAAGGCTGATGACATCATCACCGGTTTTGGGTCGACAACAGTAAAGAACATCTACGACCTTACAACGGCCCTAGCTAGTGCCAACCCTGGTGATGTTGTGGAGATCAGTTACATCCGCGACGGAAAGAAAGGCAAAACAAAGGCAACACTTACTGGGAAGTAGGTTGCTGCCCGCTACTCCATGCCACCTGCAAGTGCATGCGCCATCACGGCAACTGCATAAACGCAGGCATTCAACTCGTCTGGATCAAGTTTATCCGGTGTATCCGCTTCGGTATGGTGATACCAGAAGTATTTGCTGATGTCTACCGTTAGCTCAAGCACGGGCACACCCTTTTCAAGTAGCGGACTTGTATCTGCGCCTCCGTCACCGTCAGTCCACATTGTAGCGCCAACGGGCGCTAGCAACGTCATGACATCTTGTACCTGACTGCGAAGGGGCTCTGGCATACGCCCACTGAATCCTGTGGGCTGGAAAGTTCCACCATCAATCTCCAGTGCTGCAAAACGCTGTTCGTTGCGTGTTTGTTCTTCGTAGGCTCGTGCACCACGCAGTCCGTTTTCTTCGTTCGTCCAAAAGCACACACGCAGTGTGCGTTTGGGGAACAAGCCGGCACGCCGCAGAACATGGAGGGCACGCCATGCAACAAAACATCCACTGGCATCATCCATCGCACCCGTCCCTACATCCCATGCATCGATATGGCCACCCATGACCACAACTTCATTTGGTAGCTCGGTGCCTTTCAGTTCGAAGATCACGTTGCGCGATGGTGCATCTGGTTTGGTTATGGCTTCCATGTACAACTCAACGATAGCCTGTTCCCCCCTATCCTGAATGCGCTGCAACAACATCGCATCCTCCATGGTGATGGCTGCCGCGGGGATACGTGGCAGGGAGTCGTTGTATCCCATTCCTCCCGTATGTGGAGTCTGCATACCGAACGGACCAATGGAACGTACGAGTGAAGCAACAGCTCCATGCCGAGCTGCTTCGCTGGGCCCTCGATATCGATAGGCCACGGTTTGACCGTAGTCCGTAAACGGAACATTCCAAACCACAATCTTTCCTTGTGCCTGAGCAAGCCGAGGGTCATCGAATGAGTCCACCACAATCACGGGTGCCTTCACACTCTTACCACCCGTTCCCACACTGCCACCAAGACCCATCATTGGCATCATGTGTGGCGAGCCCCCTTCCACAAGCTTGCACCATTCAGTGCCTCTAACCCACACGGGTACCATTACTGGTTGTGTTCGAACAGTCCAGCCATCGCGGGTAAGCCTTTCGATGAGCCAGTCTATGCCACGCTCCAAGGTAGCAGTTCCACTAAGTCGGCGTGGGAACCGATCGGCAAACTCTGCTACTGTGTGCCAGAGTGAATCGCCATCCTGGAGCACAGACATCAACGAGGCCGCTGCAGGCCGCACCTTAGTGGCGGCCTCCCCTGCATGGATGGTCATGGTGCCAACAGTAGCAGCAACAGCAAGCAAAACAAGGGTGGCGTGTTTCATACTAAAGTGATGCATGATGTTGGAAAGGGGCTCTGGTTTCGCATACCATGAACATACGGATACCTAATCGCTCCGTGATTGGGTGGGTATCTTTGCGCAGCTTCATTCGAAAGACGCACATGTCGTTCAAGATCAGGGCACTGGAGGCATCGAACACGCTACCATTTATCAAGTGCCAGTGGTCGTTCTACAAGGACGATCCTCACTGGGTGCCGCCCATCATTGCTGACAGGCAGAAGCTCCTTAACCAGAAGGTGAATCCTCTCTACAAGCATACCAAGATGCAGCTCTTTGTTGCAGAGCGCAATGGTACGATTGTAGGCCGCATTGCCGCGATTGTGAACGGCAATCACCTAGCCACACATCACGATGATGTTGGCTTCTTTGGATACTTTGAATCCATCCATGATCAGGGTGTTGCCACAGGTCTGTTCGCCGCAGCGGAACAATGGCTTCGCGATAACGGAGTTCGGCACAGTCGTGGACCCGTGAACCCTTCTTTGAACGACGAGTGCGGTTTGCTTGTGCACGGCTTCGACGGCCCCCCCCTTGTTCTGATGACGTACAACCCGCCCTACTACGCTGATCTGATCGAAGGTGCAGGCTATAGCAAGGTCAAGGATTTGTATGCCTACTGGCTATCAAAGGATCTGTACCGGTCAGAGAAAATGGTACGCCTTATCAACGCCATCAAGGAGCGAAATCAGATCACATTCAGGAATGTGGACTTCAAGAACAAGGACCAGTTTCGTAAGGATGTTGCCTTGATCGAGGAGATGTACAACACCGCATGGCAGCCCAACTGGGGCTTTGTAAAGATGACGGACGAAGAGTTCCAGTTTCTTGCTGCCGACCTCAAGAACATCGCAACTCCGGATTTTGTGTTCTTCGTGGAGGTCAAGGGACAGCCTGCTGGCTTCATCCTTGCATTGCCAGACATCAACCAAGCACTCATCCACAATCACAATGGTGGTTTTCTATCGGGTGTATGGCATCTGCTGTCAAAGCGCAAACGCATTAACAGAATCCGAATCATCGTTCTCGGCGTTTTGCCGCAGTTTCAGAAAACCGGGGCCGACACGGCCCTGTATCATGAGATCGGCGAGCGCGGAAACCGACTAGGCATGGTTGGTGCCGAAGCAAGCTGGATCTTGGAAGACAATGAGATGATGAACAAAGGCCTCACGCAAACCATGAAGGCAGATAGGTATCGCACCTATCGCTTGTACGAAAAGCCACTTCACATGTAGTGCTGCAGTAGAGTCCTTTTCACGCATGTATGGTTCACAAATCGCGGTGTTATGGGAAGAGCATTTGAGTTTCGGAGGGCGCGCAAGGAAAAGCGCTGGGCCAACATGGCCCGAACATTCACAAAGTTTGGAAGGGAGATATCCATTGCCGTAAAGGCCGGTGGACCCGATGTTGAAACGAATGCCCGCCTACGGGTGGTAGTGCAGAATGCCAAAGCGGCAAACATGCCGAAGGACAACATCGAGAGTGCCATCAAGAAGGCCTCCGCGAAGGATGCCGCAGACCTGCTGGAGGTAAACTTCGAAGGATATGGTCCGCACGGTGTTGCGATTTGGGTGGAAACAGCCACCGACAACAACACACGCACTGTGGCCAACATCCGCTCCTACTTCAACCGAGGAGGCGGGCAATTGGGAACCTCGGGCTCGCTAGAGTTCATCTTTACGAGAAAGGGAGTGTTCACCATTCCAATCGCGGGTACAGACAGAGAAACCTTGGAAATGCTTCTCATCGAAAATGGTGCTGAAGACATTGTTGAGCAGGACGACGAGCTGATCGTATATACCTCCTTCGAGGATTTTATCGGCATGCAGCGAGCATTGGAAGGGGCTGGGGTGGCTGTGGCATCGGCTGAACTACGCCGAGTGCCCAACTCTACCGTAACCGTAACGGATGAACAAGCCGAAGACATCATCAAACTCATCGAGCGGATTGAAGAGGATGACGATGTACAGAATGTGTTTCACAACATGAATGAAGACTGATGTGCGCAATCGTTGGAGTCTTTAACCACCCCAAGGCATCGGTGCTCACGTATTATGCCCTCCATGCACTACAGCATCGTGGGCAGGAGGCAAGTGGCATCGTTACCATGTATAAGGACGCCAACAAGGACCGGATGCGATTTGGTGTTCACAAGGGCGAAGGACTGGTATTGGACGTCTTCAGCGAGCATAAGGTGTTTGAGAACACGCTTACCGGCAGAATGGCCATCGGACACAACAGGTACTCCACCACCGGTTCAAACTCGCTAGCTAATATCCAGCCATTCCACTTTTCCTATACCGCCGGATTGTTTGCACTGGCACACAACGGCAACCTTACGAATACCTATCAGCTTCGTGAACAACTCAAGCGTGATGGAGCCATCTTTCAAACAACGACCGACAGCGAGATCTTCATGCATCTCATCGCTCGTTCGCGTCAGCCCACCCAGGTGGAACAGGTTCGCGAAGCCGTGCGCGCTGCACGTGGTGCATACTCGCTAGTGATGATGGGTGAAGGTGCGATGTATGCCTCGCGGGATCCACATGGTTTTCGACCACTCTGCGTTGGCACACTTGAACACGACGAGGGTACGGCGTACATCGTTGCTAGTGAATCATGCGCCCTGGATATTCTTAGTGCACAGTACCTTCGAGATGTTGAACACAATGAAATTCTTGTGTTCGATGAGCGGACGATACAGTCGGGAGAGCTTCCGTCCCATTACATAAACGACGCCATGGAAGAGGGCAGGCACTGCGTGTTCGAGTACGTGTACTTCTCGCGGCCTGATTCGATGATTTTTGGTCACCCGGTCGACAAGGTTCGCCGCAAGCTTGGAAAGAACCTTGCAGAAGAAAGTCCTGTAGAAGGCACGGAAGAAGACAAGGTTGTAGTTATTGCCGTTCCGGATTCCGGCAACACAGCAACCCTGGGCTATGCCCGCGTGAATGAGAAGAAGTACCCAACGCGGTATGAGATTGGTCTGATCCGATCACATTACGTTGGTCGAACGTTCATCGCACCTGGTCAGGACAGCCGCGAATTCAAGGTCAAGACAAAGTTCAATGTTGTTCGCGGAGTGCTCGAGGGATATCGAGTGGTGGTGGTAGACGACAGCATTGTACGCGGCACTACGTCGCGGGCACTGGTAAGTCTCATTCGTGAAGCCAAACCGCGCGAAGTACACCTGCGAATCACATCGCCCCCTGTACGATTCCCTTGCCGATACGGCATGGACTTTCCAAGTAGGGAGGAGCTTGTTGCCAATCATTTCGACGACGAGCAACAGATAGCGGCATCACTCGGTGCAGACTCACTCAAGTACCTCAGTGTTGAAGGTTTGATGGATGCCGTGCCACACGGTCCTGGTACAGGATATTGCGATGCATGTTTTACCGGCAACTATCCTGTGCCAATAGATGTTCACGCATCAAAAACGTCCATCGAAGACTAACACATGGCCAAACCGTCGAAACAGGGATGGATTTACGTCCTTGCCACATTCGCTTTACTTGCAGTTGCTGCCGTTGTTCTCTCGATCCTGTATCGTGAGCGGCCTAAGCCAACCGAGGTGCTCGACCGAAAGAAGAGGGCGAATGCTACTAGGGTTGTGTATGCAGTTGTATTCAGCACGGTTTCTGATGCGAACCGCAAACGGATAATCGAAGGGATAACGGCCGACCTTGGAGCGGACACCACACATACCGATTTTGTGATTGGAAGCACCGTTGCTGACCCGTGGTGTGCAAGCATGGCAGAGTATAAACATCAGCTTAGCAAGGCGATGTCTGCCTCAAGCCCCCTACCCATCGGCAAACAAACGCTTATCCTATCGATGATTGCTGGGTTTTTGAATAAGAGCGACTTGCCAGCCCGCATATACCTGATCGGGAAACTGAATGCAGATGACATCACTGATCGGTCCGCGAAAGCCATTGCAACTCGAACGGAGCAAACAGTGGCAGCAATGAGCTGGCGCAACAACGCTCGAGCACCCGTGCAGGTGATTAGCTACCTGGACACTGCTGCAAACACCGTTACAGCCACGTACGCAGGCATGTTCGAAGGCAAATCCTTTACGATGATTCGTCGGTAACCATTGGTGCGAATCAATACAACTCATCACTGAGGGCCACGTTATTTGGCCGTAATCACAATCTCCGTTCTTCTATTGAGCGACCTACCAAACTCCGTACTATTCGAGGCTATCGGTTTGGTTGGGCCATAACCCACTGTTTGCACTCTTCGAGGATCGATACCACCTTTCACGATGTAGGCCTTTACACTTTCTGCCCTACGTTCACTAAGACTCTGGTTCAAACTTGCTGAACCCACATTGTCTGTATGTCCTTCAACTCGGATACGCATGGACGGGCGTTTGGACATGAAGTCGATCAACACGTCGAGTTCTTCAACCTTTGTGTTCAGCACTGCGCTATTGGTAGGGAACAACAGGTTTTCGATGATGAACTTGCGACCGATTTCTACGATGGGGATGAGTTGCTTTACCAGTGCCTTTTTTCGTTCATCGAGGATGGATACCTCGATGCTATCGCGCATCGTTTTTGCATCGCTGCGATACGAGATGGCGTAGAGGTTAGTAAGCTGGGTGCTGTATTGGTCAAGGATGCGTGAGAACGGCTGCCGAATGTCGTAGAGAGCACCGCGAGTTCCTTCCGCTAGTTGGCGATATCCAGCAAGGTCGGGCGACGAGATGCAAAAGATGCGAACCTTGTTGTTGCGCATGTTCTCCACGGCCGACTGAGTGTCCCAGTATGTTCGGCCGTTGCCCTTTTCTCCGAACTGGTGATACGGTGCATCGCTAATCAGCACAAGCACCTTATTCGCCGCCGGATTCCACCGTGTGTTGATGCCCTCGCGTATCGCCTCGAGTGCGTTTTCCTTTTCATCGAACCCTCCACTGGCAAACACCTTGTTTAACCAGGTAAGAAATTCCTTCACATCGGTGGTTGGCTGATGAACTTCTTCCACGATGTCCGAGAACAGGATGAGCCCTAATCGATACTCAATTCCGCGGGTTCGCAGCGCTTCGACAAACTTTTCGATGTTGTTCTTTACGCCGTTGATGTAGGCCTGCATGGTGCCGGTCACGTCAACCAGGAACACGAAGTCTACCGGAATGCGCTCGCTGATATCGATTTTCTCAATGCTTACAACAGGCTTTTCTTCGCCGTCCTGCACCACCGTGAGCGACGATGGATCTACAGTTTCCATCACGCGATTGCTGTCGTCGTACACCTCTACAATAAGCTTTACCAGCGGGAATTTGCTGATGTCCACATTCTGGATAGTGAGGGACAGACCTTCGAGTTTGCTGCGCAGCTTGGCCTGTTCGGCCGAAGCTTTAATCTTCTCCGCGCTATCTGCAGGAGTAGTCTGTGCACAAATGGGTAC
The DNA here is from genome assembly GCA_964620125.1 of uncultured Hyphomicrobiales bacterium. GTDB lineage: Bacteria > Bacteroidota > Ignavibacteria > Kapaibacteriales > Kapaibacteriaceae > OLB6. The sequence goes on from CAZUGQ010000006.1 coordinate 109,243, forward strand.
AGTAGTGCACAGAAGGCAGATAAAACACAAAAGGGCGTACGTGATGCACGCCCTCTGTGAAACATGTCCAGGATGATGCAGCATCAATCCGGCTTGGTAGTCCGTCAGAAGTTGAGTCGTAGGACTGGAGACACCATGAAGAAGTGTTCGATTTCCCATGGAGCAGCATCGCGAAGCGGGGTGCTGTATCGGCCTTCTACATACAGCCACTCACCAAGAATCGGAACGTAAGCCCGACCGAGCAAGATTTGGTTTGAGTACTGTATGCTCAAGCCGAACGGGAACGATCCCTGGTTGCGGTACTCAGCCTTTGCGTAGATCCAATCCAGTGCTTCATCGGGGTGAAACAATCCAAGACCGTTCACTCCATCAACACCAAGGTAGGTTGTTCCAGCAAGCGTATCGTCGAAAACGGCAGCTTCACGAACTTCATAGTAGTTCATACCAACATCGAACCGGAAAAAGTTTTCTGGCCCCTTAGATCCCAACCAAACGTTGTAGAACAACGTTGCCTGACCGGTAGTGCGCAGCAGGTATGCAATACCGTACGGATCAACTGGATAGCTAGGCGCAGTTACACGCCGGTTCCCGATGTCGAACACGTAGTACGTTCCCGCATCAATGGCATCTTCTGGGGAAATACCCTGCAGTGGTAATTCCAGGTTAAGTCCTATACCGAACTGCGGATGCATTGGTAAATGGAAGTCCAAGCCCCCTACCAACTTCCCACCGGTGCCCGCATTGAGTTTACGTCCAGGAATAAAATCCAGAAGGCGGTCCTGGCCGTCCAGCGAGCCAGTAAGCCGGTATCCGAAACCGAGTCGGGCATTGAGCAAGTAGGGAATACCAACGCGGGTAGCCATGTCGGTGTTGGTGTACAGGGGGCGCTGCAGTTGAACACGGCTTTCGCCCGACGACCAATAATGGTAGCCAACTTGATCCGTACCGGTGCTAGCCTTCAGCCAGAAGCCACTCTTGCCAATCTTCAGCACCTGATCAAATGCCGACAGGGTGAAGGCATGCGTTACGTTGGTGGGCTCCATGTAGTTGATGATCTCATCGGCCTGTGCTGCCGATGCAGGGGTAGCCGGTGGAATGTCTACATAACAATATGGTCTGTTTCGTTCGCTCAGGAGCGTACCAAGCTTGCGCATGTTCTGCACAATCTCGGCTGCCACCATTTTTTCTGAGCCACATTCGATGAGAATCAGGTCGTATGGTTGATCCGAGGCATTTGTTGGAATCGGGGCAGACGTAACAACAATGTTGTTCAGGTCTAAACGATCCGGATCGTATCCCATCAACGCAAACGTTTGTTTGATCTGAACGTTGAGGTTTGGTTCGCACACTCGCCAGCGCGGAAAGTACTGGAGTATCTCCGGGTCGATGGTTTTCAACGCTTCAACAATTGCGTCTGTATTCTGGGCCTTCATCGCTGGCGTTGCCACACCCACCAGCGCCGCTGCGGCGGCAAGGACGATAATCACTCTGTTCATGCTGTACACCAGGGTTCGGTAGGGGGCTTCGTTAGAAGTTGAAGATGAATCGTACGGCTGGAATCACAACGGCACTTTGTTCCCACAGTCGTGGATCGCGGAACACGGGTGCAAACACGCGGGTGTCAAGGCGCAGTGCGAAGTTGTCGATAACGGGTATGTGAAGCCATGCCGTACCGAGGATCGTTTCGTCGAAGTAGCTCAGTGTAAAGCCGGCAGGTGTAGACCAACTACGAGTCATGAACTCGATTCTACCCGAAACTCCACCAACTGTGGTGTTCTTTACGTTGCGGAAATCAACGGAGTCGGTTCCGGAGTTGAATTCCGACCAGCTTTCCATTCCGTAGATCGTGCCGCCAAGACGCAAACGGAACATGAAATCCTTGTCGATGGCAATGGCAAACGAGTACTGAACATTAGCGTGGTAGCGCACCAGATAGTCTTCGTACCTGTTGGTTTCTGGGTTCAAAACCATGTGGTCGCTCTTTACGGCATCATCGAACACATAACTCATCGACACGTTGAACACACCGCTTTCATCAATCACACGAATTGGAAAGTCGAAGGCACCATTAACACCCACGCCTCCATGAGTCATCGTCTGAGTATTTCCAAAGCTGCTGCTCAGATTACTCCAACCACTGCTTGGAAGTATCAGACCAAGACGGGATGAACCCCACAGGGCGTTCAATGCCATGCGCTCTGACCACAAGGACGGATAGTTGATATCCTCCAAACCATACTTCAATTCAACACCGTACTTGGGTAGGTTATTGTTGGTGGCCTGCGTACTGTCTACGATCATGTTGCCATAGTCATTGATGGCCGTTCTCTCATACCTTCTGTATGAAACACCGTCTGCCACGCTCACGATCACTTCGTTGTTGTTCATGTAGTCCTGCGGCAACCCATCCGTGATTCGGATATACGTCTGTGTATTGTCTTCCGAAATGCCAATGGTGTTGCCGTACTTCTTGTCAACAAAGCGAATGCCTTCCTCACCGATGCCTTGTGCTTCGGGGGTTACGTTTTCGTAGTTGCTTTGCTTTACCTGATTGGTAAGGTACTCGAGCAAGTTGTTTGCTGCTGTTCCGCCTAACAGGTCGCGCCCTTTTTCAGCCTTACCATCCATGAGGTACTGCTTTTCGAGATCGGCACTCTGCAGCTGCTGAGCCATGATTACGTCGGTTGGCGGATCTAGGTCATTGCGCATGGAGCGGCCTGCGGCACTGCTTGTTTGAACCAGCAAGGCAATTACCTGGAAGTTGCCATCGCGTGACACACGTGTTGTAACCAGGTATGCCTTGCGGAACTGTGCGCTTTCCCAAGCCATCTTTTGAGCATAGTAGCGCTCGTACGCCTTACAACCCGGATACTTGAGGATTTTTTCGATTTCCTTTTCATCCATACTGGATGGGTCGGCAACGTATCCTTCAACATCGGACTGAGCCCTACACTGTCTGGCTTCATCCGACATCTGTGGCTCTGCCGGGCCAAGCAGGATGTTGAGTTTTCGAACTGAGCCAAGCTCGTCGGCATCTGGAACTTTATAGACCGACACCATGCCATATCGCCAGTTCTTGAACCGCAGAAGGAGGTTCTTCACCTCCGAGGTCTGCTGAGCCGCAGTCGGTACGGATGTACCCAAGAGTACTGCTAGCAGAACCATTGTTGTTGTTGTGCGCGTCATCATGCCTTGTATTCGAAATTTGAGGTCAGTTGCTCACAGACACAGTTTTCGTTACCTGTCGGGGTTTGGATTCCGCCCCTTCCGCCGAAGCGGTTGCCGAGACTGTTACCTGTACGCTTCCCTTCACCTGACCACGGGTGAGGGGCCAGCGATCTCCCTGAAGTTTTAGAGTCACTTCATATTTATTACCCGACACTTTTCGAGGCTTACCCACCGGCACAACGCGATATGTTGTGTTTGTTCGCAGGTCAAGCACATCGGAGCTCTTCACCACCACGTTTACTGCACCAATGTTGGCTCGTTGTCCATCAGAGGAAATGGTTGGTGGCTTTACTTCGAAGTCGGTGACCAGGAACTCGCCCGTTGTATTGTCGGTAATAGAACTCGCCTTCATCTCGGTGGTCACGATGACAGGTTTCTTCAATCCAACCTCACCTGTACCACTCCAAATGGGTACTACCTCGCCAGACCGTGGATCCTTCCAGGCAACGTTCAACTTTACGTTTGTGGCACCGGGTGGAACTACTACATTATCAGACAGCTGCACGTTGAGTTTGCGCAATGGGGCGATTTGTGTTCCGGCTCCCATGTCGAATTGCATGATGAATTCGCTGGATTTGATGCTACTACCAGATGATGGCACCACCACAAGTTCGATTGGGTCACCCCAGGAAACTTCCATGTAGCTCTTCACCTCGTCCTCGTTCGTGATTCCCGACGGGTACACGTACACCGAGCACAGGGCAGGCTCGCTTCGTTTCGGACCGTTGCTCTGCACGAGTTCATAGACGTATGGTTCATCACGTGGGGCCAACGACCCTGCAATGGGTATCTCCAGATTCTTTGCTACCCAGCGAGTACTTCCACTGCCGGAAGAGCTGGCTGTTGCACCACTTTCAACGACCGAAGCAGAACCTGGTTGCTGTGCAAATTCAGTTTTACCGTTTGCCGGTGTAACCTCCATCGGAAGAACAAGCTTGGTAAGCTTGTCGAATACGCGCACAACAGTTTCCAGATTGGCAATCTTTGGATCGGTAATCTGCGGTGTGGGTTTTAGAACTCGAATGTTGAATTCCATCTGCCCCATGTTGCGGTCAAACGTATTTTCTGCCTTGATTCCAGGTGTGGTAAGCTTCACGATGGCACCGTATAGCTGGATTCGGGCCTTCGTGGGCAGGTCGTCCGTCTCATTCTTCAGATCATTAATCGTTTGCTCGAACTTGGCAAAGTCCGTCTTCACCATTTCAGCTGGCGGTAACCCTTCGGTATTTCGGAGCAATTCTTCGCGAACCTTCAGCAGATCCTTCACCTTGAGCTGAACTGTGCCAATGTTCACCTTTTCTTCTGGATCTATGTCAATGTTCTCTGCACCTTCCTTAATGCTCACGCCAAGAATCTGATTCGTGCGTGAAGAGAATCGAAGCTTATACCACCCAGCTTCACGAGGTTCGAAATTCACTACGAAGCAGCGCTTCTTTCGCGATATCTCCGTTCCCAGCTTATTGGTTTCGTCTAACGAATAGTATAGTTCTGGCTCGGTTGATCTTCCCGGTTTGAACGGTGTTGACTGAGGCACGGTGTATTCAGCTTGCTTCAACAGTTCCTGCATCCGCGCATTGAACTTGGCGGGCTCGGAACGGAATTGAGAAAAGGCTTCCTTGAGCTTTTTCTCCATTTCGTTGATTTTCAAATCAAGTGTAGCTGTAGCCTTCAGTTGCCACGCAGTTGAGTCCTGAGGCACAGATTCACTGCTTTGATCGTTGCTGTAGAAAACATCGTATCTCAGATCCGACACATTCGAGAGTTTCAGGAATCTGCGCATGCGCTCTTCGTAATCCTCCGGCTCCTCGCTTTCCTGCATCTTCAAACTGGATACAACGTCCGTAATACCTACTTCAACCAGGTACTTGCGTTCCGGCTTGATATCGGCGCCTATAGCCTCCTTTACATTAACGCCTGGAGGCGGAATGGTAATCTGATCTTGTGGACGCGTGTTGATTCCTTCCGAGCCAGCACCAACCTGAAGCTGAGAAAGGATGCTCTCAACGATGCGCATCGACTCTTTTTGCTTTGCAATCAAATGCTCTTCGGCCTCGTCGCGCTCCACGATGATAATCAGGAGCTCGAGAATTACAGCCAAATAGAGCACGAAGTAGACTTTACCTGCTCCACCCTTCGACATATCCTACCTCCACACTGGTAAGGGGCTAGCTCTTTGCTTGCCGTGACCGCGAACGGGAATTCCGTCAATTAATGACGGAATCCCCGTTCGCGCGATTTCCGTCAGTTTACTTTTCGTTCGAGGCTGTTTCAACAGGGGCTTCCGAGGTAGCACCATTTGTGGTTGCTTCGGCCTTGGTCATACTCGCCTTGGCTGGAGCACTCTTCTTGGCACAGCACGATGGTGTCGAAACCGTGGAGTTTACTGTTTTCGTTGCCTTTGCCGACTTCGTAGCGCAGCAACCAGATGCCGCACCTTTGGCCGACGTAGAGCAATCGTCCTTCGTGTTTACAACCGAAGTCGATGCTGTCTTTGCTGTAGAAGATGTGGTTGTGGAGGCCTTGGCTGACTTCTTATGCTCGTCGCACTTGAAACTTGCCGATGCAACTGCAGCCGACATGCCGAATGCAATCACGGCCGCACCGATTAGACGGAACTTCATGAGAAGGCTCCTATCGTAGCGTATAGGTGGGAGTTACGTTGTTTTACACAAGGGGCGAAATTTAGGCCTCTCGAACGGTGTTTCCAAGCCGGTTACCAAATCAGGAGCAGCCGGTGGTGTGTCCGCACTCCACACACACCAGGCAAGAACCGTTTACCTTGGTGTACATGGAGCCACATTTTCCGCAAGCTTCGCCTGTAAAACCTAGTTCTTTGGCAATCCGCCGTGCATCCGAGTCTACACTTACGGAAGGCTTCAATTCCTTCACTCCAGGTTCGGCATCACCTCCCACTAGATTTTCAGCACCAATAACCATTGGTGGCCGGAAAGTCTCCGGATGTGCTACGGGTTTGGCGCCGTCAGGAAGTGCTGTTTTTTCCGGCAGCTTTGATGGCGCTGGCGGAACTACCTCGTCAACCGACTTTACATGAACAAAGTCGGTTCTATTCAAGTAATCGTATCCAAGGGTTCGGAACACATAGTCAAGAATTGACGTGGCATTCTTGATGGCTTCGTGCCCTTCAACAAATCCGGCAGGTTCGAAGCGCGTGAATGTAAAGGTGTCTACGAGCTCCTCGAGAGGCACACCATACTGCAAGGCCTTGGATGCAAGCACGGCAAAACAGTTCATCAGACCCTTAAAGGAAGCCCCTTCCTTGTACATATCGATAAAGATTTCGCCAAGCTTGCCATCATCGAACTCTCCTGTTCGCAAATACACCTTGTGCCCACCCACCGTGGCCTCACGCACATATCCGTGCCGACGTTTGGGCAACCGTCTGCGCTCTGCTCGGTGGTAAACACGCTCCTTGATTACTTCATACACTTCCTTCGGACCTTTCGTCTCGTCAAGCGTGTCTTCGTCGCCAAGCATCACGATCTCGTCATAGTTGTCGGCCGAGGCATTGAGTGGCTGACTGAGTTTCGAACCGTCTCGGTAGAGAGCAATGGCTTTCACCATTTGCTGCCAGCTCTCAACATGCACTTCGTGCACCTGCTGCACTGTGGCCTCTCCCGGCATGTTGATCGTCTTGGAAATGGCTCCGGAAATGAATGGTTGTGCGGCCGACATCATGCGAACGTGCGCCATGTATGGTATGTAGCGCTGGCCGATCTTGCCACATTTATTGGCGCAATCAAACACGGGAAGGTGCTCTGCCTTCAGGTGTGGTGCACCTTCGATTGTCATGGTACCACACACATACGTATTTGCCGCTTCTATGTCGTCCGAACTAAAGCCCAGCCTTTGCAGCATATTGAAGCCTGGGTTGTTGATCTCCACATCCGAAAAACCCAGTTCCTTACACAGTTGCTCGCCAACGGTGTATTTATTGAATGCGAAACGAATATCGAAGGCGGTGTCGAGTTGCCGTTCTACTACTTCCAGAACCTCGTCTGTGAACCCCTTCTGCTTTAAAGACGCACGGTTAATCACGGGGCATCCCGCCAGCGTTCCATGTCCCTTGCAGTACTTCTCAATGTCGTCGATCTGTGCTTCGCTGTATCCCAGGCGATGCAGTGCCGCACTCACACTCTGGTTCACAATCTTGAAGTACCCGCCACCAGCAAGCTTCTTGAACTTCACGATGGCAAAGTCAGGCTCAATACCCGTGGTATCACAGTCCATTACCAAACCAATGGTTCCTGTTGGAGCGATCACCGTGGCCTGTGCATTGCGGTAGCCATGGAGTTCACCAAGCTCTACGGCACGATCCCAGGCACGCTGGGCAGCACTGAGAAGGTCTGGCGGACATGTGGCTGCATCAATCCCTCGCGGCTTGATGGTAAGGCCTTCGTAGTCTTCCTCACGGACGTTGTATGCTGCACGCCTGTGGTTTCTCATCACTCGAAGCATGGCTTCGGCATTCTGTTTGTATCTGGGAAAGGGGCTTACGTCGCGCGCCATCTCGGCTGATGTGGCGTATGCTTCACCCGTCATGATGGCGGAAAGTGCACCACAGATGCTCAGTGCCTGTGGCGAATCGTATGGTATGCCCATCACCATGAGTACCGTGCCAAGGTTGGCATATCCAAGACCCAACGTGCGATAGTTGAAACTCCGTGTAGCAACCTCCTTCGAGGGGAATTGTGCCATAAGCACGGAGATTTCCAACACGATGGTCCACAGCCGTACCGCATGGGTGAAATCGTCAATCAGAAAGGTACTAGACTCCCGATCATAAAAGTGCGCCAGGTTCAACGATGCCAGATTACACGCCGTATCGTCCAGAAACATGTACTCCGAACACGGGTTCGATCCATTGATCCGACCGTCGGCAGGACAGGTATGCCATTCATTGATGGTTGTATCGAATTGCAGTCCTGGATCGGCACTTTTCCACGATGCAAGGTTGATCCTATCCCACAAGTCGCGAGCTCGCACCGTACGCCTCTTCGTGGCATCGGTTCGCCACACAAGATCCCATGTTGCATCGTTCAGCACGGCCTGCATGAACTCGTTGGTTACTCGTACAGAGTTGTTCGAGTTCTGGCCACTAACGGTATTATAGGCCTCGCCTTCGTAGTTGGTGTCGTAGGTAGTAAAATTCAGACTGGTAAATCCTTGGCTTACCATATCCAGCGTTCGCTTCACGGCATTGTATGGAACACCACGGTGCAGTGCTCTACGGATTAGGGTGTCGAGCTTCTTGTTCTGCTTGGCATCGGCACCATTGGCATGCGCTTCGTCCATAATTGCCTGAAGGAATGTGGCGCATACCTTCGAGCCTGCTACAAGTGCCGCTACCTTTTCTTCTTCGCGCGCCTTCCAGTCAATAAACTTCTCGATATCCGGATGGTCCACATTTACAATAACCATCTTAGCCGCCCTACGCGTGGTTCCGCCGCTCTTGATGGCACCGGCAGCACGATCGAAGATTTTGAGAAAACTCATCAATCCGCTCGATACGCCGCCACCTGAAAGCCGTTCACTCTCACCACGCAGATTGCTAAAGTTTGAACCGGTGCCCGACCCGTATTTGAAGATCCTTGCCTCTCGTGTGGCCAGATCGAAGATGCCACCTTCGTTTACCAGGTCGTCCGATACACTCTGAATGAAACAAGCATGTGGCTGTGGGTGTGTATAGGCGTCCTTGGAGCGAACAAGGCGTTGCGTATCCGGGTCAACATAGAAATGCCCTTGCGAGTTACCCGTTATGTCGTACGCCCAGTTTAGTCCGGTATTAAACCACTGTGGTGAGTTAGGAGCTGCCATCTGCTTGAGGAGCATGAAGGCTACTTCATCATAGAAGGCCTGGGCATCTTCTGCAGTGTCGAAGTATCCGTGTTTCTCACCCCACCATCGCCAGCATCCTGCAAGCCGATGCACCACCTGTTTTACGGAGCGCTCAGGTCCCAATACCTCTTCGCCGGCATCATCCAGAATGCGGTTGCCATCCGCATCTACCTGTGGTACTCCTGCCTTGCGGAAGTACTTCTGTGCTAAAATATCTGTGGCCACCTGCGACCAACGCTCTGGCACCTCGATGTTCTCCATATCGAACACCACCTTGCCATCAGGATTGCGTAGGGTTGATCTACGCAGAGTGTATGTGAATTGGTCATACACGTTGCTTGATGCCGACGTGAACCTCCGCGCAATGCGCATACTCTACCTCCGGTGTTGAAAGTTATATCCACCCGTTGTTTGATCACCGGCGATCACTCGACCCAACATCTTCAATGTTTCTCTCAAGAAAAAGAGACGCGTCCGCCACGGTGCGATTCATTTACCGCCCCGCCATCAGATGCTTGGTCAGGTAATCGTTCGGTCGTTGCCCTGGTATCTTCCTCGTTCCCGGCTTGCTGCGTGCCCCGAAGACAACGGCGAGCAAAATAGCCGACGGCAATTCCGTTGCAAATCATATTGGGTGGGTGTGGAAAAAAAGACTGTGCCAAAGGATGAATTCCTAGATTCGACCCCCGCATGAGCCCCTTCATCGATCTTCTTGTAGCCATAGACGTGTGGCTTTTCCATGCAATCAACCACGGCTGGAGCAATGCCGTGTTCGACGTGGTGTTTGCAACAGTTACCAACGTGGCCTACTGGCGTCCGATCTATGCCGTTGGCATCATCATCCTCGTTTGGCGTGGTGGCAACAGGGGCCGGTGGTGTGCAGGCACTTTGCTGGTTATTGCAGCGGTGGTTGATCCGCTGAGCAGTGCCTTTCTCAAGGAAACGATACACCGGCTTCGTCCTTACGAGGTGTTGGGCTCAGTGCATCAGCTTGTTGGCAGTGGGGGGGGGAGTTTCCCGAGCAACCATGCACTTAACAACATGGCCGGCGCCATGGTGCTTTCTGCATACTTTCCAGGGTTGCGATGGTTGTGGTTTGCCGTGGCCACCGTGATCTGCATATCGCGTGTGTACTGCGGGGTACACTGGCCTTCCGACGTTGTTGGCGGGTCGATTATCGGCGTGTTAGTGGGAGGGGGCTTGGTTATGCTTACCCAACGCTGGAAAGGTGTTCCAGCTCCTGCACAGCCCTGAATCCACTTCGAGCCGCAGCTTCGATAGTGGCAGGAAGGCTGGCATAACTCCAGTCCGAGCATAATGCAAGGTTTCCGCTGCACGTTTGCATGGCTCGTCTGCATTCTTCGAACTGTGGTGTGATTAGTGGTGTTGCCTGTTTTTCTTTGATCACAACACCGTGAAGCATGTTTGCCGACAATGCCTCGGGAAAGAGGCGGCGCAGTTCCTGGTGGCATTGGGCCAAAAAATCCGTGGCATGTTGAGTAGCGGCCTCGGCTGCAGCGCTTATAGTTAAGGCTACCAGGCCAGGTTTGATGCGGCGTTTGTTGAACACCCACTGAATGGTTGTACCCAGAGCAGCCGTAAAGTCGAACGGCATCCAGTCAACATCGTACCACAGATATACGCTAACGATGGGGCTGTATACTGGTTCGGGGGGAAGACTGATGTGAATGGCTGACTTGTTTAGGAGTCGCTGAAGTGCACGATGTGGCACAGCACATACCACGGCATCTGGTTCCAGCACGTTTCCATTGCTCAGGTGGACACGCCTAACCAAGCCCCCTTCCGATTCCATAGTGTCTGCACTCACGCTTGTGTGGAGCGAACCACCATGCTGTGCCAACCAATCCGGCAACGGAGATAATAGTTTGCTCAGGCCAACGGTAGGGATCCACAAACTTGAGCTACCCTTGCCGCCCATCACGGCAATGCGCAGTACATTTTCCATGAGTGATGCGGCAGCCTTGTTCATGGGTGCGTTCAGCGTTGCAAGCACAAGGGGCTCCCAGAACCGCTCCAGCACATCGGGGGGTTGGTGTTCTTCCTGAAGAAACTCGAGGCAGGTGCGACCCTTGGTGTTCGCCTGTTTGCGCGAAATGCGGATTGCCAACTTGATTGCTGCATATCGAGAAGCAGGCCGAATCTTTGAAAGTCGAAGAATGCCAAACAACATGCCGGCCCTGCCTGGAGCTATGGATGCATCCAGCACATCACGTTGTCCATCTGCATCTGCAAACGCTACTCTCAGTGCTTGTTGGCGTTCAAGGTAGTGAGAGGTACCTAAGGACTTCATCACATGGTTTGCTGCCGTATAGGCACCCATCATCACGTGCTGTCCGTTGTCTATCTCATCGCCAGTGTCCCGGTCAACAAAACTCCTGGCACGTCCGCCAATGTATGGCCGCTCCTCTATAAGCGTTACGTGCCAGCCGCGCTCGGCTGCAGCAATGGCTGCAGCAATGCCTGCCCAACCAGCACCGATTATGAGAATGTGCATCCTGCGTGTTATTCTTCGTGCGTTGGTTGAGTGAAACACCGTTCTACGTTATCGCAGTATAGTAACGGGTGTTTGCCCGCACAGGCTACCGTCATCCCAGTACGCTACCACATGGTATCGTCCGTGTACCAGATGTTGCACTGACATGACGATTGAAGACTGGTATCGATCATGGAACAATACGTGTCGCACACCAAGTGCATCGATGGCGGCGATGGTTAACCTATCCGTTTTCTGGTTCGATCCGCTTGTGAAGAGCAGGTGCACTACGTCGGACGTGACGTTGGGTAGTGCACTCATCGCTGACGAAGGAGATGTTGTGTGGAGAGTGCCTTTGCTGAGGTTAACAAGCATGAACGGCTCATTGGGAGAAACCCGTTGGAACGATGTGGCAGAAGGACTGATGTCGATCATTTCCTGGTAGGTGTACCCGTCGGAGCCTGAGTAGTGCAGCCGCAACCGGTATTGGTGCCCACCCCCTTCTGTAAGGTAGGTGGTGCAAACATCGTTCAACCCTTCTCGGGCCATGCGTGCAGATGGCATCGTAAGTGCAACCGGGTCTGGTTGCAGTGCAGTCTCAAACCGCTCGATCGAGAGATGAACCCCTTCGCGTCGAGTTCCGGCAACAAGGATCTGCATGGTTCGCAAGGCGCCGATACTGAACGGATCGGACACAAGTGAATGCGGACCGAATGCCGTCAGGGGGCTCAACGAGTCGGGATCCGGATACAACTGCAACTGGCTTCCATCATCCAACACCGCTGTAACGCAAGCGCTGCCATGGCTTGTCTCGAAACCAGCGAGTACCTGGGGTTTCGCGTCGGGATCGAACACAGACTCCTCGTCGGTTGATGTATCCGAGTCTGTTTCCGTGGTCAACCTGTAGAACCCTTCGGCGGAGTTGAGCAACGTTGGATTGGTGGCAGTAGTGCTTTGCAGAACGCGCCGAACGGACTGTAACCCAGCAGGCCAATCCTCACGTTGCCGGGCTGCGAGGTGTGGCCATGCACCACCTTCCTTAAGGTACTCCGTGTGAATGGTTGGTGGTGATGGAGGTGCTGGAATGCCCGGGAACGGACGTAGCATCATCTGCTGGGTTAACAGGTTGGAAAATCGCACGGCACCTTGCCAGTACCCCCCTTGATTGTTGTCGGCCGCAATCTTGAGTTCGTTGTAGTGTGAAGTGGTGAGCACATTGTAGTTGAGTACAATGGCACTGTCCGAGAGATTGCCGTTGTTGATATGCATGTACTGATTGTACGTGAACAACGTACTGCCAACAACACCTTCCCAAGTAAGGGAGTCAAGACGCACAACACCTTGTGTAATAGCAGGATGGAACAGCGAGGCTGCTGCACTAAACGTGGTGCCAGTGTACCAGTAGTGCAACTGGCCATTCGGGCTAACTGTTGGCATGTCGAAGAACTGCCGATGCCTGATCTGGCTGCGTTGCGGACCTGTGAGATATTGTTGCCAGGCAAGGGACTCGTGTTGGTACTCATAGCTACCGTCCAAACCGGCAGTCGTGTCCAGGATGGTTACAACCAGGCTGTCGGGAATCAAGCTCCGTGTAAGCACCGGCAGGGCATTTACAGCCAACGTGGTGGTGTCGCTCATGATGGCGATGTAGTCAGGGCTGCCAACTAACGGTATGGGTGGTGCTGTGGGAAGCGAGTATCGCATGCCCACGATGTCGGGCAGGTAGTTCTCGATGGTCAATGGTGAAAGGTCGCTGCGCAGTCGAGTATACCGTATCTGGGCATTCTCCTCCCAAGCCACCGAAGCATGCTCGTGGTTGCGGGCAATGTTGGAGTACACGTTCAACGTTGGATGGTAGGGTTGACCTCCGGTCTTGGTACCAATCGTTGGACGCGGCAGGGCCATGATTGCAGCGTTGGTGGGGAAGTAGGAGTTACCGGCTGCTTTAACACCAACACCGAGTCCTTGATCTAACGAATTCCATGCATAATACAGCCGATTGTTGGCACAAGCGTTAACAACTGGCGTACCCCACAGCGCAAGATCCGTTAGCGAATCAGCGTCGTGCGCATCACCTTTTCTCGACACTACCAGACTCTTTCCTCCGGCTTCGATTTGTGCCGGATTCAGCGAGGCTACATCCGCAAACGTATTCTCGACGATGTGCATGAATTCTGCAAAATTCTCAGACCAGAGGTCGTGGCAGGCATACACCACATGGACCCGCGGGTGTCCAGCAGAGTCTTCTCGTACAACAATGCTCGGGAAGCCACACGAAAGATCCTTGAAGTCCACGGTGTCGATGGTTGAGTCGGAAAACATCGGCTCAACGCCAGGGAAAAGTTGCGTGGAATCCGTGTTATTGGTGCGAGGTCGGCTTAGGTACGTGTACCGACTTAACCTAATTGGTTCCTGCCACTCCAACCCGGCCACGTTGGGCATGTTGTCCCGCAGGTAGGGCTTCGACCTCTTGTAAAACACTGTCCACACACCTGTGCGTATCGGATCGGGGTCCTTTCGGTGATACACCATGTGGTATCGAATACTGTCTGTATAACCGGTGCCGGCGTACCTCGGTACTGGATAGGCTACCAGCTTGTTCTGCGTGTTGAAGGCCAGGAACCCGTCGGCGGCGGTGTCGGCCGCCGGGCGGCGGATGATCCGGAAGAATCGTGTTTCGCCCGGCTTGAAGCTCACGTCCAGATCCGTAGTGCCGGCTATCACGGTATCGATGCGCCGCGTGGAATCCAGCGTGATTTCATGGATCTCCATCAGGATGCTCTTGCCCTGATATTGAGTAAAGTTGAAGGGGATTCGAATTCGCCGCGCTCCAAGCTGCCGGTATGTCCAAGCAGCATCACCAACAACTAGCGAGTCGAATTCATAGGTGGTATACACGCGAATGCTGTCGGCGTATGCACCATCAATCACATGCGGATCCGTTCGCCGGTTAATCACAGCAAGAATGCACGAATCCGTTACCGGCCCAACGCTGTCGCGCGTGTCGAGCAGCACAAAGTCATACAACCGCAAAGAATCAGGTTCCTCAACCAAACTCCATGAAGTATCGCTGGTATGCGCCTTTGTCCACTTCCACATCCTAACGGCCGAACGCGAGGTATCAATCCAGCGCTCTAGCTCCTCCATGTTTCCGCCCGTAAGGCGTTTATAGCCTGTGCCTATCCATGCCACGGGCCACATCTTCCATATCAACTCGCTCGTTGCCGGATTGCGAATCAAGTCGTGCCATTTCTTCACTTCTATGCGCATACTTTTCTGTCCGTAGTACACTCGCATAGAATCAGGTTGCGGATAGGCGTCTCCCAACTCCATATCAGCAGCGTAGTCTGCCAGGTTCCTGCACTGTGTGATCTTCCACGGATGATTGGGCTCGATAAAATCACTACCAAGTTCATTAAGTGAAAGAACGTTATCCGGAGTTATTCCGGAGGCAACATCCCAGTCTGTGCTTGTGCGGTTGGTAACCAGACCTGGTATAAACAGCGTTGTGTCTGGCGTGGAGAGCTCCCAAACGTTGGGATAGACGGAGTCCGGCAGATCAAAAAACTTGTCGTACATCAGCCCCTTTGCACCAAAGGCAAGCGCGGCACCAATCTCTAGGCGCACTTCTTCGCCACTTTGCGGACGGATCTTGAACAGATTCACATAGGGGTATCCCAAGTTGTTTTTACCAAGGTACATTTCCTTGATGTAAAAGAAGTTGGCGGCCAGCTTTGGGTGGTTCCGACCAAACACGAGGTTTTGCAGCAGGTACACCTTGGAATACAGCATGTGTTCAAAGGCTCCCATCACGGTTCCACCATTGGCCGCATGTAGCAGGTTTGCGTACAGGCTGTCTGCCCACAGCGAGTCTCCCAAAGGAAGCCCATACCGCAGGAAATTCTCTGTTGGATGCCCACTTGGGATCAGGGTAGTGGTTCCGGTGGTTTCGTAGTCTGTATGATACTTTGCTTTGTACGGATAGAATGTTGCATCGAAGGGGGCTTCGTTACGGTATCCGGATTTGATGTTCAGTGCACGGAAGGGCAATGTGGTATTATCCTGCTAATTCTCGTAACTGTAGTGAATGTTAGGAATCATGGGTGAGCGAGTAAGCTTACTGCCAAGTTCTGACCATGCACTCCAGTACATATCCAAATTCATCATGTGAGCACGCTTTAGTCCGTCACCTTCCGTATACACTCGGTTTATGCCAGATTTGCGCCCATCATATCCAGTTTCGCTATTTACCAGTCCGTTAAGCAGTTGTGTGCGGTAGTACATGCCCAGGTCTTCGTAGTGCATGTACTCGTCCACCGGATAGTAGTGGACAACGTACAATCCTTGCGAGCTACCCACACTATCGCGCCAGTAGTCCTGTGCATCTTCAATCAACTGCCTCTCTTCGGCAAAGGCCACAGCAAACAACGAGTCGTACCAACCGCAGGTAACGTTAAACACACCTGGCGGCATTATACTCACACTGCGGATGGCCACGCTCACCGTGTCGTACCAGGAGATAACAGGTGTAAGTGTGTCGATGAACTGCGCGCTCTGGCCGGGGATGCCGTGGGGGAGGTATTGCGAGGTTTTGAGAGTTGCGAGCGTATCATACTTTCCCAAATCCGCATTCCACTTAACCACGGCATCCGTCCTAAACTCCGCCATAAACGTGATATCCCTCCCGGTCCCCTCTGGTAATTGCGCACGTCGAATGATCACCTCGGTGGGCTTGGTGGTATCGGCCACCATGCGCATCACCTTGCCGCGCGAGTGTGGGAGTTCTTGTACAGAATCCAATGTCGGACTCGGAATTGAGTCGAAGTTGAAGAAGGCGGGTGCTCGCAAACTGATCGGCAATGTTAGATCAGGTTCGAATCTTCTTCCCTCAACTTGAAGCTTAAGCACAGGTGAATCACTATGCGCCGAGTTTGTGCTATCCAGCAAACGCAGATTGACAACCAACAGCATGCGCCGACCACTCATACTATCGACCTGAGAAAAACTCTGGCCACTTGGATCGTGAGCATTGAACGTCTGGGTGCGAGGTTCGCAGCGGTCCAGGACGACTGTAGCCGTATCGCCACCACTGACAGAGTCTTTGTGAAGAATGAACCGCCGGTAGTTCTCGTTAGCTGGTGATGTGGGAATGAATCCATAGTGGCGGTACTCGAAACCGTAGGGCCAGGACAATGAGTCTCTCGGCACCCAGACATCCGATGGATCGGCATTTTCCGCCGGTTCGTATCGATAGCCAAGCCAACGCATGGTGAATAGCTTCTGGATTGCACTAGAGTGGCCTTCCGTCCACTCCCCCAGTGCCCAACCAAGGTAGTTGGTAACACTCGTATCCAAGCGATGAAGTAAGCCCTGCTTCTCTGTTCTGCTGCTGCCGGGATGTCGCAGATAACTCCAATGGTCATTGGTGAAGTTACAGCCAAGGGCTTTGTTTATTACCCGATACCTGGCACTGCCCCACTGGTGACCAAGAAGCATTGTTTGCGGGTCCGGGTGAAAAATCGAGGTATCCGTTAGGCTGGTATTGATTCCTGGGAAAGCCGTGTGGAGCGGCTGCGGTGTGATCTCATTCTGTGCGTTGACTCCAGATGTACAGACGATCACACAAATCACCAGAAAAATCATCATGTACGTGCGCATGGATGCTCCTACCGCAAGTATGGTATGGTTTGCATGCGGCTGCCGTCACTGACTCGCACGAAAAATCCGCCAGGCGGTAGTGGATGTACATGCGCACTGAGATCTACGCTGTGCGCGCCCGCTGGGAGATGCTGGTCAAAAATCCGTGCCTGCTTGCCAGTAGCATCCACCACATGTACAACCAGGCGGGTATTCATAGCGAGAGTCACCTGCAGACGTGTACCTACCATCTGAGCCCATGAATACTGCGGTGCTGTGTCTGGCACAGAACTAGGACGCAAATCGAAGTTTACCAACGCTATCCGAGTATACGCTGGATTTGAGGTTGAAGCAGTTGTCGTAAACAAATCACAACTTCCATCCGAATATTGATCGTCGATGAATACCCAGCTATCTCCAAGAAGTTGTGCATTGAACGTTGCGAAAGGCCGCCATAGGTTACTGACTCTGGCGGCATTTTGCAGGCCGTTTCTACCATAGGTTACGATCGCTTCTCCCGAATCGAACGTGCCCTCAAAAACGTTCGCAGACATCGCAGCCGGTATCAACTGCCCTTTGTGAACCATCCTCTCCACGAGCTTACCACCAGTTACCTCGTAGAGCACCGTTGTAAGTCCGGCGCGGTGGTAGCCCTGCTCCCAGTTCA
>CAZUGQ010000007.1:124-101351 GCA_964620125.1 uncultured Hyphomicrobiales bacterium
GTGGGCCGCGGTCGCGATCATCACGTGGGCCGCGGTCGCGATCATCACGTGGGCCGCGGTCGCGATCATCACGTGGGCCACGGTCGCGATCATCACGCGGGCCACGGTCGCGATCATCACGTGGGCCGCGGTCGCGATCATCACGTGGGCCACGGTCACGATCACCACGTGGACTGCGATCACGATCGCCTCGACCACCACGGTCTCCACGGCCACCACGATCACGGTCTCCACGGCCACCACGATCGCGATCACCGCCGGCACGCGGACCACGCCGCTCGTCGGGTCGCTCCTCCATTCCTTCCGGCAGCGGGATGAGTGCTTTGCGCGACAAGCGGATCTTGCCTCCTGGCTGAATCTCGATGAGCTTCACGTCCAGCACATCACCAACCTTCAGGATTTCTGCCACCGTTTCAACACGCCGGTGATCTAGTTGTGATATGTGCAGCAGACCTTGTTTCTTTGGAGCGATCTCCACAAATGCACCAAGCCCTTCGCGAATCTCCTTCACGGTACCGGTGTAGATGGCACCTTCTTCGATAGGCTTGGTTATGTCGCGTATGCGTGCGATGGCTGCATCTGCACTTTCCTGATTCACGGCAGCAATCGTTACGGTGCCATCATCATCGATGTTGATTTCGGCACCAGTTTCTTTTACAATGCCACGAATGGTTTCGCCCCCTGGCCCAATCACGGCACCAATCATCTCTACCGGTACGGAAATGGTTGTAAGCTTAGGTGCATAGGGCGAAAGCTCAGCATTCGGTTGGGCAATTGTCTCATTCATCACACCAAGGATGTGCATCCTGCCTGCACGCGCTTGCTCCAGTGCTGTGCGCATGATTTCAACGCTCAGACCTTCGATCTTGATATCCATCTGGCATGCCGTGATGCCGTCTTTGGTACCGGTAACCTTGAAGTCCATGTCGCCAAGAAAATCTTCATCACCAAGGATGTCGCTCAACACAGCAACGCGATGATCTTCCATGATCAATCCCATGGCGATACCGGCAACGGCCTTCTTCATGGGCACACCGGCATGGAAGAGGGCAAGTGAACCTGCACATACGGTAGCCATGGAACTGGAACCGTTACTCTCCAGAATGTCGCTAACCACGCGGATGGTATACGGAAACTCTTCCTCGCCTGGAATGAACGGCTCCAAAGCTCGCTCCGCCAAATCGCCATGGCCTGTTTCGCGCCGACTGGTAAAGCCAAACCGACCCGTTTCACCGGTGCTGAAAGGTGGAAAGTTGTAGTGAAGCATGTAACGCCGCTCGTACGTTGGCAGCAGTCCGTCAACCAGTTGCTGATCGGTCTTGGTGCCAAGCGTTACGGTAGTAAGCGACTGTGTTTCACCTCGGGTGAAGAGTGCGGAACCGTGTGGACGTGGCAAGATGCCCAACTCGCAGGTGATGGGCCGAATGTCCGTTGTTCCACGTCCATCCAGGCGTTTCTTGTCCGTAAGGATCATCTCGCGCATCTCGCGCGCTTCGATGTTTTTCACGATGCCACCCATCAGCTTGTCTACGTTGATGGATGCGTATGCCTCTTCGTTTTGAGCTACAACGGCAGCAACAGCTTCGGTGGCCAGTTGCTTGATCTCCTTGCGGAATGCACTGCGCTCTTCTTTCGTTGAGCTAGTGCGAATCTGCACGCGAATGCGTTCCGCAATTGCCTGTTCGATGGCTTGAACGAGTTCGGAAGGGGGCTCTGCATTCGGTACTTCGCGCTTCACGGGATTCACCAAAGCCACCAGCTCACGTTGCATGCTGATGAGTTCCTTGATCCACGTATGTGCAAACTCCATGGCACCAACGAAGTCGTCTTCTGAAATCTCGTTGGAAGCCCCTTCCACCATCACGATGCTTGACTCGGTACCGGCAACCATGATTTCCATGTCGCTGTCCGTGAGCTGATCGTGGGTTGGGTTAACGATGTATTCACCATCAATGCGGCCAACGCGAACTCCGGCCATCGGCCCATTGAATGGGATATCGCTGATCATGAGTGCCGCGGAAGCGCCAATCATGCCAAGTACATCAGGTTCGTTCTGGAGGTCGAAGCTGTACACCGTTGCAATCACCTGCGTGTCATTGCGCCAACCTTTGGGGAAGAGTGGCCTGCACGGGCGGTCCATCAGGCGCGACGAGAGGATTTCCTTGTTGGTAGGCCTGCCTTCTCGACGGAAGAAGCCACCAGGGATCTTGCCGGAAGAAGCATGCTTCTCGCGGTACTCACAGGTGAGCGGCAGAAAGTCAATGTCAGGCTTCGCCTCTGGCGAAGCAACTGCGGTAACAAGCACCATGGTGTCTGCATAGCGCACCATGACTGAGCCTGAGGCGAGTTTGGCAAAACGTCCGGTTTCCAGACTAAGCTCTTTGCCGTTAATGGTCCTTTTGACCGTATGCATGAAACGTCCTGTGGGGTGTTCGTGTGTTCGCCGTCGGGCGCTTTATTTACGAAGGCCAAGCGTGGCCACGATGCTACGATAACGTTGAATATCACGGCTAGCGAGGTAAGAGAGCAGCGTCTTGCGCTTGCTTACCAGCATGATTAGGCCGCGGCGGCTGTGGTGATCCTTCTTGTTGGCTTCGCAGTGTTTGGAGAGGTCTGCGATGTGCTCGGTGAGTAGAGCGATTTGAACTTCCGGCCTACCCGTATCGTTCGGGTTGGCACCAAACTGCTTCACGATCTCGGCTTTGCGCTCCTTGGTGATCATGAATTAATCCTTACAACGTGTGATTGAAAAAAGGTTTGTGCATTGGTGATGTCACTGCGAATCTGCTCCATCAGCGACTCCTTGGAAGAGAACCGTTGTTCTCCCCTAAGGTATCGTTGAAACCGTACGGTCATGGTTTTGCCGTACAGGTCGAGCACGGCATCCAACAGGTGTACTTCCAACGTTGGTGATGTATCCGTGGTAAATGTGGGACGCACACCAATGTTTGCAACACCCATATACTCCATTCCATCAACAACAGCCGTTACTGCATACACGCCATTTGCCGGAAGCAGTTTGTGCTCGTTGCTCAAAACGATGTTAGCCGTGGGTGTGCCGAGAGTTCTGCCACGCTCTTCTCCATGCCCAACCATTCCAGTAACCTGGTAGGGCTCACCCAACATTGCGTTGGCTTCTTCAAGTCGGGCCTGATTTAAGGCTTCACGGATTCTTGTGCTGCTTACTACTACACCATTACATTCCTGTGGTGGTATTAACGCAACCGCAAATCCAAGCTCCGAGCCTATTCTTTGCAGGAGCACCTCGTCACCAGCTCTGTCCTTACCAAACATGTGATCATGGCCGATGAAGATGGTATGCATCCCGATACTATCAACCAACACGTTACGCACAAACGCTTCCGGAGGTGTCGAGGCAAATTCCCTACTGAATGGAAGTACTACGGTGGTATCCACTCCCAACCTGTCGAGCAGCAGCAAGCGTTCTTCAATGGTGGTGAGAAGACGCACGGGTTTACGATCAGGCTTTTGTAAAACAATCTGCGGATGCGGGTGGAAGGTTACCACAACAGTCCTGCTTTGCTTGGGGGCTGCAGCCTGATGCATGCTCTTGATGATACTTCGATGTCCACAATGCACGCCGTCAAAGGTGCCTACCGTGAGCACTGTGTTGCTATCGTGCACCAGGGAGTCGTTACCAAACCACACCGTTGTCACGCAGCCATCCTTGGCATACTGGCATTGATCTGATCCATGGTAATGGCATCCGTTACTACCGTGCTGCCGATGCGAGTTCTGCGAAGCGACCATACGTACCCACCTACTCCAAGCTTGTCGCCAAGGTCCCTTGCCAGAGAGCGCACGTACGTTCCCTTGGAGCACGTCATGGTAAACGACACAAGTGGCCAATCAACCGTCACATTGCTGATGCTGTGTATGCTCACCACCCTGGGCTTTGCCACATACTCCATACCTGCCCTGGCTAGGTCGTACTGCCGCTTCCTTCCGTGCCTGATGGCTGAATACGCTGGCGGAATCTGCACCTGCTCACCAAGAAAACTGGTGAGTGCATCGCTAACGTCGTGTTCCGATCGCACCGGTGTCTGAACAACAACCTCATCGCTTCCTCTATCATCCGTTTCCGTTCGTGCACCGAGCTTCACCGTTACGGCATATTCCTTGTCTTCTGCCTGATATCGCTCTACATCCTTTGTTGCCTTGCCTACACACACGATAAGCAGGCCGGTTGCTAAGGGGTCGAGCGTACCAGCATGACCAACTCTCTTCACGCGCAGGAGCGTTCGTAGCCGAGCAACACAATCAAAGCTGGTCCATTGCTCGGCCTTGTCAATCAATGCCACTGCGCCATCGTTCCGAGCGGCCAACGCCCACGACTCCAGTGCACCGGCGTCAGAAACCAAAGCCCCTTTCAGAACGGGCCAATCAGTGGTCTGCTTGATCATCTTCTTTTGGTTTCACGCTGTCCAGAATGGCATTGATGCGCATTGCCCTGTCGAGTGAATCATCGATGTAGAACTTGAGCTGCGGCACGTAGCGAAGGCGAACGCTTTTGCCAACGTGATGCCGAAGCCTACCTGCTTCTTCGCGCTCTACGTGTTCGAGAACGTCAACGGATGTAACCTTACCGCCGTACACGCTCAGGTACACGCGCGCAAGCTGCAGGTCTGGGCTTACCCGAACCTCCGTCACTGTAATGAACCCCGCAGAGAGTTCTTCAGCAATTCTTTGTAGGGGGCTTGCCAGTGCCTTTTGGATCTCGGCAGCCACCCGTTGTGTGCGTATCGACACGATGATATTGCCCTACGGGATCGCACCGCTAGGCCAGTTTACGTTTTACTTCCACTGTCTTGTAGGCTTCAATAATGTCGCCCGTACTCAGGTCATTAAAGCCCTGAATGTTGATACCACATTCATAGCCGGCATCAACTTCGCGCACATCGTCCTTTACTCTTCGCAGAGAAGCCAACGTGCCTTTGAAGATCTCGAATCCGTCGCGTAGTACGCGAACCTTGTCATTCCTATTGATGGTACCGGATTGCACGTAACAGCCGGCAATGGTACCAAGCTTGCTGATCTTGAAGAGCGCTCGAACTTCCACCGTGGCGGTGATTTCTTCCTTCACGTCGGGAGTGAGCATACCCTCGAGTGCCAACTGTACTTCGTTGATACAGTCGTAGATGATGGAGTACAAACGAACATCCACCTCTTCGGTCTCGGCAAGCTTTCGGACCGACGTTGGAATGGTAACCTGGAAGCCAACGATAACGGCATTCGATGCCGATGCCAGCATTACGTCGCTCTCCGTTATGGAACCCACGGAGCGATACAGGATACGTACCTGTACTTCGGGGGTGCTAAGCTTGAGCAACGAATCGGAGAGTGCTTCGAGAGAACCACTCACGTCGGCCTTCACCACCAGGCGCAGTTCCTTAACACCACCTTGCTGAATCTGTGCAGAGATGTCGTCCAACGTCATGTGGCGCATGCCGCGGAACTGCTGTTCACGGCGCACTTGCTGGCGCCGGTTGGCTATCTCGCGTGCTTCGGCGTCGGTTTCCATCTCCAGGAGCACATCACCCGCATTTGGCAAACCGTCGAATCCGGTTACCTGAACTGGCATGCTGGGCGTGGCGCTGTCTACACGGTTGCCACGCTCGTCAGTCATGGCTCGCACCCGACCCGCAAACTGACCGCACACAAAGATGTCGCCAACATTCAGCGTGCCTTTCTGTACGATTACCGTTACCACGTTGCCTCGACCTTTGTCAACGTGTGCTTCAATCACGGTAGCGCGTGCTTTTCTGTCGGGGTTGGCCTTCAAATCCAACAGGTCAGCTTCCAGAAGAATCTTCTCCAGTAACTGGTCTACGTTATGACCGGTTTTGGCAGACAGTTCAACGCTCTGGAACTTCCCCCCCCACTCTTCAACAAGAACATTGTGGTCGGCTAGTTGCTGTCTGATTCTATCGGGATTGGCATCGGGCCTATCCACCTTGTTGATGGCCACAACCATGGGAACATTGGCAGCCTGTGCGTGCGAGATGGCCTCAATGGTCTGGGGCATCACACTGTCGTCTGCCGCCACCACCAGAACTACGATGT
This sequence comes from uncultured Hyphomicrobiales bacterium, assembly GCA_964620125.1. Lineage (GTDB taxonomy): Bacteria > Bacteroidota > Ignavibacteria > Kapaibacteriales > Kapaibacteriaceae > OLB6. The sequence goes on from CAZUGQ010000007.1 coordinate 6,209, forward strand.
CCGTTACCTGAGCACCACGTGCACGCATGGCCGTAAAGGCTTCGTGACCGGGTGTATCCAGGAAAGTTATGTGGCGATTGCCGGAAACCTCGACGCGATAGGCACCAATATGCTGTGTGATGCCGCCGGCTTCGCCAGCAACAACGTTGGCATTGCGGATGTAGTCCAGGAGCGACGTCTTACCATGGTCAACGTGGCCCATGATGGTCACGATAGGCGATCGCGGCCGAAGGGTTTCGGGTGCATCTTCCTCGTCAACAACTTCAAGTTCCTCCTGATCATCAAGGAACTCAACCTGGAAGCCATAGTCGCTGGCTATCAGCTCGATGGTTTCGCGGTCTAGGCGTTGGTTAATGGACACCATCAGGCCAAGGCCCATGCACTTCATGATGATGTCGGCAGCAGTAACGCGCATCAGGTTTGCAAGGTCGCCCGTGGTTACAAACTCGGAGAGCCTGAGTGTCGAGCTTTCTCGTGCTGCTTCTTCCTGACGGATAGCTTCGCGTTCTTCACGCACAGCACGCTTTCTCTGCCGAATGCGAGAACGTCCAGAACTCGAGGCCCTATCTTCAATGCCCGATAGCGTCTGCCTAATGGCGCGGTTCACATCACCTTCGCTAACCTGCTCCTTTGCTCCACGGGTAGGGCGCCGCTTACGGTCATCCGTTCTACTCGGCGTTGCACCGCCACGTCCACCCGATGGAGGACCTGGGGGGGGGAAGCCACCGGTATTCGAGCCTCTGCTTCTTTGCCCTGTTGCACCGGAAGATGGCGTTGATGTACCGGCAGGTTTACTGTCGCGCGACTTCCGATCGCTTACGGCTTCGCCGATGGTGCCACGGCCTGGTGTTCCACGTTGTTCGTCGCGTGATTTCTTTGGCCGCTCTTCCTTCTTCTGTATTTCGATCTTGCCCAGTACTGTAAGCCCGCGAAGCTTGGGTGCTCCACCGGCCTTGAGCTCTACTTCGATAACACCCTTGCGCTTGCGCTTGCGCTTTTCGTCGGTCTCCGCTGCTGGTTCTTCCTTGCTAGCCTCTGCTGCTGCAACCTCTGGGACGACTTCTTCCGGTGCCTCTTCGGCGGCCGGAGGCGCAACAGCCTCGGGAACAGCTACCGGTTCGGGGGGGGAAGGGGGCTTACCAATGGCATCAAGGTCAATGATCTGACCTACGGCAGGTGTTTTATCCTCGGGAGCAACCTCGGCAACGGGTTGTATCTCCTCCAATTCGGGTGCAGATTCATGCACTTCGGGTTCGGGAGCAATCTCGACAACTGGTTCCAGTTGCTCGGGCTCCACGTGATCGGGTACATGGGGTTCAGGCAGTTCTGCAGGTGCCTGAGCTACCGGCACCGGTTCTGGTTCAGGTGCTGTTTCGCTAACGGCAGCATCACCGGGTTCGCTCATTGTTTCGAGCGAAACCGAGGCACTACCTTCCATGAGAGATTTACGTACAGCTTGCTGACGTTGCACCTTGGCACGCTGCTTTTCGGCAACCTTGAGCTCTTTGGCGAACTTGTCAATCACCAGATCTACCATCTCATCCGTTAGTACAGCCGTGGGCTTGTTCTGGATATCGAATCCCTTCGATGCCAGATACTCCACGATTGCGTCACGACCGATGTTGATCTGACTTGCAATCTTGAACAATTTGGTGCCGCTTACCGCCATAGGTCCTTTCGATTACTCCTCTTCTGTAGTATCTGCATTCTGCACGGTTTCTTCGCTGGCAGAAGCAGACTCATCGTCCGTCATCTCATCATCGTTCATTCCGCTATCATCGATCAACGGAGTTTCCTCTTCATAACCCGCAAAGAGTTCCTCATCTGGGGTCATTGATCGATTACCAGGTTCCGACTGGTGATGTTCTGCAGCCACCTGGTCAGTGTCTGTAGCAACACCCGTTGCTTCATCCAACTGGCGCACCCAACGTGGGTCTTCACGTTCTTCGAATTCTTCGTGCATCACAGTGCGCAGCTGCATGATGCGCTCGCGTGGCATCAGCCGCAGCAGAACAACGGGATCGGCCTCGAGGAATTCGCGTGCGGTATCGATGCCTTCGTTGATAAGGGCATCGTACAGGTCCTTGCCAAGCTCACTCTTGAACTCGATGAGTTCGATATCCTCAGCCCCCTCCTTCACAAGTGAGAGCGAGAAGCCAGTGAGTTTTGATGCTAGGCGAACGTTCACGCCGTTACGCCCGATGGCAAGAGAAACTTGATCATCTGGCACGATCACGGTTGCTTGCCTGTTCTCAAAGTCAATCTGCACGTCACGAACCTTGGCAGGTGAGAGGGCTCGTGCGATGAACAGTCGAGCGTCGTCGGTATACTCAATGATGTCGATGTTCTCGTTGTTGAGTTCGCGCACGATGGCATGGATGCGAATGCCTTTCATGCCTACGCAGGCGCCAACGGGATCAACACGTTCATCGAATGAGGTTACAGCAACCTTGGCACGTTCGCCTGGCTCGCGGGCAATGGATCGAATCTCGATGATGCCGTCGTAGATCTCGGGTATCTCCTGCTCGAAGAGTCGAGCCATGAAGGCATCGTCGCTTCTGGACAGGATAAGGTCTGGCAAACCCGTTGCACCGCCACTGCGGCGTACCTCCTTAAGGATGGCCTTTACCTGCTGATTCTTCTTCAGGCGCTCTGTTGGAATCTGCTCCTCACGTGGTAAGCGCATCTCCACCTTGTTGTGCATCACCAGGATGTTGTTTGGACGTACCTGGTAGATCTCACCGATGATTACTTCGCCAACACGCTTGCCGTACTCTTCGTAAATGTTGTCTTTCTCAACATCACGTATGCGCTGGTTAAGGTTCTGGATGGCCTGGGCAACAAGGCGGCGTCCGAAGGAATCAGCAATGTTCTCCAGGGTGATCTCCTGGATAAACTCATCACCAACTTCCATCTCCTCGCCCGTTTCTTCCTTCACGAGTTCCTGGGAGATCTGGGTTTCGGGGTCTTCCACCACCTCGACCACTTCTTTCATGAGGTAGATTTCGATGTCGCCCTTGTCCATGTTTACAATACACTCAAAGTTGGCGTTCTCACCATACTTCTTGCGCACCATCATTTTCAGGGTTTCCTCTACGATACCCTGAAGCAGGTCTCGGTCGATGCTCTTCTCCCGAGCCATCTCGGCGAAGGCATCAATGATGAGCTTTTTGTTGTCGACCTTGGGTTTGAGTTTTCTGCGGGCCATGGCGGTTTGAGGGACTGGAGGGACTGGAGGGACTGGAGGGACTGGAGGGACTAGAGGGACTAGAGGGACTAGAGGGAGATGAGGGTTCGTGCCTCCTTTATGTCGGAGGCAGCGATAGTGATATGGGGTTCTGATTTCTTCACGCGTTCCTTGCTTTTTGGTTGGATGTCTAGTCCTGTGGAGTCGGCACGGAGCAGAGTGCCTATCACTTCTGATCCGTCGTGCCGTTTCACATGGACCAAGCGGCCAACGTGTTTTTCTAGTTGCCACAGGAAGCGTACCGGAGTTTCGGCTCCGGGAGACGAGACTTCTACCGCACGAAGGCGGCTGTAGAACTCATCTTCACTCAGCCGGTCTTCGATATCCCGGCTGACGGCCCGGCAATGCTCATGGGTTATCCCATTGGGAGCATCAATGGAGACTTCAAGTCTCTGCTGCCGGTGCTGACCCCGAACCCCGAGATCAATCAGCGAAACCCCAGCCCCTTCACAGGCGGCTTCTATCGCCGCTTTCACGTGCTGCGGCACCAAGGGGGAATCGTTCAATCGAACTCCAGTCCGTTCCAACAAAAAATGGGCTTTACATGCCCATTATTGTTTGCAGACCGCAAATATACAGAAAAGAGGGGTTGTAAGGAGTTGTCCACAGCGGCCTCTACCATGCGAGCGAGCCGCGCTGTGAAGCAGCGTATGATTCTGTATTGGTGGTAACCTTCAGTGAAACTGTTCGGCACTCCTAAGCGCGCGTTCCAAATGCGATGGCTCCGGAAGTCCGTCAAATCTTGCAGCCACCCGTCCGGTGGGTCTAATCACAAGGGTTGTAGGAACGGAAGTAAGTAGCAAACCATCAACAAACTGCTGTGATACTTGCTTTACTACGGTTACACCTGGTCTTTCCGCGTAGCGCTCCCGCTGGTTTTGCTGCCAGCTACCTACCTGTATAACCAGAATGTTCATTGTCAAGCCTGACTTTCTAAGCTCGAAGAGATACCCCAACTCCACCTCGCAAGCCGAACATGTACTTGATACAAACAACAGTGCGGTTGGAAGGTTTGCAAGTGGTCTATACTCGAGCACTTGAGCTGGTACCTCGGCTGCTGTCGCGGAACCTATAAACCCTTTCTTTTCCAGTATTGCAACAAGTGAGTCAACTTGCTTATCAGTAATCCCTCCACTGAATCTCGCATGTAGCGTATGCCGCGCCGTTGTGTCGATTGGATAGTATCGTGCAATAAATGCGTGGTAAGAATTGGATGTCGCGAAGTCATCCCTTGAATCAAGGCAACTCGCCGCGATTTTGGCCAATCCGGCAGATCGCACATCGGTTCGTAGCAGCGTAGGTAGAATGCGTTGTACTGGACCCAAAAATGCATACCCACCTTCTGCCTCGCTGAGGAGATATGTTTCGTAGTGTGCGCAAACCTGCCTCGTTGTCCAAAGTAATTCTTGCAGTGCCGAACGTGGGCCAGGCTGGCTTCTACGTATCCGAACAATTGAGTCGGAAAGCCCACCAACTATGGTTGCAGATTCCCTTAAAGCAGCACCGCTGACCGCAGCGGGTTGCCCGTTTGATTGCAGTTTAGCTACAAGGCATTTTACGTCCAGGCGCGCTGCCTGGCTTTTTAACCTACTAATGAATTCATCATAGACTGCCCCCCTCATTAAGCCTCGGAACCTGTAGGAATACGATTGGGTAAAGCTGCTGGAGGGATGTGCGGAAAGTATTCTCCCAACGGCATCACCAAGAACGTCACGGCTCGTTTTCTTGCCAGAAGAAACGAGCACGGCGAGCAGTGCCGAAGAGAATCTGATGTTGTTCAAGTACGTACCTGCGTGAGGATGCTGGCAAAGGTGATTCGCTAATTCATTGACCACATTTGGATCCTCGCACGCTGCTATCAAGCTTGCCAGAACGGCTCTATCCGATTGATTCTGCATGCTCTTCACACATGCGTAAAGCTTTTGAAAGGAGCTTGCCGTGGGTTGCTGCTCTATTGCAAGTAGCGCAATGCACCGAAGAATGGCGATTTGACCTATCTCTGTTTCAGCGCACAGAGGTAGAACACTGTCCGCTGAAGCACAGTGATCGATAAGCCGTGCTGTCTTTTCGTACAAGCTGTCCGAATGCAAGCCAGTAAAGTAATCTAGCTGAGGACTGTACTCCCAGTCTATGTACCCGGCGCATACAATGCTTCTAACATTCGCTGGGATAACAACCGAACACAATCTTGACAGGTTATTCTGAGCAGGAATTTGCAGAAAGATGGTTGAATCTGGCTGCAAACCTGAGAACTGCAGACTAAGGCGCAACGTGACATGCGAGTTGTTTGCCACCCTTGGCAGAGTTACTTGGATAACGTTCGCCACACCTGCTGTCCAATAACCCAATCGTGGTGAGACGACCACAATTCCGGGCGATTCATGTTTTTCGGGCTTGCCTTTAGGTTGTGGTTCGCAGCACACCACAAGAACAATGCAGAATGGAATGAGGCTCCACATCAGCCATCTGCGCACAGGAGTGCTTGTGCGCAGATGGCAAAATTCTGAGAAGTTGCTGCCTACCATATTAGTAGTAGTACAATCCGCTAAGGCCGTCGTACCCTGCTGGAAATCCGAAAGAACCGAACTCCACAGGTGTAAATCCAGTTGGGGGACTTGGAGGTGCTACATACACTTCCCACCACGTGCAAAAGTCGTTGAGGTGGCATTCTGTTGATTGTGCAGGGTCGCACCTGCCCTGACCCCAATTCCCATCTTCTCCTTGGTAAACACCAAGCTCTACCCACTTACCAGTGAATTCTATCGGAGTAGCATCATGCCGATCAATTCGCCAGTAGGCGTGTATCGGAACAAAGCTAGGTCTGGCTGCTAGCAGAAAGGTTGGCACGAGAACGGGCATGCCTGATACGGCCAAGGTCGTTTTCATCTCAAACTCCCGTTACGTGAATGAATGGTTGATTAACGGCAGTAAATAGCGCTATCTAGCCGTACGTAAAACTACCCCCCCCCTGCTGCTGAATTAGCAAGTTTCCTTCTGCATAGTTTTCCACTGATTCTACACACCCCGATGACTACGTAGCCTTGTTGTGGCCCCGCACCTTCAAACACTCAATCTCAGAGTTTTGTCGGTCTGTAGCTTTGCACAACATACTTTCTAGCCCCCTCCCGCCATGCTCGACTACTTCAACCTGGACGAACTGCTAACTGACGAAGAAAAACTCGTTCGGCAAACTGTACGTGACTTCGTAGACAACGAGGTGATGCCAATTATCGAACATCATGCTCGCGAAGGCACATTCCCGATGCACCTGGTGCAAAAGATTGGTGAGCTGGGGCTGTTCGGAATTACCCTGCCGCAGGACTATGGCTGCGCCGGACTCAACAACGTTTGCTACGGGTTGGCCATGCAGGAGCTAGAACGAGGCGATAGCGGTATCCGGTCCTTTGCTTCCGTGCAAAGCTCGTTGGTGATGTACCCTATCTACACGTATGGCTCCGAAGAACAACGGCAACGTTGGCTACCACGACTGGCAAGGGGCGAGGCAATCGGATGTTTTGGACTCACAGAACCTGACTACGGCTCTAACCCTGGTGGCATGGTTACTACTGCAAAACGACTGGATGGAGGGGGCTTTGTTCTGAATGGCGCGAAGATGTGGATTACCAACGGTACACTGGCAGACGTAGCGGTGGTATGGGCCAAGCTGGATGGCGTTGTGCGCGGGTTCCTTGTTGAAAAGGGCTTGAAGGGATTTACCGCTCCCGAGATGAAAGGCAAACATTCCTTGCGTGCATCGGTAACAAGCGAGCTTGTGTTTCAAGATGTGGAGTTGCCCGAAAGCAGTCTGCTGCCCGGCGTTGAAGGGCTTCGTGGTCCACTCTCATGCCTAACACAGGCCCGCTATGGCATATCCTGGGGAGTACTTGGTGCAGCTATGCATTGTTATGAGTCATCGCTTGCGTATGCCAAGAGTCGCATCACCTTCGATAAACCAATTGCAGGCTACCAGCTAATACAGGACAAGCTAGCCTACATGCTCACGGAAATCACCAAGGGTCAGTTGTTGGTGTGGAGGCTTGCCAAGCTCAAGGACCAAGGAACCATGAGGCCGCAGCAAGTATCGCTGGCAAAACGCAACAACTGCGAAATAGCCTTGAACATTGCTCGCATCGCTCGTGAGATTCATGGCGCCAACGGTATCCTTGACGAATACCCCATCATGCGTCATGCAGCCAACTTGGAAAGCGTGAAAACGTACGAAGGCACACACGAAATGCACACGCTGATTCTGGGACAAGACATCACAGGATTGGCAGCCTTCTCGTGAGTAGCGCAGTATCAAGCCTGCCAAAGCCCCCTGACTCCAAACGTCTGATCACTCTTGCCGTTGGAGCCATTGGCGTGGTGTTCGGTGATATCGGTACAAGCCCTCTGTATTCCATCAAAGAGTGCTTCTCGCCGCACTACGGTTTGGACACGGGGATGCAGGAAGTGTTCGGCATCCTGTCGCTCATCTTCTGGTCACTTACCATTGTGATCAGCGTAAAGTACCTGGGCGTTATCTCGCGGTTCGACAACAAGGGAGAAGGCGGACAACTTGCTTTGATGGAGCTTGTCATGCCATTCGTGAAGAACCGTTTGATGCTCTTGATTGTGTCGTACGTTGGTCTGTTCGGAGCATCACTCCTTTACGGCGACGGAGTGATCACTCCAGCGATCTCCGTGCTGTCGGCCATCGAGGGTCTTACGGTTGCCATCCCCGGACTCAACGAAACCACGATCGTAGGCATTACCCTGCTAATTCTTCTGGCTCTATTTTCTGTACAGCGTTACGGTACCGGCAGCGTGGGAACAATTTTCGGCCCGATCACCATCCTGTGGTTTGCTGTCATGGGCGTTATTGGAGCAATCTCCATCGTGCAAACGCCGGGTGTTCTTGTTGCCATCAACCCCATCTACGCCATCGAGTACTTTGCTCATCACGGAATGCATGGTGCGTTGGTTCTTGGTTCTGTGTTCCTTGTGGTAACGGGAGGGGAAACCGTGTATGCAGACATGGGCCACTTTGGCGCCAAACCTATTCGAATGGGATGGTTCTACCTGGTGTTTCCGGCCCTCCTTTTGAATTACTTTGGTCAGGGGGCTTTGCTTTTGCGCGAAGGGCATATTGCCTCCACCGTAGCCAATCCATTCTTCCACATGGTTCCATCCTGGGGTGTGATCCCGCTTGTTGTGATCAGCACGATGGCAACGATCATTGCATCGCAGGCTGTAATCTCAGGATCGTTCTCACTCACGTGGCAGGCTGTGCAGCTTGGATACCTGCCCCGGCTCAAGGTACTCCATACGTCGCACGACGAGCGCGGACAGATTTACATCCCGTTCGTTAACTGGGCCTTATACTTCTGCACCGTGTTCCTCGTTCTTCAGTTCAGAAACTCGGGTTCCCTGGCCGCCATGTATGGTATTGCGGTAAGCGCAACGATGGTGATGACCACGTTGATCTCATGGCACGCCATGCGGAGGATTGCCGGATGGAGTGTTGGTGTTTCACTCGCTGTGACTTCCGTGTTCTTTGTGATCGACGGTGCGTTCTTTGTAGCAAACGCCACGAAGATTCCTGATGGCGGATACGTTCCTCTAGTGCTGGGTTTGGCAGTGATCTTTATTATGCTCACATGGAACACTGGCCGCAAGCTGTTGCAGGCTGCAATCGAACGGCGCTCTCAGCCGCTGGAGGAAATCATTGACGACATTGACACCTATCAGGTGGTGCCGGGCACGGCCATCTACATGAGTGGATATAAGAATACGGCACCTCCCGCTCTTGTAAGCAATGTGCGTTACAACCGTTGCCGCCACGAGGTAATCATACTGCTCACGATCCAGGTTTCAACGGAGTCTCGCATCCCGCGTGAACGTCGATTCGAAATACATGTACTGCCAAAGAATTTTTATCGTGTGATACTGCATTATGGATTCATGGATCAGTTGGAGCTAGCTACCGATATCAGCTATCTACCTGAATACGATGTTCCAATCGACATCACTGACGCCACGTTTGTTCTGGGTCATGAATCCCTTTCCGTTAGCGACCGCGGTGGAATGGCGTGGTGGAGGAAGCACATTTTTGTGTTCCTCCACCGGAATTCTCGTACACCAGTTAAGTACTTTGGCGTGCCATTCAAGCGCGTGCTTGAAGTTGGCGGCAGCGTGGAGATTTAGAGGCTAAATCCAACGCGTAGTGCTGTGGTAATGCCGTTCCACATAGCAGACGGAACATCTCCTTCCGTGCCTTCTGCGGCCTTGTTCACATTCGTTAGGCCAAGCTCGTAGCCCACGTTCAGTCCAATCAGAATCCCATCCGCAACCCAGAAGTCAGCACCAGCATTTGGCCTAACCGCAAAGTGTATTGCCTCTACATCATCCGACTCCACATCTGCATCTGTGGTGTTTCCGTTCGACGTGACTGACGTTGTTCCGCTCATAAAGAAACCTGGAACAACCATCACACCAATGTATGGCTGGAGAGCACTTTGTCCGGAGTCGGCACCAAAGAAGAACCACGCTAAGCCAATATTGAGATCAACGTAGTTGAATGCCGTAGTCCCACTTGACTCAAAGGTTTGGTTTCCAATCGTAGTGGATGATTCCATTGCCATTCCGCGTTGGGTGTACCCCAGGCCCAGCTCCAAACTAAACTGAGTGCTAAGAGGAAGCAGAGCGAAGGCTCCAGCAGCAAACTGCGTTGCAGTTGTGAGCGATGACTCCATATCCTCGTATGCCTCGCCACTGCCGCTATTGAATCGTGGGCCACCGTACACGCCCAGCGTTAGACCTCCGGCATGCATGCTAGACGCACACAAGAGAACCGCTAGAACAATAGCAACAAACATTTTGTGCATAACCCCTCCCGTGGGTAGTAATTGAAAAAGTGGAATCAACAGATTCCCATGATGACGTTCGGTGTGTGCCTTTCTCCCAAAGCTGGTTCTCGGCTACATGATCTAGAATCGAAACAGCACTCTTGCATTCGTTGTAACGCCGTTCCATGTGGCTGTTGGACTTTCTACTTCCGACCCCTCAGGTGACTTGTTTGTATTCGTAACCCCTGCCTCGTATCCAATGGAAAGCCCGACGCTAACGGATTCCGAAACTGCAAGATCTGCGCCTACTTGTGGCCGAATTGCAAAGTGGAAAGCCTGAACGTTGTCCGATTCAATGTCACCCGATTGTTCATTTTCGCCATAGGAGTACGTGTACGAACCGTTTAAGAACAAACCAGGTATCAGGTAAAGTCCCACATACGGCTGTATCGTCATGGTTTTGTCATCACCAAACGGAAGCCAAGCGGTACCGATATTCAGATCAAGATAGTTGTACGTATTGGTCGAGGACGACTCCATGGTTCCGATGGTCTGGCTGGAACCATACCCCCTCTGAGTATAGCCTAAACCAAGCTCTCCGCGAAAGTTCGGGCATATATCGAACCACGAGGTCACTCCGAACATCCACATCATTGCCATGCTCAAGTCATCAGCGTTTTCGAAAGCCTCGCCACCAGCACTGTTAAAACGCGGTCCAATGTTTACACCAAACATCCACCCATCACATGCTTGCGTTGGTACGTGTACCAGAACTATCGCAATTACGAGCCCAAGAAACGAGCGTTTCATCAGCGTTCCCCCTAACAAGTAGACTGAATTTTCGGCCTCAAGTTTGGACGAACATAACGTTTTACACAACTGGACCTAACTATAGTCCAAAAAACAACCCGATTCCTATCCTCAGTCCCCTACCGATCAGCCAGCCAATATTCTGTTCCGTTACTGGAGTGCCTGTGGTGGAAAGTGTTCCCGGTTGCCGGAACATATACGTCACGTCAAACGAGATTCGGCTTCCCCCCAGATTCATCCCAAGGAATGCACCGATATAGGCACCAAAACCAAACTGTTGTTCATAGCTAGCTGTTACGAGATCAGGATCGGGATGATTGGGTATAGCAGAATAATCGTCCTCCTGACTGGCCGAAAGAATCACGTCCGTCATCACTCCCACACTCAGTCCAAGATTAGACCCAGAGGTATCCAGCGCAAGCAGTGGGAAGCCAAGGCCTGCGTTCAACTCAACACTTGATGCCGTTAGTGTGCTGGTTAAAAGGGGCTCCCCTTGGCCGGTTTCAACCACGTGTAGCCGAGAGGGCCCGGTATTCGAGGTGTTCCCGTCATTGGGTAATAGGCTCTCGGGAGTGCCAAAAGTGCCTTGCTCATAGCGATACCCAAGGGTGACCCTCACTTCCGTTTTATTCTGCAACAGCCAGAGTGCCGACCCACCAACAAGCAGGCGCGTAGGCTGTCCCTCGGTAGCCGAGGTTTCGGGAGCACTTGTTGATACCAGGTACCATGCAGTAGGCCCCACATAGAGTTGCTGTGCCTGCGTTACAGCACCAACCGTAAGGCCAAGAAATAAAGTAACCCAGCCACGAAGCTGGAGGCGGGTGAGCATTAACTGTTCTCTTCTGGGACTTCAATTGTCACGGCCATTTTACTGCCGTCCTTGTCCTTCACAACGAAAAGTACGCCATCGCCGGCTTTCTTCGTCGAAAGAATCTGCTTGAGCTCACCGGGCGTGTTTACTTGTTTTCCATCGGCCTTTAGGATTACGCTGTTCGGTCGTAACCCGCGGCGAGCAACAGCCCCTCTGGGTTCAACGTCGGTTACCAGAACACCATAGTCTGTTTCGTACTCCTTACGTTGCTCCGCTGTTAGTGCCGATGCCGTGAACCCAAGCCCCTTGAACTTGACCGGCGTGCTGCTATCGGTAGACCCGGATTCTCCTGCAGTTGCATCGGCATACGAGTCACCGTCGAGGGCTTTCAGCGTAACGGTCTTTGTAATCATCTTTCCATCGCGCCAGATGTTCAGCTTCACCTTGTCGCCCGCACGGCGCAGTACGATCTGGTTCTGAAGTTCATTCGACGTATTGACTGGTGTACCGTCAATCTCCAAAATCACATCGCCAATCTCAATTCCTGCCGAGGCTGCAGCACCGTCTTTTACCACCCTGCGCACATGTACGCCAGCTACCTTGTCCAATCCAACGGCCTTAGCCGTGGTTTCATCAACAGTGGTGATCTCTACTCCAATGTATCCGCGCTGGACCTTTCCGTCGTCCATCAAGTCCAACGCCACGCTCTGAACCATGTCGATAGGAATTGCAAAGCCATATCCAGCGTTAAATCCAGATTGAGATGCAATCGCTGTGTTGATGCCCACAAGAGAGCCATTCAGGTTAAACAAACCGCCGCCGCTGTTTCCTGGATTGATGGCTGCATCTGTTTGAATGAAGTTTTCGACGGCATATCGATTACGTTCGGACGTCATGTCGTTCGTACCAATGATGCCGATACCCCTACCCAGGGCAGAGATGATGCCCGTGGTAACGGTAGACTTCAAACCCAGTGGACTGCCAACGGCCATAACCCACTCTCCAACGCGTACATCTTCCTTGCGTGCAAAGTGAGCGGGTGTGAAGGTGCCTTCGATCTTGATCACCGCTAGGTCAGTAAGCGGGTCACGCCCAATCAGCTTGGCCTTGTATTCCTTCTGGTCACTGGTCGTAACGGTAATCCCGCCATCCTTGGCGTACTCCACCACGTGATTGTTCGTTACCACGTAGCCGTCTGACGTAATGATCACACCGGATCCGGCACCTTCACCCTCCCGTTCTTGTGGTTCCATGTCTCCATCTGGCCCAAAGAATCTGAAGAACTCTCCTGGGAATGCGCTTTCTGGCGCTGACTTCACCGTCTTCACGTTGATGTAGACCACCGACCTGGTTACCGCCGTTGCAACCGTAGCGAACTGATCATTCAAGGCTTTAACGGAAGGGGGCATTGGCGTTGGTGGGGCGGTTGCACCAAGATTGGTCTGCGATGCGAACGCCTTCTCTATGGCATTCTCACCGAAGGTTGTCATGATCACAACGCCGAAAACGATGCCGAGGGTGATGAGGGTGAGGGAGGTGAGGAGGGTTTTCATAGAGGGACTTGAGGGACTTGAGGGACTTGAGGGACTTGAGGGACTTGAGGGACTTGAGGGACTAGAGGGACTAGAGGGACTAGAGGGACTAGAGGGAGGGGGAAGAAGAGGGAAGTAGGGGAATACGGGGGATGGTAGAGATTAGGGGTTAGTGAGACAGTCTGATGTTTTTGGGCAGGGTGTGACGAAAAAGCTTGGGGCAATAGTGTCTGTACCTATTTCTATTACGACGCATGGACCATGAGGCGAACTTCTTTGGCGAAGGTTTCCTGCATGAGGCCTTTGCGGCGTTCGGCACCCCAGAGTTCGATATCGGGAACGGTAGTTGGGGCAGTAAGAATCACGTCGATCGTATTGTTATGGAGTTCAGCGCGGAGGGTATGGACGATTTGCTGCTGGCGGCGGTCCAAGCCTTCGGCAATTCGCACGATGGAGGCGAGAACAAGTACAAGGCGCTTTTCAGCGGGAGAAAGGCTCTCGAAGTACTGGTGTTTCTTTTTCGGATGACTCTTTCGATGGTATCGGGCTACGGTGGCAATGAGCTCGGTTTCGTCATTGGTAAAGCCGGGCATGGGGCTATTACGGATGATGTATTCGCTGTGCTTGTGGTGTTGGTCTGCAGCGATGTGATACCCTACGTCATGCAGAAGCGCCGCTGCTTCGAGGAGCTCTCGTTCTCGATCGCCATACGTATGCAGGGGTCGCAGGTCATCGAATAGTCTCAGCGCAAGGTTTTTTACGTGTTCTGCATGCCCTCTTCGCACGCGATATAGGTCGCAGAGGTGATCAACACTTTGATAACGAAGGTGTGAAAGGTGGTGATACTCACGAATGTCGCGGGCCTTCTGCACAGTATCAAACACGATACCTTCCCGCATGGCATAGGCAGAGATTGTAATCTCCTGGATGTTCAATCCAATGATGGCTTGCTCAAGAATCAGTGCTCCACCTAAGATCACGTCGGAACGTTTTGGCTCAAGACCCGTGAGTGGCAAACGCCGGGAGCCCGTACGTGCGCGAACTACTCGCTCGATGGTTTCGAGCATTTCGGCCCGTGGTATGCGCAATCCGTTCAGGGACTCCGGCACTCGCTTACCTAAACGAACAAGCGTCATGGCTGCCAACGCCATGATGGTGCCACTGCTACCGATGGCTTCTTCAAAACCATACGCAATAAGTGTTTGGAATACCGGAGCCCAGTCTCCTCGTATGGCACTGCGGCTTTCCTCGATGGTTTCTGGCGTTGCCACACCGGTGGGAAAGTATCGCTTCGTCAAGCGGATGTGACCCAGTTTGGCACTGTGCACAAACACTGCTTCGCCATGATGACCGATGATGGTTTCCGTGCTTCCGCCACCAATGTCAATCACCAGTGTGCGCTTGGCCAGAATCGGGAGAGCATGCAGAGCACCAAGGTAGATGAGTCGGCCCTCTTCGATTCCACTCACCACCTCGACTTCAATACCTGTGGCCTTGTACACACGCTCAAGAAACTCGTCCTTGTTTTCTGCTTCCCGAACGGCACTTGTTGCAACAGCTCGAATCATGCTTCCGTGAGAGGATGCTTCGGAAGCGAACTGCTTGAGTGTGCGAATGCCACGGGCCATTGCCTCTTCACTCAGCCGCTTCATATCACCTGCCGACGAGCCAAGGCGCACCATTTCCTTATTGCGCGCAAGAATGCGGAGCACTCCACGCGTGCTCACGGTTGCTACCACCATGTGAAAGGAGTTCGTCCCAACGTCAATGGCGGCGATCACGTCGGTCCTTGAACTTGCTTCGGTCATATCCCCAGCCGAAATTATACTTGAAGATCTAGAACAACGAACCAAGCTTTTGCACATCATCGCTAATGCAACGCTACTTCATCATTTTCATGTTGCTGGTCGTGGGCGCCGTGTTTGCCAGCTTCATCCTCAAGGGCGCCATTCGACGCTTTGTTAACCGCAAGCAATGGAAGTGATGCACGTGCCTCCTCAACAATCGCACCCCAAACAGCGCTTTGCATTCCTAGATGTCGTACGCGCCGTGGCCGTTCTATGGATGATCCAAGTTCATGTTACCAATAGGATCATCGATCCTTCGCTGAAATCGCATTGGTTCTACTTCTATCCACTCAACCTGAGCAATGGTTTTGTGGCACCCGCCTTCATCTTTTGTGCTGGTGCCGGACTCTACATTGCCCTGTCTCGAAAGGGGCTCCGGTTTCTTGAGTTCCGCGAAGAGTTCTGGTTGTACCTTCGGCGGTTGGCCTACATCCTGATGTGGGCATACATGCTGCACGTGCCAGCATACTCCATTTCCAAGGTTCTCCGAATGTCTGTTGTGGAGTTACGGAATTGGCTCCAGGTTGACGTCCTACAGACAATCGTGTATGGTTCCCTATTGGCACTTGGTACATTCTTCCTAACTCGATCAATGTCCCGCACGGTAGTGGCCTGGAGCATACTCGCGGTGCTTGTGTTCACGTGTACAGTATTCATCTGGCAATGGCTACCATATAGTGGCTTACCGTACTACATCACGATGGCACTTAGTTATCAGCCCCCTACCAACTTTCCGTTGTTGCCGTGGACGGGTTATCTCTTTGCTGGTGGTGCAATAGCAGGTTGGTTTTTTCAAACCACAAACAAGGATCGATTGGCTCGATGGTTCGTTATTGGTGGTTTGCTCGCGCCATGCGTCATATTCCCACTGAAGTGGTGGGGTGGCTGGTCACCATGGATTGACTACTGGTGGCAAAGTTCACCGGGTATGCATTTATTCCGGCTTAGTGGAATACTTGTAGTGTTCGGTGCACTGTACTTGATCGACGATAAGCTGCAGAGCTCGAGCGTTGGCAGGTTCTTGCAGATCACAGGTCGAGAATCACTATTCATGTACATCAGCCACCTACTGATCGTGTATGGGAAGGGGGCTCCGGCGTTAATTGAATACTTTGGTATTGGCAATGCACACTATGGCACCATTCTCATCACATGGGTTGCTTTAACGTTGCCACTACTTGGGTTGATGTGGCTTTGGAACCGGTTCAAAACATCGTATCCCAAACAATCACAGTGGGTGCTCGCAGGGCAGGTGGTGCTTCTTTGGGGACTGTTCATATCTGGATGGTTGGATTAAAAACAAAGCGAGGCGATGTGTTACCACATCGCCTCGCTTGAGGAGAGCTACATCAATGGGCTTAGTGCACCACTGTTACCGGTATGGTGAGTGAACCCTTGTTGCCTGTTACGTTCACGTAGTAAACACCACTTGGCATGTCAGACGTCACAAGGTTAAACTCATACACGCTGGCGTGCTGCGGAACACCTTGGAAGTAGACGGATTCAACGGCGCCCGTAACATCTAGAACCTTCACTGTAATCACGTCGTCCGAGCTAAGCTCGTAGCGGATCGTGGTAACATCGTTCGATGGATTCGGGAAGGAGCGCCCGGTGATACCGTTCATCACGATACCACCTTCTTCTTGAACACTGACTGTTGTATAGATGGCGTTTACTGGGTCGTACTCAGTCCAGCCAGCATCCCAGCGTTCCAAGCCAAAGGCACCAACAAAGTCTACACGCTCAAACCACGTGTCTCCAGTTTTGCTTTCAAACTTGGCACCTGTAAGTACAGGTGAACCTGACTTTGGCATTGGGTTGAAGGTAGCATTCACGGCGAATGGATTTTCGAGCATCGCAACATTTGGCGATGACTTGTCAATCATGTTACCGTATGCTGGCTTTTCAATCCATGTGCCGTCGAAGCCTGCTGGTGGTGTTCCACCGGCTGTGTTCATCACGGTTCCCTTGATTCCATAGAACCTGGAGTTGCGAACCTCAAGGGAGTCGCCATTGGCAGCAACCATTGTTGGTGTTTGGGCAATCTCCAAACCACGAGGCCACCCCATGATGATGGAGTTGCAGATGCTTGCCAGTGCAGCCCGGCGAATCTGGGCACCTGCACCAAAGCGGCTGTTGAATTGATTGGCACCGTTTCCAACTGTCCAACTCGTGTCTTGCACTGGACCAATCGCTGTCATGTTCGAGAAGGTTACCGATGTTCTTGGCGTATTGTACGAGCCTTGTGCATCGTTGTCGATTTCCCAGGCTTGCGAAGTGCTTTGGTCGGCAACTTGACGGAAACGCTGAGCTACCCCGAACTGAACATAACCGCTGAAGCCGTTATCACAATCGAAGTCATCGTCGAGTGTACCAACAGCTACAAGGTGCTTGGCGTTGACTGAGCCACCGAACCATTCGAAGGCGTCGTCATTACCATAGCTTACCTGAATATAGTCGAGTGTTGTGCCCTTGCCAACACCACCCATCGTTAGGCCATTCAACTCGTTGTTCGGCAGAACGGCGATACCGGCAAACTCAATACGAACGTACTTGAGCGACCCGCTGTTGTCGTTATCGTCTGTACCGCCAAACCAGCCCTTACCCGGTGAAGCATCAGCTATACCACCTTCGATTGCAGCCTGACCACCAGGATGGTTGGTGCGAGCCTTTCCGCAGATCACGATACCGCCCCAGTCGCCACGTGCACGTTGTCCGGCTGGTGCACTCGAAGTAAACACGATTGGGTTTTGGCGTGTACCTTCTGCCATCAGCTTTGCTCCGCGGTTGATGCAGAGAACTGAGTTCTGGCCAACGGTGTCACCAAGAATCTTGGTACCAGGTTGGATGGTCACGGTGGCTCCGTCATTAACGTAAACGTAGCCATCAAGGCAGTAGATCTTAGAAGACGACAAGGTGATGCTGGAGCTGATTTCACCACGGATCACAGAGTCGCATGCTACAGGAGCAGGAGCCTGCACCGTGAAGGGAGCGTCATTGAGATCCGTTTTTGTTGTATCGGCCAGCAGTACCAAGCGCAGGTATCCAGTTGTTGTTTGATCTTCGAAACGGAAAACGACGTTGGTATTGCCACGTGTGCCAGCACTGTCCTTTACGCTTGCAACCAGAGTTTTCCATGGTCCGGTAGTGCTCTTGCCAAAGTCAATGCGCCAGCGTTGGCTTAACGTGTTGGCTGTATCCCAGCGAACTGCAACGGTAGCACCAGCACGGTAGGTTTCGCCACCGTTTGGCGTGACAAGTCTAACTGCTGGAGCAGGTACGTCGATGATCTCAAATGGGAAGTTGGAAACATCAAACGACGATGGGTCTGCAACGGAAGAAAGACGCACGAATACGGAGGGCATCACCATGTCGGGCAGCTTCCAGCTTGCCGTACCCGTAGAGGCATCTACCGATGCTGCTCCCGTGGTCCAAGGTCCGGTTACAGATGGTCCGTACTCAATCTTGAAGTTCTGTCCGGCAACTGGATTCCACGTCACGTTGATGTTCGTGTTGCGAACATACTTTTCACCTGCAGCGGCGCCGGGGGTGAGCAGCGTTACTTCGACCGAAGCGCGGTACTCAGCATTAACCGGATCGTATTCAGTCCAACCAAGATCCCAGCGCTCATTAACAGCAGCCGAAAGAGCACCGCGATAGGTAACCTGCGTGAAGAATGGATCGGTAACCGGGTAGAGTGGTCCTCCAAGATCCCAGCGTGCGGTTGTTAGATAAGGTGCTGTGGCCAGAGGCATTGGGTTGAAGTCTGCATTCTCAGGCCAAGGGTTGGTGAGACCAGCCTTGTTGGGGTCGGAAGCATCACCCACGTTAGCATAGGCAGGCTTGGAAATCCAAGTTGCATCAAAGCCAGCAGGGGGAGTACCACCCGCAAGGTTCATCCAGCTAGTCTTCCATCCATACCAGTTGCAGCCACGAACGGCCATAGAATCTCCGTTTGCGGCAACCATGGTTGGTGTTTGCGCAATTTCAATTCCACGTGGGAATCCCATGAATACGGAGTTGAAGATCGAAGCAGTCGAAGCCCGGCGTAGCTGGGCGGCTGCACCATAGCGGGAGTTGTAGTTCGTGGGTCCGTTACCAGCCGTCCACGATGTATCCTGCATTGGTCCGATCACAGTCACATTCGAGAAGATCGGATCTGTACGAGGAGTGTTATAGGAACCGCTGGCATCGTTATCAATCTCGAAGGCCTGCGAGGTGCTCTGGTCTGCTCTGGTGCGATGACGCTTCACGATCACGAACTGCACCTTGCCATTCCATCCGTTATCACAATCGAGGTCATCATCCAGAGTTCCAAATGCAACAAGGTGCTTGGCATTCACCGAGCCTCCAAACCACTCGAATCCGTCGTCATTGCCATAGCTTACCTGGATGTAGTCCAGTGTGGTACCAGATCCAACGCCACCCATTGTAAGCGAGTTCAGTTCGTTGTTCGGCAGAACAGCAATACCGGCAAACTCAATGCGCACGTATCTCAGGATGCCGCTGTTGTCGGCATCATCGGTGCCACCGAACCAGCCTTTTCCCCCTGGAGTAGCATCTGCGATGCCACCTTCGATCGCTGCCTGTCCACCTGGGTGATTTGTGCGACCACGACCACACAGTACGATTCCTCCCCAGTCGCCCGACGCTCTTTGTCCCGGCGCTGCACGTGACGTAAAGATGATGGGACTTTCCTTTGTTCCATCTGCGATAAGCTTGCCTCCACGGTTCACGCAGATAACGGAGTTCTGCCCCACCGTGTCGCCAACAACGATTGTTCCGGGTTCTACAATAAGGGTTCCGTTCACGTAAACGTAGCCATCAAGACCATACACTTTTGTGCGCTTCAGGGTAACCGTGCCATTAATTTCTCCGCGCAAGGTTGAGTCAACCTGAATGACCTGTGGCTGCGTGATCGTGAACGGTGCATCCGAAATGTCGAAGTTGTTATCGTCGGATACCAACGACATGCGCAGATACCCTGTCGTTGTAGCTGTTGCTGGTACACGCCATTGCGTGCGACCGCGAGTCGAACCTGAATCCTTTACGTTGGTGGTTCCTGGCAAGTCAGACCACGGACCCACTGCCGAGGTGCCAAATTGAAACTTCCAGCGTGTGCTGAATGGAACACCGGTCGTGTCCCATGTTACGTCTTGGGTACTTCCTGGACGAAAGGTCTGCCCTCCGTTGGGAAAAGTAATTTTCGGCGTTTGGCCGATGGCCGGAATGGCCAATGCTATCAGCATGACCGCGAGCAGCGTTTGCAAACGCATTGTCCTAGCTCCTAGTAATGAAACGAACATTTTGTCTTAGTTGAACTTGTAGCTTACACCAAGCGAGAAGCCGCGGCCGCGAAGGTTGCTGGCAACCACCTGGCCTAGTTGCTCCCATACCAACTCTTGGTTCAGGATGTCCCGCACGGATCCCTTGATCTCCCAGTTGCCAATGGATTGTGAGACACCAAAGTCGATCACATCTCGTGGGTTCTCGTAGATGTGTGGACCATCATCCTTGTATTGTTCTGCAATCTGGTACACACCGATCTGCGCCACCTGGATGATCCGGCGTCCGGCGATGTTGTACCCAAGGTTCAAGGATGTGCCCCAGTCTGGGTTGAAGTAAGAGATCGATGCGTTCACCGTGTAGGGACTTTGTCCCCACATGCGCCGGTTATCTTCCACTGCGCCTTGCAGAACGGTGATGTTGGAGTTGATGAGGGCAACGTTTGCCGTTAGTACGAGGAACTGCAGATCTTTCGAGATAAAGCTCAAGTTCTTCCGAGCTTCTAACTCAATACCATAGTTCGTTGCATCCGATTGCGCATTGGCGAATGACCGAATGAGTTCCGACGTGGATGGGAACACCGTTTCTTCGATTGCATTCTTGAAGTTTTTATAGAACAACGAGGCCGAAAGAACTTCGCCTGGCCCGGGGAACCATTCTGCCCGGAAGTCAAAGTTTTGGATGAGTGCTCGGGTTAGGTTAGGGTTACCTTGTGTGGTGCTCTGCGTTTGGAAGTCAAAGAATGCAAAAGGAGCAAACTCCCGTAGCGAAGGACGCGTTAGCGTTTGTGTTGCTGCCGCTCGAAGGTTGAAGTTTTCAAATGGCGTCACAACGATGTTGAGTGACGGCAAAATGTCCGTCACGTCTAGGTTCACGTTCACAGGCTCATCAGTTGCGGTGAATGAGTTGAGCAACTGCACACTGGATTCAACCCGAGCTCCCGTGATAATCCGAACTGGAAGCGATCCTAGGTTGAATGGAATATCAACCATCGCATAACCAGCCCACAAGGTTTCGTTGGCTGTATATGAGTCGCGTTTGCGCGAGTCTTCCGAAATGCCCAGTCTGTCCTCACTGAAGTTAGAGTCAGCAAACAGTGCAATCGGGTTCGGAATGAGCGTAGAATCTGGATCGTACGTTAGGAGAGAATAGTCAATTGTTGAGTTCTGAGCCTGGACGTATGTGTACGACCGAGATGTGAAATCCCTGTTCTTGCTCTCATGAAGGCCACCAACTTTGATCTTGATAGCCTCGAGAGACAAGGTGCCATTCAAGTTCAGGTTACGAGCATACTCGTTGAGTTCGCTGTAGAAACGTCCAGCAGCAGAACCAAGACCTTGCGTGGTGAATCCAGTGGATGGAATTTCAATTTCCAGTGGATCTGTTGGGGCTGCGAACTCACTCTTCTGGTACCGGAAGCGGCGGTAGTCAGGTTGGTCACGGCGTGATTGTGAATAGCCAGCCTTCCAATCAACGAGTAGGTTGGATGCCACGGCTAGGTTGTGCTCACCTGATAGTGAAGTAGCGAGGAGTCGCTTTTCCTGAAACTCGTATGAAAGATTCTTCCGTAGCTGCGTTTGTGCAACCTCCTTGCCATACTGATATACACCTTCGTCATCACTATTCAAGGTGTACGTGTTCTTCCATGAAATGGTGCTTTGCGTCCCAACCTTGTAGGCAATGTTGGCCAACAAACCCAGGTTTGTGGAGCTGGTGGTTACGCGTCCGGCGTAGTCGAACAGCAGGCTTGTTCCGTCAGATTGTATACCACGGCGAAGTATTCTGTTTAGACCGTAGTTGTTACCGTAGTTCAATGATGCTACGACGCCTAGTCGACTTTCTTCGGCAACATCCCAGGTGTTGGTTACCGATACTCCCCCTTTACCGGAAACTGGTGCTGTGGAAAGAGTGGTATTCATCAGCTGGTTATTGAAGCCTCGACCAATGGCAACGTATTCCTGAATGGCCTGCGGGTCGCCAGCATTCACGCGAGAACGCATAGCGGCAAAGTCATTGGTTGAAGGGATAGCTGGAGCATCACGCCACGTACCGTCGATTCCTAACCAGTCCGTCGGGCCTGGGGGGTAACCAACAAACTGGCCGTCGGCAAACGTTACTTGATCATTGGCACCAATCCCGGCGTTTACCTTTACACTGAATCCCTGGGGAAAGTCAATGGTGTTCATCTGAACCAGACCACCGACAAAGTTTCCAGGAAGGTCGGGAGTGAAGCTCTTCGTTACGTTCACGTTCTCAAGCAAATCACTTGGGAACATGTCGAAAGCAAACGATTTCTTGTCGGGCTCTGTCGTAGATATTGATGCACCATTAAGAGTGGTGTTACTATAACGGTCACTCACTCCACGCACATACACAAACTTTCCTTCTACCAGGGTAACGCCGGTAACTCGCTTGATAGATTGACCAGCATCGCTATCCGAAAGCTTGGAGATTTCCTCTTTCGATATACCGTCGCTTACCGTTGCCGCTTTCTGGCGTTCGGCAAGGAGGGCTGCAGCATTGTCGTTAATGCGTTCAGCTTCGACAACAACTTCCGTTGCCGTTGTAGAGGTTGCTGCTAGCAGAATGTCGATCGTTTTCGTAGCACCTGCTTCAATAACCACATTCTCAACGGTCTTTACATCGTATCCAACGAACGAGAACTTGAGTGTGTACTTCCCTGGAGGCACATTCTTTATGCGGTACACACCCTTTGTATCGGAGTATCCACCTTTCTTTGCCTCAACAACTTGAACCGTGGCACCACGAAGCGGTTCACCTGATTCACCGTCAGTTATCTTCCCTGTTACAACGGCATTCTGTGCCACCAACGTTAGATTGCAAAAGACCAAAAGGAACGCTATGCTGCCATAGCGCATGAAAGATTGAAGCACGCTGACCCCAGTTGTCTGAGTAGGATGTAGTGGTTCGAACAAGAACCGGGGCGAAACTATCCCTGCCTCGTTATGTGTCTGTTACGCCAATGTTACGTTGGCGTAATGCATGTGTTTAAATCCCGTGTTAGGTTTGAAAATGCTAGATCTGAATATTCTTCGAGTTTCTGCTCTTCTAATAACGTTCCATGTTTTCACGCCTCATGGCCTTGCGTTTAACTCATTTAACGCACAGGTAACCAGAGCCCCCTTTCAAGAGAGTTGCATACTGACCGGAAACATCAGTGCTGATTCGGCAGACCCTGTGGTAACCCACGTCAAGGTAGAGGCTGCATTGGATCTTGCCATTCGTATGGCAGGACAATCGCTGGTGGGTACCTATGCTAGGGACTCCATCAACGCTCATGTGCTTTCGACGAAGATCGCGGTGGACCAGGACGTAACTCTAGCAACACTGGCAAGGCATGTTGGCTGTGACCACATCGTATTTGCCAATGTGAAGCGGTTTGCACGCCTTATCCGTGCAGAAGTTGATGTCGTATACGGTGTGAATTTTGATCTTCGGAAGAAGGGTATTGGGTATGCCTCCATTACCTATGCCCGTGGAGAGAATGAGCTTATTGCCGATCCAGCGATTCTTCTTGCAATGCAACGCGCTCTAGCAAGCGCCCTTACTACGAATCCGAGATTTGATACACTCGAGGCTGAGCTGCGAGCACTGCCTGCACCACTGGTGTCCGTTGGTGGTATTGAGTTCATTAACGACCCTAATCTCGCACCATGGGAAATCTTTAAGCAGCAAATATTGTCGTCCTACGACCTGGCACAAACCATCGTCACCGCCTTGCAAGAAGTTGATACTTTGACGGTGATCGACATAGAAACTCGCGATTCGATGTATGCTCTGGCAGGCTTGTTATTGATTGAGAACAATCGGCCGATCTCTGCTCTCGAGATGCGCGTGTTACGTGGTTTCGATGTTGGTATTGTTGTAACTGGCACTCTCGAAAGAAACGGGCAAGGGGCTTTGCTTACGTTATGCAATTCACGTCTTCGAGTGGATGGCACCTTCGATGTAGTGTCTCGTGTCCACGAACAACTAGAAGAAGATAGCAAGGTACAACTCCGCGAAGCTGCATTTGGATGCATCCGCAGACTCTATGGCACCAATCCTACTGCACCACCAGCACAGGGTGACTGAACCGACCGCCCCGTTGTGTGGTAATCTGTAATACGTAAAGTCCAGCTGGCAACACATTCACAGGAACCGACACTGTTGACGTTCCGGATGGCACCTGAATTCCAAGCGACCGATACACTACATTGCCGATTGCATCCACGAGCTCAACATCCAACTCTTCGGAATATGGAGCACGAACCTCAAAACGAACAGCATCATGAGCTGGTTGTGCTCCTACAGTTCTGACCGACGTTGGTGCCGCAAGTAGGATCATGTTGCGTGGACCACATACGTCAACCACTAGTAGTCCAGGATCATGCAGAATCATCACCGGTTCCTGGCTCCACAGCTCCGCATTACTAAAGCCGAATGCAGTGCTGTCTGGAATAGCTGGCAGTGCAGTACCCTCCATCACCACGATGGTACCAGGCAAACCAAAGTCTAACCCAAGCCCCCTCACAAGAACATTCAGCTTGCCATTGGCATAGGTGTGCTCCACTTGTGTACCAGGAAGATTGCCGGAATACACTGTGTCTACATTGTAGTGTAGTGGCGAAAACGAAACCTGAAAACTGAGAGAATCGGGACGTGCTGCCGTGATATTGTTTTCCCAGTGGATTGGAACAACAACTTTCTCGCCCGCTGCTACCTGGTATTCATCAATGCGGAGTCCCAACAGATGTTCAGGGGGGGGGGACGTAGGGTAGACCCACACCACGAACACCGATGTCGGTACTTGTGGTACAGCGCCCAGCTTCCACGAGTGATAAGGTTGTGGTACTGGGGCCCACGAGCGTAGGCTCGAACTGGAGTAGTACGGCAATGGTATCGGCTGGTGGTACCTGGACACCGATCACATTGTCCAGCAGCAGCCACCCGGCTGCACTGGCTAATTGAAGATCAAGAATTGTTCGCGCTTCCTCGGTGGGATTAATGATGCGCGCAGCCACCTGTGTGGATCGTCCAACAACCACGCTGCCAGCATCAACAGGGTCAGGCTCAAGAATCAAGCCTCCGTCAATGCGTTGAGCCGACAGGCGAATGGTGATGCGATTGCCGCAAGTCTCGTCAACCAAGGTCATGACGGCTGCAGATGTACCGATAGGCACACGCGATGGATCGCAAGTAACATTCACGGCCACGCTACCAAGGCCTGCAAGCGTAATGGGCAACCCGCTAACGGTAATCCATGGAGGTAACGCTGAAGCATCAAAGCCAATCGTCACCTCCGAAGTGTCTTTGTTCGTGATAGTGATAGTCTGAACAACTGGCGGATCGCAGGCACGGACATCAAGGTATTCGAGTGACTGAGGACTAGCAGTCCACGCAGCATAGGCTGCCGAACCAGTTAGCGGGATATCAACAACGGATCTTGTGCCTGACGATTCTAGCTGCAGAATGGCTTGTGCTTGCCTTTCGACTCTTGGATCGTAGGCAACAACAACCCATTCCGACGTTCCCTGAGGTAAGGAGAAAGCAGTTGTTGGACGAACCACAGTAAAGGCTGAGGGTACGGGGCTGATCACCGGGGTGTGGAAGGAAGCATCGGTGCTGTTGGCATGAATCTCCACACTGTCTATTCTAACAGCCGAATCGCATCCAGCATCGAAGTGTAATTCTGGAGTTTTCACCTGAAACTCGTTGCTCAGTGCCCTAAGGAGTATTTGCGCCGACGCAGTTGCCGCGCATGGACCTGAAAGGGTTACCAGGAGATCCGTTGAATATGTTCTTACGCTTGATGGAGTCCATGATACTGTTACGTCAATGGTTCTTCCAGATGGCAGGGTAACTGGTGGAGCAAAGTTCACAGAGAACTCCGCATCCATCTTTAGTGGTGCGATGCTACCGATGACAACCGTTTCCATTCCTCCGTTTCGAATAGTCACTTGTCTCACCAGCGACTGACCTACGCTTACGGAGTCTATCAATGGATTCGGAGAAAGCTCAAGACTCAAGGATCGAATCTTTGCAGTGACTATCACAGCCACAGCCGTATCGCACGGTGTTATTCGCACGAGGATCGTATCTGAGACTACTCCAGTCCCGGTTGCAGTCCAGGTAAAACGATTACTCCTGTTCTCGCCACGCAACACTACCCTGGTACCCGACTGCAGATTGTTGATTCTTGCAGAGTTTTCGGTGGTTGTATATCTGAATAGTGATGGACCTTGATTGGAGATGGTGAAGCTTGTGTCTACAACTTCGCCTTCGCATACTTCTCCCAGATCAATCGCCAGGGGGCTAACGGAAGAGAGAACACTATTGGAGGTAGCGCGCAGGTTTACGTTCCATGGTTGTACGGAACCTCGTGCCGTTGTGGCATCATCATGATTAATCTGTAGGACGCCCGAAACATCGGAGGAAGACGGAGTGACAACGATCAGGATGGTATCCGATTCTCCTGGCAGCACTCGCCATGGTGGTTGAGAACCTGCATTGCGCAGCCCAGTTATTTGAAAGCTCTCCGGTGAAAGTCCGAGCACATTCATCGAGTACACCGTTAGGTCCATGTTGCCGGTGTTGGCAAGGGGAATGCGTAGCGTGTCGGACATCTCGCATCCAATGGAAGCACTGGCAGTGGTATCTGACCTGATAATCGGCGATAGTCCGTATGCGCGTATTGTAATGTGTGTATCGCGCTGGCAGGGTGCAAGAGTTACCCGAAACCGAGCCTGCACCCAACCCGTGTCGGCCAGGGTGCCCCCTATAAAGGATTGTGCAACCGGTGGGCCTGCATTGATGATGGTAGGATATTCAGCGGCAAGACTTAGCTGCGTGGAGCCGCTATCGCGTTGTATGTCCACGATTGACTCAAGCGGTGGTGCTGCAGCCGTCCACTCGAGAACACGATTTATTGGGCTACCCGCTCGATGGTTAAACTGCACCAACGTGTCGGTAGGTTTGGCATTAAATGTTCTACGTTCACCTTCAAGCAGCACTGCCAGGGTGGTATCTGGTTCTCGAATTCTGATAACCATCGATGCTTGCCTTCTGCCCGCAGCAAGAGCGCGGTACTCAACGATGACCCTGGTACGTGAGCATGCGGGCAAGGGGTCAGGGATCACATTTACAACCCTGTACATCCAGGCATGTTCACCCACGAGTTCGATAGACCACGGACTGGAGGAGAAGTTCACGTTGTTCACGTACACGGTGTCGTACAGGTTTGAATCTGGGCATGCACCAAGAAACAGCAGAACGGAGTCACTGAGCTCGCGAAGGGGTTTTGCTAGGTAGTAGACGCCTTCTCCAACCACCCAACCGGTGCTATCGTTTAGGAAGAAGACATCGTCCATGTGTCTACCATTCAAGCCACAATTTTTCAAGCTCCATTCACTTGCCAACGCTCCGCCTGTTTCCGTATACCAAACGTTTGCATTGGTACCTACAGCCCATGCCTTTTGATTGGTGATCATGAAAACGCCGAACATGTCGTTACCGGTTTCCACGTGTGACCATGTTGCTCCATCGTCGTGGCTTACGCGCATTCCCCCGCCTGAGTATCCACCTGATGCGCAATTGCTTGTTGCGCAGCTAACCATAAACGAGTTCCCAGATCGCGAGATTTCCTCGTGCCATGGTGAGTTGGCACCTGTGTAGGCTTCAACTGACCATGTAGCTCCGCTATCCTGCGACTTCCACAACGTGCCATTGCCAGCGGCAAACACCGTACTAGCAGGAAGGTCGGGTTGCCACAGTGGATCGGCAAGATTCGATCGTTTGACACTCGTGTCTTGGTATCGCGTCCACGTAGACCCGCCATCAACTGTCCGGTAAAAGTTATTTACGCCACAGCCCCCTCCCGTGAGCCATCCATCGGTTTCCGATCGGAACCAGCCTCCCCAGATGTTTGTTGGCACGGTATCGAGTGTAAGGCGGGACCAGGTGGCACCACCATCGGTAGACTTGAAAGCGCCACACGGGCCGGAGCAGAATCCGACGGAGGTACTCAGGAACTGGATGTATTCCAGGTGGCACGCTGAGTCGGTTTGCGCGCCTTGCCAGGTGCGGCCACCATTGGTGGTGCGGATAACGTACCCATGATATCGGTCGCACGCCCAGCCGTAGTTTTGGTTGCTGGGAAGGAAGAAGATGTCGAGGTAGTATCCTGCGTCATAGGGAGCAGGTATCTGTGCGGGAGCCCATCGCTGCGAGAGAGCGGGAAGGGTTCCGCACAGAAAGAGTAGAGAGAGGATGGTCCTCTGAACGATCATCAGAGGAACATAACAGTTTTTTTATCGTGTGGTTTCCCGGGGTAAGGGGGGAAAGCGTACAATTTCGTACTGGGTGCCGGGGACTTATGTGCCGGGTACTCAGCTGGGCTGAGTACCCGGCACATAAGTCCCCGGCACTATCCTTCTAACGCACGAGCGTTTGCGTCCTTCCAGGCCCCGTGCTCACCCACCTGATCGGCACACGAAGGTACTCCTCAACAGCCAAAACGTACTCTTTCGCCTCACGAGGAAGCCCGTCGAACGTCTGTGCCCCATCCAGCGGCTGCCGCCATCCAGGCATGACCACGTACGTGCAACGTACACGCTCCAGTGTTTCGACGTCGGCGGGAAAATACCTGACGGCCTTACCATCCACTTCGTAACCAGTGCAGATCCGAATCTCGTCCAACACACCCAACACATCCAACTTGGTGAGTGCTATCTCGGTTATTCCATTCACCATTACACTGTACTTCAAGGCCGGAATATCCAGCCAGCCACACCGCCGGGAACGTCCAGTTGTGGCACCGAACTCATGACCCTCCGATCTGAGTAGCACGCCAGTGTCATCGTGAAGCTCCGATGGGAAGGGGCCAAGACCTACGCGCGTAGAGTATGCTTTTACCACACCTAACACGGAGCTTATGGCGGTTGGCGGTATGCCAAGACCGGTACACGCGCCACCGCTGGTTGGATTCGAGCTCGTGACGAATGGATACGTGCCGTGATCCAGATCTAACAAAGCACCTTGAGCGCCTTCGGCCAGGATACGCTTGCCGTCCGCAATCGCTGCGTTCAACAAATGCGTTGTGTCGGTGATGAATGGATCAATGCGCGCATCAAAGTTTACATACTCATCTATCACTGCCTCGATGTTGATCGGCTCTGCGCCATACATAGTTTGCAGCAGTCTGTCCTTCTCCTCCAAATTCACGCGCAGCTTGTCGCGCAAGCCCTCGCGATCAAGAAGATCCACAATGCGAATGCCAATCCGCAGTGCCTTGTCGAAATATGCAGGCCCGATGCCTCGACCTGTTGTTCCGATACTGCCAGCGCCCTTCTCTCGCATTGCATCAAGGGCTTTGTGATAAGGCATGATTAGATGTGCCTTGTGCGAGATGTGCAACCGCCCTGCCATATCAACACCCATCTGCTCCAGCATCCGGATCTCTTCCATCAGTGCCACTGGATCAATGACGGTGCCATTGCCAATCACACATTGCACTCCAGGATGTAGAATCCCACTGGGTATCAGATGGAGCACCACCTTGGTGTCGTCAAACACAATGGTGTGCCCAGCATTCGCGCCACCTTGGTACCGGGCAACGATATCTATGTCGCGCGAGAGGAGGTCAACGATCTTTCCCTTGCCTTCGTCGCCCCATTGCGCGCCGACTACGACGCGAACACTCATGTTAGGGGGCTGTGGCTTCGTTAACGGTTGGCGCAACCTGAAATACCTGATGCAGGTGCGTCATTTCCAATAATCGCTGCACTCTTTCCGGTACGGCAGCAAGAATCAAACCAACGTTCGAGCGCCCCGCTGTTGCCAAGGTACTAACAAGCATTCCGAGTCCTGTACTATTCATGACCTCAACGTTGCTTAGATCCAACACTATTAGCTGCGCATGTTCCGCAACTGCTGATGCAACCATGGCCGAAAGGGCAATGCCTTGCTCACCACCAAGCGCATGTGTTGGAAAGGTGATGACCACCTTTCCACCCGGCAACGTCGTCTGCGAAAAATGCGTCATGTTAGGCCTTGTTTGGCGCAGTGTGAACCTTGCCAATGTTCTTGTGCTTTACACGATCGGTGTACCATAACACGAATGACGAGGCAATGTAAATGGAAGAATACGTTCCAATGACAATGCCAACAAACATGGTAAAGGCAAACCCTTCCAGCACGTCGCCACCAAAGAATACCAACACTAGCAATGCAGCTAAAACCGATATACCGGTGATAATCGTTCTGCTCAACGTTTCGTTGATGCTCAGGTTGATGAGGTCGCTCATGCTCATCCCCTTATGCTTCTCTCGGTTCTCACGAATACGGTCGAATACTACCACCTTGTCGTTGATTGAATAACCAAGTATTGTCAAGTAGGCAGCAATGGAATTGATGCTCAAATCCAGATTGAGCAATCCTGTCTTATTGAACAATACGGATATCACAAAGGCAAGCACCACGTCGTGCAAGAGCGCTACGATGGCCCCAAGACCAAACACGAACTCGAACCGTATGGCAATGTAGATGAGCATCACAACAAATGCCACCACCAAAGCAAGAATGGAGTTCAAGGCTAACTCAGACGAGACCTTTACAGCCACGTTGTCTGCCCCTAACAGTGTAACCGAATCGTTAGGAAACTTCTGCTGCAGGCCCGATACGATGCGTTGAGACACTTCGGTAGGGTTCCCCGTAACGCCAATTCGAATGAGATACTCACCAGGTGCACCAAAACTCTTGAGTTCTGCACTACTGAATCCGAGTCTTCCGAGCGAAGCTCGGATCTGCTCCGTACTAGCAGAGTTCTTGGCAAACTTGACGGTTACCTGGGTTCCACCCGTGAAGTCAATTCCAAGATCTATCCCCAGCACGAAGCAGGCTATCAAGCCAACAACGCTGATGATGGCAGAGGTTAAGAATAGCTTTCCCCGCGAGGAGATAAAGTCAATGTTGGTTTTCTTGATCAGATCCATGGCTTTCCTCGTTCCGTTCTGCGTTGTCCTTAGGCCTTCTTCTGGCCAAGGTTGATTGTGGTTGCACCACGGGCAATGATGAGCTCAAACATGGCGCGCGTTACCACAATGGCTGTGAACAACGTCATCAATACACCAATGATAAGCGTGACGGCAAAGCCCTTAACGGGGCCGGTGCCAAGGAAAATGAGCACGACGCCGGACAACATGTTGGTCACGTTCGAATCAAGCACTGCACTCCAGGCCTTGTCAAATCCTTGCTCAACAGCAGATCGCAACTGTCGGCCAGCTGCCAACTCCTCCCGGATGCGTTCGAATACAAGAATGTTAGCGTCAACCGCCATTGCTGTGGCCAATATGATACCGGCAATGCCGGGTAGTGTAAGCGTACCACCAAAACCAATGAGTGCTGCAACTACCAACAGTACGTTCATTAGCAGGGCGATATCGGCTAATGCACCACCAACTGCGTAGTACACCAGCATGAACACGATTACCAACCCTAAGGAGATGAGAGATGAGGTAATCCCCCGGCGAATGGAGTCCTCACCAAGTGATGGACCAACAACTCGCTCTTCAATAATTTTTACAGGTGCCTTCAGTGCACCAGCTTTCAATACAACTGCCAACAGATTGGCTTCAGCAGCACTCCGCGATCCGGTAATCTGTGAAGAGCCATTGGGAATCTTGTTGATCACGTTTGGAGCTGAGTACACCCTGTCGTCCAAAACGATGGCTATTCTCTTGCCAATGTTTGCTCCTGTGATCTGTGCCCATCGCTCCGATCCGAGTGCATCCATCTGCATCATCACGATAGGAGCATTGTTGGCTGGGTCAAAGCTGGGATACGCTTCTGTAATCACATCACCTGTAAGCTCTGCTTCCGACGCAACAGCGTACATGTAGTATGCCTTCTCGCTTTCAGGGGCATCATCAGCTCCCTCACTCGTTGCTCCTACAAGGATTTCCATGTCTACGGGAACCACTCGCTTGACATCTGGTCTGTCAAGAATGGCCAGAACCTTTGCAAGGTCGCGAGAGGAAATCATGAAGTTGTAGAAGCCTTCGGTCGGCAGTCCATCGACCTTCACACCTGCAAGGGAAAAACTTTGCGGTTGACTGTTCTCGGTTTGGGCATAATACCCAGCAATCATGTGCGAAAGCGGATAATCTGCACGTATCCTGCGAGTCCGCTCATCATCCGACAATCCTGCATACGGATCAGCTGTGTCCGCTGCCTTGGCACTGTCGGCCTTCGCACTATCAGTTGCCGTGGTGTCTGTTGCCGTTGCTGTTGCTAACGCAACGTTCCGTGTGCTATCGGCTGTTGTACTGTCCACTGTTGCCGTGTCAGCAGCTTCTTCCACCACACCTTTTAGCGCATTGTCAATGGCAAGTACTGCCTGAACAAAACGTGTTCCATTTAACACTCGCTTGAACTCCAGTCGAGCGGTGGTTTGCAGCAGCTTTCGAATTTCCGACTCGTCCTTTACGTCGGGTAGCTCTAGCTGAATACGGCGTGAGCCAACCTTCTCTATCGCAGCTTCCGATACGTCGTACTTATTAATACGCTGTTTGATCACCTGCAAGGCCTGATCAACGGCTTCATCCACATCCTTGCGCAATTTCTCTACAACAGCTTCCTCGGTTACATCAAGCTGGTTGCTCACTGTAAAGTATTGCAGAAGCGACATTTTCCGTTTGCGGAAGTTCGCAAGGAAGGTTTCCAGTACGTCAAGGTCAGACTTGTCCGTTTGCTTACGCGTATCCTCCAGTACCTTCATGAACTCATCATCAATAGCATCCGACAATGCAGATTCCTCGATGAGCTTGAGCACGTCAACTTCCAGCGTAACGTACATGCCGCCACGCAGGTCAAGACCAAGCTTCATCCGTTTGGACTTTGCCTGATCGTACTCCTCTCCCTTCGACTCCTCCCACGCTTCTAAGGCTGCGGAGTCAGACTTGAGAGCAGATCGCTCGGCATCAAGCTGATAGAACTGATAGGTGGGGTAAAACAGGTATGCGGCCGCCGCCAATGGCAGGATGATGTACAACCAGCGACCTAATGACTTTTGATTCAAGGATGCCTCCTGGAACGAACTGCAACGACCCTCCGAACAATGGAGGGTCGGGACAAGGACGGCAAATATACGGTAGCACCCTCTACTTAAATTGGTGCTCATGAGTTGGATGGAGCTCGACCTAAGCAAGTACCCCATGCCCAGGGTTCGCCACCACGTTAGTCCGCAGAGTTATCTCCCGGCCAGTCAACAACATGTTCGTCCGGCATGGTATCCTCCGCCCATTAACCACATTCAGTGGAGTGCATGGTTTGGTAATGGGGCTCCGGCTGATGTGCTCGACATTGGGTGTGGCCGCGGCGGATTCCTATTACAGTATGCGCTGGCAAATCCAACACACAACGTTCTGGGCTTGGAAGTCCGCGAAACACTCGTCAACTGGATCAATAGCGTGATCCATGGTGAACGGCTAGCCAACGCACGGGCAGTTTGGTATTCCGTTGCAAACGGCCTTTCGTGGATTCCAACGGCCAGCATTCACACTGTTACCTATCTATTTGCTGATCCCTGGCCTAAAAAACGACACCACAAGCGGCGCGCCTTCACCGCCGAACTGTTAACGGAGCTGGATCGCATTCTCACACCAGACGGAACCATCTATCTGGCTACCGACCGCCACGACGTTGAAGCACACCAGGCCGAAGTGATTTCTCATCACGGAACATTCCTGCTCGAACACATCGATCCCACGTCCTGGCCTTTCCCATTCGCTACCGATCAACAACGTTTCTGCGAGCGCAAGGGAATCGCCTACACACTCGCAAAGGCATACCGCCGTTCAACACCCACCACTTCACTCACACCGTAGCAACAATCCCCCGTCCACACTCAATGCGCTACGACCGCAGCTCTACCACTCTGATGCCGGAAGTGATTCTCCTGGGATACCGCAACGGTTTTTTCCCCATGGCCGATCCGGACACAGATAGGGTGCACTGGCATCGTCCAGACCCACGCGGGGTGCTGCCACTGGATCGTATTCACCTGTCGCGATCATTGCGACAAGTTGTTCGCAGAGGGACGTTTCGCGTTACGGTGAACGAATGTTTTCAAGACGTCATCGCAGCGTGTGCCAATCGCGAAGACACATGGATATCGGACGCCATCAAAGAAGCCTACACGGAGCTCCACAACCTTGGTTATGCACACAGCGTTGAAGCGTGGATTGGAACAGAACTCGTTGGTGGCTTGTATGGCGTTGCCATCAACGCAGCGTTCTTTGGCGAGAGCATGTTCTCCCACGTGAGCAACGCCTCGAAAGTGGCTTTTGTGCACCTTGTACAGCAACTTCGGGAAAGGGGCTTTCGGTTGCTTGATACACAATACGTGAACGACTTTACACTTTCCCTCGGAGCGATTCAAATCCCTGATGTTCTATATCAGGTTATACTTGCCGACGCACTTAGCCACGACATTGCATTTATCGAGTGAAGTCTTCGATACCACGTTCTCTTGTCCGTCTGGCACTGCTCACTGTGTGGAGTATGGTTCTCGTTGCCTGTTCCACGGAGCGGATTTCCCGCGCTGTTCCTCCTTGCCCTCCCCCCCCTGCACCAGCAGCCTGCCTTCCAGGCTACACCAAAGAAGTTGTGTACGATACGTCGCGAGTCATGGACGGTGCCCGTTGGTCAATACGCCGAGTGTCGGGCGCAAACAGCTCCATTCATGAATGGGCGCTTTTGCCACAGTCGGGAGCATTTCTGCTACTGTCTGGCGAAAGACCAGGTGTTGCTACCTATAGGACAGTGAGCCGCGATAACGTTTCAACCATTTCCGTACAATCCATCGAGATTCCGGGCACCGTGTTTGTAACAAGCGTACTTGATAACAGGATTACGGGCGACGCATCCATCGTGCTCGCCGAAGTCAGAAACGGCTACGCCGTTAGTACGTCGGAGATTGCTGCACCAGTAAATCTTCCTCTCCATTGGGATGGCCACCCAGCACTCAATGCCGATGGCTCACTTCTTGTATTCGCGTCCGACAGACCGGGTGGTGAAGGTGGCACAGATCTCTACTACAGCAGACGCACCTCAGCAGGTTGGACGGAACCACAACACGTTGTTGGTGTGATCAATACCCCGTGCGACGAGCTATCACCATCGTTTGCATCTGATTCGGTTTTACTGTTTGCATCTGCCGGACACAGTACCGTTGGTGGGTACGACCTCTTTGCCGCAACGATCGATGCATCAGGAACTGAATTCTCCGTTGGTGAGCCCCGAAATCTGGGACAGCCAGTCAACACGCCGTACGATGAGCTGTTTCCCGTCTGGGCTGATGCAACCACACTCTATTACAGCAGTGATCAACCACTGCCGCAAGGCAGGCAACGCAAGGATTTCGATGTATTCGTGCTTACCTCGAAGCGTTTGCC
The DNA here is from genome assembly GCA_964620125.1 of uncultured Hyphomicrobiales bacterium. GTDB lineage: Bacteria > Bacteroidota > Ignavibacteria > Kapaibacteriales > Kapaibacteriaceae > OLB6. Next base: position 42,021 of record CAZUGQ010000007.1, read on the forward strand.
TACGATTGCCCCAGCCCCTTCCCTGCCTGTGTCAACACCAGTCCAACCTCCATCGCCGGAAGAACCCGTGCCTCAGGTTACGATCACGGGCACGGTGGTGCGCGAAGACACGCGTGAACCTGTGCAGGGTGCAGACGTAACAGCAACGGATCCGCAGGATAATCACGTGGTTGCGCAGACAATTACGGATACGGCCGGGAAGTATTCCATGGATGTACCTGCAGGCAAGCCTGTAGATGTTCAGGCCCAGACACCGGAGTTGTTCTTCGACAAGGTTCGTATCGACGTACCGGCCCAGCAGGATTCGGTTCAGGTGTCTGGAACTGTGCCTCGAGATACAATCACCATCAGTCAACCACTTTCGTTGCCCGCCACATTTGTTCTCCGTGTAAACTTTCCCACGGCCATTTACGATGCCCCTTACCAGTACACCCTGGATAGTAATGGCATGGAAACCACGCAAACGTGGCAGCAGGCACTCGACGAACTTGCTACGAATGTGAAGCGCACCGGTAGCAGGCTTAAGCGTCTGGTGCTGATAGGGCATACTGACGATGTAGACTCCGACGCCAACAACCTTGTGCTTGGACGCAACAGGGTAAACTTTATCATGGACCAGCTTGTGTCTCGTGGCGTGGATCGTTCAGTCCTTGAAGGTCGTTCAGCAGGTGAGTCCTTGCTGCCAAACAAACGCGCAAATGAGAGCATCGTGCTTTGGCGCAAGCGTGCTCGCAGGGTTGAACTCGTTAAGGTGCTACAGCAATGACGCCCTCCACCACCTGGCGAGTGCTTCTATACGCAACCATATCCTTGGTTGTGCTAACAGCGATCTACATCATCGTTGTACTCTCCAGTGGATTGCCAACGCTACAAGAACTTGAAAACCCCCGACAGGATCTGGCAACACAGGTACTAAGCTCCGACGGTGTTGTGCTCGACCACTTTGCTACCACGCGGCGCACGTACGTTCCGTATGACAGCATTCCGACGGACTTCATCAATGCGCTTATTGCCACGGAGGACAGAGCATTTCGCAGTCATTGGGGTGTACACGTAACTCGAATAATCAAAGCAGCGGTAAAGAACATCGTTGCGATGGAAACGCGCGAAGGAGCTAGCACCATAACCCAGCAGTTGGCGCTCAATCTGTACTTCGCGCGCGAGCATTCTCTTGCTCGAAAGATCCGCGAGGCATGGACAGCCTTGCAAATCGAGCGAACGTACACGAAGAATGAAATCCTTGAGATGTACGCCAACACCGTGTATTATGGCAAAGGGGCTTTCGGTTTGCGCGTTGCCAGCAACACGTACTTCAATAAAGAGCCGATGCAGCTTACTACGGCTGAGTGTGCGTATCTGGTGGGCCTCTTCAAGGCACCTGAGCGATACAACCGCAATGACAGCGCTGGCATCTCGCGCAGGAACCTCATCCTGCACATGATGAGAGACGAGGGCTACATAACTGACGACCGGTACGCTGCTGCCACAACAGAGCCGTTGGCAAAACCAAAGGCCACGGATATCTATCAAGGCATAGCTCCACACTTTGTGGAGATGATTCGGCAGCAGCTCGGAAGAGACGGAGAGTGGGCAGACAGGCTCGGTGGGCGCGACCTTTACCGTGACGGCCTGGTTATCACAACCACACTGAACTCGCGGATTCAGAAGTACGCCAATGAAGCCGTGGAGGCTCACCTGAAAGAGTATCAGCGCATGTTTGATAACACATGGTCGTGGCAACAGAACCGAAGCGTACTCTCAGCAATTGTCGACAAAGCAATCAAACAGCGCACGGACTACATATCAGCAGCACCCAGTGAACGTAAATCACTTATAAGTAAGCTCAAGAACAACAGAAAGTTTGTTGACAGCGTGAAGCGGAGTGCATCCACAATACAAACTGGCGTGGTGGTACTGGATGCTCGTACCGGAGCCATCCTTGCCCTCGTTGGAGCTTCACCACAGTCGATGAAACTTGATGCCGCTGCCAGGTATTCACTTAACCATGTGACGCAAATCAAACGGCAGCCTGGTTCCGCATTCAAGCCATTCGTGTATGCATCGGCCCTCGAGGCAGGCATGTCTCCCGACTCGGTCGTGGAGAGTGGACCGTTCAGCATCACCCTACCGTCAGGTCAAGTATGGGCACCGCGCGGATCTAGTAAGGAGGGCGGTCCGATGTCGTTGCGCTCTGCTCTCAAGTATTCTACCAACACGGTTGCGGCACGATTGATCACTCAGGTTACTTCGCCTGGAGCGGTGATTGACGTGTGTAGGCGCATGGGTATCACCTCCAAACTGCAGGCTGTGCCCTCGATTGCTTTGGGTGCTGTGGAGGTTAGCCCTCTTGAACTCACCGCTGCATACATTCCCTTCACAAATCAAGGATTGTCCGTACCACCAGCAGCCATCACTAAAATCGAAGACAAGATGGGTAACGTGCTCTGGGAAGCAAAGCTGCCAACAAACATCACCGATGCGATTGATAGCGAAGTTGCCTACAACATGCTGAGCATGATGAGGGGTGTGGTGGACGGAGGTACCGGATCTCGAGTTCGACAATACTTCAAACAGGAAGCGGCCGGCAAGACGGGTACCACCAACGACTTTGCCGACGCTTGGTTTGTTGGATTTACATCACGGCTGGTTGCAGGAGTCTGGACAGGCTTTGATGACCGCAGGGTACACTTTACTGGCGACTATGGTCAGGGCGGGCGAGCAGCCGCGCCAATCTGGGGACGCATGATGGCACGCATCAGCACCGACTACACCCTTCCGTACACCAGAAGTACCTTTCCCGTGCAGGCGGCTTCTTCCGACACCCTTGATCCCGAAGCCATCTACAATCCGCCTTCTGAACAAAGTCCCACACAGGAAGAACCTCCCGATAGTGTCAGCACAAGACCATAACACCTGGGATTTTCCCGGAAGCACGCTTGCAGTGGGTACGCTGTTTGCTATTGGACGCAACTACTCTGCCCATGCTGCAGAGATGAATGCTGCCGTCGATGCAGAACCCATCGTTTTTCTCAAGCCCCCTACCGCATACCGTCCAACCGGCAGCATCATTCACCTGCCCACATGGAGTGCTACTGTGCATCACGAAGTGGAGGTTGTGGTTGTGATAGGCCAGAGTGTTTCTCGGATCTCCGAATCAGAAGCATGGGATGTTGTAGCTGGGATTGGAATCGGGTTAGACCTTACTGCTCGTGACGTACAGGCCAAGGCTAAATCAGAAGGAAACCCTTGGGCACGAAGTAAAGGATGGCCTGGATCGGCTCCGGTAAGTCCACTGGTTCCTGTTGCACATGCTGGAAAGGGGCCATGGCAATTAAGTCTTTTGGTGAACACAGAAGTACGGCAGCGTGCCACAACGGATCTGATGGAACACCCGATTCCTCGACTGATTTCGGAAGTAGCGAAGGTGTTTACGTTGCGTCCTGGAGATGCCATCTTTACCGGTACGCCTGAGGGCGTGGGACCCGTTGTTGCCGGTGATGTTGCCGTTGCACGACTTGATTCATTGACGGAGCTCACAGTGAGGTTTGCATGACCCTTTGGCGCTCAGCTCTCTTTTCTCTCATGTTCTCAGTGCTCCTTGCTGCGTGTGGCAGTTATACCAGGACGGAGCGCGACGTTTACACCATTACGGAACTGGACACCGTGGTTGTTGATCAGGTTGTAAACCAGCCCAACGACCGTGACAATGGTGTGATCTATCCCTCATCAAGAACCGTTACGATGGATCGAAGCATGCTGCAATACGACAGTGTGGTGGTTCGCGAATACCCGGGCTTCATTCGTTTGGCGGCCTTCGAAGGTGTAGGCCTGATTGGATCGCAGCTTACCGGTAATAGCACGCAGACGGGTTTGTTCGGCGTTTTCTACGACATTGATGAGTTGCTCTTTGGTGATACGGCACCTGATGAAGGAGGGAAGCTTTTTGCCGGATACCACTATCGGATTGGCATTGGAGAATGGAAGATGAACTTCTTTGGTGATGACCCCAACTGGACCTATGGTATCACGCTATGGGAGCAGATTGCTCCAGACGATGATACTGACAACCTGCTAACGGGCATTACCACACTTTCGGTACGCAAACGATTCTATCTGCGCGACAAGATTCCATACATTTCAATAACACCAGGTTTGCACCTCACTGCCTATCCTTCACAATACCTTCACGGAACGGTTAGTGCAGATGTAGGCAGCCTTAGCGGTGTGAATCTTCGGTTGTATACCGGTTATGTTTTCGGCCAAACCGGCTTTGGTGGCAATGCTCGGATGGTGAACTTTCCATACCTCGGTGTGGGTATCGGACTGCTGGACTTCCTAAATCGCGAAGAAGAATTGGAAGTTGAATGGAAGGATCACGAGCACAGTGGATGGGAGATTGGAGCGATTGACTTCACGTTCCTTGGCTCCAGCGTAGACAGTTCATTCTTTTCGCGCCAGGATCCAGAAACACAAACACAAAGCCCCATCAAAGGCTTCAGCCTCAGTGCGCTTAATGCACGTATTGCCATACCCATCCTTGACCATCGGTTGTATGCAGGTACGTCATTGGCGAGCTTCATCATAGCTGGAACAAACGAATACGTGCTTGGCTGCATTCCACTTCGAGTAGGATATTACTGGCAACCCCTTGGTGGGCGCTTTGTTCTCGAGCCGTTTGCCGAAACAGCGTTTGCACCTTCGTCCTACATACAGATCGGTGCTCGCGGCGCATTGCCATTGAGTGACCAGATGTCCCTACAGGTGGTAGCTGCATATCTGAGTGGCAATCCCGGATCAACGGCCAACTACAGTCTTACCGGACAACCCGGTGGCACTGGAGACTTCAGCGTGTTCTATGTTGGCGTTGGTGCCAGCCTGCTCGACAGAGTCTTTGGTCGCAACGAACTTCGATATGGGCGTGGGTTGCCACATGAATAACCGGTACTTCACCATAAAGTTGTGTGCGACACTCGTTTTCGTATTCACCTCTGTATCGTGCAGTCCGTGGCGATTTCAGTTGCAGAGAGCAGAGGACTATCCTATCGAAGGTCGAATCCTTTCCGCGGAGGATAGTGTGACTGTAGATGCAGACAATGCCATCGCTCTGGCTCATCCGGCACGAATCGCCTTTCGCAGTGAGCAGATCACCGACGGTGAATTTGATACCGAACTATTGTTGAAAAGGGGCTCAGGTTTCGCGTTGGTGTTTCGGTCAACACCGTATGATGATAGTGCTTCTGGCGGCCCATCTGCACTGCGACTCCACATCGGGAGAGAGATATCCAGCCTTACAGGCAGAGGTATTGCTACAAGTGCCGAAGCCCCCTTACCATCCAACAAGCCTTTTCGCGTTGTTGTTGTTCAGCATGGACGATGGATTGATGTTGAGGTAGCGTGTGTTAAGATCAGACGGTTCGCGGTGGAGACTCCATCAACACAATGGATAACACTTGAACCCGATCCAGATTCCCGGGTGGAACTGCGTGACCCACAATTCCGTTCGCTTGGGGATGTGTATGAGACGATTGGTGAATATTAGGGCACTTGCTCGAGGACTTCAGGAATGAACGCGGATCATAATCGCATTGCTATCGTGGGGGCTGGATTGGTTGGATCCCTTCTCGGAATCATGCTTGCACAGCGGGGGCATCGCGTAGCTATTTACGAACGACGCCAGGACATGCGCACAAATCGACTGAGTGCTGGCCGCTCCATCAACCTAGCGATGAGCGATCGTGGATTGCGTGCCCTAGAAATCGCCAACATTGCCGACCACGTTCGAAAGATTTCCATTCCGATGTACGGAAGGATGATTCATGATGAAGTTGGCAATACTCGCTTCCAGCCGTATGGTGTTGGAGACCAAGCAATCAACAGTGTTTCCCGCGCCGAACTGAATAAGACCTTGATGACGGCTGCAGAGAACCACGGTGTGAAGATTCATTTTGATCATCGATGCCAGCACGTGGATCTCGACGAACCATTTGTGGACTTCTACGACATTGCCGCTGGGAAAACCGTGCGCGTTCGGCCAGACCTGGTGTTTGGTGCCGACGGTGCGTTTAGTGCCGTTCGCAATGCAATGATGATAAGTGACCGATTCGACTACTCGCAGTCATATCTCGAACACTCGTACAAGGAACTACACATCCCTCCTGCAGTCAATGGTGGTTTCAAGATGGAGCAAAACGCTCTTCACATCTGGCCACGGCATAGCTTCATGCTCATCGCCCTGCCCAACCTTGATGGCTCCTTTACTTGCACGCTGTTCCTGGCTCACGAAGGCAACCCATCATTTGCCATGCTACAAACTGAGGCAGACGTGCTGCAGTTTTTCAGCACTCATTTCCCTGATGCGCTGCAGTTAATGCCCACGTTGTGTGATGATTTCTTTGCCAATCCCGAATCTTCTCTTGTTACCGTCAAGTGTTCGCCCTGGGTGCGCAACACCACGGCGTTAATCGGCGACGCTGCTCATGCTATTGTGCCATTTTATGGTCAGGGCATGAATTGTGGTTTTGAGGATTGTTCGGTTCTTATGGAGTGTGTGGACGTATCCTCTTCCTGGAAGCAGGCCTTGGCTTTATACCAAGCGTATCGAAAACAGGATGCCGATGCCATTGCCGATCTCGCAGTTGAGAACTTTGTGGAGATGAGAGACAAAGTTGCTGACGAACACTTCCTTTTGCGCAAAAAACTGGAGGCATTCCTTCACGCTCAGTATCCGGATCGATTCATTCCACTGTATACGCTCGTTACCTTCTCAGCGCACGTTCCCTACCACGAAGCACAGAGGATAGGCAGGGAGAATGATGTGATCATCGACCTGTTGGTTGCTCACGAGGTGATAAGCAAGGACTGGAATTCTCCCGAAGCTCGAGAGGTGTTTGATTCGGTGATAGCAAGCCGAAAGCCCCTTGCCTTCAAACCACTTGGACCACGCACTAGCGCGTAATGATCAGGTTGTGATGCATGGTGGTTAGTGGTGTGCTAAACACCACGGAGTACGCGCCACTCGGCCATCGCGCAACGTTCACTAGAGCCGATCGAGTCTCAGGTTCTTCGCCCGTCTTTACGTACTCGAGCCGCTCCACCATCTGGCCCAGGTCATTGCTGATCGTGAGGACGTATGTACCTGGAATCGTTAGCTCCACTTCGACATTTGTTATCTCAGCTGCTGGATTCGGAGTTATCTCCGCTTTAGGGAAGCCATAGACCCTAATCTGTCTGCCTTGTTGAAAGCATACGGGCGAAACAACAAGCAAGCCATCGTCAACGTGGTTGATGGGGTACTGAAAAATGCTGTGATACTCAACGCTCTCAATGGTAAAGGGGCTTTGAGTAACGTAGCTGTTTAACACCGTTCCCACGATGGTTGTGAGTGTCATACTCGGGCCTACCAGATCCACAGAATCAATGGTGATTGTTAGCCTTCGTTTGCTTGCTACAACATCGATGATGTCGCTAACAATCCGCCCAGCAGTAACCAATGTTGGTGAGTAGATACGAGAGTCGAAGCTTACGCTCACCGTCATTGCTGTGGCTGGTAATACCAACGAATCTGGAAGCAATCGTAGGGTAATTGGCATGCCAAAGCCAGTCGATCCAACGAAGGCTGTGGTGTCTGGCATATCATAAAATGCTTCAACCAGATTCATCTCGGCCGAAAGAATGATGATGCCGGTATCCGGGCATGGACTACCAATCACCACCATAAGCGTATCGAGATAATCCGATTCCTTGCTGGTGAACAACCGAATTGCTATGTCAAGCGATCCATTGGCAGGAATGGTAACCGGAAAAGTCGTTGGAGCCACGAGAATTACGTCGGGCACTTGCGTAATCCGGGTAACAACGATGTCCTCATCATCTCGGTTAGTGAGTGTAATGGTGCGAATGTAGTTCCTGCGGTAGTCTACCTTTCCAAAGTCAATGACCTCGACCAGATCGTACTGCGGGCTGTTCTCCCACACGCGTATTGGGCCGCTCGCATGAACACACCCACTGGGATCCGTTGCTACAACGGTATACTCTCCAGGAGTATTTGTTTGGAAGGAAGCTGATGTATCTCCGTTGCTCCACCGATAAGAACTAAACCCAGGTGTGGCAGTGACCACAACTGATTGATCTCCGCAAAACGGGCCACCACCCCACGTATGCAATCCAATGCTAAGTGGCTTTTTCCATGCAAATCCCAGCACTACTGCGCCTGAATCACCAGTGGTAGCCCCCCATGGCAATCCCGTATAGCCGTGGCTTGTTCCCAAGTTCTTACCCGTACTTCCACCACGTACATCTGTGGAAAGTGCGGGGAGCATCTTCCTGAGCACAACGGCACCACCACCTCCGCCACCTCCCGGCCCGTGGGGATTAAAGTGCGAAAGAATGTCTCCACTAGAACCGCCAGTTGCAACAACCGTTAGGGCAGATACAAGGGTATCTATATCAAGCAAAACAGTACCGCCAGCACCACCACCTCCCGTTCCGTCGCCTGTTACAGCATCAGGGGTCGACAAAGTTGAAAGCCCCCTAGCGCTGATGGTTTTACCACGACCATGCACAACCTTGGCACGGATAACAACGAGACCACCGCCGGCACCGCCAGCAGAACCCTTCGCGTCGTTCTGCTGCGCCCCGCCACCACCTCCGCCAAGGAAGAGTCTGCCACTTCGGATAAGCGAGTCAAGCGGCTGACCCGGCAAACCACCTACCCGCCGGAACTGCTCGGAAGTGAAATAGGTGGCCCATCCGCCTTCGCCACCTCTTCCATAGTTACTCCCCCCCCCGCCTCCAGCGTTGGTGCCATTTCCGCCGCCACCACCGTTGGCAAACTTTCCACGTCCAGCGATGGGATAAGGCCACATGTTTCTAGCGATCCCTTCTCCTTTTTCTCCACTGAAGCCAAAGATCCAGTTGTAGAAGTAGTTGGCTTTGTCTACCTGTGTGATCTGCGGAGAAACGTTACCGCCAGCAAAGCCAGCACCGTCAACAACGATGTCGGCATCCATGATCAACGTGTCCTCCACTGCAATCACTACAACGCCACCTATTGTGCCGTTCCACCGCGGAGCTGATACTGGTTGCGTTATGCGAGCGTTTGTGTGCCGAGGAACCTTGATCAGTTGTACGATACCGTCGGCTTGGTAGGCGTTTGCCATCCGCGTGGTAAAGATGACTTTGTCTCCATCCACGCGCTCAATCGTGAGGAATTCACAATTACCAGCACTTCCTGCGCTCACAATGGTTCCAAATGTGCTGTCCTCCGCACTCACGATCGAGGCCCCCTTCATCTGAATGAGGAACACAAGGTCTCCACTGCCGAGACCCGATGGATTGCCTACAACAACCGTACTATCGCAGGGGATTACATCAATCACCGACACATACTGATTCACTACACCACCAATACTCGGTTGTGCATGCGCCATACCCCAGCCACACAGCATGGCTACAAGAGTTACGACGATGTGATGAGGTATCCGGCCCGGTCTCATAACAGCGATGGTCCCGTTGTTTGGGGAAGGGGTCTCCTCCAAACAGCGTGCCATTCATTAGTGAAGGGTCGCAATTTTACGGAACAACTGCTGTAAGTCTATGTATACTATACAGCTACATTCCGATTATCCACACATAATCTTCATGTAATCCACATGATTGGTGACAATTGACAAGAGTTTTCCACACGCTGATGACAATTTTCCAATCTTCTCGACACCATAGATTTGACGATGCAAAAACTCTTTCCTCGCAGGCTCCCACGCAGAGCTACGATTGGCATCATTGCACCAGCCTCCCCTCAGCGAGATGAAAGGAGACTTGAGCGTGGCATTCGATATCTGGAATCGCTAGGGCACACTGTTGTTCTTGGGAAGAATCTGTACGAGGTTCACGGTGGCTACCTGGCAGGCACCGATGAGCAGAGGGTGGCAGATCTGCATACCATGTTTGCTGACAGGCGGATTGATGCGATTTTTTGTTCCCGTGGTGGGTATGGTAGTGGTCGCCTGTTGGACAAGGTTGATTACGCACTCCTGCGCCGTAATCCGAAAATCTTTGTTGGCTTTTCGGATATCACTGCTTTGCAGCTGGCCATGTATCGCCGTGCTGGACTCGTTACGTTCAGTGGTGCCTTGCCCAGTGTGGATATGGCTGATGAGTTCGATTCGAATGCCGAAGAGTGGTTCTGGCGAGCACTGCAGAGCACCCGTCCTTTAGGCAACGTTCAGCAGCCAGAGCAGCTCGTGCGCCTACGAAAGGGTGCAGCCGAGGGAGTTCTGCTTGGTGGCAACCTGAGTGTTCTAATAACTCTACTGGCAACACCATACCTACCTTCCCTTCGAGGAGCAGTTGTTGTTTTGGAAGACATCGGCGAAGACACTTACCGGCTGGATCGCATGTTCAATCACCTGCGCCTTGCTGGCGTTTTCGGTGCATGTGCAGGACTAGTGTTCGGACAATGGACGCAAAGGGAAACCAACCGCACAACTCCACCACGAGACATCAATGAAGTTTTGGCTGAAGTTGCCGCGGTTACGTCAGCTCCTGTTCTTTCTAACCTGATGTATGGCCACCAGCCCGATAAACTCACCCTGCCAATGGGCGTACGGGTTCGAGTTGGCGGATCGGGTACGGGAATGCGATTCCTGGAGTCGGCTGTTACGAAGTAAGTCTTACTGCTGCGGCAGAGAGCAGATCGGACATGTGCCGTGTAGCAAGGCCTCTGCCGACTTCCAGCTCCCGGCGTGTTAGTTCAAGAAAGGCCTCGTTAGCAAAGAGTGACCCATGCAGCACCACGTGCTCCGAAACATCGGTAGAAGGTTCGAGTGCATCTACCAACAGCATAAGCTCTACAATGGCGCGGTCGCGAATGCGCATTGCTACAACATCCCCATCTGCTGCATACGTAACAACGGCTTGCGCCAGGCGCGCGCTACGCTCTATCGAAGCGTTACGTACGGCATTAGCCAACTGACGCGTGTTGTTTGCGTCAACCCGAAGGAAGGCTGCAACTGGTATGCGTAACTGTGTTTCAGGCCCTCGGCCGTCCAGTGATCGAGCCACGGCACCTAGTGCTTCCCTACCCATCCAGAATCCTCCTCCTGCATCGTCGATGCGGGGTCCCCAGCCTCCCGCCCTCCGCACATCGCCTTCTGGTGTTCTGCGGGCAGCGATACTTCCAGTCCCAGCAATGAGTAGTGTTCCTGCTTCGGCACCCAAACCGGCAAACATTGCCAGCTCCAGGTCGCTGAGAACAGAAGTTCTCGGCACAACGTCGGCAACGTAACTCAGCCAATCATCAGTGAAAGAATTCAAGTACACCTGTCGTTCGATGGCATCCCACACGCCCGCAACACCCAGAAGCACGAAGCCAGGTGTAAGGAACTCGGGCGACACACTTGCAAGCCATGCACCAAGCGATTTGCAGAGGTCGGCGGTTTGCTGGTTAGGGGGCTTTGGTTTATAGGATGGCAGCTCAGTTCGTGCTACCACTGCTCCATTTTGAGCAACAGCCACCTGTGTGGTGGTGCCACCTATATCGATAATCAGGTGATAGCCGGTCACGACCTAGCTTGTGGGGGCCTCCAGGATCCACGCTTCCAGCTTTGCAGCTCAATCGTCACGGAGCCAACGTACAAGTTCATCTTGGCTCGGATGGGAATGCGTGCTTCGTCGTCAGAGAACCAACCTTCGAATCTTCCGGTAAGCCCATAAATGCCAGTCCAGTTAGCATCGCCGTTCAGATACACGGTGCGGACCGGGTACTCCACAGCGTCAATCTCCGTCTCAGCCTTGTTTCCTGCAAAGTTTATAACGGTGCTTACTCGTTCCTCCATGATCACTGTGGGAATGTTGTAGCTCTTACCCGAGTACAACATGGCCCGTGCGCAAAAGAGGAGCGAGGATCCGTCGTTCAAATGTTTGGTGATGTCGAACTGCTTGGAGGCCAACTTCTCTTTCTTTCGCCACTTTTCAAGCGTGGCCTTACGACTCGTGTAATCGAAGAGGTATTGGTCGAACTCCCACACGTTGTCTTCAACCATGGTGTTCGCGTTGAACTTGTACGAAAACGTTACCGATGTATCAATCCAGCTTTCGTAGATGCTGTGCAGACTCACAAAGGGAATATTAGGATGTGAATCGATGAAGATTTTAACCTTGGCCACCTTTCGGCCATCAAGAGTTGTGTACGGCTCCGTTACGGTTTTTATCGTACCCAGCGAAATGTTGAGGTACGAAACCCGATACACAAGCTCTTCTCCTGGATAAATCAAGCCCGTGCCTGCTGTAAGCATGGATGTACCCATCACCAGCATGGCAACCCAAACCAATACCGTGTTCATGTGTGGTGTGCAGAGTGGACGAACTACTGTAGCTGGGCGATCTTTTTCGCCTCGTCGAATAATTCCAAGGACTTCTTGGTTTGAGCATCTATCTGCAGCATCACTGCGGTGTACCCGTTGTTGTTAAAGATGGCCCGACCTATTTGGGCCTTCACAACGGTCTTGAGGAAACGTTCGTCAAAGGCATATTCGTCTGCCTTCCACTCAATGCTGTCCTGTTTTGCAAAGTCGCGCATAATGTCCATGTCTGCTTCACTTACAGAGAAGCTTTTCAGGAACTTGGACAAATTCCCTTCATAAGCAGAACGTATTTCACGACCTCGTTGCTTCATAATCTGGTCAGCCGTCTTCCAGAAGAGATTTCGTGCACGAAGCTTTCGGGCAAGTAGGCCGATGGTGTCGGACTTAACGATGTAGTCAGGTGTAATACCACCACCGCCATATACCGTGCGACCTTTGGAGGTTTTGTACTTGGGCCTCGTATTCACATTGTCGTCCGACACATCTTGCTGGTGTTCGATGTTATCGCCCTCAGCTCCCTCTTCTCGTCCTTCGCCGCTGTAATAAGCTTCTTTGTCCTTGTATGGACGCTGTATGAGTCTGCCTGAAGGAGTATAGTATCGAGAAACCGTTAGTCGAATGGCGGATCCATCACCGAGTGGGTACTGGCGTTGTACGAGCCCCTTTCCAAAAGAAGTCTGACCAACAACGATTCCTCGATCAAGGTCTTGCACAGCACCTGACACGATTTCGCTTGCTGAAGCTGAACCACCGTTGATCATCACCACCAAGGGAATGTTTTCGAGCTCTCCCATGCTAGTGGCAATCATGTCTTCGTCGAACTCAGGTCGGCGCCCCTTGGTATATACGATTTTCTTTCCGTCCGCGATAAACTCGTCGGCAATGCGGTATGCTTGATCCAAGTAGCCGCCAGGATTGCCACGCAAGTCCAACAGCAGTTTTTTCATGCCTTGCGCCCGTAGGTTACGCGCTGCAGTTACAATCTCGTCATGTGTTGTAGCACTAAACCTGTTGGCAGTGATATACCCAACGTCCGTTCCGTCGATGATAAACGATGCGTCGACTGAATTGAGTGGAATCTTGTCGCGCGTGATGTCGAATGCCAGCAACTCCTGCTCGCCTGCTCTGCGGATATGAACACGAACCTTAGTACCCTTCGGGCCGCGCAACTTCTTTGGTACGGTGCTGCGGGTAAGGCCTATAGCTGTTGAGTCGTCAATCCGAACAATCTTGTCGCCAGCAAGAATTCCCAATGCCTCGCTTGGACCACCAGCGATGGGTGATACGATGGTTATGGTATCGTTGATAATGTCGAACTCTACACCGATACCCTCGAACGAGCCGGAGAATTCCTCCTCTACACGCTCCATTTCCTTGGCGGGTATGTACACCGAGTGCGGATCCAGTTCCTCGAGCATTCCACGTAGGGCAGCTTCGGTAAGCTTTTGCGTGTCTACTTCCTCAACGTATCCTTTGGCTGCCAAAGAAAGCACCTCACTGAACTTTCGTGCCTGCTCAAATACGGAATCACCACTTACGGCGGGTTGTACGTAGAACGCCAATCCAATGCCAACGGCAATGGATACGAGAACAAGGGCGGTTAGCCGAGATGGATTCATCTTCATGCGGTTTTATCGGAAGTAGGCTGCAAAACTACAATTAGCCTGATGCGTAGCCACCTGACGTACAGCCAAAGGGGCCAGTGTACCTCGGGCTACGCTCTACCTAACCACAACGCTCGAGGTTTCAGTTCCCCCATCATGCACGGCGATAAGCAGGTACGTGCCCTGAGCCATGTGGCGAACATCCAATTGGAAGTCTGAGCTAGCGCCGCCACGCCAGGTTCTGCGCGAAATCAAAGCCCCCTGCACATCAACAACATCAAGCGTGAGCGCAGTCGTTGGCGTCTTCGTTCGGATGTACAGCACATCCGTTGCGGGCAAGGGCATGGTAAGGAGCCTATTCGTGATGGAGGTGGTGTTGGCGAAGACGGGTACATCACAGCGACTAAGCCCCTGGAACGTGACTGCCTGTGCATTGCTAGCAACTTCCAGCAGCTTTGCAAGGCAGCCATTCGAGAATGCCAGCGTGTCCAGATCGGTTTGCCCGTTCACTACCAAGGGTTCATAACAAACCATCAGTGGTACACGACCTCCGGGCGGAATAGTAATGGGCAACTGATGCGCAGGTACGGAGAATAGCAGATTACGGTAAACGAATACACTGCTTACAGTTTGGTCGAAGTACCCATAGTTGGAAAGCCAAACACTGTCGCACATCACCTCACCAAGAGGTGTACTGCCAAGTGGTACACTACTGAACCAACCTTGCTCATCAACAATTGCAAGGGTGAAGCCCGGTATCGTATCATAGATCTCGCGTCTGTTACCAGCAGAGTCCTCAGCCATGATGCCATAAATGGCATCGTGTAGTGGATCCTGAACAACAACGGTGTAGCGGTGAACCTGCACGGATTGCGAAACGGGTTCAACTGTGCAGTTCACCAACGACGCATCGATAACTGATGTAAACAGAATGCCGTAGTCCAGGTCTCGATCGTCACCAACAACGAGTACATGGTTGGAATCACATGGAGCTGCCGAGAGCACGGTATAGGGTGGTTCGGTGTCGGCACGAACATCCACAAGCAACCGGTATGCGGCACGCCTTACACATGTATCACCGATGTACAGCGTGTCTTCGGCAACACCGATGCTCTCTATCTGACTACATATCACCACAGCCACAGTCTCGCCAGGCTGTACCACACGTGGTAGCATCGGCTCCGTAATGGTGGCACCCAAGGCTGTTGATAGTGCGGTAATAGCGTGAGCAGTCTGCCCGTAGTTCTCGATAAGCACGGTATCACATCGCAAACGATTGATCGGAACAACCACAGAAATAGTCGCGGGTTCCAGGTCGCTACCGCGCCCAACGGCACCGATGGTATAACCAGGGATGGTGTACGTTTCTGACGATACCTGACGCACATTGTCCGTTGCCTCCACAGCAAACTGACCATCCATATACGGATTGTTGAGTGTGGCTGTGAATCCAACAACTGATACGGGTGGAGAGAATGTATCTAGGGTCACGGTGGCGTTTACTTCGGACCCAGGCAGCACGCGAGCACTGCGGATGCGCGAGTCCCCCAGTACACTATCTGATACCACACCTCTAAAAACGCCACAGGCGGCTGACCCGGAAATCTCTGGCGGAAGTACGTCCAAAGGGCGGAATGCCATACCTCCGATGTAACCATAAGAATTTGCTTCACCGTAGCCGTACACGTAAATGCCAAACGTGGTGTCGGCTGTAATGTGGTGAATGCCATCGGTCATGTTCACTTGCAGGTAGGAGTAATCCGTTCCACCAATAGGAAAGGCACTAACGGCGGGAAAGGGAGCTCCATCAAGCTGCAACGAGCTTACACTCGCAGTGGGAATAACAACGTTGAGGAACTGCTCAACATAAATCCGTTCGCCCTGAACAACAGTGCCACTAATGGATAGCGAATACTCATGCGCTTGAATGCTCACAAATCGGTACGAATCCATGAATTGTTCTGCCGGCGGTACAAGCATCATGAATGGATCTCCAAGTCTGGCTCCACCAACGCCGGGAGCGCCACCCGATTTTTTAAGCATTGCCACCATCGAAGGTTTTGTTGTGCGTACCTCGGCGGCCTGCACAAGCAAACCTTCGTAAAAACTGCCTGCATTAAGATTTGCAACGGGCATTCCATCTACGAACACTTCGGTACTGTCGAAAGCAGCGATCACGCGAAACCGCGAATCACTTCCTGGCAGTTCATTACTGCTAAGTGCAAGCGGAAAAATGAACGCTGTTTTACCCCAGGTTCGAATGGGATTCATCTGTTCAATCAAACAGTCACGCGAGCCAAGGAATGACTGATCTTCAATTGGCAATACTGCGCGCTGGTGTCCACCGAATACTGCCACCGGCTTGCTAGCACGAACTTGCGTCCCCGTGAGGTCGGCAAAACGGTCAATATCTGGGTGAATCTGCACCAGGTACACCTGACCCTGATTCAGAGTTATCGTCTGTGCCTCACCTGCCTCACTCTTCATAGTGGCAGCGGTTGGCCGAAACGTCACCGTGGTATTATCCTCTGTAGCCACAATGCAGAACTGCGATGGTGTGGAGGTGCCCTCCAGTGGAAGACCAACCGACAACCCGCCATCAATGTCGCTTGTATAGGATGCAACAACGTAATCTTCGGCAAGAGCATCTGTTGGAAGAACAAGGAATGCTTCCGACGTGAGCACGCCCTGGTTAAGGGCATACACGGTTACATCCGAATCCGCGGTCACGTGAATCGTGTTCTCAGCAATCTCTTCCGTTTGCATTGTGCTGAAATCGATTTGACCGCTTCGATTCCACCCAACAAGCTCGTACGGTTTCACGTAGGTATGGAACTCGTACATCTGTGTGGGATCCGTAATCTGAAATGGTTCAACCCGCACTGCACCCGCTGCATCCTTCAAGATGATCCTGCCACGAGTGGGTTGCTCGGCGCCGATGTAGATGAACACCTCATGTTGCAGCCTCAATGCCGGGTTTTCATCCAACACATCGTACTGGTTATGAAAGTTTGGCATAAGGGCAAACCAGAAATCCCTACCCTTGCTGTCAGGCACGTCTTGCCCAAACACCGGCTGCACACACCCAACAAGTACGGTGCCGATTATCCAGCGCACGAAGACTTTGGCAACGGAACGTTGCGCTCTCTGGATCTCTGGTGAATCTATTGGCACCCTGTACTCCGCAGCGACGTTGATCGTGATGGAGATTGCCAGACCGACGATGGTGAAAAGAGTTTCAATTAGTTCATCGGCATATTGTAATGTACGCAACCTAACACCAACAATCCCCCAGCTTCATGCGCCGTTACACGTACTCCGAACTACTAGCTCAGCGCCTTACCGAGGAACAGGCTACCAGACTGCCCCGCCACCCGATAACTGTGGTGCTGCAGAACGTTCGAAGTTTGTACAACGTAGGAAGCATTTTTCGATCAGCTGACGCATTTCGAATCCAGAAACTCATCCTCGCTGGGTACACGCCATCGCCCCCTTCCGCAGAGATCAGCAAGACGGCCTTGGGGTCGGTTAACACGGTGCCGTTCCTTCATGCACCTTCCATTCACTCTGCATTGGATGAATTGTTGGAAGGGGGCTGGAGGCTCTGCGCAGTGGAGCTGGCAACTCCATCCAGACAAATGAGTGCTATAACACCGGAGATGTATCCACTGGCACTGATACTTGGCAACGAACTTACTGGTGTTACCGAGGATGTTCTTGACAGGTGTAGCCTTGCCGTGCACATTCCGATGTACGGCGTTAAACACAGCCTGAATGTTGCCGTTGCTGCTGGAATAGCCATGTACGAAGCCGTGCGGTTGATGCCGTAACTTTAGGCATGCGCATAGCCATTCCGGACCATCCGCTCGTTGCACCGCTGGTGCAAAACGCTGTCGGCGTTTGTGAACGTCTGGGCTGGACGTTGCTCCGCGTTTCTGCTGACCAAGCCGAGGATATGCTCGCAACAAACCGAGCTGACGTTGCCCTCGTTAGCCCGCTTGCTTATGGCAAGGCATCAGGTATCGTTGAATACAACATCGTTCCAAACACCTGTGTAGCGCTTTCGGAGTATACCGCTACGATGGGGATCATCTTCCCACATGATGTGGCATCGATTCGTAAGATCGGTGCTGAAAACCCAAACAACTTTCTTGTGGTTATCGGAGCTTTGATGTTGCGCGAGCGTTACGAGGCTTCGGCAGAGCCAGTACTTCGAATACCATCAGAATCGACGGCACGTGAATCAGCAGTAACGGTTGACTGTATCATCGGTGAACCGCAGTCATCGTCTCGAAACGCTCTGCTGGACGTAAGTGAGGAGTTCTACGACTTCGTGGAAAGCCCTCTTCCCGTTTTTCTCTGGGTATGCAGACTTGACGGTGAAACAGACAAGCTTTCCGAAGCAATACAGTCGATGGCCAATCGAGATCTACCTGAAGTTGTTGTTACCGAGCAGATTCCACTGTACGGCGACTCTTTCCCACGTGAAGGCAAAATTCTGTACCGGTGGTCGGACGACGTAGAAGAAGGACTCACTGCCGTTTTGAACCTCCTCTACTTTCACCAAACCCTCAACAACCTTCCAGAAATCAAACTGCTCCCTTCGGAGTTTTCAACGGATGATCACTCACCAACACAATAACACCAGCCATGCAACTCTACGTAGACAGTGCCAACCTTAAGGACATTCGTCATGCAGCCTCGCTGGGCTTCATCAGCGGCGTAACCACCAACCCTTCTCTCCTTGCGAAGGAAGATCCATCATTGGACATCAAGGAGCTTATCCTTGATATTCACAGAACCGTTGGCGGGCATGTAAGTGTGGAAGTTGTTAGTACGGATACCGATGGCATGCTTCGTGAAGCTGACGACATCCTCAGCTGGTTCCCAGATGCCACCATCAAGATCCCGTTCATACCCGCCGGACTTGCTGCAGTACGCGAGCTCTCCAACCGTGATATTCCAACGAACGTTACGCTGTGCTTCACCGCTCTGCAGGCTCTTGTAGCTGCCAATGCTGGTGCCACCTATGTAAGCATCTTTCTTGGCAGGCTGGATGATATAGGAACCGATGGTGTGCAGGCTATTGAAGACGCTGCGGAGATATGGGACGTTCATCAACTTGATGCCATTATCATTGCCGCATCTCTCAGACATCCAATGCATGTACTGGCCTGTGCCAAGGCTGGGGCACACATCGCAACGGTTCCATACAAAGTGTTGCTGCAATGCCTGAATCACCCACTCACTGACAAGGGGCTTGAGGCATTCCTGGCTGATGCTCAAAGGATGAATGCGGCAAAGGCATGATGTTCACAACCATCCTTGTCTGGACACTTCTTGCTGCATTTCCCTCCCAGCCCAAGAGCATTGGTCTGCAGGCAATGCCGTTTACGCTCCAAGACCAGTTTGAAAATGAATGGAAATGGGAAAACCACTGGAAGGGTAAACCCGTTGTCCTGGTACTGAGCGACTGGAAAGGCAGTGACTACACTACAGCGTGGACTGACCCACTTACCCAGCGGTTCAAGGATAAAGTTCAGTTTGTTGCCGTTGCTGATGTATCCCTTGCACCTTCCTTCGTTCACGGCCTCATACGTTCGCGCTTTCGTGATGCCTATTCGTACTCCATCCTTCTGGACTGGGAGGGTGATGTGTGCCGCTATTATAAAATGCAGGAAGGTTTGCCCAACGTGTTGTTCATTGACGGAAGTGGCCAGGTCCGTTTGCATACGTGGGGCAAAGGATCGAAGGATCATGTTGAGACCTTTGCCACTCAACTGGAAAGAATGCTCTAGATGCCGACAATCGTAGACAAGGACAAGAAGCGGCTTGACATCATCAATGCCGCCGCCAACGTTTTTGCACAGGCGGGCTATCACTCTTCCACGATACAGGACATTGCCAACAAGGCAGAGATTGGCAAGGGCACCGTATACGAATACTTCCGAACCAAGGAAGACCTGTTCCTTGCAGTGTACGATGTATGGATGAGTCAGTACGAAAACATCGTTCGGCAGCGAGTAGCCGCCGCCTCCGACGCACTTGCCAAGGTTGATGCAGTGCGAGAGAGTGCCGTTGAGTTTTATCGGCAGCGCGCTGCCCAAGCCCCCTTACTTCTTGAGTTCTGGGCACATGCCTTGCGCACTGACAATCCAGCCTTCCTTGAGCGCATCAACAGCACAAGGCGCTTTCTTCGGGAACTTGGTGAACAGCTTACGATGGAACTCGTAGCTGCCAACTGGTTCACATCCGTTGATGCATCTGCATTTGCGCTTCTCGAAGCGGGGATCAGTGATGGCATCTTTCTTACGTGGGTGCTTGACGGTCAGACGTTCCCACTCGAAAAAGCCTATACGTTCAGGCAAAGTCTTATCGGGCTCGGACTTCTCTCTGATGATGCACGTGCTGCGCTTGGTTCAAAACTCACTATCAAGTTGGAAAGGGGCTTGAAATAACGCTGGTGAGTCACGTGCACACTTGCGTTCGCGAGTCCGCGTGAGTTCGATTACGTTGAGAATGTTATATCACCAGTATCAAGCCTACTACCGCATACGCAGCCCACATGAAGCGCTGCTTCCACGTAGCAGCCCACGGCTGACGTGCACACCAGTCAAACAGCCAGGCCATTGCCAGTGTGAGCACGATGATGCACAATGCCGCCACCATGCTTGCACCAATGGACAAGGAATGGTAATGCGTACGACCAATGCTTGATACCCAAGGCGTTCCGAACAACAGCACTAGATGGATTACATAGATCCAGAGCGACTTGGTTCCGAACACGGTGTACCACTTGCGCAGTGACCAGGTTCGTTCCAGCACCCAGACTGCCGTGCTAAACACGACTAACACCACGCCAACTCTACGAATGAACAGTGGAATGCTCATTGGTCCCTCCAACTCGGCGTTTGAAACGCCTGCCATCACAAGTCCTGCTTGGAGTGCTAGACCTGCTAGTGCGATAACACTTCCATATCGCCAACCCATACGCATCAGAACAGAGTCGCGCGTGGCTGCTGGAGCAACAGCAAGGCGTGAACCAATAAAGAGACCAACGAAGAAATAGGCACTGAACGGAAAGATGGGAAATAGCGACCCGGTGGAGGTGTTTACGTAGGCACGAATGAATGCTGGCATATCGTTCAATACTGCAAGATGCTGCATCAGCGGTGTTGCAAGAACGATGACAACTGCCGTGATCAGTGCACGTTGGCCCAGTTGATGCACACTTCGTGTTGACGAAGCAATCACGGCAAGCAGCAGAATCGTAACGCCGGTGAGGTGGAGGATATTCACGGCAAGAAATCCATTCCATACAGGCTGCGGCACATAGGGAAGATCCCAAACACTGCTGGCTGGAAACATCATGAAGTAACCGATACCCATGATGGTAAATGCCCACCGAATACGCTTATTCAGCACATCCTCGCGCACGCGTCCGTCCTTCTCACGTTTGGTTGCAAAGGCATGAACGGCACCCGACACCATGAGAAAGATTGGTGCTGTAAAGCCACGAATTACATGCCACACGTTCCAAGGGAATTCCGTGAGCACGAGTTCTGTTCTCACCGCCAGCGCGTCGATCACATGCCCCTGCATCATGAACACCATTGCCACAAATCGCGCCAGGTCCAGTGCATACAACCGTCCATCGGATACGCGAACACGCTCGGTTGCCGAAGCTCGGCTCAAGCCAAGCCATTCTAGTGGCAGTGCAACTGCACTGCGCATGATCAGGATAAGTTCAGACACAGTAGTGCAAATTCGCTGACGTTAACAGTAGTTCCACATGAACTGAAATTCACCGTTCCTTCACCCAGGTAGTATTGCCTCATGAAATGTCTCGTGATTGGTTCAGGTTTTGGCGGGCTCACCGCTGCCCTTCGACTCCTGGCGAAAGGGTACGAGGTGCAGATTCTTGAACGTCGCGACAAACCCGGTGGCCGTGCATACGTGTACGAGCAGGACGGTTTTGTTTTCGATGGTGGTCCCACGATCATCACTGCACCTTGGCTTATCCACCAGCTCTTTGAACTGTTCAGCGTTTCCACGGCTGATTACGTGGAGCTTGTACCGATTGACCCATTCTATAACGTGAGGTTTGAAGACGGAACGGTATTCAGATACAATGGCAAGCGAGAAGATGTTCTTGCACAGGTTGCCAGCTTCAACAAGGCTGACGTTGAAGGTTACAGTACGTTCTATGAAAAGACTGCCGACATCTTTCGTGCTGGCTTCAATCTCATTGATCAGCCATTCACGACTCTTGGCTCTATGCTCAGGGTCTTGCCAGATCTTGTTCGTTTACGCAGTGACCGCAGCGTAGCATCGTTCGTGAACTCACACATCAAAGATCATCGGTTGCGGCAGGTGTTCAGTTTCCACCCGCTTCTTGTTGGAGGTAATCCCTTTCGCACTACGAGCATCTATGCTCTCATTCACCGTTTGGAACAAGAGTGGGGCGTGTGGTTTGCCAAGGGTGGAATGGGAGCATTGGTGCGAGCACTAGTTCGGCTGTTCCAAGATCACGGAGGAGTAATCACCTACAATGCTCATGTTCGCCAGATTAACGTAGAGAGTAATGTTGCAAATGGCGTATGGCTAGAGGATGGTTCATTTATACCTGCCAACGCAGTAATCAGCAACGCCGATGTTGCAACAACCTATTTGCGGCTTGTTCCGCAAGAGTACCGACGTCGCAACTCAGATGCTCGAATCAAACGACTGCGATACAGCATGAGTTTGTTTGTGCTGTATTTCGGTACGAATCGGACATACGACACGATTGCACATCACGAGATTCTGATGGGTCCGCGGTACAAGGAACTACTGGAGGACATCTTTACGCGCAAGGTACTGGCTGATGACTTTTCGCTCTACCTGCACCGCCCAACCGCTACCGACCCTTCCTTAGCTCCTCCTGGCTGTGATGCTTGGTATGTTCTCTCGCCAGTACCACATTTGGAGAGCGGCACGGATTGGTCTGTTATGGCGCCAGTATACAAGGAGAGGATACTGCAGTATCTGGAAGAACGATACCTTCCTGACCTGCGAAGTCACATTGTAACGCAGCATTACATCGACCCGATTCACTTCGAGACTACATTACAATCATACTTGGGTAGCGCATTCAGTGTTGAGCCAGTCCTCACGCAGAGTGCGTGGTGGCGTCCGCACAACAAGAGTGAAGATGTTGACAGGCTGTACTTCGTTGGAGCAGGTACACATCCGGGGGCTGGACTTCCAGGTGTAATGAGCAGTGGTGCCATTGTAGCCAGACTCATTTCCGAGGAATTGTCGCGCTAATCAAGCCACACGTACTCGAAAACGAATGCGCTAATGATTGTTACCAGGCCACTGTAAACGAACATCAGAACAAGGTTTGGGAGAGACTCCTGCAGATCGAACCCGGCCAAGGAGAGCAGCATACTTCTGGTACCTAGCAACAGGATTGGTACGAGGATTGGGAAGCCAAGCACGGGTAGAATCGGTGAGCGAGCGCCTGCTTTTGCAATGATTGCACTAACGATGGTAAGCACACATGCCAGCCCAACACTGCCCAACAGTACTACCGCAATAAGTCCTGCAAATGATCCTGGAACAAAACCAGAAACGAACACCAACATCAGCAGTGTGGCTAATACATTGGCGCCAACACTCAGTAGAATGTTCGTAAGCAGTTTGCCCCCAAACACTGCAAGAGGTGTGCTATTGATTCGCAGGAATAATGCCGTGCCCCTCTCTTCTTCGGTAAGGAAGCTTCTGCCAAGTCCGGTCATTGCTGTAAACATCATGATGATCCACAGCAACGCCACCGTGAGTGGCGGCGGAAGTGGCTCGTCTGCAACACTGAACACAACAAGGGAAACAGCCGTTATCACAAACAGCAGTAGTGCTGTGATTCCGTACCGTGTTCTGAGTTCGGAGCGGACGTCCTTGGCCGTAACTGCCAGAAGTCTGCGTATGGAGGTTGCCAGCATGTGTTCGATGGCAGACTAGATCAGTCCGCGCGTTTTGAGTTCCAGATATCGATCAATTGAAGCGATGCTGAGTTGTGTTGGGGCTGCAAGTACACAGTGTATGCCACGGTGCCGAAGTTCCATGGCAATGTCACGCTTTTGCTGAAGAAAGTCGCGAGCTACTGTTCTCTTATAGACGTCTTCGATCGTTGCAGCACGAGAGGCTGCAAGTGCTCGAACTTCGACATTCTCGAAAATGACTACAACAAGAACATGCCGTGTTGCAATGAGCTGGAAGTATGGCAGCCTGCGGTGCAATGCACTCATCGAGTCTATGTTGGTAAACAACATCACCAATGACCGATGGCGCAGTGAAGTTCGAATGCGCAGCACCAGATGCTCATCATTGGTTTCTTCAAAGTCTGTCTGCAATGCATACAACGTTTCATTTATCTGAACGATCTGTTCAGGCTTGCTTCCCGGGGTAACCATCGAACTACCATGAGCACCATAGGTTATCAACCCTGCTCTGTCGTGCTTCTTGATAACCACGTTGCTAAAGGCCAGTGCTGCGTTTATAGCATAGTCCAACGACGTCATCCCGTCAAACGGTGCTCGCATGATACGGCCGGTATCAAGCACCGCTACAACGTCCTGCGACCGTTCATCCTGATACTGGTTTACCATCAGGTTCCCACTGCGTGCTGTGGCTTTCCAGTTTAAGGACCGTACGTCGTCACCACTTACATAGTTCTTGATCTTCTCGAAATCCATGGTGTGACCGAGTCTGCGCAAACGTCGCTGACCATGTTTGACGAGACGGTTGGAGAAGGCATGGAGTTCAGCTTTTCTCATCACGGTAACCGAAGGATACACCTTGCATTCGTGATCGGCATCCCACCGAAACCGTCGCTCGACCAAACCCAAAGGTCCTTTAACGAACACGTTTACCGCGCCGAAGGAGTATACACCACGTTCGACCGGCCGAACCGAGTATGATACATCGCGCTCCTGTCCACCATCTAGCCGAACGTGGAGATGAAAGTCGCGCTCCTGAAACTGAATCGGAAGCTCATCAACAACCGATGCAGTAATCGTTGAGGGATAAAGGCTTTTGAGGCGTATGCGCACAATATTTGGTTCACCATTATTCAACCGTTCTTCCAATCTTCTTCTTGCGTGAACCATTCGCCCCTTACTCCAGAGCCACGTGGTGTCAATAAGGATGGCGATGGTAAACAGAACGAGGGCTGCGAGCGTAACTGGATACAACACATTCACCCACACGGACAGTACTGCCGGAACGCTAAGTCCGAACAGTATGATGTACGCACGTGGTGTTAGAAACCAGCCTTTCCAAAAGGAAATCATCGAGGAACGTCCAGTGAGCGAAGTATGTCGCCGATAACGAGATCAGATGAAAATCCTTCGAGCTCACGTTCAGGCGCAACTTGCACTCGATGCCGGAGTACGGGCTTGGCAACTGCTTGCACATCGTCGGGCAGCACAAAGGTTCTCCCTTCCAGAGCTGCTCGAGCCTTTGCCGACATCAACATGCCAATGCTTGCTCGGGGGGAGGCCCCAAGATCGAGGGATGGTGTGTTGCGTGTTGCTTGGGTTATCGAAGCCACATACCCGATGATGCTGTCTTCAACTACAACATTCTTCACACTCTGCCGAAGTGCTGCTAACTGATCAAGGCCGAGGATTGGACTGATGCTGTTTACGTCAGGCGCCGTACCTACAATGTGATGGCGACGCAGGATCTCCACTTCTTCATTAACATCCGGATACGTTACAACAACCTTCATGAGGAATCGATCAAGCTGTGCCTCGGGTAAGCGATACGTTCCTTCCTGTTCTATCGGATTCTGGGTTGCAATCACCATGAAAGGAGATGGCAGAAGATGGGTTGCGCCGTCAACACTAATCTGTCGCTCTTCCATTGCCTCGAAAAGTGCGCTCTGCGTTTTAGCCGGCGCCCTGTTGATCTCGTCTGCAAGAACAAGGTTTGCGAATACCGGTCCTTTGCGAAAGTGAAATTCCAGCGTTCGCGGGTCGAATACGCTTGTGCCAATGATGTCGGCTGGCATAAGGTCTGGTGTAAACTGGATTCGCGTGAACGTGCAATCAAGGAGTCTTGCTGTTAACCGCGCTGCAAGTGTCTTTGCAACACCCGGAACACCTTCTAGCAAGACGTGACCGTTGGAGAGCATGGCAATGAGCAGGTGATCAATCAGATCGGACTGACCAACGATGATCCGGCTTACCTGCTCACGAAACGTGGTGATAGTGTCTTGCATGGTGATGGTGGATTAGTTCAGATTGACGTTGCAGAGAAGAATGTGTGGATGTCGGCGTGTGCTGACTTAAGCTCGGCGTCTGATACCTTGTTGTGTACTGATCTCTGAGCCAGCGTAACCAGCCGCAGAACAACGTCGGGTGCAACACCGGAGGAAGCACTCACCATTTTGGCAATGTGGTTAGGATCACCGTCTACTGGGAGCCTGAGCTTTCTTGTTACATGTTTTCTAAACTGTGCTGCGATTCGGCTCAGGATAGCCGCATGATCCTTTCGCAGCCAATACAACGATGTGATGCTGTCGAGGAAGTCGAGGGTTGTGTTCACAATCGGAGGCTTGCTCGGGATGGCACGCTGCCTCCTCTTCCCAGCAACAATGAGGTACATGCCCAAGCCCCCTAACAGAATCAAGTATGCAAGCATAAGGCCTTTGTGAGACTTCAGGTAGCTGAGTGGTGCTAGTTGCTCAGATGCTTGCATTGGTTTGTAATGTTCATCCCAGTAGACGACACCCTCTGGCATATAGCTCAGCACTGCCATCGAGCTGTGCCAAAGTTCATCGTACAACAATCCATAGTTGGTGAACAACTGCGGGGCCGAGCATAGTAGGAGCTGTCCTTTGCCGTAGGTCTTGCGAGCTGCAACAGTGCTACCTTCAGGATAGACCTTATTGATGATAGCACGCCATCCTGCTTCCAGAGGTTGATACTCGTAACTTCGCCCAACGCTGTCGTACGTCGTCACCCGTTTCTCTGAGA
Organism: uncultured Hyphomicrobiales bacterium; assembly: GCA_964620125.1. Lineage (GTDB taxonomy): Bacteria > Bacteroidota > Ignavibacteria > Kapaibacteriales > Kapaibacteriaceae > OLB6. The sequence continues at coordinate 69,009 of CAZUGQ010000007.1, forward strand.
ACGTGTATCGGAATCCTGGTGCACTGGAGTGTTCGGTAAGAATGCGGCTGGGGTATCGTGCGTCAAACAGAGGAAAGGCACCTGTGTAGATGTAAGAGTCGTCAATCTCACACGCGTCCAATATGGTGTCTGCAAACGTGATTGCGCTTAGGATAATCGTACTTCCGCGATCGAGAAGTGTGAACATCGCATCAAGGCTAGCGTCGTCAAGCTCTAGATGGTCCGTGGCAAGCAAGAGGATCACTGGACCCGTGGTCTTCCGGCTCAACTGGTCCAGTGTACCCGTAGATACGGTAACAGTACGATTGTGCTGATACCGAAGCCATTCAACAACTGCCTTGGATCCGTAAGGTGCCTTGCTTGTTGACCTGAAATCTGGATAAAACTTATCTGCATCCTGCAACTGTACTCGCATGAGTATTAGAAACACGATAAGCAAAACGGCCAATATCCAACCGATCCTGTTCATACATGGTGCCGAATAGTGGCACGAACGGCATCGAAGGCTTGCTGTGCACGGTGAAAGTCGGCCATGCTTACCTGTTCCAGTCCATACCACGCTGACTGGAACATTCGGACTGCCTGCCGATAGGAATCGCCGAAAGCAGTTCCAGCGAGATCTCGAACGTATTCTGCATCGGTTCTTTCCGGTCGGAAGTTGATCATCCCAAGGTCCTTGAGCTCTGAGAGCGTTCGACGATATAGAAGTCGAATTGCAAGCCTGTAGTTGCCATCATTCACGGCAACCCCGATCAGTCGATCGAGGTCCTCTGGTGCTTCAAGTTGTTCTTCCTGCACAAGGGCAAGCCTAGAACCTGATGATGCAAACAGTCCCTGTTTTCGGGACTTCATGATAAAGAGAATCACGAGTGTGAGAACGCCAACGACGATGATGAAGCCCACCAGATCGGGGAGTCCATTGAAATCGCCATCGAAGAGTTCGGCAATCCAATGCTGCAACCAATCGAACAGTTTGTCCATCGCGCTCTCACCACCCTTTTTAAGGATGTATTTGTACGAAGGGTCATCAAGCATGGCATCTTGCCACGCTCGCTGTACGATTGGATCAGCAGCAATGATTGTATCAGGCTTCATGGCATGGTTCAGGCAGGATGAGAACCAGGATCGATCAGAGCTAGTCTGCGACCAAGCTCGACACCTTCAATACGTTCGCTATGCTGATAGTAGAGCACGGCATGGGATATGTAGGTTATGAAGCTTGCGAATACCAAAAGTATGGGGATGGCAATCGCAGCCACACCGGCAAGTATTGGCACAACCGGACCAAGCTCAGTAGTTGGAAGGATTGAGAGAGTACCAATGGACAGAATAGTTCCTGGTATCATCAGCGACAGCAGTAGTGCTGCCTGCGCCAGCCCAACAACCAGAATGATGCCAAACGAGTACCACCAACGATCCTTAATCAGAACAAAGACGCGCGATAGCGCTTTGCCTACATCGGCATCTTCTGCAACGACGGTAAATGCCAGCAACCCGAGCGGCACGGAAAGGTATATACCAGGTAGATAGAAGAACTGTGTTGCAATGTTGATCATGATGGCTGATGCGGCGGCGGCAAAGAATGTTCGCCAGAAATACTTACCAATCGCTGAGCGGAGCCATTCATAATCAGGATAAGAGCCTTGTTCTGCATAGTGTTTTACCGCAAGGTAAACGATGCACATCTGCAAGGCAGAGCCAGCTGATAGTGCTATCAATGCTAAGAGCAGACCTATGATAATGCCAGGCAGCGAGGATAGAAATGTGTCCGAATACATAGGCGACCACTCATTATTCCCACCATATTGGTCGGCTATCATGCCAAAGAATTCGGAAAACAAGAAGGCCGTTGCAACCGCGCCGATGATAAGCCAGGGAGCACAAATGCGAACGGTTGCACGCATCATTGGCTTGAAACCGCTTCTCGCAACCTCGAATATTACTGTGATCGTGTCAGAAAATGACCGAACCTCTCTAAGCCGATACTCTTCGATCGCCATTGACAGACCTATTGATGATTGTTCGAGGAAGAACGACAACGTACCAGATAACCAATGCTGCTGAGCCCACGATGATACCAGCATTGAGCAAGGGTGATAAACCGTAGAGACGAGTAACGAAGCTCTCGAGAACAGCGGCAAGGAACAACAGCGGAACCATACCCAACGCTACGAGCGTTGCCGTTCGGATGCCACGAATGAAGGCTTCTCTGCGTGGATAGGTGCCCGGATGAAGAACGGCATGAGTAACTCTGATGGCTGCCGCTCCTCCAACAACGATAGAGGAAAGTTCGAGCGTGCCATGGATCCATATTCCCAGTGTAGCCGTTGCCAACTGATTGTACTGGGCAAAGAGACCATGGAAACAACCAACCATCACGGCATTCGGGATAAGAAGGTATGCCGCACCAACCACTGGTATCAAGCCGAGACCAACAGATCGAAGAAGGATCATGATATTGTTCAATGCAATGTAGAACAACATCTCCACGGGATCGGTCCTGCCATACACAGCCAGGGTTTCACCAGACTTGATGTTGGCAATGGTCATGTCTACGTAGAAGTCACCGAGTATGCTTCGAGCCAGATCCTCGTTCTGACTGCCAGCAACGAAACCAAGGGTGCATCCAAGTACAAAAACGACTGTAGAGATCAGCAGGTGAGGCCGCACCTCGTACATAGCCTTGGGAACTTCGTAAAAGCATACCTGCCGCAAGCGGTGCTGCCGCAGCCTTTGGTTCCGGGAGATGGCCTCGTGCACCTTTCTGGACATTGCATTTAAGTACAACAACGTTTGTGAACCGGGGAACTGTGCACGGGCAAAGGCAAGGTCGTCCATAAGCTGTACATAGGCTCCGGCCATCTCTTGAGCGTTGCATGCATCCGGCTTGTTTACAATCTCCTCGAATGCCTTCCATCGCTCTTGATTTTTTCTAATGAACGTCACTTCTCGCATTATTGCTCCCAAGGCAAATGTACTCTGTGACTCTCACGCTAACTTGGTACAATCTTTGGAATACAACATGTCAACTCTCGGTATCACCACAACGCAGAATGTTGTTATCGAAGTCGAATCGGCTTCAGTTCTTCACCGTGCTGGCGCGTGGGCAGTCGATGGGTTTATCCTAATTGTCGGATTGATTTTCTTGTCCTTCGTTGTTTATGCTACCAACAACGTTGTGTCCGACGATTTCTATCCCTGGGCCTTCTATCTCCTCCTGTGGATTTTTTATCCCTTGCTCTTTGAATCGATGATGGAGGGACAAACACCCGGAAAACGCCTCATGGGAATTAAGGTGACGATGCTTGATGGATCCAGGCCAACCTTTGGGGCATACTTCATGCGGTGGCTGATTGGACTGTTCGAGATTGGCTTCACGACGGGTGCTCTTGCCTTCCTTGTTGTGCTGTTCAGTAAGTACAGTCAGCGATTGGGCGACATGGCCGCGGGAACAACGGTAGTGCGAGTAAAACCTGCCGTTTCATTGTCAACGCTCATGATGGAAGTGGATGTGGACCGTACCAAAGCCCCCTATCCAGAAGCCATGAATCTCACTGACACGGAGGTGCAGGTTTTACGAGATGTTCTACTGGCACGGCAGCGAGGGATGTCGTCGCAACGAGCTATGGAACTGTTGTACGATGCGGTAGGCATCGTGGAACGTAAGCTCGGAGTGAAGAACTCGACCCTACCGGAGAGCTTTCTGGCCGAAGTGATACGTTCTTACGGCATCATGCACGCGCGGTAACCTGCACTTGGCTACAAGCGGTACAATAAGCCAAGGTTGATACCGAATGACTGGAGAGTCCAGTTTACGTCACTAGCCATGGATCCGAATCTCTTTGTGTAGAGAGTCTCCATAAATGCCGATGCTCGGAACGAGATTGGATAGCTGAATCCAATTCCACCGAGCAGTTCGAACCCAAGAGTGCTTAGGGTAGTGACTGATTGACTACCAACCGGTTGAGAGGTTCCGCCTCCAGGCAATTCCCATCCTGTTGGTCGCAGTACTTCGCGTTGTGTTTCAGCAGAATTGCCCAGCGCTACCGCGATGTTAAGACCACCTGTGATGTAGAAGAAACGCTGCAAAAACCACTGCGCCATACCCCCAAAACGAAGGTATGAGTTTGTGAGAGCAACGGTTGTTGCTTCTTGATAGGGAATGAACTGGCCGCTGGTTAAATCGAACACCGTCCCGATTGTGGTGTCCGGTGAGATCAACTTTCCGCCAACGCCAGCAACGGACAGGCGTGCCTGTAGGATTACGCTAGGAAGCACGCGCCTACCTAACAGTAGGCCGAAGCCCCATCCCGGTCCTTCACTCTCGCCAAATTCGGCTTGACCTGATAGGTCGCCAATGGAGGTAAAGTCTGCTGTATGAACGTAGTTGGCAAGCGACCCATACGCACCAACGATCCACGTTTCTTCGCCTACGCATTGCACCAAGGGATCATCACTGAGAGAGAACACGTACCGTTCTATCCGGCTATCAAACACGTAGCATACAGCAAACTGTGATCGGTTTCCCGCCACGTCCAGTGCTTCAAGTACAAGGCGTCCGCTCTTACCGGACACTGCTGGTCGTACACGAATGGAAACTTGTGGGGCACCTTGTTCGACCTTTGGGATGTCGGCTTCGAGTGAAACGGTGTTTACGATGTTCACTGCGGCAAGGCCACGATCCATAACCCGGTCATCACGCAGCGTCACAACAAAATCGTCTCGTACGTTAGCGGCTTCAGCCATCGGTGGCACTGTATCGACCAATTTGTTCAGTTCCAGAAAACTCTGGCCAGCCATGTTGCCATAGGCATCGTAGGCGTCACTCTTGAAGCCAAAGCCATACGAATACAAGCCAAACGGGACTTCGGATCGGATAACGTGGGTACCGTACGGTATCGGAACCTGAGCAATGGAATATCGGCTTTCACCCAGGACGGTAAAGAGTGTGGAGTCAACTCGACGGCCATTTAACCGAATCTGCCCAATGCTTTCTGTTGGAGCAACAACGTTGATGTAATGGTGCCAGTCTCCACTTATTGGCGTTGCAAATCGATACTCATTCAGAAACTGCTGAGTAGGACTTACAAGAATCATCATTGGATCGCCTACACTATCGCCATTCTTAAAGCCTTGTGCAAACTGCGCCACAAGAACTGGCTTGTCGGCCGTGATCTGAACATGCTGCTGCGTGTTCAGACTCTCGTAGAATTCACCAGCGTTGAGAACAACGGCAAGTCGACTATTCTCAAACACTCGAGTATTGTTTTCTGAGGCAACAACGCGAAACGTATAACGTGAACGTTCCTTGAGCATGCCAACATAGTAATGCAATCCCCACGCCGAAACGGGAGGCAATTGTTCAATAAGGTGATTGCACGCCTCTACTTTCGGTGGCACGTAGGCACAATTATGTCCGCTAAACACCGATATTTTTTTGTTGGCCACGATGCGAGTTCCTGTAAGGTCGCATTGCCCGATACTTTCCCATCTGGCTCCAATGCTGTAAACATCACCTTGGCGCAAACGAATCTTGAATGGCTTTCCCGCAGGGCGTCCTGTTGACGTTGTAGCTGTTGGTGTGATTTCGACTTCCGTGTCGTTTTCCGTTGCAACAATTGATAGAGCAGAAAGCAGATCGCTGGCCAACTTGGTATACCCAATAGCTCGATACTCGCGGCCGATAACAGAGATTGGAAGCCCTACGAAGGCGTCGGTGGTTTGGTATCGACTATTCAGTCCGTACACAGAAATCGCGGTATCGGCTGTAATGTGAACAGCCAGTCGTTCTGCTGTTTCCAAGGCACGGAGTTGGGCTCGTGCTGGAATCTGAACCGGTACAACGCTGTTTGCCCGCACTTCGATGGTGGACTTATAGCCAATCTCTTCAATTTCGATTTCTACTTTAGCATCGAAGCTACTTGTAATGAACAGTTGCAAACGCAGAGCTGCACCACGATTCTGAACGTCGGTTCCGGCTGATCGGAAGTTCTTCATGAAGCATAGCCAGAACTCCTTACCCTCAGAATTTTTGGTGATGTATTCTGGATCACGAGCACTTGTTAGGGATGTGAGGCTCACCATCAGCAGCAGACTCAACGGTACGAATGCCATGCGGGTGATCATGTTCACTTAAGCACCATGAAAGGATGCAGGTAGGTGCCTGTTGACGTTTGCAGGGACATGAGGTAAGAACCCTGAGCCAATTCCCAGGAATTGGCTGCAAAGTCGTAGCTGTTTTCACCGGCACGACCCTGCATTTGTCCTAAATCCAGAATCGTGCGTCCCTGCATGGTACAAACGGAGAGGTGCACAGGCTGAGCCGACTCCAACATAAAAACGAACGTGCTCTGACTTGAAAACGGATTGGGATAGTTGCCCGTAAACCCCTCTGCGGGTGTTGGTATCGCAGGGCTTCCGTCGGCGGTAATGAGACCACTTTGGAATTCGACTGTAGGAACAGGAGTCTTCTCTCTGTCCATCCTGATTGGCTGCAAATAGCCGCTGGTGCCCGGTCCATTCAGAAACTCCATCACAAGCATACACACCAATCCATTGGTTGTTGGCTGCACATCCCAACACTCTACCGTTAGGCGGCCTCTGGTGCCATCAACAATTGTGTCGGCTCCCACATAAGCCTGAGGACATCGGAATGATGCGTTTGGTCCACCGGTACACCGAACGAAACGAATCACATTGGCCGGGTAATCGAACACAAGACGAAGGTGTCCCAGACTGGAGATTGTGCCGGTAACAGGAATCTCCACTATTGACTGCCGTGCGCCCGACGTAGAGCTTGGCACACTGATCCGCTCCTGAGAATGCGCGGGGTGAACCGCCAGAAGCAGTGAGAGGAGAAGCAGACGTAGGTACGTGGTAACGAGCTGCATGAATCCTTCGAAGATACGGCGGTAGCCAACTAGAACTCTTGGAGTGAAATCACCTCGTATCCGCTCTCTTTGCGTCCAACAACGATGAGTGAATAGCTATTACCAAGAGGTCCCAGCACGATGGGAAGTGTGTAAACAAGCTTGCGCTGAGTTGCATCGTACACATACATAGATCCTCTGCGGTCACGTTGAAGCACGTGTATGGGAGATGCCGTCGCAAAGGCTACGTCGCGTGCGACTACTTCCGAGCTGTCGGGATGTTGTGCATACACAGTATCATACGTCACAGAAACCAGCGGGAGGTCGAATGTGGCATTAATCACACGTCTATCACTCTGGCCAGGTATCTGGCGAAGAGGGTCGGAGGTAATGTTTACGATTATTTCTTGCGAACCTTGTTGCGTATAGATCAGCAAGGTTCGCTGACCTTGCAGCGATGCCGCCTGAATGGTAGCACCTGCCGCACTTACCACTGCTGATCCATAGGCAACGCTTGTGGTTAGAGAATTGCGGTAGAATACGTTACCATTTTCGACCACGGATGCAATCGTTGTATTAACAAAATCTGATGTTGGCGAGCCATTCACGAAGCGGAACAGAGCAGCATCCGTCTGTTGTTGGATCGTTCCTGGCTGATCGCGTTCTGCGAGAAGATAGGTGACGGGCAAACCGTCTGGTGTTTCGCCTACAACGAGTAAGTACGCTTGATCGGGCTGAACCGTACCAACCGAAGCATGGAGGAGAGCCGTCGGGAGTACGGACGTTGTAACCGTGAGGGGCAAGGCGCCTGGCTCGATCACTGTCGGATTGCTGATACTGCCATAGGTGAGATCTGCTGCTAACGTTGTACCCGAGCTAACAGATGTAGCACTCGAGGCATCGGTTCGAGCACCGGCGCTAATCGTTATCTGCCTATTGCGAGGTGCAGCATGAACAGTGCGGATAATTGCCTTTCCGGCAGTGTTGAATAGCACTGGAAGTGGTGGTACGATGATCATTGCTTTTGTGTCGCTGCTAGTTGCAATCACTGTATACAAACCTCTCAGTGTGAGCGACGTGCTGTCAGTCGCCGTTCGGCCATCCTGAAACCGAAGCTCCACGACGTCGGCTTCTTCTTGTTCACACGTAGGAACCGAAGCATAGGCTGAGAGTACGAAAGGTTCGACGTTCGAGGCAACCACCTGCCCAGTTCGCGTCAAACTCAGTGTTACTGGTGAACCACTCAGGTTGCAAACACGCATGTTTGCATCACGCATGTTCACTGGAAGAAAAGGTCGGTCCGCTGCATTGGTAAAATCCGACTCATTCAATAGCATGAATTCAACGTTAGAGTTCCCAGTTGTTCGATGGGCAATAATCGTGTAGGGCGTGTACTGGTCTAGCGTGCACTCAAAGGTGCCAATTGGAATGGTTTCTCCAAATTGAATCTGCTGAATGCTGAACACCGCAGTACCAGGATTCACTTCTTGGTAGAGTGAAACGCTGCGGTATGATAGCGGTGTTGCTGTCAGTGGTTTACCATTAGGACACCCTAGGCGTACCTCGAACTGCACCGTTGTATCGGGGAACATGTTTGCCACGCGAACCTGTGCAACGGGTAGGGTTGTGAGCGAGCGGTTCGCGTTGATAACAACGATCGTATCAAACCTATCCTGGTTGTTTGGTAGCCCGGTGGTAAAAACATCATACACACTTTGTTGTGCGAATCGTACTCGGTCCGGAGTTGAAAACTCCGTGACTCCACCTGCCAAGATTTGCACGTAACTAGAATCAGCCGGTGCATTCACCGTAGCACTCATTCTACTAGCGGGCACTACTTCAGTCTGGTAACCAAGTTCCAGGACCATGCGCCTATCGGTGCCATCAGGTACCAAGTTGAGCATTCTAACAACGATTCTGGCCGAACCCGGTGGTGGATTCACGATGTTAGGATCCTCACTTGCACAGCCGCCAGCCAAGCAGATCATGACAGCAAGAGCGGTTGAAAGTGGGCTTCGGTACAAGTGTTGCGATTGAGTAGTCATGGTTTGCTATGAACCCGGCACCTATGAACCCGGCACCTATGTTCCCGGCACCTATGTTCCCGGCACCTAAGAACCCGGCACCTATGTTCCCGGCACCTATGTTCCCGGCACCTATGTACCCGGCACCTATGTTCCCGGTACATTCGTCCCCGGCAACGTATGGCAAGTTGCGATATTTTTGCCCTTTCATCCCTGCCCAAGCCCCCTTAACCTTTAATGTTGCACACGTTAACGTGGAAGAACGCCTTCAACACCTGCTTGATGAGTTTGCTGCTGCAGAGCAGGCCTTGAATGATCCCGATGTTGTTACTGATCAACAAAAACTGCGTGATGCATCACGTTTGTACAAGGCTCTGCTACCAGTTGCCGAGGCCGCTCGTGCATACCTGAAGCTCAACGAACGTTTGCAGGAAGCTCGGGCAATGGCTAATGATCCTGCGCTGGATCGAGAGTTGAGAGACCTTGCATACGAAGAACTTCATGCCCTTGAAGATCAAAAAGCTGCAGCCGAGGCCGAACTTCTCGTCCTGTTGGTTCCCAAAGATCCAAATGACCTGAAAGATTGCATCGTTGAAGTTCGAGCGGGTACGGGTGGTGATGAAGCTGCGTTGTTTGCGGGTGACCTGTATCGTATGTACGTACGATTCGCTGAACGGCAAGGATGGGCGGTGGATGTAATAGACTTCACGGAAGGTGAGCGCGGTGGCTATAAAGAAATCATCTTCGCCCTAAGTGGAAACGAAGCCTATGGTATGATGAAGTATGAAAGCGGTGTTCATCGTGTGCAACGAGTACCTGAAACAGAAGCTCAAGGCCGTATCCACACAAGTGCTGCTACAGTAGCCGTGCTGCCAGAGGCAGAAGAAGTCGACGTGCAGATAAACGAGAGTGATTTGCGAATCGACATCTTCAGGTCAGGTGGCAAGGGAGGCCAGAATGTGAACAAGGTAGAAACCGCCGTTCGCATTGTTCATAACCCATCGGGCATTGTTGTGCAATGCCAGGACGAGAGATCGCAACTCAAGAATAAAGAGAAGGCCATGAAGGTGTTGCGCGCCCGCCTGTACGAAATGGAATTGGAAAAGCAACAGTCAGCTGTTGCAGGTTCCCGCAAAGAAATGGTGAGAAGCGGCGACCGTTCCGAGAAGATTCGCACCTATAACTTTCCGCAGAACCGCGTTACAGACCACCGGCTTGAAGGGGAACACAAGAATCACCAGTTGGATCAAGTCATCAACGGAGACTTAGCTGATTTGATAGCTGCCCTGCGCGCTACCAACTAGCTACATGGCCATACGCGTCGTACGACCCATCTAGATTACCGGATTGGGCAGTTGCCAAAACCAACATGTTATAACCACTGGATATCGTTGCCTCGGCTCCCGTCATCGGTACATTCAATTGAACAAGATCCGTTCCAATGTTCACCACTGCCGGATCTTCAATGAACGAGCCGTTTACCGTGAGCGACGGAAGCGCCTCCGGCCGAGTAACGATAACAAGCGTCGGCGTCCACGGACGGGCTACAGATACATTTACAATGGCCGATCTGGTCCAACGGTTTACCGGTGGAACAAGTATCATACAGGGATCTCCAGCCAGGTTACCATCCTTTTCGGTTTCAGATTTGAAGCCCTCAGAGTACATGGCAACAAGAACTGGATTTGATGCACGCAATCGTATTGGCACCGAGCTTGCAATTTCCTTGAACTCTCCCTGTCCAAGCACATGAACTTCGGTACTGTCGGCGTTAACAGTTACGTTCGTTTCCGGTCTTGTGCCGATGATTCGAATTCTCGTGCGAAGTCGGCCCGGGAAGGCAGGAATAACGTAGTCCGTTCCCAATCGTTCATACGGAGGTGTGTGCTCAAGCAAGTAGTTGCAGGCCTCTACCTTTTCCGGGATGTATGCACAACGATGACTTGACATGACGGAGATTTTCCTGTTCGCCAGCACATGAACACCTGTAAGGTCAAACGCGGGATCCTTAGCCGGCAGCCCTTCATTTGTATCCCGCGCAATTACCGCACACTGCCCTGCTTGCAACGCATACTCGCGAGTTTCACCGTCTCTAAACGTAACCTTGATCGAAGTGAAGTCTTCATACGCAGCAACAGTTGCTGTTGAAATGAGATCTTGTGCCATAGGAGAATAACTAGCTAGCCAGTAGTCACGCCCGCACATTTCCGAAGGAAGCAGTGATGTCGATTCAGTGGTCTGGTACTTTGAATAGGTTATCGAAATCACAACCGGTGAGGTTGACCGAATGCGTATCGTCTTGCTACCAATGCCAGTCCTGTTTGCAACAAGTGACTCAGGTATGTCAACATGCTGAGCTGTTCCGCGGTCAACGTGTACCGTAGTAGTCCAACCAATTCCTTCGCTTGTTAACTCGACATCTGCGGCAGAAACAGCACTAATCGTGGCAACTAAATACTCTGGATGTTTTGAACCCCCATCCGATGTGCTGCGAAAGTTTTGAGGAATGGCAAAAAGAAAGTCCTTACCGGCAAGACCTTGGCCGGATGACAACACCGGTACCAGAAAAACACATACCACAGATATCAAACATTTCACGGCCGACATACTTCCTCCTACGGAGTTATACCAATGTAGACAAACCATCTCACCGTTGTTCACTATGTGTGTTGCAACACGAATATTTCCCCGTTATCTTCGCGTATGGGAGAATACCTCCGAAGCCGACTAAAACAGCAACGATTTTCCTCTGTTTACCAGGAGGCATTCCTTAGCCTGCTTGTTGCTGCCGATGCGCTCCAACGCCGAGTTTCTGAATTATGTGAAGCACATGGAATTACACACCCACAGTACAACGTACTCAGAATTTTGCGGGGTGTGTACCCAGGCGGACACCCCCGGTGCGAAATCATTGACCGCATGGTACATGTAAGCCCCGACGTTACTCGTTTGATCAACCGGCTCGAAGCAAGTGGCTTGGTTGTTCGGGGTAAGTCCGACGACGACAAAAGGCTATCGCTTACATACATCACACAGAGCGGGCTGGACCTGCTAGAACGAATGCGGCCGGACGTTGAATCCATCGAGGCAGAAATGGCTGCCAAGATTTCACAGCAGGATGCCAGCACACTTACTAACATCTGTGAGTCCATTGCGCGTGATTGATGTTAGCAGGGGGCTATGGCTTCTTGTTCTTGGTTTCGTGTTTCATGCGTATAGCATGATTGCACAGCCTACCGACTCGGCCGATGACTCACTGGCTATGGCGTTCATTCAAGAGCTCAATGACATGAGAGCCAATCCAAAATCCTACATACCTAAAATTGATGCATATCAGCAACAGGTAAGCTCCTTTACACCCGATAAAAAGGCATTACGGAAGGCGGTTAAGGAAATCAAAACTGAACTCGCGAAACTCAAGCCCCTTCCCCCGCTTGTATTTGACTCAGCACTAGCCAAGGCTGCAATGGATCATGTGGAAGACGCTGCCAGAACAGGAATTGTAGGACATATCGGCTCAGATCGGTCAGATCCTGCGCTGCGTGTAGCCAAATACGGACGGTTTACCTCTCTGGCAGAGTCGATAACGTACGGCCACCTGAGCACAAGCCTCATGCTCGCAGCATTTCTGGTTGACGAAGGCACACCGTCGCGTGGACATAGAAAGGCAATGCTTACAAGTGATTTACTCCTCATTGGAGCCGCAACAGGTATCCATCCCAAGTACAATACTCAAATAGTGGTGGTCACAGGACGGAGATAAGTACAAGCAAAACAATATGTTAGAAACTTATACGAGATATTACGTACGCTTTTTCACGTAGCGTCGTATTTTCAGGCCCACTGATACCGGAGGGCCAAATGATCAAACTCCATCGGATCCTTGCTTCAGCATTGGCAAGTGCCGTTAGTCTTTTTGTGGTTTCCTGTTCCAACCCCGAATTGGTGGTTGATACGCCATCAGCATCGGTAAGTCGAAACACGAATTCCGATATCCGATTCCAACTCGTTGCAAAAGTTGGCGTCGACGAGGCAGAGAACATTCTTTCACCCAACTATATCCGCACAAAGGGTGAAAGTGTGCAAGCTACTGTTGAGTATGCAGCAGAAATCTGCAACGGAACGGTAGAAGGTACCTCGACACGAAATGCGATCAACGACCCTGCGGCATGGAGTTATTACAAGTTTTACGGCACGGCTGGTGACGTTATTACTATCACGGTAAATCGGACTGGCTGTGGAATAGATCCCGCATTTTCCTTGTTCAAGGGTGTTACCACGTCAACCGATGGTCTCTCCGTTAACTCCGGCAATTCCGATATGGAGTGGATTGCATGGCAAGACGACGACTTCACATCACTCCTGGGTTGTGGATGCCAGTTTGATCCAACGCTCGTGGATTACGAAATCGAGGAAAGTGGTTGGTACACGATAGCCGTGTATGATTTCCGCGGCTGCGGCGACGATATCACCTTCGAACTCGAAGTATCCGGACTCACCTGTGATGAGCCAGATGGCGGTTCAACCGATACGGATGGCGATGGTGTTGCCGATGATGCAGATCCATTTCCAGACTCAGATGATCAAGCGACTATCGTGATTGACGGACGTGACACCGATGTTGAGAACGAGTATCTGTCCGATGGTGCATACATGATGGACAAGATCCTGTACGTTCGAGACAACACGAACAAGCACGGAAAGTTTGTTGCTGGAGTAACGCTTCTTGCTTGCAAATGGAAGAAGGCAGGTCTCATTACTAACAAGGAACGTGTAAAGATCATCTGGGCAGCAGCAAAGTCTAGTTGGTAAGCCAGGCGCACGGTACCTTATGATTAACAGTGATCTCGGTGCATGTGATCAACTCATGCACCGAGATTTTTGTTGTTGTGCAGGATTGGTGCACTACAGCACTAGGTTCTGGTTGCACAGTTGTACCCAAACTTTCACATTGTTGCCCAAGCTGTATGGCATTGCTACAATGGTATGTTTCCGTGCTTGCGCCATGGGTTTGCATCAACCTTTGTTTTCAGTCGGTGCAAGGCGATGATGAGTTCTCTTCGAGTATCCTGCGGCTCAATAACGTCGTCTACATACCCTCGCTCAGCCGCTTCGTAGGGGTTAGCAAATTGGCGGTTGTACTCATCAATCAGCTGTTGTGTGTGTTCTTCATCGGTCGCCGCGCCATTCTCGGATGACTGATTCTTGCTACCGGCTCCCTTCTTGTAGAGAATCTCAACTGCCCCTTTTGCACCCATCACGGCAATTTCTGCTGTGGGCCACGCCACGTTGTAATCTCCCCGAATATGACGGGAACTCATCACGTCGTACGCTCCGCCATAAGCCTTGCGAGTGATGACGGTAAGCTTAGGTACAGTAGCCTCGCAGTAGGCATACAGAAGTTTGGCCCCATGGCGTATGATGCCGCGCCATTCCTGGTCGGTACCGGGAAGGAAACCTGGTACATCTTCAAATGTGATGATGGGGATGTTGAAGGCGTCGCAGAACCGCACAAATCGGCCACCCTTTATGCTGCTCATAATGTCCAACACACCGGCAAGCGAGGCAGGCTGATTTGCTACAACACCTACTGGCATGCCGTCAAGTGTGGCAAACCCAACCACAATATTCGTGGCAAAGTCTGCATGCACCTCCATGAAGTCTCCCTCATCCACCACATCCTTTATCACCTCTTTCATGTCGTACGGCTGGTTGGGGTTTGCTGGTATGATTGTTACGAGAGCAGTATTGGACCTGTCGATCTGATCGAGCGTAGGCCGCACTGGAGGTTTCTCTCGATTGTTGGAAGGCAGAAACGATACCAGCTTGCGTACTCCAAGTAGGCAGGTGATCTCATCTTCCATAGCAAAGTGGGCTACTCCACTACGCGTGGCGTGGGTTTCTGCTCCACCGAGCTCCTCGAACGTTACTTCTTCGTGTGTTACGGTTTTTACAACGTCGGGACCAGTTACGAACATGTAACTGGTTCCCTTTACCATGAAGACAAAGTCGGTGAGTGCAGGTGAGTACACCGCACCTCCCGCACATGGGCCAAGGATCACCGATATCTGCGGTACAACACCACTTGCTAGTGTGTTACGCAGAAAGATATCTGCATACCCACCAAGCGAAACCACACCCTCTTGAATACGAGCCCCGCCACTGTCGTTGAGTCCAATAATGGGTGCACCAATCTTCATTGCATGATCCATCACCTTGCAGATCTTCTCTGCGAACACTTCACTCAGTGAGCCACCGAAGACTGTGAAATCCTGAGAGAAAACACAAACGTGCCTACCGTTGATGGTACCCACTCCGGTTACCACTCCATCGCCAAGCGGCCGATTGGCATCAAGGCCAAATCGGGAACTGCGATGTCTTGCCAGCATATCGAACTCACGGAACGATCCTTCATCCAGCAAAACTTGCAGGCGCTCACGTGCGGTAAGTTTTCCCTTCGCATGCTGTTGTGCGATGCGCTTCTCACCACCACCAAGCAAGGCCTCGGCCTTCAGTGATCGTAGATGCTCAATTCTCTTGTCCATCATCACTCCTGTGGTGAACGCTGTAAATACTACTCCCTCTCGGAATTGCACGCAAAACATCTGCGTGCAGGCGGCCGAAGATACGAGCCGTAATTTGCGCCATGACCTATCGTATTCTTCTCATCGTTAGTGGCCTTACGATGATGTTTGCCGTCTATGGCCTGGTGATGACGATCGGTGCACTCGTTGATGAAAGTGATGCATGGATCGGAAATCTTACCCTTGGCGGCACCTTCACAGTGATTTCGGCTTCCTGCGTGACCATCGGAATGATGATGCGAAAGAAAGTACAGAAACGCCTGGATCAGGAGATTGACCGCGAATTCTTGGATCTCGGATATGTAGAGGCCTCCTTGTTTGCCAAGGAGGCCGGTGTGAGTCTTGATGATGCTCGGGACCAACTCGATAGGCGTATGCGCGACCTTGGATGGAAGCGCACAGAGTTGGAAAGCTACAATGCCAGGTATTATCGCTTGTGAAGCATGATGCTTGCAGTATGGTGTTGAGTCTTGATTAACAACACATAACTGCCGGCAGCTCCTGGCACGTTCAACGCTGTTATCTCGGAGTTAACCGTTGCTGCAAGGATTTGCCTTCCAAGAAGGTCCATCACAACAACTTCCGAGCCCAGAGCCCCCTTCAACGTGACTTGCTGATCGAATGGATTGGGGTAAACGCTTATTCCTAGATCAGACAGGTCAACAACATGGGTAGTGCCAACCAGGAAGTTATCGGACCATCGGGTGCAGCCCCTGCTGTCGGTGATGAGTACGCGATAATTACCTTCACCTTGAATCTCGATGGTTTGGCTGGTAGCTCCCGCAATTGGCCTGCCTTCGCGATACCACTGGTACACCACATCCGGTACGGAGCAGCCAAGGAAATTTCCAACCTTACTGATCTCTGGCTCCGGTGCTCCAGGCATAACAACAATGGTAATGGTATCGCTATTACCCAAACAACCATAGTTGTCTACGATCTGAACATACACGGAATGTGTGCCTTCCTCCAGTGTATTCATATTCAGAACAGGTCGAATCGGCGTTTGGCGAGACTGGCCGTCAACAAACCAAGTGTATTCGATGTAGCCACCTGGTGCACGTACAACGGTGTCTGCACCATAACACACTTCGATGGTATCAAGCTTGGGTATCAAGGCTGTGTTTGGACCACATTCGAGTGCTGCTACAAACGCATCTGTAAATCGCTCGCCCTTAACAAGCTGATCATCGAACCATGCTTCGGTATCGAACGTGCCACTGAAGTACGTTACGCCCGAAGCATCAACCACCACACTCCTTCCTACGTCATCGTGGATGCCCCCGGCTGATCGAGCCCACTCTACATCTCCATTCGGAAATGTGCGGATGATGAAGATATCGCTGCCACCATTGGAGTTCACAGTTGTGCCACCAAAGGTTGCGGTTGAGTCAAACGAACCAGTTATGTAAATGGCACCACGACTGTCGGAAGTCACAGCCATACCAGTCTCAGCATACCCACCACCATAATTGCGAAGAAGGTCAATGTCGCCAGACTTCGTAAACCTGCACAGGAATACGTCACTATATACCCCACCATTGGCACTGAGCGTCGTAGCATCAAACATGGTTGCGCCGTGCATTGCCCCAGTCACAAGGAGCTTTCCGGTTGCGTCGGCAAAACAGCTTATCTGATCATCCTTTTCTCCATAACCGATGCGCCTCAGCCACTCATAACCACCATTTGCGTCCAACGCCCAAACAAACAAATCCTGCTTTCCCGAAAAGCTCTGGATTGGTTGAAGTCCGCCAAACTCTACACTGCCCGTAAACACACCAGCCACATAAACGCGGTCACCGTTTGGGCTCACAGCAACGTCACGTGCCATGTCCAAACTGGAGCTACCGGCTGACTTCACCCACACAACGTCGCCAGACGGGGAGATCTTGGCTACGTATATATCTGACTCACCATCAGACGTAATGCTCTTCGTACCAAAGGTGGCAGTAGAGCCAAAGCCCCCTGCCAGATATACGTTGCCAACGGAGTCCACGGCCACATGTGGTGGTGACTCATCGTAATCCGTTGCTCCAAAGACTTTAACCCACTGCAGCACACCCATCTTATCGAACTTGGCAACGAAGATGTCGATGGTGAACTCTTCAATCGTCACGATGTTCTGTCCACCAATCACTGCAACGTCGTCAAAGTTGCCTGCGATGTAATAGTTGCCTTTGTTGTCAACAGCAATGGACCGAGTTTCATCGGAGAAAAAGCCGCCATAGGCGTCCCACGCTATGGGACGTCCCGCACCGTTGAAACGAACAGAAAATCCATCATAGGAGCCTATACCTCCCAACGTGGCACTATCTATGTGCACGGAGTCGGAGAAGATGCCCAGAACATGAATATGGCCATCCGGCCCAATTCCCATGTCGAGGCCTTCGTCGAAGCTCTTCCCAGTAATGGTCTTGATCCACTGAAACCGAGGCTGACTCTGCATGATGCCCGAAGCACATACCATGACGAGTGCAGTTAGTACAATGGCTCTTGCGATGTTGCTATTCTTCATAGTTGATAACCGGATTAGTGATCTGTTTCATTCGATGAGTCCGCGGCCCGATTTGCGGATCAAACCGGCCTCCTTCAGCTCGGCGGTGATGGCATCCAAGATGCCATTGATGAACGTGCCACTCTTATCTGTGCTGTACCGCTTGGCTAGCTCGATTACTTCGTTGATCGTGACCTTCACGGGAACGTCTGGGCACGCCGTGAGTTCGGCAATTGCAAGCTGTATAAGCACTCTATCCAACATTGCTATGCGCTCCACTTCCCAATTCTGAGCGTTCCGTTCAATGAGTTCACGCGTGCGCTCTCTATTGTCGCGCGCCGCCTCCACCACTCGAATCGCGTAGTCCATGTCTTCTTTCGACCACTCAATCGGTACGTCAGCTTCTAGCTCCAGAACCTCGTCTGGACGTAGGATCCGTCCGGTTTCACCTTCACTTTTATCGGAGTCGAAGTTGAACTGTCGAAAGAACACATGGGGAAATACATCGTCGAGCGATACCTGCCCATCACCCGCAGCCGACAACACTTGTAACACCTTTTCCCGCGCAAGGTGACGGGTACCCTTCACGGTGCGGGTTTGGCTTAGCGGGAAACGCCGATCGTTGGGAAGGGGGCTCACGGTTTGGTGGATGTAAGCGGAATCATGCGCCGCGAATAATGGGGGTACCAGTGTAGGTACCATGCACATGTCTCACCTTGCGGATACGTTCCTCGGCAATAGCATTGCTTGCCTCGATGGTGAGAACGTTGCGGTCGCGCGCTGTTACAAGGATGTTCATGGTAATGTCGTAGATGCCTTCTGCCTGTCTGGTAACGCTAGCAGCGTCGTAACCTGTTACTTCGGAGGCAACATTCATCAGTCCGCCGCTATTCACCACATAGTCTGGTGCATAAACGATGTTACGCTCACGCAGCATTCGCGCATGCCTGTCTTCCTGCTGCAACTGATTGTTTGCACCACCACACACGATTGCACACGTGAGTTGGGGAATGGTTTCATCATTCAGCACCGCTCCCAGAGCGTTAGGAGAGAACACATCACATTCTGTTACAAACACGTCTTCTGGTGCAATAACGGTAGCACCAGTCTCGGTAGCAACCTGTCGTGCCTTATCTGCATAGATATCCGTGATAAACACTGTGGCACCTTCTTTCACCAGATGCTGCACCAGGTGCGAAGCAACATTGCCTGCACCCTGGACAACAATTCGTTTTCCGCTCAAACTGTCTGTGCCCCATGTATACTTGGCAGATGCTTTCATGCCAGAGTATACTCCCAAGGCTGTGATGGGTGATGGGTCGCCGGAGCCTCCTGCTCCTCCCACACCCGTTACGAACCTGGTTTCCATGCGTATCCACTCCATATCCCGCACACTGGTGCCAACATCTTCGGCGGTGATGTAGCGTCCGCGAAGGCTATCAACTGACCGACCGTAAGCTCTGAAGAGTGCCTCACTCTTGTCTATGCGTGGGTCACCAATAATCACAGCCTTGCCACCACCAAGGTTCACACCGCTCACGGCTGCCTTGTACGTCATGCCTCGCGACAAACGGAGGGCATCAACGAGTGCCTGCTCGTCCGACTCGTACTTCCACATGCGGGTACCTCCCAGAGCGGGGCCCAACGACGTATCGTGAATGGCTACGATGGCACGAAGGCCGGTAACAGGATCTGAGCACAGAACAACCTGTTCGTGCCCCATGGTGTGGAGTGTGTCAAAGAGCTTCATGATCGTGCTTCAGTTCGGAGAATCGCGCAAAATAAAACGGCCGTCTTATTAAGACGGCCGTGTGAACTCGCGATCTGGTTTCGTAAATCAGTAGCGAGGGCCGCGATCACGATCGAAACGCGGACGTTGTTCGCGTGGACGAGCCTCATTTACCACGAGGTTACGGCCACCAACGCTGCGACCATTGGTCGCATCAATCGCTGCACCGCCTTCAGAATCCGGCATCTCAACGAAGCCGAATCCACGACTGCGGCCAGTGAACTTGTCCTTGACCACAGACGCAGAGTCTACAGTACCATACTCTTCAAAAACCGAACGAAGCTCAGCATCGTCCATTGAGTACGGAAGGTTTCCAACATAGATATTCATACAACAAACCCTTTGCGAACCAATCTCGACGCCGTCACCATTCACTGATTTATTTCGACGCGACGTCATCGGCTCGACGATCCGCCCACGAGCCGATGCCGCAAGTTATGGGGGAAATGCTCACGTCAAGCGTCCGACAAAGAATTATGTTTTATTCACCAATTAGAAATCGTGCAACACCCACTCACATCATCGCTGATCGAAGATTGTCTTCCACCTGCTTCCAGTTCACAACATTCCACCAATTGTTGATGTACGCCCCTCTGTCGTTCTTGTATTTGAGGTAGTAGGCATGTTCCCACACATCAATACCTAGAATGGGAACGAGCTGCCAGCTACTCAGCTTGTGCTGATTCTCAACCTGAAGTACGAGAAGTCGTTTGTCTTGTGTATGGTAGTGAAGTAGTGCCCACCCACTACCTTCAACTGCCTTTGCACTTGCGCTGAAATGTTGCTTGAATGAATCAAATGAACCGAATGATTCGGTGAGTGCATCAGCCATGAATCCAGATGGAGCAGAGCCCCCTCCCACGCTCGGAGGAGCCATCACAGTCCAGAACATCGAATGCAGAGCGTGGCCTCCACCATGAAATGCTGCTTGCCTGGACCAGTGCTGAATGAGGGAGTAATCACCACTCTCACGTGCACGAGCCATCTGGCCCTCTGCATGTGCAAGACCATCAACGTATGCTTGGTGGTGCTTGCTATGGTGCAGCTTCATCGTCTCGGCATCAATGAATGGCTCCAAGGCATCATAGGAATATGGCAATGGAGGCAATACCGGGAGTAACGTCGAAGATGCTGCATCGGGTACGGGTGTAGATCTGGCTGCATGTGCGCCCATAACTCCAGCGATTGATAAACCCGTAGCAGCTAGAAACGTCCGCCGTGTTGTCATTGTTCGTCTCCATGTTGTGCAAGAAAGTGCTCGGCTTCGAGCACATCTTCGGTACTACCCATAAAGCATGGAATGCGCTGATGCAGAGAGGATGGCTGAACGTCCATCACTCGTTGAGTACCTGTGGATGCTCTGCCTCCAGCCTGCTCAATGATGAATGCCATCGGATTCACTTCGTACACTAATCGCAGTTTTCCATTTGGAGCCGTTTCATCTGCAGGATACATGAAGATGCCACCGTAGTGCAACGTTCGGTGGATATCGGCAACCATGGTTCCCACGTAGCGAAGGGAGTAGGGCCGACTTCCATCTTCACTTGGAGTAAGCAAGTGCCGTACATACCTCCGAACGGGTTCCGGCCATTTATGAGAGTTGCCGCTATTCACACTATAGATTCTTCCCCGTGGTGGGATACGAATGTTCTCAAAGGTGAGAAGGAATTCTCCAATCGTGGGATCGAAGGTGAATACATTCACGCCCTGCCCTGTGGTATACACTAGCTGAGTGCTCGATCCATACATGGCATACCCTGCAGCAACCTGTTTGAAACCAGGCTGCAGAACGTCTTCGATGGTGCCATCAGCAGTGGACAGTGGGTCAATACGCTTGTACACCGAAAAAATCGTACCGATGGATACATTCACATCGATGTTGCTTGACCCATCGAGTGGATCGAACACCAGCACGTACTTTCCCTTGGAGAATTCTTCTGGTATCGTTATCAGATTTTCATCCTCTTCCGATGCCATTACGCAGAGATGTCCACCATGATCCATGGCTCTGAAAACAACGTCATTGGCATGGATGTCTAGCCGCTTCACCCGCTCGCCATGCACATTGGTGGACTCAGTAAGCCCGAGAATATCATTGAGGCCTGAACGGCGAACGTCTCGCGCTAGGATGCGAATGGCAAGCGTCAGGTCTCGCAAAAGTCGAGAGAACTCTCCGGTTGCCTCGGGATGGAGAGCACCTTGCTCAACGATGTGCCGTTCAATAGTAACAAGGCGCGAAGTCTTGACGAGAGGCATCAGGCAACGCTATCAATGGGTTTTGTTTGATTCCAAGCGTACCGACAGCACTGGACACGGAGACTTTCGCAACACACGCTCTGTTGTGCTACCAAACAGGAAATGTTCGAATCCACTTCGTCCATGAGTACCGATCGTGATGATACTGATACCATGCTCGATAGCATAGGAACAGATTTCATCGCTGGCACGTCCGCGGCGAACCGAAGCCACAACCTTGAACCCTTCGGCGCGCAGTGCATCAGCTAGCTTTTGGATTTCCTGCTCACTGTTTTGTTGGAGTTCGGCTTCGATATCAGCGAATCCAACCTGGGCGTAACTCCAGTCGGCCGGGTACACAACTGGTTCAACTACATGCAGCAGGTGCAACTCTGCACCAGTACCGCGTGCAACCTCCTTGGCAAGAGCGATAGCACGCAAGCTATTTTCTGAGAAGTCTGTAGGTACTAGGAGTGAAGCAACCGTAAACATGTGTGTTTGCTAGGTTTGTTATCAAGATGGCGCAATGTAGCAAACGATGATCGTTCCAAGGGTTACCGTGATTACAAATCCGTTCGTATCCGTTCTAGCATGCATCATTTCCATTCTCGGATTTGTCTCCCCCGCTCTTGCAGGCGAGCGAACAAACCGGGGGTGGGAATTCTTGATTTCAAACAACGAAGTTTCTGCCATTGAAGAGTTCGAGGCTGCGGTGCGTGAGGATCCGTCCGACCTGCGAGCCTACCTAGGCATGAGCTATGCCTACGAACTCCAGCTCGACTTCCGTAATGCCTGGAGTGCATTCCGCAGGGGGCTTGAAGTTGCCGAGAATCCGCATCCCTACATCTTCGCTGCTCAATACACACGGAGATTTACCGGTAATCTCTATGACCGCCAGAGCGGAATACGTGAAGTTGTTCGCAACATCATAGATGACCCAGACAGCCTTGGCATTCTTCGTGCCATGGGCTACGAGATGTTGGGCGGCATGGAGGAACGTGCTGGCGATGTGGAGCAGGCACGGCGATTCTATAATCTTATCGGCTCGATCGACACGTGGCGCCTCATCGGACCTTTCAACAACATCTCGGGATCCGGCTTGGATAAGCCTTGGCCGCCTGAGCTGGAAGACGCTGATAGTATTTACAGCGGTGCCGACCTTCGCAAGGTTTGGTGGTTCGATCCACCAAATTCTAGGATTGATGGTTGGGTTGATTTCGCCCGCCACTTTCCCGGTGTGTACGGCGTTTTTTACGCTCGTTGCTACGTGAAGTCGGCTGAACAGCAGCGTGTACACTTGCGGCTTGGTACATCTGGTGCATACAGACTTTTCCTGAATAATGAGCTGGTGTCGGAAACCTACGAGGAGCACAATAACGACCTCGACACCTACATCACGGAAGTAACGCTTCAGGCAGGCTGGAACAGCATTGTGGTAAAGTGCGCGAATAGCAAGCTGGATCGTTGCAATTTCCTGCTCCGCATCACCGATCAATCTGGTGTACCGATACCGAACCTGGAATCAACATCAACCAAGCAGGTGATCAAGGAAGCTAGCGCACAAGCACGTACAATCAGCAATCCTTTTATTGAATACTTCAGGGAGCAGATTCGGCTCTATCCCGAGCGATTGGAAAACTATCTGCAGCTCATTGAAGCACACTTACGCAATGATCAGGTGGACGATGCAGAAACCGTACTCCGGCCAGCACTGAAAAAATATCCGGATTGTATTGCTCTGCTGATGCTTGGTCTGGACACATACCAGCGTGGTTCTCGATCAGATGAAGTTGTGTCTACCATCGAACATATCAACGCTCTGCGGCCAGATTTGCCTTCCTCTCTGGTTTACACGTTTATGCGTGATCGTGCAACCAATCAGCTTGACTCAGCTACAGCAACCTTGGAAAGAATCAAGCTCAGGTTGCCGGGATCAATCGATTATTATGATGCCGCCATATCACTTGCACGAGCCAAGGATGACCAAGGTCTGGTGGTAGAACTCCAAGCACAAGCATTTAATGATCATCGTGAGAACATAACGTACGCCACGGCAGCAGCGATAATGGCATCGCGTGGTGAACGTGGTTATGACGGCGCGCTGGATGTGGTTAACAGCCACCTTTCAGTGAACTACGGTGAGTCGGGCCTGCTGCTCAAGGCGAACATTCTCGAGGATGCTAAACGGTACGACGAGTGGGAAAAGGTGTTCGTTCAGCTATTCGAACTTTCACCAGCCGCACCAGGATACCATTCGCGAATGTCTGACTCGTACGCAGAACGAAAGAGATGGGAAGACGCTCTTCGAAGTATTGAACTTGCACTGCTGGACGCTCCCTGCGTAACCTGGCTTTGGCAACGATCGGCTACGTACCGCCGAACACTCCGCGATACGGCTGGAGCCATGTCTGACTTTACTAAAGCCATTGATTGTGATCCGGCAAACTTCGACGTACGAACGGCGTTGCGCGAACTAAGGGGTGAGCCATCTGCCTTCAGTGTGATGAAGGGTAATGCAATCGACAGTTTGATACGCAATGCTCCAGATGCTGAACAGCTCCCTGATGAACACAGCGTTACGTTGCTGTTCGATGTGCAGAGAGTTGTACGGGACGGCAGCCGATGTGCCGTGAAGTATGAATACTTGGTTCGTGTGCTAACGAAGGACGGTATTGACCGGTATAAAGAAATGTCGCTTCCCGGAGGAAACGACATGAACGTTGAAAAGGCTGTGGTCATTAAAGCGAATGGGCGTGAGATTCCAGCTGACAGAAGCGGCAGATATGCCGTATTCAAGAACCTAGAGCCGGGAGACTTCGTGCATGTTCGAACCAAAACACAGGAGTACTCACGCGGTAGTCTTGCCGGGTTTTTTACCGATGATTTCTGGGTTGATGACAACGTCCCAGTAAAAATTGCACGGTACTCCTTACTTGTTCCAACAACAGAACGTTTCAACTGGCGATTTCATCGCGATGCGACGGAACCGAAACGAACCATGACTCCATGGGGTGAGCTTTTTGTCTGGGAACTGCTGGATGTACCCCCAATTGAGAGCGAGGAAGACATGCCCGACTACGACAACGTTGCCAAACTTCTCGAAGTCTCTTCCATCCCCTCGTGGAATCATGTTGTTGATTGGTACTATGACATAGCCCGAACAAAAACTCGCTCCTCACTCGATGTTCGTGAGAAGATGAACGAACTCTTCCCACCAGGCAGAGAGTACTCCAAGATGGACATCATTTCTGGTGTCTACCGATTTATAACGAACGACATCCGATACAGTGCTGTTCCCTTCCGCCAAAGTGGTGTGATACCACAAGATGCCCGCGATGTACTTGTTACGCGCATCGGCGACTGCAAGGATGTTGCCACCTTGTGCATATCCATGTTAGCCGAGCGCAACATCAAGGCATATCATGTATTGGTCAAGACCAATACTTCTGAATTGTACCCAGACCCACTTCCAGCGATTACACCCTTCGATCACGTGATTGTCCTGGTTCAGCTGGATGGGCAAAACTTGTTTATGGACCTCACGGCCGACAATGTGCCAATACACTCAGTACCGTTTGCAGACCTGAATGCCTTCTGTTTGCTCATCAAGCCGGGAGAGGTTGCACCGTTCAGACTTGACAAGAAATTCTTCACCCCCAATCTTATGGACGTTCACACATCCATAACCCTTCGGCCAGATAGAAGCGCTCACATCGCTCAACATTTTACTCATACAGGTGCTCGAACACAGTTCTATCGCGGTAACTGGAAAGGAGCTAATCAAGCGGATTTGGAACGTTGGCTCAAGGAAGGTCTTTCGTCGGACCTACCGGATGTGGAGCTCATTGACTACACTATCACAGGCCTCGACACCCTTACACCAACGCTGGAGTATACGCTTACCTACAATGTGCCAGAGTATACCATGGAGGCTGCCGATCTGCTGATCGTACGTGTTCCCTGGTATTCTCCCTATGAGCCTATTGCAGCTCTGAGTTATCAGCAACGAGAACATCCGTATGAGTACACTACATACGTTGACACTCTCACAGAAACCGTGAACATCGTGGTTCCCGATGGTTACCAGATCTTGGGAACCAAACCATCCGAGGTGTTCGATAACCCTGTGGCCAAGGTTACTCGAGCCATGAAGAACAACGGCAATTCCCTTGAACTCAAACGAACTGCGGTTAACAAACGCAAGGTGGTTATGCCCGAAGAATACGTGGACTATAAGACCTTCTACAATAACGTTGCTCGCTCGGACAGGCAGGCCATTCTGCTCGCGCCGATGGGCACAATTATAAAGGCACCCAAGAGGCAGTCCACTCCTGCCAAAAGCGGTCAATGAGGTGGGCATATCCACAAAGAGTAATCTGTCTCACCGAGGAGACAACAGAAACCCTGTATGCCATCGGTGCGGAAGATCTTATCGTTGGCATCTCCGGTTTCGTTGTTCGCCCTCCACAGGCTCGGAAGGATAAGCCAAAGATCTCTACCTACCTTGATGCTCGGTACGATGAGATTATTGCCTTACGCCCAGATGTGGTTTTTGCGTGGTCCGACCTGCAGGCAGACATTGTTGCAGAGCTGATACGGCGTGGTATTGAGGTTGTTTGCTTCAACCAACGAGGCATCGAGGGCATTCTAAGTATGATCGTTCGGCTTGGTGCCTTTGTTGGCCGTGCCACGGCTGCGGAGCAGTACGCCGATACATTGCGAAGACGGGTGGAAATTGCCGTTGATCGCGGCTCCGTTCGGCTCCGACGGCCCCGCGTGTACTTTGAAGAATGGTACGATCCGCTCATCACAGGAATTCGCTGGGTAAGCGAGATTATCGAAGTCTGCGGTGGCGTTGACGTGTTCGCAGAACACAGAGCGTTTCCAAATGCCAAGGACAGGATACTGACCGACCCTCTTGAACCGGTGCGGAGGCAACCTGACATCATGGTAGCTAGCTGGTGTGGGAAGATGTTCAAGCCCGACCGTGTGCGCCAACGCGTGGGATGGGAACACTTTATCCCTACAACTTCTGGCCATCTGCACGAAATTCCATCACCAATCATCCTTCAGCCAGGTCCTGCCGCTCTTACAGACGGAATAGGTGCGATGATGACCATCTTTGATCGTTGGGAAGCAACCACATAGTGAACATTTCATTTAGTGGCGCTGGATTCGACGCCGTGATCTGTCTCAATGGGATTCTTCCCTCGTCGGAAGTCCTTCAATCCTTTGCGCACATTCCACTTGTCGCCGCTGATGGAGCTACCGATTCTTTACTAGCAAGTGGTGTGGTTCCGGAGTTTGTGATTGGTGATATGGATTCCGTTTCATTAAGTGCATTGGACACTATTCACGGCATTGCAGAATTGATTGTACAGACTGACCAGAATACAACAGACTTTGAGAAGGCGCTCTTATTCGCCCGCGATCAGATGTGGCACAATCTTCTTGTCGTTGGAATTCACGGTGGCGACCTTGAACACACGCTCAATAACTGGTCTGTACTCATGCGCCATAGTCACCACCTGAACCTTACAGCGCTCGATAGAGACCGGTATGCAATCCCACTACATGCATCATTCAGCATCTCGTTAAAGCGAAATGAAATTGTTTCACTTATTCCACAGCCCTTTGCCCAGCTAACCACAGAGGGTCTTGTTTGGCACCTGAGTGATGAACCGCTCTCGCTTGGTGAACGGGAGGGAGCAAGAAACTGTGCCATCACAGGGCAGGTCCAAGTCCACATCCATGCCGGCTCACTCCTCCTCGTGTGTGATGCTCGACTGCCTCTGGCACCACGCTTCGATGACTACTAGAATCCTTCGACCTAGGTATATTCAACTCCTTCAAACTCTATCCACAACCACGCACTATTATGCGCCGCGACATCACAACCTGGTGGAGCCCCAACCTCCACAAAAACATGGAAATCGTTGCCTATGGTCACATGGGTCAGGCACTCCTGATGTTTCCCAGCGCCGCGGCCGATTTTCTTGAATACGAACGGTTTTATTTGATTGACGCCATCCGACCGGTGATAGATCAAGGTAAGTTCAAAGTGTATTCCGTGAACAGTATCAACTCGGAAAGTTGGTTGAATGACAGAATGCACCCGCGCGACAAGGCAATCAGGCATCAGCAGTACAACAATTATATCATCGAAGAGGTAGTGCCCTTCATAATCCGCGATTGCAATGGCCTGGTTCCCATCGTAACAACTGGCGTGTCTCTTGGTGCATTACATGCCGTGAACTCGTTCTTACGCCGCCCAGATGTGTTCGAAGGCACGATCGGCCTGAGTGGTATCTACGACCTAAAGCAGTATAGCAAAGGCTACTTTGATGAGGACTGCTATTTCAACTCGCCTATGGACTACATGCCAAACATGAATGACCCCTACTGGCTGAACATCCTTCGATCACGGCACCACCTGTACCTTGTTAGTGGCCGCGGTTCGTACGAGGCACCCGATGCTTCGGTAGCACTTGGCAATGTTCTTTCGGCAAAAGGAATACGAAACTCCGTTGACTTGTGGGGTCATGAGTGGGGTCATGACTGGCCAACGTGGCGTGCGATGCTACCGCTATACCTCGAACACAAATTCTGATCACTGGTCACGACTCTGTAACCTCAGGTCATTCGATCCGTACCGGCGCGCACATTTCTGAACAACAGTTTTGGAGAGCGCCATGAAAACATGGATCGTTTGCTCACTTTGCTTACTTGCACTCTTAACAGCGTGCGAGAACACATCCACCACAGGCTCCGGTACGATCGTTAGCCAGGAGCGCTCAGTAGGTAGCTCCACCGCCATCGAGTATCGAGGATCGGCAGACGTGATCATTACGTACGGTGCCACCACAGCCGTGCGTGTTGAAGCTGACGACAACTTTATCGACAAGATCTCGACTACCGTTGTAAACGGAACACTCAAGATCAATCAAAGTGGTAGCGGGTATACCAAGGCCACTGTTTACCTATCGACACCTGTGGTATCCTCCATTATCAGCCATGGATCCGGCAAACTGGAAATGGGTAGCGGCTTCGACCTTTCAAGCCTACTCATCCACGCATTCGGTTCAGGGAACATACACCTCAACTCCATTCAGGTAGAAGGATTCACAACGCAGCTCAATGGATCAGGCAGTATCTACGCTTCCGGTAACGCAACTGCCCACAATTGTCAGATACGCAGTTCCGGTAGTCTCTATGCCTTAGACCTGTCAACGGTCGAAACAGCCGTTGCCATCTTTGGCTCCGGGAATGCGGAGGTAAATGCGTCCTCGCGTCTCTACGCAGACATCCTGGGCTCAGGCAGTGTTGTGTATCGAGGCGACCCTGTTCTAACCAGCACCGTAAAGGGCTCTGGCACGATTACGCAACTTCCCTAACACGTGAGTCTCCATTCTTGCTGGTTCGTAGTGCAGCAAGAACAAGTCGGTGAACTTCTTCGGCCGCATCCTCCAAGGGCTCCCCAGCTTCTGGATTGATGCGGCCTACGTCGTCGAGCAATCTGGTAATCACTTTCAGCACACGCACGTTTCGCAGGGCCGAGTACAAGTGCTGTTGGAAGTGCTCACGATGTGATGCGCAGAACGCTGCCTCCAATTCTGCAACAAGGCTGGTACATTCTTGAAACAATCGCTGGGCTGCGTACTGAATCCTCAGGTCAGCTCCCACATCCACGTTCAATGTTGCTGTGCGTACGAATAGTTCATACGATTTGTCTTGCAGTGGAGTAGGCATGGGATACCTCGAAAGCGATACAGTCAATACGCATGGGTGAACCGAAAGTCCACCACTAGTGTATTTCGCACACGGCTTCGTGACGCGGCACTGTGCCGTATCTTTGTATCCTTATGCCAGTCATTGACTTGCCCATCATCGACTCCAGCGCACCCAGTGCCCAGGCAACGACTGCCTCGAGCCCCCTGCCACTGAATGGTCAGGGTCCTAGTGTGTACGTTGAAACCTATGGATGTCAGATGAATGTATCTGACAGCGAAATCGTCATGGGCGTGCTTGCGGCGGACGGTTATACGGTTGCGGAATCGGTAGATGATGCTGATGTGATACTGCTAAACACATGCGCTATTCGAGACAATGCCGAACGCAAGATTCATGAACGCCTGAGTCACTTGCGTTATCACAAGAAGCGCAATTCACATCTTGTGGTGGGTGTACTTGGTTGCATGGCCGAGCGGTTGCGAGATAAGCTCCTTGACAAGGAACTGGTTGACCTAGTTGTTGGCCCGGATGAGTATCGCAAGGTGCCCGCACTTATTCAGGGGGCTTTGACAGGCGAGCGAGGCATCGCTGTAAAGCTTTCGCGAGTAGAAACGTACGACGATATTGAGCCGCTCCGTACAGAAGGCATATCCGCATGGATCAGCATCATGCGTGGCTGCGACAAGTTCTGCACGTTTTGTGTGGTTCCGTTCACACGAGGACGTGAGCGCTCACGGTCGCTCCCTCTGATAACCGATGAACTCAAACGGCTCTATGATAGTGGATTCAAGGAGGCAACACTTCTTGGCCAGAATGTTGATTCGTATCGTGATGAAGACCGTGGTGCCGACTTCGCAGATCTATTAGTTGCTTGCGCCAAGGCTGTTCCCGATATGCGCATCCGGTACACAACAAGTCACCCGCAGGACATGAGTGACCGCGTGATTGATGCCATGGCCGAGCACGACAACATCTGCAAATACATTCACCTGCCCATTCAATCAGGATCGGACCGCATACTACGCCTCATGAATCGCACGTACACGGTGGATCATTATCTCGGTAGGATTGAGCGGATTCGGCAAGCAATGCCGCAGTGTGCTTTGAGCACGGACATCATTGCAGGTTTTTGCACGGAGACCGAAGCTGACCATCAACAGACTTTGGATGTGATGCGGCAGGTTCGGTACGATGGTGCTTACATGTTTGCCTATTCCGTGCGCGAGAATACCAAGGCATGGAAGATGGGCGACGATGTTCCACCCGATGTGAAAAATCACCGACTCAACGAAATCATCGAACTGCAGAACCAGATTTCACGAGAAATCAATGCAGCCGAAGTTGGCAGAGTGCATGAAGTTCTGATCGAAGGACCGTCGAAACGAGATCCGAAAGAGTGGAAGGGTAGATCGGACACCAACAAGACCGTGATATTCACTCACGACGACGTGCGCGGCTACATCGTAGGGGACATTGTGAAGGTAGCTGTAGAGCGCAGTACCAGTGCTACCTTGTTTGGCACTCTCGTGTAGCTGATTATGTGGACTGCCGCAGGACTGAATGCAAGTCAGATAGCGTCTCGACAACTTGGCTAGCACCTTCCGACGCTAAAATCTGCTGTTTGAGTCCACTGCCAACGCCAATAAATGGTATACCCAGATGTTTCGAGGCGCGAGCGTCCCAAACTCCGTCTCCCACGTACGTCAGCGAGCTGAAGGAATCCAAGCCATACCGCACCTTCGAGCGCTCGATAGCCGTTTGGATGATCTCCGATCGTGAAACGCTATCGTCCGATGTAGCCATGGGAACATCGTCCTTCCACACGCGAGCTACCCGCAACTTGAACAGAGCACTTTCTCTCCACGAACCGGTAGCAATGGCAGTAGCGTAACCGGCCTGCGTAAGTTCCCTCAACACGGATTGCCCACCGGGCATAGCCATGAACAGGTCGGGCGACGTTGAGTAGAATGCTTCCAGGTATTCGTAAAACTTGTCTTGCACACGCTGCAGCACATGTGGTGGCACTGATCCGTGCACTCTGGAGATCACTTCCTTGACGATGCCCGAATCAGTACTGTGCTCATACGTGCTCCAGTCCGTGCTCAAGTCCGAAAGCCCAAGCACATCCTGTAACGCGCCAACGATGGCATGCTCATCAACGTGATTGGTGTCAGTTAGTGTTCCGTCTATGTCGAAGATCACGAGTTGCATCAAGCGCTTCCGTTGGTCGGTCAGTTGCCAAAGGGAAGCCGCAAAATGGCTAGTATCTGCGCTAGGACAGCGTAAACTTCACGTTATCATGGTTCCTGCTAGTTTGCCCGCACCCGTCAATCAAACAACCATGCTGCGAACATTCATACTACTCGGGTTGCTGGTACCCCATTTATCATTGGGGCAAACCCTTCACCCTACGGCATACAGGGTTCTGCACCTTAGAGGAACGCCAACTGCACCCTGCCTTACTACCGACGTGGCTCTCGATAGAGTCTATGTTGCAGGGGGCTTTGCAGATACTCTTCGGATCGATGATTCGATACGTGTTAGCAGAGGTGGTTTGGATGCTTTCGTAGCTGCGTTCTCCAGTGCCCTGGAGCTTTTATGGATACGTCAGTTTGGC
>CAZUGQ010000007.1:101361-109099 GCA_964620125.1 uncultured Hyphomicrobiales bacterium
AGCTAGCTGTATTACCCTTGTTCCACACGAAGGAAGCATCAATGGTAAGGGTGATGTAATCGTTGGCCTCTATGCCGGAGGTGGAACACCGAACGTAACCGTGTACAGCATTGGGGGGGTTACGTATAGTGGCAGAGGTAATGCAGATCCTGCAATCGTGCGTCTTACTCCACAAGGTACTGTTGTTTGGTCCCGCAACGATGGTGGCGAACATGCCGACTATCCCACAGCAATACATATAGGCACAAGCGGAAGAATTTTGGTGTGCGGCAACTTCAAGAGGTTTACCAGAATTGGCACTGAGTTGCACGGCGACGCATCCACGCTGGAAGGGGGATATCTGCAGACGCTCGACGCGACTGGTAACCATATCCGCAGCACTTCAGCTCTGGCAGTTCGTTATCAAGGCAACGCCAGCGAAGTAGCGTTTGATGGTCTGGTCAATGCAGATTCCAGCACTGTCCAGGTTGATGTACGCTATCGTGGTGCTCTGGTGTGGAATTCAGATACACTTACCAACGATCCGGAATCCATTCATCCACAAACCTTCTTAGAACACGACAACGAAGGTGCACCCAAAGGATCTTTGCTAGTAACATCTGTGTGCAACGAAGCTGCAACCCAGTGGAGTCGCTCTACAAACGATGGCATCAGCGGCTTCGACCCTGCACTGTGTGATAGCGTTCCTACCTATCAATTGAAGTGGGTAAGCTCTTCATCGAACGGCACTCCCCCGATTGTTGTTGGAACTGGACGTGCAGAAGTAACACATGTTGATCATCGACCAAACGCTTTGCTGATGACTGGGAATTTCGTCGACACCTTGAATCTCGTGTTTTCTGCCGACCACACCGACCTGGTAAACACAAACGGTATGACTGATGGTATGGTGATAGTGGCACGTAACCCCGCTTCGGACTACCGTGCCATTTCGCTTGGTGCTTCAACCTCGAGTACCGTTCACAGCGCAGCGTTCACCCCTACCGGTTTTGTTTGTACTGCTACCGCAATTGGCACACTTCGCATGTTACCTGAACTGCCACCAATAGGCAGTGATGACTATGTTCTCATCTCCATTACAGACCAGACAACAAGTGTACAAGTCGATCAACCCACACATCTTAACCGAACGATTGGCGAATGTGAAGATCGTACCTTCGACGTGCTGAGCCTTACCGGCGAACGGCTGACTGCGATCACCATACCCACAGGGGGGAGTATTACCAACATGCTGGAGGGATGGCCAGATTATCTAGCGACGGGGATGTACATCCTGCGCTGCGGGCACGGTCTATTTTTGTTGCATGCTAGTCCACACCACATCTCTTTTGCATTACCCACTGCTGCGCCGTGGCAAGGTCCGTGACGTATACCGTGCTGGTTCAACGCTGCTCCTTGTTGCCACCGATCGCATATCTGCATTCGATGTAGTGATGAGCGAAGCAATTCCGGATAAGGGAGCAATGCTAACGTCCATTAGTGCATTCTGGTTTGACCTGCTGAGCGATGTAGTACCCAATCACGTTATCTCCACCAACACGGCGGAGCTCGATCTCTCACAGTTGGAGCATGAACAACTGAAAGAGCGTACTATGATTGTTCGCAATGCAAGCCCCTTTCCAGTCGAGTGTGTTGTTCGTGGCTACCTTGCTGGCAGTGGGTGGAAAGAGTACCAGCAGTTTGGCAGTGTATGCGGTGTGCCGCTTCCTGATGGATTGCGAGAAAGCCAGCAACTACCAGAGCCGATCTTCACACCGGCAACCAAGGCGGCTGAAGGTCATGACGAGAATATCACCTTCGACGTGATGTGCTCCATGATCGGTGCAGACACAGCCGAGGTACTGCGAACGTACAGCGTAAAACTGTACGAACGCGGTGCAGCATACGCCGCAAGCCGTGGACTTATCCTGGCAGATACAAAGTTTGAGTTCGGATTGGATGAAGGGGGCTCTGTTATGCTCATTGACGAAGCTCTTACCCCTGATTCCTCGCGGTACTGGCTTTTGCAAGAGCATGAACCTGGCAAACCGCAACACAACTTTGATAAGCAAGTGCTGCGGGACTATCTGGAGGCAAGTGGATGGAACAAGCAACCACCACCGCCACCATTACCAGACTGGGTTGTTGAAGCTACCCGAGAGCGGTATGCGATTGCTCAACACATGATCATGGGTATGTGATGTCGAGTTCCTATTACTTTGAATCCGAAGACGTTGCCCTACAGCGCAAGGTGAATGATGTGCTTGATTGGGGCCTGTTGCTGGCCGTGATTGCCGTGCTTGGCATGGGCTTGGTATCAATTTACAGCAGCGTCTTCACGTCCGACCCCGGTGTGTTCCGAAACCAAACCATCTATGCTGGCATTGGACTTGCAGCAGGGATAGCCGTGTTCTTCTTTCCTGAGCGGTGGTTTTCTGACCTTGCATATCCACTTTACATCGTGGGTGTTCTGGCGCTTGTTGCCGTGCTCACCAGTTTGGGTCACGAAGTAAACGGCCAGCGATGTTGGATTAAAGTGGGCACCTTCACATTCCAGCCAGGTGAGTTTGCCAAGGTTACCACGTTGCTAGCCATGGGCAAACTGGTTAGCCGCAAAGGATTCGATGTTACGGCGATACGAGATCTGGCTTCACTTGTAGGCCTGATCATCCCGCCATTGGCACTGATCATGCTGCAACCAGATACAGGCTCGGCAACAGTGTTTGTGGCCATGCTTCTTGGAGTTCTCCTCTGGGTTGGTATCGATCTCTTTCTCTTGTATGTGGTGGCATGTATACCCTTCGTGGCCGTTGCCTCGCTGTATGGCGTACTGTTTGATTCAATATGGTGGTTCGTGATTGTTGGTGCACTTGCTGTTGCTGGGGCGTTTGCATTCCGAAGGAATCTTGTTGTAACGTGCATAGCTGCCGCCTTGATCATTGGCATCGGGCTCAGTGTGAAACCGGCATTCGAACGTTTGGAGCAGTACCAGCAAAACCGGCTTATCACCCTTTTCGAGCCAGAACGCAACCCGAAGGGTGAAGGGTATCACGTAATTCAGAGCATGCTTGCCGTTGGATCGGGTGGCGTTACCGGAAAAGGATTTCTGAAGGGAACGCAGACACAGTTGCGGTACATCCCGGAACAGTGGACGGACTTCATTTTCTGTGTACCCACGGAGGAGTTCGGCTTCATTGGAGGTGTTCTTGTAATTGGGCTCCTTTCGTCGATCATTCTGCGAGCCTTCAACATTGCCGGTACCGTGCGAACCAGGTTTGCTTCGGTTGTTTCGGTTGGTTTTGGCACGATGCTTCTCTATCACACCATGATCAACATTGGGATGGCTATTGGCATGGTACCCGTGATGGGTATTCCTTTGCCGTTCCTGAGTGCTGGTGGTACGTCACTCATCATGAACCTCACGATGGTTGGCTTGCTGCTTAACTTCTACAAGACGCGTCGGCGCAGAGGCAGTCGAGTTTCTGTATAAGTGAATACGATTTACATCAGCTGCGGAGATGTAAATGGCATCGGACTCCGTTGCCTGGATCAAGCCCTGTTGGAGAACCCCCATCTTTCCAGCTCTATTCAGTTGGTTATTGATGAACGCGTATATCAAGAAGCATGTGATGTGTACAGCCTGTCGGCCAAGATAAGCGTGTATAACATCAACAGTCCTGCACGGCTATCACCAGGATCGGTTACTGCAGATGCTTCTCTCTTAGCGATGGAGTCCTTGTCAGCGGCTTGCAGTCTGGCTGCGACTACACAAGGTGCCGGACTCGTTACCCTACCAATTAACAAACATGCCTTACGGCAGGCAGGATGGAGGTTTCCAGGGCAGACGGAAATGGTAGCTGCAGTATCAGGTGGCGAACCCCTCATGGTTTTGTGTTCGGGTAAAACCAGAGTTGGCCTGGCCACCATTCACGTTCCCCTGCGAGATGTTCCGATGCTCATTACGAGCGACCTTCTGGTTACCAAACTTCAGATCCTTCACGACCACCTGCAGTCAGACGTCGGGATAAGCCACCCTCGCATTGCTGTATTGGGGCTGAATCCACACGCCAGCGAGCATGGAGAAATCGGATCGGAAGACTTGGATGTCACCGGCCCTGCCATCTTGAAAGCACAAGCGCACGGATTTCATGTTGAAGGGCCATTTGCAGCAGATGGCTTTTTTGGTTTTGGGAACTACAGCAACTTCGATGGAATCCTGGCCATGTATCACGATCAGGGACTCATTCCACTGAAGCTACTTTCGAAAGGGGCTGGAGTTAACGTCACCGCTGGCCTATCCATCGTTCGAACATCTCCTGACCATGGTACTGCATACGACAAGGCAGCCACAGGTGATGTAGACGCAAGGAGCACTGCCGAATCAATTCTTTTATGCAGTGCGCTTGTTGCGAACCGACAGAAATTATAGTTAGGGCTTCAGCTTCAAAGCAGGGTTTTTATCGAAGAAGCCCATCGGTTCCAGCGTAAAGCCTGTGGAATGCACGTTCATGATGGGCCACTCTTCGGGTCGGGGGTGATGGGTAATCCCAACGGTGTACCACAACACAACATCCTTACCACGAATGCTCTCGTTGTTCGCTACAAACTCTGGAAGGCCCAGTGGATCGATGTTCTGATTTGGATACGAACCGGCAGCATACATTTCCGCATCATGGAATCGCGTTGCCCAAACATGATGTCGAAGAAAACCGGCGCGATTCCACAATGTATGGTGCTCACGTAGGTAAGGGGTTGCATTGGCTCCTGGCATCAGCACGTACGACGGACGTCCACCAAGAGCATTCATAGTGGTGGTCGAAGAAACCTTCCATCGGCGTGCTGCCTGCATACTAACGCTACCGTGTGCTTCACGCTCGAAGTACCATTCATAGTCGTCCATCGCTATTGCACTACCATGCATGTTTTCCTCTTCGGGGGGGGACCACATTTCCATTTCGCTAACGGTGTTTGCAGTGCCGTCAATATCCAAGTCAAGCCGAAAGCAGAAGAAGTGTTGATGATTGGGGGCGATGATATTTGGTGAAACAAGACTTCCATACTTCTGCCCAAACGGAGAGTTCTCGTTCATGCGAACGTCTGGTACACCTTTGGCAAGTAGGATTCCCGTTAGTTCAATATCCACCCTTATGGTACCATCAACAGAGAAAACATAGGAGATGCCATAGTCATAGTTTCCAACTGTTGAGATGCTGGTAACAACCAATTCTCGAGCGCGCCGCACACGATTGCTGCCCACGAATGGATCGGCATGTTTCCAAACGATACCTGCATCTCGTTCGTAAATGCCAATCGCCCGTTTGATTTCTAGTGGCTCACCATCTGGCTTGGCAAACGTGGCATCCAGCGCTATCGCATTTTCAGGTACATCAAGGCCAGATTTTAGGGGAGTGGTTAGGTTTCCCACCCCATATTCACCTACGTCGAATGCAGCCCTCCAATACCAGTATTGCGAGGTATCGCCATACGGGACAACCATTTCAGAGAGGCCTAACCGATGTGCTATACGTCGGTTTCTTGCACCATCCTGATATGATACGGCGTGAATCACCAACCCTTCGCGCGCGTGCAACAGGGGAGTAAATGTCCACCCGTGCCATGAGATTGTGTTACCGCTGAGCTTGACGGCCTTCTTCGTGTTTGTTTTGATTGTGTACGGTGTTTGTGTGGTCCCTGCCTTTTTATACTCCAGTTCGAAATCGCCCATTGACGGTGGAATTGGGGCAACATCCCTATCGTACAGTTCCATTACCCGCCGAGAATCAAGATTCACGGTGCAAATGAGCCCCTCCACGGGACGGTCGTAGTACAGGCCAGACACATCATCGGATTTGACGTAGGTAAGGCACCGAACAATGCGGAATGGAAAAGTTGAGTTAGGGATTCCCGAGGCCCATGAGTCAATCACCACATCATCAGGTTTCAGACCTCTCCTTTCCAGCCCCTTTAGCCAACCTTCATTATTGCGAACGATAGCAGCTGCACTATCAAAGTCATCAAACGTGATCATGGGTTGAACATCACTTAGTCTGCGCCATTCCACAACCTCGCCAGTTTTTACTGCCGTGAACACTTCATACACGTGCCGTGTTTTTCGGTCGCGCAGTACGCTTATCATAGTAGGAACCGCAGAAGGTGTATCGCTAAGGATACTGGTCTTCTGCACGTCTGCAGGTCCTACTGATATAAACTGCACTTGCGCCGGACAGCGTGCATCTGCCCGGATGGTTGCCACGGTTCGCGCAACATCCGCCTTGGTGGGTTGAATAAGGTGCGTGGTAGCCATCACTGGCTGTGCCACAAGGAGAAGAAGGGCAAAGCACATTGGCATACTCGAAAATAGTGCAAGGGCCTTTGTGCCGTGCGACTTGCCGTAGCCGACTAACAGTCAGCTTCTGTTTGCAGGTTGTTAATTCAACTGAAAGAAGTCTCGTAGTCTACCATCAACATCAAACACCCGCGCTTCGAGTGCTGCAGTGGAAGCGTTGAATACCATGTAATGGTGACCCCGGTATGTGTGAGCTGTAAAAGTCTTTCTATGCGGGGCAAAGTCCTCAAGATTGCCGCCAGCACCACCGCTCTGTACGTACGTGATACCGTTGATTGGATGAGAGCGATGATATGAATGGATGTGACCATACATCACCAATTGAACACCGGCCGCAACTAGAAGCGGTTCAATTCCACGAAGTAATGTGTCTCCAGTAGCTGTCGGTCCCTCCCAGCTATTACCAAAGTCATCATCATCAGCAGAATACGGGGCATGATGATAGCACACTACCTTCCATCGTGCCTTACTCATTGCCAAAGCCCCTTTCAGCCATTCATACTGGCGTCCACCAGGCTGAAACTCATTCTGCAGATTGCTATTCAGCATAAAGAACTCGAGAGGTCCGTATGTGAAGGCATAAACGTCTTCGTCGTCAGGAAGGCGGTGATATCGTTTGTACCACACAAGGTCTGCCTCACCATTTCCAGGAACAGGGAAAACGGGAACCCGCATGTGGAGTTGAGACATACCAGTGAAGTACTCTAAGTTCCATTCGAACTTATGGTCGGCCATGCCGCCATCAGTTAAGTCGCCAAGGTTAACAATGAAGTGTGGGCGCTCGCCCCACAACTGCTTGGCCACGAGATCATTCACATACGCTCGGGCTTCGGTATCACCAATGACGCCGAAGCAGACGGGCTGGTTGGCGGATGTACTCGTTTGGAACGTGAGTAGTGGCGTTGAGATTGTTGTGCCATCAACGGACTTCAGGGTGAGGCGATAGTAGTATTGCGTTGCTGGCTGCAGGCCGTCAATCGTTGTTTCGTTGATATTTTCTCCGGCAGGATCCGACTCCGTAGCCTTGCTGGGTATTGTCTCAGTTCGCAATTGATCCTTGCTCAAACCTACCTCTAACGTTGCCAGTGCTGGGCGGTTGGTTTCCCACACAAGGTTTACACTCGAACGTGTTACGAAATGCAGATATGGTCCAGCAATCAAGTGCAGACCGTTCTCAAATAGCGACCCTTGTGCAACACTGCTCTGCATAGACGAAAAGAGGTGTTCTACGTCGTGAGAATCAATCGCCCGTGAGTACACCCGTGCAGCCTTCACTTGATCTCGTACAGTCATTCCTGGCTCATCATGATAATATCCCGCGAACTCTAGGAGTGGATTCGACATTGATCTGCTGAGCGCTTTGATGTGGTCTGACGAAAATAGACACTCGAGATAGTCAGTACCTTTACAAAC
>CAZUGQ010000008.1:0-14923 GCA_964620125.1 uncultured Hyphomicrobiales bacterium
CAGTGGATCTTGTTGCAAATCGTGTGGCCAGCGGTACCTACACCGTGGTTGCTACCGTGGATGGATTTGCCGCCACTGTGCCGGTAACTATTGTTCGCTAATTAGAACCAAAGCCCCCCTGCCATAAGCATCTGGGGCAGATAGATGAACAGCCGCCTCCGGGAAAACCCCGGAGGCGGTTGTTGTTTGCGGTAGATTTGAAACATGCGAAGACCGCTGGAAGCTACCATCAGTAGTGGAGTGCTCCTGGTTGTGGCCTACCAGTTTGCCGGGCCACTGGCATTCGTAGCATACGTGCCGCTACTGTTCGTGCTCGCACAGCGTGCCAACGATTTGCGTCGGTGGTCTGTGATCGGTCTCGTGTACCTCTGCACCTTTCTGTACCATGCTGGAACAAACTGGTGGATTTGTTCCTGGCAGG
The DNA here is from genome assembly GCA_964620125.1 of uncultured Hyphomicrobiales bacterium. Lineage (GTDB taxonomy): Bacteria > Bacteroidota > Ignavibacteria > Kapaibacteriales > Kapaibacteriaceae > OLB6. The sequence continues at coordinate 422 of CAZUGQ010000008.1, forward strand.
AGCGAACCGATCCCTTCCTGTTTGCGAGCGGCATTGCGTTGGCAGTTGTTCATCCAATGTTTCTCTCAGTTCCCTTTGTTGTCCTTGCGTCCATTCGCCGAAGGCTTGGCTACCGATGGATGCTCCTGATTGCCCCACTTGCCATCACCGGATTTGAATGGCTGCACGGACAAACCGACGCCTCGTACCCGTGGCTGACCAGTGGATACATGCTTGTTCATACTCCGTGGGGGCAGTTAGCCGAACTCGTTGGCGTGTATGGCCTCACATTCCTGATCGCCGTTGTGAACGCAGTGCTTGCTTTGTGGTTCATTGAAGGCAAGGCGGTTCGTACTGCACGTGCCATGCTTGCTTCGGTTGTTGGTGCATTAATTGTTCTCGCTCTGCTCGGCTTGTGGCTGGAATCAAGGGCAGGCCAGAATGATACGAGGGCGGCAGCACACACCGTGGTTATCATTCAGCCGAATGAAGATCCATGGGATAAGTGGACGGATGCACGAATGCAAGTTGCCGTCCTGCGCTCTATTACCGACAGTGTACGAGCCACTGGCGTTCCCCCCCACGCCCTGTACGTATGGCCCGAAACGGCAATCCCGTATTCGATTCGCAGGCCAGTGTATGCATCGGATTTTGCCGAATTCAACAAGTGGGTTGACACATCCATGATCAACCTTCTTACTGGGTATGCAGACTGGTATGATTATCCCATAGGCACGGCTCCCCCTTCTGCGCGCCAGTATGCATCAAACGAAGCAGGAAGGTATGATGTGTTTAATGCTGCCATGCTGCTAAGGCACAACAGCAACCCTTTCTCTCCAATCGCGGTACACAGGAAAACAAGGCTAACACCTTTTGCAGAACGACTACCCTTTGCCGATCAACTCACTTTTGCTATGAGCTGGATAGAATGGGGTGTTGGCATATCTGCCTGGGGTAAGGGATCAACATTCAGCCCGCTGGAACTGGATAGTAGTGCCCGCATCGGTGTTATCATCTGCATCGAGTCTATCTACCCCGAAGTATCTCGCACTCTAGTTGCGAATGGGGCAACCATGTTAAGCGTTATCACAAACGACGCCTGGTACAACGGAACGTGGGGTCCACAGCAACACTTCGACATTGCCCGCATGCGTGCCATTGAAACTCGGCGAACGATCATTCGATGTGCCAACTCTGGCATTAGTGGCGTTATCCTACCCAGCGGCGAGAGCGTAGCCACGGACTTACGGCCAATGATGAAGGGGGCTATGGTTGCATCTGTACAACCCCGACGAGATGTAACCCTGTATGTACGATTCGGCGACGTCTTGCCACCTGTGGCACTCATCCTTACACTGATCGCAGTGATCTCAGCACGATTTCAATTCGTGATTCGTAACATGCGGCCCGTTTTTGATCAAGACCTTCAAGACATGACATGAAACACCTCCTCAGCGGTGTCATGGTGCTCAGCCTTCTGTGTATTCATGCCACCGTTTCTGTCCACGCGCAGTTGAAGCCCCTTCAATTCAAGGAATACGATCTTCCGAATGGACTGCACGTTATACTCCATGAAGACCACCGAGCTCCCGTTGTGGCCACCGTTGTGCATTACAAGGTAGGTTCACGGGATGAGGAAGCACAAAGGACTGGCTTTGCGCACTTCTTCGAACACCTCATGTTCGAAGGAACAGACAAGATCGAACGTGGAACAATCGACAAGCTTATCAACGGTGCCGGAGGGCAGCTTAACGCATATACGAGCACTGATGAAACGGTATACCACTTCGTTGTCCCCTCTAATGAGTTCAGGCTTCCGCTATGGATCGAAGCACAGCGAATGAGAAAGCTGGTGGTGAATCAGGTGGGAGTTGAAACACAGCGAGGTGTGGTTAAGGAAGAGCGAAAGAATCGGTACGACAATGCGCCATACGGCGGTTGGCAAGAATCCTCTCGTGCATTGCTCTTTGCAGGAACACCGTATGCGTGGTCACCGATTGGATCATCACAGCATATTGACAGTGCGATGATATCGGAATTCGTGGATTTCTATAACCGATTCTATCAGCCCAACAACGCAGTGCTGGTAGTTGCTGGAGACTTCGATGAAGCAGTGGCACGAGAAACCATCAACGCATACTTCGGTGGATATGCCAAGGCACCAGAACCGCCACGGCCAAACATGACGAGCTTCAAACCTCTCCAGGCTGTGCATCGGGATACCATCATGGACAAGAAGGCACAGTTGCCTGGTGTGTTTATGTCTTTCGTGGGTGTTGACCTTAAACAGGAAGACGCATACGCAATGGAGATTCTTACCACCATCCTATCGGATGGCGAGAGCTCCCGTTTGTATCGGGAGGTTGTTGACAGTCAGCGCGTGGCAGTTCAGGTGTCAAGTTTCCACATTGCTCAGGAATACGGTGGTATGGCGTCGGTTATCGGCATCGTGAGTCCGGGCAAGAGCACCGAGGATGCCGAACGAGCCATTTGGGCAACTCTGCGCAGCGTGATGGATAACGGCGTTACTGCAGCCGAGTTGGAAAAAGCTCGGAACATTGCGGAGTCAAGAACCGTGGGAAGTCTTGCAGACATGCGTAGCAAGGCGATGGCGCTCGGTTCGAACCATCGATACTATGGCAGGGCAGCGCGCACAAACGAGGAACTTGAACACTATCAGAAGGTGAAGCCTGCCGATGTGCAACGTGTAGCGAAGAAAGTGTTTGGAGCAAGTGGCTATGTAGTGCTTACCTATCTACCGGTGAAAGGATGACGATGAGACCAACCATGAATCACCGGTTTGTTGCTGTGCTGCTCATGCTTGCGTTAGCTTCCGCAGCACGTTCACAGAACACAGAGGCAGTAGACAAGCCCAATCTTGATGTTCGTCCAAGCCCCCTTCCATCAACAACGTTTCAGTTCCCCGCCTTTGGTGAGTTCACACTTTCGAATGGACTCCATGTGTATGTGGTTGAGGATCATAGTCTGCCACGGATCACCATGTCTATGATCATCAAGACCGGAGATGCCTATGACCCCAGCGGCAAGGAGGGAGTAGCAGCAATGACGGCCGACATGTTGCTGAAGGGGGTTCAGGGTAAGAGTGCACAACAGATTGCTGAAGCCTTAGATGGTGTTGGTGCATCATTCAGCACGGAATCCGCAGGAGAAAGCACAATCCTAAACGGAGCAGTGCTTCGCAAGCATGCCGATGTGCTCTTCTCGGTGCTTGGATCTGCATTAACTACGGCAACGTTTCCCGAAGATGAATTCCAGAAGCTTCGTGACCAATATCTAGCTTCTGTTGCCAGCCGCAAAGGACGTTCCGGGGAAATCGCAACAGCACTGTCTCGCAAAGTGGTGTATGGTTTTGATCACCCATTGGCACGGCACCAAACGGAGAGCTCGCTGTCGTCAATTCAGGTGTCTGACCTGAAGACATTCTACTCTACATGGTACAAACCAAACATTGCATCCATTGCGGTGGTTGGTGATGTTACCACTAACGAAGTACGAAAGCTCCTTGAGAAACACATCAAAGGATGGGCAAAAGCCGAAACCCCAACGGTGACTATGCCCGACCAAAAGCCAGCGGAGGCAGGCGTGCACTTTGTAGCGCGTAATGGAAGTGTTCAGAGCTCCATCATCGTGTGTGCTCCTGCACCGTCCATCACCTCCGATGATTGGCCGGCAGTAAACCTTATGGCCTCGCACATTGGTTCGGGATTTGGCAGTCTTCTGTTCTCGACTCTCCGCGAAACGTATTCATACACGTATTCACCATTCGGGTTTGTGACCAGAGGCAACAGATACAATCGAATTGGTGTTGGTGCCGACGTTCGCACGTCAGTAACGGACTCTGCGTTGAACGTTATCCTAAGAGAAATCAATTCTCTTGTTCAGGAAGGTCCCGATCCCGACGCCTTCGCTCGGAGAAAAGCATTTGCCGTTGGCCAGTATCGACTTTCGTACGAGGACGCATCCAACGTAGCCTCGTACCTGCAAAGTGCATGGTTATATGGCATGCCAGTGGAGTGGGTATCCAACTGGACGGATAGGATGGAGGCCGTTGGTCCGGGACAGATACAGGATGTAGCACGTACCTATATGAACATGTTCAGAATGCGATATGTGGTGGTAGGTGATGCAACGGTGAAAAACGTTCTTGAGTCGTTCGGCCCAATTCATGAGTATGACCTGAACTTGTCGCCGGTAACTGCCGCAGAGTTCGTAGACGTTGGAATGTCTGCACAGGACGTAGTTGATCGATATCGAAATGCCATCGGAGGACCAGCAGTCGAAAAGGTGAGTACCGTTCACATGTACGGGCCGGCTACCATGACCTATCAGGGTACGCCATTGAAGGGTATGATTACGAGAAAGTTCATGGAGCCAAACAAGGAAACGTCAGAACTGGAACTCGGCATGATGCAGCAAGAGCAGTGGGTTGATGGAACGAAGGCGTGGATATCGCTTAATCATGGTTCTGCAACCGAAGCTGATGCAAGCGAAAGAAAGCGGATGATTGCAGAAGCCACCGCATTCCCAGTGCTGCGTTGGGTGGACAGAGGCTATCAGCTTACTGTAAAGGGTAAGCGCGATGGTATGGTTGTGGTGGATGCTGTCTCTCCCGTTGGCCGCAAGGAACGACATTTCTTTGATGCTACATCATGGCTGTTGGTTCGGTCGGAAAAAGAAGAACAAACTCCGCAGGGACCTATTACCATCGTAGAAAAGTTCAGTGACTACAAGCCAGTGAAAGGCGTTCTCTTCCCTCATGCGGCTTCGGTTGAAAGCTCCGTGTATAGCATGACGTACACCTACACCATCGTGGTAAATGAAGGTGTGCTTGATGCTGACTTTATTCCGCAGGCAAAGCAGTAGCCGATACCGTGCCTATTGCAGATACACTGCGCATGATGTGGATGGCCTTGGTGTTGCCTACTCAGGCGAGACTGCAGGCGTCGGCGTCCACCCTGGCATCGTTTGCACTGGCTGTGTTTATACTAACCTTTGCAAACACAGCCACAGGCCTTTGGGAGAGTGGCAGACCCAACCTCACACGTCAGCTGGCCGTTGCGGAGATGCCTGTGCCGAAGGCATCGGGCGACGTTGATCTTAGTCTGCCACAGCGTGCATTCACAGCTCACCTTGGCGTTACACTGGTAAGAGTGGTGGTTTCGCTGCTGTTCATGAGTGCTCTTGCATACGCATTGACCAGGTTTCTTACCGATCAGCAATTCTCATTTGGGATTGTGCTGACTGCAGTTTCGAGCACATGTTTGATTGACGCAATTCGCATTGTGGTGTATGCCGCAGCACATGTGCTCACGGATTCCATGCGTTGGGGATTGCATGCGGGAGTGTTCGTGGATCCTTCGCAGCATCAGTTTCTGTTTGCGTGGCTACATCGCATTGACCTTGTTACCTGGTGGCAGTATGTAGTCATGGCCATGGTTGTGTGTACTAGTGCAGGACTACACTACCGATTTGGTATCGTAGTTGGATCCGTCGTGTTCCTGATCACCGTGATTTTGGCAGGGGGCTTTGCCTTCGTAGGCTGGCTGATGCAGTTGGCCATAACATAGTCCACATATCGATCGTGGAGCCGTGTAACCGATTCACGGAAGGGCGTGTCAAGTCCATCAAGTACACGCCATGCGCACTGCACCATCATCTGGCCCCCGACACCTAACTGACGAGCAACTTGCCACAGTGGTAGATGCCTTCCGCCGAGGTGACCGTGCCGCCTTTCGGGCCATCTATAACCTGTACGAACACAACATCTACCGATTCTGTAGGCATTTGATTGGCGACGAAACCATTGCGTGTGACGCCTTTCAGGAAACATTCGTTCGGATGTACGAGCATCGCGCGGAGTTGCGCACAAACAACCTTCAGAGTTGGCTGTTCAGCATTGCGCGAAGGGTATGCCTGAACATCATGCGCACGAAGAGAAGTCAGCACGAAACATTTGACGAAGCCTACCATTCCATCTCCGATCAGTTGCCCGGTGACGTATTGCTCCGTGAGCATCTTGATCGAGCGATGGCATTGCTGTCCGTACCCCTTAGAGAAGCACTCATATTACGCGACGTAGAGGGACACAGCTACCACGAGATCGCAGACATTGTTGGCATCGACCTATCGCTAGCCAAGGTGCGGGTATATCGGGCTCGACTACACATGAGGAAACTTCTGATGCCAATTGTTGCGGAACGTCAAAGGCAGCCATGATTCTGGAACATCTCATTAACGGATATCTGGAAGGTGAGCTCAGCGAAGAGCAGGATAGAGAACTGCGTTCGATGCTTGGTGCCGACCCTGCCGCGCGCGAGGCATTTGATGCAGCAGTCATCATACACATTGCGCTGCGCTGTGAGGATGACACACAGGTACCCGCTCATGCTCGGACCACCGTATTCGATGCAATTGACGCCCTGGCTGCACACGATGATCACATCCAGTCTCGGTATGGTTCGCAACCACGCCGTTCTGACGCTCTGCGCAGGCTGCCGGCACTGGTAGCGGCCCTCATGCTCATCGTGCTCGTGCCAATCGCCGAGCAAGAGCCATTTGCTGTGAACAGCGATCGGAACTACACGGTGACAACCACTGAAAAAGGTCAGCAAGAAGTATCTGCGCACGCTGCTGGCAGGATGGCATCGCAGAAGGGTACTACACAGACCACTACGGTGTTAAGCACCAGCAGCGCTTCTGTGGCCTTGAATCACGATCATGATGCTACTGAAGAAACATCAACAACCGGTTCAGATCATCAGTTGTCCCGGGTGCCTGATGAAGGTAATGATGCACAACCGCGGGTAGCCACGCCTAGCCTTTCCAGTGTATTCGGAAGCCTCGGCGGTGGTGGTATAGCGGTGGGTACGGCAACGCCAGAAGAATCACGACCAAGTCTGCCAGAGCCCCCTACAACTCAGGTAACAGTATCCACGGCGTTTGCTACAGGTCTCACATCATCTGTGGAAGGTGCCGAGGCTGTGAGATTTATTGCAGCGAGCATCGGATACGGCTTGGGTGATGACGATGTGTTGGGTATGGAAGTTGGAGCCACACAGTATTCTGTTCAACGCAGTGGGATGGTGCTGAGCATGATGGGCAGTGGCAGTTCCATGACTGCAACGGAGCCACCATCTGGCCACGGATCCAATGGCAAATTGAGTTCGCCCGATCGGCAGGCTCAGCGTTATGCCAGCGACAGCATCACCTACCGCCTGGAAGAAAGCCAGGTGTGGGGGAGTGCGTTTTATGAGAGAAAGCTATTTGCACTGCGGGATGTTTCCCTTCGAAGCAGAATTGGTGCTGGAGTTGGCGAGGATGGCTTGATTGGATATGGTAGGCTTACCGGTGAATGGCACTTCGGAGCATTCTCGTTGATTATGGGAGCCGAGCTTCGGGGTATGCAGTTCCGCACAGGAAGTGAATCCGGTTCGAGCAGTGCTACATCGTTTGGATCGGTTGTAACAGCCCTTACCGGACTCTACGTGCGATTCTGATCGTAACAGAATGGAACGTTGGCAAGTCTGCCTTCACCCGGCTAAAGTGCGGGAATGACTACACTTCAAATTGTATATTGTGCCCCTTCGAAATCGATAGGGGAACCAGGAGAGCACGTATGGCACCATTTGTGACGCGTTTCATCATCATCGGAAGCTTCTTTGTTGCAAATGCCAGCGTGGCGTTTACGCAAATTGTAGCGCCAGCCAGCCAACCACTACCGGCAACAACAGCTACATCGCTCGCGGCAAAGGCCAACCTGACAACCGTGCCCCAGCCAACCGACGAGAACAACGCTGTTCTTGTACGAACATCGCCGGTCCTGCTCCCGCCATCGCGAAGCAAGAGCCCAGTTGTAGTACAGAACGGAGCTCCAGGCGTCCCAGTTGGAATCACCTACTATGATTTCCAAACGAATGCCTCCATGTCTGAACGGCTTGGGTACTACGAGGAGTCCGGTGAGAAGTATGTGCAGTTACTATGGATGGCTGCCACCGACAGTACGCGAGTCAATCGTCAGCCTGGATTTAATGATTCTCGAGGATCGTACTACAGCTTTATCGATGTGACCAATGCAGACAATCCTGTAGTTACAATAGACGACTGGAAAAAGCTGGAGGCACCCAATGAACGTGCCGGATGGCCATCGTTGATTCAGTTCAGCGACGGACGTGTGAGCACACCATCGCACAACAACATCCGGCAAGGTCTTGCATCGGGTAACGTTGTGAAATTCTTTCAGAATGGTTCACCTGGTGACGACGTCTTCTTCGAGATAAGTCAGGTAACCACCGTTGCAGATACGGCACTGTGGCCGCGGGCCGCAGTGGATGGTGCGAACAACGTTCACCTGATCTACAACCGATCATTCAGCGATGGCTCCTCTCAATTATGCTATCGGCGCTCAACGGACGAAGGGAACTCATGGGAGAATGAAATCCTCTTCACCGGTGCTGCCGGATTACTACCCGCTGGCGTAACGGGAACTCTACCCAATGGAGCGGGTGGCGATACCTATGCAATCACAGCTCGAGGACCTGTTGTTGTGGTGGCTTATGCTGATGGTCCGCTGAGAATACTCACGAGAAAGAGTACAGACTATGGTCGTACGTGGGACGATCCGCAGGTGGGGTTGCGGCTGCTTATCGACCCGAACCATACACCTATCGACTCTATGGAGTATACGGTGGGCGGCGTGGACAGCATCATCGTCTGGACTGATACTGTAGTAGCTCCGTCGGCACAGATTGCAATAGCGATTGACTCAGCTGGCATAGCGCACTATGCAGTTGGACAAACGTTGACGTACATCATTCAAGAAGGACTGAAGGACAACAGTAGTGCAGGGTCCCGCAGAGGCACCATTTATTCTGTGTCCGAGGATGCCTTGCTTCAGAACCTGGGCATATACTACTATCGTGAAGGCGATTCGCTGATCTATACCGTGGGCCTTGCTGGTGGTGGGTCCTGGGATGGTAAAGGGACAATCGTTTCCCGCAGGGCATATACTGGTGCGAGTAGGTACCCACAACTCGGCATTGACAAGAACGACAACCTGTACATGGTGTACACTTCTGTAAAGTCTGGCGACGCAATGTCAATGCAGATTGATACGACTGGTGCAAATGCAAACGAACCGGATACTTTGATATCTGTTGACGGATTGTTCGGTCACCTGTACGTAACCCACAAGCCTGCGAATACCATGGTTTGGTCGCAGCCAAAGGACATCACCCCCGAAGGTGTGAACTGTTTGTTTGGTACTCTGTGCGATGATGTTAGGGATCGCATGTACATCGCATACAGTGCCAACTCAATGCCTGGTGATCGAGTAACAAGTGTTGAGCTGCCGCTTGTGGAAACAACCGTGTATCTGTATGCATTCCCTACGGCAAATCTTAACACGCTTTCAAGTGTACAGGAACAGGGTGAGCTTGGAGCAGACGTTGTGGTGTACCCTAATCCAGCTACCGATGCTGCAAGCGTAAGCGTTCGGAGTGTAACCCAGGGAAGAATCGCTGTGTCCGTTGTCACAATGCAAGGTGAGAACATGATGCAGATGACCAGTCCAACGAGCAATGGTGTATGGGATGTTACCATACCCACGGGCCAACTTGCTAGTGGTTCCTACCTGTTGGTAATTGAACAGAATGGCACTACATCAACACGCACACTTAACGTGTTGCGATAACTCACATAACTTGAAATTCGATCCATACCAGAACCCCCGGAGCGCATCCATGGTGTGCAGGTACGTTGTCGCACTCATCATTTTTGTTGGTGGTACTCTGCCGACTCTTGCTGGCATTCACGGCATTATTACCGGAAAGGTAACGGACAAGGACGGTAACCCAGTTTCAGGGGCTACGGTGCGTGTTCTTGGCACCTCTCGAGGTACCATTGCCAAGTCTGATGGCAAGTACACAATCATCAACGTAACAGCTGGCGACTACGATGTGCGAGTTACCGCTGTTGGGTACGACACAGCAACCAAACGCATATCTCTTTCGGCTGACCAAACCTTAACCGTGAACTTTACGCTTACGGTTGGTGGAGTTCTGAAGGGGGACGTCATTGTAGAGGCAGACCGCGAGATGGTCCGTTCCACAGACGTTGGTACAAACCGCGTTGTTAAAGGCAAGGACATGGTGAAGGTTGCCCGAGACAACGTGGCATCGGTGATATCTCTGAATGCAGGCATTCAGGCAACTGGCAACAACTTTGTTGTTCGTGGTTCTCGAACAACGGAAACACAAGTACTCGTAGACGGACTCACCGTGACTGACCAGTTTACAGGTGGCTTGGGTAATTCCGGATCTACTGTATCGGCTGCAATGCCAAGTCCGTTTGCAACCGAGGAAGTTCAGGCTCAAACAGGTGGCTTTGGTGCCGAGTATGGTAATGCTGTTGGTGGAATTGTGAACACCGTGGTCAAAACAGGACGCACGGACAGGTTCGAAGGCTTGCTTCGGTGGCGCAAGGATGTGCCCTTCCTTTGGGGAACGGCTGGTAATGGAGCGGAAGCAGGAACACCACTCGAGGATGTAGTGGATGCAACACTGGGTGGACCACTGGGATTGAATCGGTCTACCTTCTTCTTAGCTGTGCGCAACACGTTCCAAACACACAGGAACTTTGGTCTGGTTGTTGAAGACCCTTGGGGGTACAACCTTGGTGAACAGCCGAACAACCGGACGTGGTCGCGGAACATCACCGCTCGATTGAAGTTTCAGGTAACCAACGACGTTGCTTTGCTCGTAGGCGGCTTGTACGGGCTGGTGAATGGAGAAAGATCCAGCCAAGATTGGTTGTATGCGGATGAAGAAGGGTATTTGGTTGACAATAGCGGCGACGCAATCCTTGATGCCAACGGCAATCGGCAGTACAACAACTTTGTTGAGCGATCAGCAAAGCAGATCGTTGTTCAGGAGTTTTCGTCCAATGCATTTGCGCAAATCAATCATACGTTAGGCAACTCTACAGCGTATGAGTTGCGCGCGTCCTTTAATGCGAAGACAACGGAGACGGGGCGAAGGAAGACACCCGACCAACCCAACATCCTTGCTGGCTGGGATCTCTGGTATCCTGTTGATGAATGGGTGATTGATGATACGGTGTTTGTGCAGGGAGCACAAAACCGAATACTGGATCCCTACGAAATCCTGCGATCTCGCTCGTTCTCTGAGGATGGTTATCTGGAGATGGAAGTTTCGAAGCGAAATCCGCTCACAGGATTCGTTGAAGGTCAGGGCGATGCCCAGAACACAGACAATCCCTACGGACTAGTATCATACTTCGAAACTCGAGGCAACGAAGGTGGTGTAGACTTTCGTAAGGCAACCTTCTGGCAGTTCGATGGAAACATCACCCACAACCTCGAGGCGGGCGAAACCCGTCACGTTATCAAGAGCGGCTTCGAACTGCGATTGCAAACACTGTCGCGTCACAGCAACAACAACCCCTGGGACGGTAACCCATTCTATGACGTGTATGGCAATCAGTACGGAGGGAATCTCTACGCTACATCAGCCGACGTTGAATCAAGAACGGAACAACCGTTTGAGCCTGTGACGGGTGCTGTTTTCTTCCAGGATCAGATTCAGTTTAAAGGGCTTGTCTTCACGCCTGGACTGCGCGTTGATTACCTGAATCCAAACTCGTTGTACCGCCCAACGTTCACGGAATTCATTCCGATTGATTCGGTGAATCAGCTTGCCACAGCTGAGGCAAAACTGTACTTCAGCCCGCGCATAACGATCACCTATCCGGTGAGTGAAACTGGTAGGCAGAACTTTAAGCTTGCTTACGGCATATACTACCAGGCTACGCCGTGGTCTGATTACTTCGACCAATTCAACGTTTCACTACTCCGCGGCGGCGTGCTTGGCAACCCTAACCTTGAAATGCAACGCACCAATCAGTATGAGATTTCATACAACCATCAGCTAACGGATGAATTCGCGTTGACGTTAACGGGGTATTACAAGGACATCTACAACCAGACTGACATTGCGTATGTAGAGGCCGTGCCAACTCCGTACTATCAAACGGTGATGTCGGCCTACGGGAATTCAAAAGGCATCGAGATCACAGCAACAAAGCGAACGTCGGACAATTGGGGCTTGAACGTAAACTATACACTTTCGTCTGCAACAGGCACTGCCAACAACTCAACAACAGTAGTTGGCTTGGATCCATATACCGGCGAAGTTGCGTTTCCGGTTGAACCCTTCCCGCTGGGCTTTGATCGTAGACACCGAGTGAATGCCGTGCTCAACTTTGAATGGGGTCGGGATGAGGGTCCTACCATTGCTGGTGTTCCGTTCCTAGAGAACTTCACGATCAACCTCTCAGGTTTCTGGCAAACGGGGCTGCCATACACTCCAGTAAACGGCCAGGGTCAGGCTGTTGGTGCCATTAACTCAGGCCGGTTCCCATCTACATGGAATACAGACCTTCGCATTAACAGAACGATCCCACTTGATGGGCTCCTTGGCGGCAATACAGCCTTGGATCTATTCCTCGACGTTTCCAACCTCTTGAACTACACGGGTGCCGTTTCGTTTTATACGCGCACGGGAAGTCCTGACTATGATGGATTTGCCCTGAACCGCGTTCCTGGTGACTTCCCGTCAACAACGTACTATCGAGAAGCCGATCCAAAGAATAAGGTGACCACCGAACCAAGTCAGTACGACCGCGTTGGCAAGCGCATGTACAATGCAACTGTGGACTTCAATAACGATGGAGTTGTAACGGCCGAAGAGTCCTATCGAGGATATCAACAGTACGTACAGGACTACGTAGACCGTCGGTTCTTATACCAGTACCCTCGGCAGGTGTACTTCGGTATCATGTTCAGATTCTGATCCCAACCCAAGAAGACAGTCATGAGAACACACATACGTGGTAATGCAATCATTCGTGCGGTGGTGCTAATCATCTCCGTTGTGGTTGTCGCCTCGGCAGGTTCGCCGTTGATGAATGCTCGCACCAAGGATACGGCAAACTCCAAAGGTGGCGGTGAGCAGGTACAACGTGATGCACCAACACAACCTTTCGACTTGCAACGGAACGTTGTGTCGAACATTGATTTCTATACCACCAATTACGGCATCTTCGGATACAACGTATCACGCGGGCTTGGTGGAACGTTCTGGCCTCGCGGTCGAAGAAACCAGTACATCTTTGCTGGTGGTGCGTGGTTCGCCGCCCTGAAACGTCCACCCGGTGCTACAGACCTCCGGAAGCGGGTGATGATCACCTATAACCCGAATAGTGGTCAATCTTGGATGGTGCCAGGCTCAATTGCTGATGGTGAGTTGCTGGATCGCAGTGGTGAGGCCATTAACAAGAATCGCGTATACTTCTCTCCAGACTTCAACGCTTCGGACGGAACGGATTTGACCAATGAGGATATACCGAAATGGCCAATCTGGGACTCCTCGCCAACCGATACACTGCGTATCAACAACTATTACGGGTACTATATCAATGACCCAGCGTTGAGGAATCGCAGCAACTACTCAAAAGGCCCTGCATTTATTTCCGACGAAGACGTTTTTAGTGTATTCAAGGACACAGACCTTACTTGGTATGAAGGCGGCGCCCTACGCAGGGAAGCCGAGGGCTTTCCTTTTGGAATGCAGATCGAGCAGATGATATACTCATGGGGTTTTGGTGACTATGCAGACATGCTCTTCATCAAATACATGTTCATTCACCCGGAGCAGTATCGAGACACGTTATACCAATGCTGGATGGCTGCTGTGATGGACGTGGACATTGCCCTGGGAACCAACCCAGTTGGTGGTGCGCAGAACGACAGAGCCCGTTATTACAGCGAAGAAGACACATTAAACCTTGCCGTTCAGTGGACCAATCCCGACCGTGGTGAAGCAAACCAGGGTTTCGGATACCTTGGCTTTAACTTCCTCGAAAGCCCTGCCGTTGACCCTGACGGTTTTATTCGAAAAGACAGAAAGCAGTTCCCCGTAACCGAACAACTCGGCATGCGCACGATGCGTAACTGGCCGATTACGGTAGATCCGATCGAGAACGAAGACCGCTACAACTTTATGTCTTCCGGTAATCTTGATGGCGACGATGGCCCGGGTGATCGGCGACTGCTCATGGCAACTGGGCCGTTCAACATGCGCCCAGGCGATTCGGCGAGAATCGTTGTTGGAATCATTCTTGGATCCACGGCTACTGGTAAGGACGCAACGGGAACCACCGAGGACATGACCGAGCTCGTCCGCAAGGTGCGTTTCGCGCAGTTCGTGTACAATAATCAGTTCAGAGCACCTCGCGCTCCAGATATCTCCGTTATCAAGGGATACGAAACATCAGGCTCACTCTACCAAGTACCAGAAGCAGGATGGCTTCCGTTGAACAATGCTGTAGTGATTCAATGGGACTCCACAGCAGAACTCAGTGTAGATACGCTTGAAGCAGGACTGGACTTCATGGGATACCGCATCTATCGTGCACGTCGAACAGATC
>CAZUGQ010000008.1:14933-102174 GCA_964620125.1 uncultured Hyphomicrobiales bacterium
ACCTGCAGATCAACGAACGCAAGGGACCACTTGGATGGAAACAAATCCGACAGTTCGCAGTGCCTGCGCCATTCCTAAAAACCTCGACAACTGTTGATAATACAGGCGTACCCATTGACGATTTGGACATAGCAGACGTAATCAAGCCGGGACAACGCAAGTTCCTGGTTGCTCGAAATCCATCAAATGCGTTGCCGTGGGCTGGCTACTGGAATGCACTGCTTACTGCTCGCGACTCAAACTACCGCCTAGTGTTGAATGCGGATCAAACACTTAACGTGGATGCCTTCGACAAATTCGATTCAGTCCGGTGCGTTTACCTAACAACGCAGTTTGACGATCTTCCAACGGTGGGCCGCGTAACGTACGAAGCTCCGTGGGGGTTAGACACCGTGCAGGCCCAAGCTGCTAAGGACAGCCTTGTCAAACTCATCCTTGCAAAGAAAGTCAAGATTGAGCCTTTTGAGTTTGCCGACACTGTGCACGTCAACGATGGCACGTCGGAACAAATCGTCTCGATACGTCGCCCTTGGGAAGAAACCAATGAAGTCCGTAGAGGCATCATCGCGCCATACATCCACACGATAACAGGCGGCCGACAGGTGTACGATTTTGGCGACGATGACTTTAACGGTACCATTACCTACGACCCCGACCCTGAGAAGTCAGAAAAGCTCATCAACAATGTTGATTACTACTATGCCATCCGTGGTTATGACGAAGGCGACTACCTGATTGGAACGGCGCCAAAACTCAATCTGAAGGCAGTTGGGCTTTCGAATACGGTAACGGTTACCCCGCTCGCATCTCGGCCCGGTGGTACTGCCTCTGTGGAGTTTCGCGTCGACCCTGACCAGCAGGCTCGTCTTGGTGGGATTTACAACATCAGGCTACTCATTCAGGATCAGCAGCGATTCAACCAGCTTTTTGCTGGGAAAACGCTTGAGCTTGAATTCTACCGGCAATGGTTTGGAGTTGACCATAACCGCAATCCCGCTGATGACGACATAGGAATGTACGGTTTGAGTTTCCACCTGCGCGATTCTGCGACCGGTGCAAGCATTGGTCAATGGTCAACGGCACTCCCGCCAGAACTGTGTGGTGGTAGTGGCGTTGGTGGATACTTCACCGAGAACACAGTTACGTGGGTAGATACCACAGGTATCGGAGAACTTGTTGATAGTAGCGGCGTGATCTACGATACGGTATACGACGCCACAACGGGTCAGATCATCCGCATCGATACAACCACGTTCCAACTTGCCACAAGTACCGAGAAAGTAATTCGATCTGGCTCGTTCACTACGGATGCTACCTGCTTCTTTGGTAAGTATGCCTTAGGTACGGTTGGTGTTGCTTTTGATTATGCTATCCAGCAGTGGGGAGGAGTATATCGAACATTGCCGGACGGCGAAATCCTTTCTGGTGGTGATCCCAATATCCTTGTATGCGGAGGCCGAAACGCTGCTCGATTGTATAACGAAACCAGTACGCTAAACCAACCGCCGGCCGATTTCGAATCTCCATATCCCGGGTTTCAGTTGGCAACGCCATGGGCTACCAGCTACAACAATGGTCCAGGTGTGTACGAAATTGAGTTTCTGGAGGGCGGAACAGAAACGATTACTACGAGCTTTAGGACGTCGCCTGACGTTGGAGACCCAGATAACGAAGGCAAGGAAGCTACGTTCCCCGACGTGCCCTACATGAATCTCCGAATTCGAAACGTTGCACAGTTTGACCGAACGGACGTCAAGCCCGATGGCACGGTTTCTACGGCAACAGTTTCGTATCCGTTCGACCTGAGTCCAACAACCGTTCCTCTCACAGATCAAAGCCAATACCGGCACTTTCCAACTCCGGAATTGGTTCCGATCGGAACGTATGGATTGGCAGCCTACGGCTGGCGAAACAGTCAGATGGACTGGGGTAGAACACTGAACATTCAGAACCTGGCTGCCGAAAGCAATAGTGCTAAGCCGGTAGGAACGCAAGGAAGGTACTACCGAAGCCGCAACCTCTCAACCGACGGCCGCGATACGCTGGACTTTACGCACGTGCTGATGATTGGCGGATGTGAGTTCGCAATCGACTTCTCACGGTTTGGTGGTCGAAACAGCGTCCGCAATACGTTCGGATGCGTCCATGGCAATGCGGACTACCAAGGAAAACCCGGTGTGCAATCGCTGGCTCTGCCGAAAACTGACTTCAAGCCCGGCGACAAGATTCGTGTGCAGACCTTCGGCGGCGCACTCGGCTATCCGTTTGACGGAACCAAGGCCTATGCCAAGATCGGACAGTACGATCCCGAGGTTGCAAACAGACCGTACACAGAGGAAGAGCTTGAGCAAATTCAGGTAGTGCCAAACCCATACTACGTGACACATGAAGGTATGCGTTCGCCATACGAAGGGCGCCTATACTTCACTCGGTTGCCGCGCAAGGCTACGATTAAGATTTACACGACGGCGGGCGAGCTGGTGAATACATACCAGCATGACGAGACAACATCCGAATCTCCGAGCAGCTTCGGAACCTATGTGTGGGATCTTTTGACAAAGAACCGCCAGCGGGTTGCAAGTCAAATGCTCATCGCAAAGATTGAAACACCAGACGGTGCATCCGTAACGCGCAAGTTCACCATTGTTGTGGGCCCTGCCCGCATTATTACGGAATAAGGGGGCAGGAACCATGAAATACCGTGTGATCATTTGCTGCGCTCGCGTGATGGTTGCAGCCTTTAGTATCCTGATTTGCAGTCAAGAGGCTAAGGCGCAACTTGTTGCCGTTACGGCTGGCGAATTCACCAAGGTTGGATTGTCCGGAGGGCAGTTCCTTAAGATTGGCGTTGGTGCTCGTGGCACTGGCATGGCAGGCGCATACAGCGCAGTTGCCAACGACGTTACCAGCATCTTCTGGAATCCGGCTGGTTTGGTAGATGTTCAGGGATACGGCGTAGATTTTAGTCACACATTCTGGTTCGCCGGAATGTCGCACAATTTTGCTGCTGCGGTTATCCCTGTAGGCGAAAAGTTCCGTGTTGCCGCCAGTTTCACAGGCTTCAGCAGTGGTGACATCCTTGTTACTACCACCGACGATCAGAGCGGAAGCCGAGGTGGCGTGTATAGTGTGAGTGATATTGCAATAGGTGCCACCTTAGCCGGATACCTAACGGAGCAGTTTTCTTTTGGTCTAACTGCCAAGTATGTAAGTCATGCCTTTAGCAACATGGGAGCAAGTGGATTCGTGTTCGACTTGGGAACCCGATATAACACAGGCTTCCAAGGTATTAATCTGGCCTTCGGTGTCAACTCTCTGGGAACATCACAATCGTACAATGGCCCCGAGGTCACACGTCCTGTTCGTCCTGCCAATGGCGTAGATCAAAGCGAACTGGATGCACAACTTCAGACGTCCGGCTTCGAGGTTCCACTCAGCTTTCGCGCAGGTCTTGGGGTGAACATGTTCGATGGTCTCGTCGCTGATCGTCCGGAGATTGATGCTGATGGAACGGTGATCCATGATTGGATCATGGCAGCCGATTTCGAGACCTTTGCCGATGTTCCCGAGCAATTCGCTATCGGTACTGAATATACCTTTCGTGAGTTCATTTCATTGCGCGCCGGTTACCGCTTTGGTAGCGACCAATTCGGCCTTGCCGGTGGCGTTGGTTTGGTGTATCGAACTGGGAGTTTTGATGGGCGATTGGATTATTCCATCAACCCAACACAAAACCTTGGGCTCGTGAACAGACTTAGTGTAGCCGTCAGTTTCGAATAGCCATCAAGAAAGTCTGCATCACTGTTGCGTTGTTGTCTTCTTTCACGAGTGTACAAGCTCGCGAGATAGACGTCATTGCAGACATCGTTCAGTTTCGTGGAGCAGCTGGACTAACACGCTGGGAGTTCCACTACGCCGTACCCGATACCACGTTTACATACGCCCTCGATACCTCCGGGTACGAGGGCGAATTGTTTTGTGAACTAGTTCTGGTTAACGAGAAGGCGGATTCAAGTATCGATCAGTGGATCACTGCAGCTAAGGCACTTGAATCAAAGCCCCCTCACCGACACTTCTTTACTGGCGTTCGAAATCTTGAACTGTTACCCGGTCACTACACGGCCAAACTCTCCGTTCGCGATCTGGTTGATACATCAAGGAAGCTGCTCACTACCTTTGATACTGACGTTAGAGCCTTCGGTACACGCATAGACCTTAGCGACATTATGTTTACGCTGTCACGACGTGAGGGTGCTGGGCAGAACTTTACCCGTAACTCCGTAGATGCTGCTCCCAATCCCCGGCATGAGATGGTTGGAACCGATCCATCGATTTCGATCTACATGGAATGTTATCAGGCACTAGCCAATCATGTTGACACACTGGGTGTGAAGTTCGAGGTGTTGGATTATGTGAAACGCGACGTAATGACCTCGTACTCCAAACTCATCGGATCAAGCAATGGGCTGGTGATTCGCGAGGACATCCCCGCGGGAGCACTTCGCACTGGAGTATACAGTTTGGTTGTGAGTGTTCTTTCGAAAGATTTAGCTGAAACGTTTGCTTCGCGTGAGGAGCGATTTTATATCCTGAATCCTGAGTTGCCTCCGGAAGGATACATCGTGCTTACCGAAGAGCAGCGTTTTATGAATAGCGAGTGGGCAGTTCTCGTGGGCGACCAGCTAAAGCTTGAGATTGAACTGAGCAACGTACTCGCTACACGAGCAGAGAAGATTACGCTTGAAGGACTAAAGGATGAGCGAGCGCAGCAGCGATACTTATACAGGTTCTGGCAAACGCGAGATCCCGATCCCTCCACGTCGGTAAATGAGCGTTTGGACGAGTTCCGCAAGATGTATGCCCGGGCACAGGCCTTCTATTCCAGTGCCGTATTCCGTGATGGTTGGCGTACTGATCGTGGTATAACACTCCTCCGGTATGGGGTGCCTACGCAGATAATACAACACATACAAACCATCGATACAAAGCCATACGAAGAGTGGTTCTATCAGAATCTGCAAGGTGGGGCATACTTCTACTTTGTAGACATGCAGCTCATGCAAAACCATCAGCTTGTTCATAGCACGTTGATTGGCGAAATCCGCAATGAGAACTGGTTCAACCAGTATGCAAGAGCGTTCCAACCGGATCCCAATCCCACACGATCACTACTTCCAACCGCACGGTAGTGCCAGCCGCTCACTACGTCCAGTCAATCATCCTTGGCGCACTCGGTTTGGTGTTGCGCTTATTACCTAGGGGAATGGTTGCGGTTGCAGGCAAACT
Source organism: uncultured Hyphomicrobiales bacterium (assembly GCA_964620125.1). Classification (GTDB taxonomy): domain Bacteria; phylum Bacteroidota; class Ignavibacteria; order Kapaibacteriales; family Kapaibacteriaceae; genus OLB6. The sequence goes on from CAZUGQ010000008.1 coordinate 20,220, forward strand.
GTTTGGAAGAGTGATGATGCTTCAAAGGCGCCGACGTCGGATTACCGAGTCGAACGTTTATCACGCATTCCCCGAATCTTCAAAGGAATGGCAGGGGGCTGTGGTGCATGGCTCTTACGAAAATCTCGGCATCACACTGGCAGAACTTCTGGTTGTGCCTTCGCTCACATCACATTCACTCATGAGGCTTGTGAGCCTGAGCGGATTAGAGGAGGTGAAAGCGCGCGCTGAGAATGGCAAAGGCAGCATCCTTGTATCTGGGCACTTCGGCAACTGGGAATACATGGCCATGGCTGCCGGCGTACACCTGGGTGTGCCCCTCACCATCGTTACGCACCCACAGCGCAATGAGCGCGTGAACGAAACCCTGAACAGCTACCGCGCCAAGTTTGGCAACATTTTGGTGCCCATGCACGACGCTGCACGCACACTTATTCGCACTGTTAGGAATGGAGGAGTAGCTGCCTTCCTTGTTGATCAGCATGCCGTACCAGAACGCGACCCGTGGATCACATTCTTTGGGCGCACAACACCAACCTATGCTGCTCCTGCTGCTCTTGCCTTGCGACTCGGTGTGCCGATGTACTTTGGCGTTGCAATCCGACACGATGATGGAACCTATCACGTCAACGTGCAGCCCGTTCCCATGGACGGACTCGATGCCAGCGAGGCATCAGTAGTCGAACTTACACGGCGTCATGTGATGATGCTTGAAAACGCCATACGTGAACATCCACACCTTTGGAGTTGGCAACACCGACGATGGCGCGAACCACAGCCCCCTTCCACCGCTCACGATGTGAATCGCAATGCGCAAACAACACAGACCAGCAGCTAAGAAATCTTCACGCAGGCCAAGACTCAACCTGGAGGCTCCACCGCAGGAAGTCCGGTTGAACAAGGCCATTGCCGATGCCGGTGTTGCATCTCGGCGAGCAGCCGACGAGCTGATCTCTGCAGGCAAGGTTACCATCAATGGAAAGGTGTGTACCGAGCTTGGCCACAAGGTAAGTGCTCAAGACATTGTTGCCGTGAACGGTGAGCCCATTACCCGGTATAAACACCTCACGTATGTGCTTCTGAACAAACCCAAGGATGTGATAACCACTGCCAAGGATGAGCTGGGAAGAGCAACCGTGTTCGACATCGTTCGCTTGCGCACCAGACTCTTCACCGTGGGCAGACTGGATCGAAACACTACCGGTGTGCTCCTCCTAACGAACGATGGTGAACTGAGCAACAGACTCATGCATCCCCGGTATGGAATACCTCGAGTGTACTACGCAACGGTTGATCATCCCATGGAACCCAAACATGCTGCTGCGATTGCACGAGGTGTGGAATTGGAGGATGGGCCTACACAACCGTGCGACGTAGTCATCGATCCACGTGATCCACACAAAGTGATGCTCGAGATTCGTGAGGGCCGGAACCGAGAGGTGCGGCGCCTGTTCGAGCACTTTGGGTACGATGTGAAAAAGCTCGATAGAAAGCAGTACGCTTTCCTTACAACACGTGGGTTGGCTCGAGGTGAGTACCGACACCTAACGCGTGAAGAAGTCAGCGAACTGCGCAAGCTGGTTAAGCTGGACGGAGGCAAACGAGGGTGAACTTCCTAAACCCGCTGGCCTTGCTCGGTTTGTTGGCTGCCGGCATCCCACTGCTTCTACACCTGCTCAATCTTCGGCGATTACGCACGATTGAGTTCAGCACGCTACGTTTCCTCCAGCAGCTTCAGCAAACACAGGTGCGGAGGTTGCGGCTACAGCAGATTCTTCTGCTCATCCTACGAACACTCATCATCGTGTTTGCCGTTCTTGCCTTTGCCCGCCCAACCATACCAACACAACTGCCACTGCTCTCGAGCGCATCACGCGCAAGCGTGGTGATCTTGATAGACAACAGTGCCAGTATGGAAGCGGCAGATCAACGGGGGATGCGACTGCGGCAGGCACAAGATGCCGCCCTTCGCGTGGTTGACATGCTCAATGACGGTGATGAGGTTGCAGTGCTGCCTCTCGCCGGACGAGATCCGTTTTCAAGCATAGGATTTACCCGAACGTTTGCCTCTGCGCGAGAATCCATCGAACGTATAGCCCTTGCATCAGAACGCGCAGATGTACCTGGTAGCCTGCAAACGGTGAACGATCTTCTTGCAGAAGCAGCTCATGCACATCGCGAGGTCTTCGTCATCAGCGATGCGCAGACGACAACCTTGGTTCGCAGCACGTCAGACACGGCCACCATTGTACAATCCGACGTTTCCATTTTTCTCCTTCGCATCGGTGACGGACTTACCGGCTTGGAGCAGAATCTTTCTGTTGACTCCGTGCACCTGCATACGCTCCTTCCCCAGACCGACAAACCCCTCGAGGTTGAAGCATTCGTTCGAAATGGAAGTGACCGTGATGCAACAGGGGTGCTGGTCTCCATGGCATTTGATGGCGTTCGCACAGCACAGCGAGCCATCGACCTACCTGCTGCAACTACACGATCGGTTCTTCTTTCTGCTCCGGTTCAGCGGCGTGGCATCATCAGCGTTTCTGTTGAACTTGAAGACGATGCCATCGATGGCGACAATGTGCGCCACCTTGCCGTGACCTTGCCTCCTGCCGCGCGTGTGGCGGTAGTTGGCAGTGGCATCGGAGCTACTCTGGTAGCCACGGCACTCTCTTTGCCTCCGGCCCAGGCAAGTGTTGGGTCCATTCGCCGAGTTCCTACAGCGGCAGCCGTTGCACCTCTGCTATCCAGCCTTGACGTAGTAGTGCTGGCTGACGGACCCATCACCGATACCGATGTAACGATGCTAATGCAGTTCATGCAGCGGGGAGGGGGCTTGGTAGTGTTTGCCTCCGATGAGCCAACCTTGCCTCGTTTAATTCAGGGAGCCGGCTTGTTGGCCCAGGCAATCAAGCAGGCAGAAAACGATGAACTGTGGTCTATTCGCACGATTGATGAGCGCCATCCCATGCTTGCAGGCGTGTTCAAGAATGAGCGAGAACGAAAGGTTGTGGAGAGTCCACGTATCAAACGACTTCTACCTGTTACAGGCGGCGTGGAGATTGCAAGTTGTGATGTGGGCGCGTTCATGTCGGAAGGAAGTGCTGGCCAAGGCCGAATGATTTTTGTTGGTGTAGGTATGGATGGGTCGTGGGGTCCTTTTGGCGGAACCGGACTGTTTCCTGCTACAATGGTTCGTGCAGCGTTGTATCTCTCTACATCCAAGCAGTCACAAATGTCTGTGCCCGTGAATGAGCTGATTACAGTTCAGCTCCCCACGCGCTACAGTGCCGAACCCACGTTTGTTATTACCGATGTTGATGGAATTCGAACGACCCTTCCTCCAGTGCGCCTACCGTCGAGTACATCTCTTTCCATTCCTGGACAGAATAAACCCGGTGTTGTTGGGATTCAAACTGCTGATAGTGTTCCGGTGATGGGAGTTACGATTCTTGCCCCTACGGACGAGAGTAGCTTGACCTATTTTTCAACTGAGGACTGGAAACGCCGTATTCAGCAACTCACTGTAGCCCCACAGCGAGTAATGGTGGCTGATGGGCGAACGATTATGGCTGCAGTGCGTGAGGCTCGCACCGGCTCCGAGCTGTGGCCGCTGCTAATCATCATCGCATTGTGTTGTGCCGTGGCTGAATCCGTGGTAGCCCGATATGGTGCCAGAGAGAACCAACAAATGCCTGCGTAACTTCAGGTCATGAACGTTCCGGGGCCTCATCCAGAACTCATCAGGCTGCGCCAGGCCTGCGATGAACATCGCGCTGTGCTTCGCGTTTGCTTAGAGGAATGGCACCGACTCACTATCGAGGAGCGACCACGATTGCTTAGGCTCTATGAACAGGCCTTTGGCGACTTGGAGCGCGAGCGCCAGAAGCTTGCCCTACAGAGTTCCGAGCTGTTCCGCAGAGTTGAGTTGCTCTCCATCAAGGTGGCTCGCGGAGAACAGCTTACACCCGACGTTGTTAGCTTAATCAATCAGGTGGTGGATGCTGAGTATGCGCGGTTCCGACGCCGCTTAAGGGCGGATATCACGTCACGTTCAAACGCGCCAACCGTGGCCGACGATGATGACCGCGAGCTGGTGAAGATGTATCGTGTACTAGCAAAAAGGCTGCACCCCGATGCAGCGGGATCTCAGGATGAGATTGACGCCTGGCATCGTGCACAGCGCGCCTACCTTGACAAGGATGCCTCTCGCCTCCGCGCCCTGCTTGCTGTGTTAGACGTAGAGGAACCAGACAGTACCGTGATGGACACGTGGTCACTTGAACGATGGCAACTGGAAGAAACACGACTGGCTGCACGTCGCAGACTTGAAGAGCGCAAGCTGAACAAGCTCCGAACCGAAGAACCATACTCCCTTGCAACAGTACTCGATGATACTGAGTGGGTGAAACAGCATCGAAAAGATTTAGAGCTAGACATTAATGCGCGCAAGGTGGAAGTAAACGAGCATAGCAGACTGTATGCTGAGCTCACAGCCGGTCTTGTTCCTTCAGGCGAGGATGCAATAAAGACAGCAGAACAACGCAGCTTTGACGAAGACTTCTTTGACAACACCTACTTTGGCGGACGCTAGAAATGTACGACATCGAGCAACGGGATGCAGACCTTCTTGGTTCGACTGCAGACATAGAATACACACTGGACTTTACAAGGGCTTCGCAGCACCTGGTACACGTAACCATGCGTGTTCGAAACATCACAACTGAAACTGTTGTGCTGGTGATGCCTGCATGGTCTCCTGGCAGCTATAAGATTCGCGATTACTCTGCTCACCAGGGCAACGTGGAAGTCTTTGTTGGAGATGCTCGTACCAAAGCCCCCTACCAGTGGCGCGACAAGCATTCGGTGGTGATTACTACCAATGGAGCATCGCGGGTAGAAGTATCGTATGTGGTGTACGGTCTTGAGCGCAGTGTTCGTACGAATCACATCAACCGTAACCATGCCTTTATCGTACCAACGGCAACGCTGATGTACGTTGAAGGCCGCATGAATGAACACCATCACGTTGTGTTGCGCCATGACAGGCAGGTATGGCCGCACGTGTCCACACAACTTTCACCGGTTACAACCGGCGATGGCGAAGTGCGCCTTGGAGCCAAGAACTATGACGTGCTTGCAGATTCACCGCTGGAGATTGGTGCTCATCAGGTGCGCTTGTTCACGGTGCAAGGCATACCGCATGAACTTGCTGTTACCGCGTCGCAACCAGTGGATGTAGACTGGTTGGTGGATCGTGTAACAACGATCGTTGAAACCGAAGCGCAGATCTTTGCTGGCCTTCCGTATGACCGATACGTGTTTATTGTGCAGGTGTATCCCGGTGCCGGGGGAGGGCTGGAGCATTCGCGATCATCCGTTAACGCTGTGGAGCCTGCAGCCTTTTTAGATAAGAGCAAGGCTGGTAAGCTGCTGTCACTGCTCTGCCATGAGTTCTTCCATGTTTGGAATGTGAAGCGCATACGGCCTGTCGAGCTGGGTCCGTTTAACTATACATCCGAAGTGTACACACCAATGTTGTGGTTGGCAGAGGGTCTAACGTCGTACTACGACGACCTCCTCCACTACAGGTGCGGATTCTCTACGGAGAAGGAGTATCTGGACACTCTTGCCAACGAACATCTAGCAAAGCTGCTTCGTGTTCAAGGTCGATTCCGCATGTCTGTGCGCGACAGCAGTCGGCTTGCCTGGGTGAAACTCTATCAGGCTGGAGCTGATGCCAATAACAGATTCCCTTCTTACTACCTGAAGGGCGGCGTAATCATGTGGCTGCTGGATTTGTATATCATCTCGCACAGCGATGGCAAGGCAAGCATGGACGATGCGCTGCGAGCGTTGTGGCAGCGGTATCAACGTGATCCTGCAACGGGCTTAACGGAGGCGGAAACCATTGCCATCCTTGAACGAGCCACCAGTGTGCAGTTGCGAGAGCAGCTATTGAGTTGGCTTGATGGAACGGAAGAGCTGCCCATCGACGAAATCCTTGCACCTTTCGGCCTTACTCTCACTATTGAACCTCGTGGGCAGGAAACAAGCACCATCGGCGAAAAGGTGCCCTTTGCGAAGGTGCCACCGGATGTGTTCGTAGGTTGGACGCTCGCCGAAAAGTCTGGCGACGTTGTGGTTCGTGCCGTGGAGGACGACGGGCCAGCCCAACGGGCAGGGATAGGCGTTGATGATGAGATCCTGTCAATCAACGGACAACGAGTAACCTCCGTTTCTCATGTGGCTCAGCTCCTGGCAGCCAACGGTACAGGACCAGCAACAGTCCAAGCACAATGTGATGGGGTGATGTACACCACAGCGATCGCACCACAACATGATATGGTCGTAACCATTAGCTTCAGCGAGAATCTCACGGACCAACAGAAACACCTCACATCCGTCTGGCTGCGCCGCAATACATGATCTCACCTCGAACCATCATCGGTGTTCTCATCCTAGCCTTGTTGGCGAGTGCGTGTTCATGGTTTGACAACCAAACCACGTACTTCAACACGTACTACAACATGGATAGGATCATGGGTGAAATCAAGGATGAGTTTGCGTACCAGGACGAAAACAAACGCGTCAAGCCACGTGTGTTGGTACCTGGTTTGGATAGTGCCGCCTTACCCACCGGTGATCCCACAAAACCCCCGCAGTATCAGTTCCTGAATGCCTTTGTTATTGAGCGGGCCAAGCTTCAGCCCGTTGCTACTAAGGTAGACAGCATCCTTCTCAAGGGTTCCAAGATTCTTGCCAACCATCCCAAGAGCAATTATGTGGAGGGCAGCCTCTTCCTCATGGCAGAATCGTACTTCTTCCGTCAGGAGTGGATACCAAGTCAGCAGAAGTGCATTGAACTCATCGAGCGCTTTTCCGATGGTGATTATAGTCCCGATGCACATTTGCTGCTTTCGAAAGACTATCTGCTGCAGAAGAAGATTGCTCAGGGCAAGCAGATGTTGTCGCGCACGGTTGACGTAGCCTGGTACAAGGACCGGTACGACATTTTATCTGAAGCGTATCGGATTCAGGCAGAGCTTGCACTGGAGGAGGGCGACTTGGAGAAGGCCGTAGCCCCTTACAAACAGGCCATAGCACAAAGTGAGAACGATGAGATTCGAGCACAATGGCAGGTTGACGTAGCAAGTATCTATTACCGACGTGGCCGATTTGATTTGGCCTTGGCAGCATTCGAAAAGGTCGGGCAGTACTCGCCAGATCTGTTGGCGCAATTTGAGTCGCGCCTTTACCATGCTGCAGCGCTAGTGCGTCTGAATCGGTTGGATGAGGCGGAGGAGGAGTTCAAGGCTCTTGAGGATAATCGCAACTATGTGGACTGGAACAGTTACATCGTTGCAGAACGGCTGGCACTCGAACGAGCACGAACCGATGGCAACCTTGAAGATCCTGCCCTGATTGCTCAGGAGCGCACCGCCGATACCAGCTTTATCGGACGGCCAGAGCTGATGGCACAAAACTTTCAAAAGGCCATGGCCCTGTACAAGCAGCACGATTACACACAGGCACTTACCTACTTTGCCAAGGCCAAGGTGATTCGCACACCCGTGTACGAGGTGGCTGCCAAGTACTACACCCTTTTGAAACAGTGGGAAGACCAGCACCGCAAGGTGCACAGTTTTCGCACCATGGTGATTGAGCGCGAGTCCATGCGCGATAGCGTGAAGATGATGACCGCTCGTGAAGTATTCAACCTAGGTAGGGTTCATGAGCAGTTAGGGAACACGGATTCTGCCATCGTTTACTATGCCGAGGCATTCGACAGTACGGCTTCTTCCGATCCTGAGCGGAGCAGGTATCTATATTCACAGGCACGGTTGATTGCCGAGACAGACCCAGACACGGCCGACTCGCTGATGTTTGTGCTTAACGAGAACTGGCCAAACAGCCCATACGGCAAGGAAGCAAGCAGCACTCTTGGATTCGTTTCCGATGCCGTACCCGACGATGCTTCCGAACTGTACCGTTCCGGACAGAGCTTCCGCCGGATCAAGGACTACAGTTTTGCGGCACGCCAATTCCGTAGCATTGTTGCCAACCATCCCGCAAGCCCGTATGCCCCAAAGGCTCTCTATGCACTTGGCTGGATGTATGAACGCGACACCCCGAATCTTGACAGTGCCCTCTACTATTACGGACTGCTGATAGAGCAATACCCCAAATCCGAGTATGCTCGCGAGGTATTCCCATCGGTGGAGTTCGCGCTGGCGAAGCGAAACAACGTTGAGGTTAGCGACTCTACTCTTCTGCGCAACCTTGACGATGATCTGCTGCAACGTGCGAAGGCAGGAGAGCGCGACGTTCTGCAACAAATGCTGGACAACAACAAGGATGCATTGCAGATCACGGGGCCTGCAGGAATCACACTACCCACGATTCCCGGCGTTAATCCTGGTGGTGGCAACCTGAACGATATGCTGCAGAATCAGCTCAAGAATCTCAAGGGGGTGGTGCTACCACCCGACAGTACCGTTCGCGATACCACGGCTGTACCAAAGAAACCCTAACGTGAGCGGACGTGCTAGTCCGCTTGCCGCACCTAGAACACAACCTCCGTTAGCAGGGCGATCTCCTCCAGCACGGCCGAAACTCGAAGGCAGTTCGTCATGGGGCCATCATATATCGTTGCCTTGCCGCGCAGGTGCACTTCCATGGTCAGGTCCATGGCCTTGCTTTCGGAGTATCCGGTAGCTCGCATGATCTGATTCGCTACTTCATCAATGGTGTGCACATCGTCATTGTACAGAATCACGCGTGCAACTACATCCAGCCCAGTGATTTCATCAATCTCCGGTGCAGCAACTTCCAGCGTGTCAACGTTAAATATGGTCATTACAGGGGGCTGTGAAATGCGGAATACAAAATTACGAACTGCACTATCTTTGTAACCCCTTCTGCAACCGGGTTCGCATCATTCATCAACGTATCCAGGACGTCTGCTATGACGACCGAAGAGTTCCTTCGCCAGCTTGACGAAATCATTTCAGAGCGACACATGCTTCAGCATCCGTTCTACCAGATGTGGAACGAGGGTACGCTTTCCAAGCACATGCTCCGTGAGTATGCACTTGAATACTACCATCAGGTGCACAACTTCCCAACGTATGTAAGTGCAACACATGCCAACTGCGACGACATGGTAGTGAGGCAAATGCTGCTTGAGAATTTGCACGAAGAAGAGCATGGCCCGGACAATCACCCGGAGTTGTGGGTGCGATTCGCTGAGTCGTTGGGTGTGACCCGCGAGCAAATCAAGTCGCGCCGGTACCTAGCTCACACCAGGGCCTCCGTGAGCATCCTCAAGGATCTTGCACGCCGAAACAATCCAGCCGAAGGGCTTGCTGCGCTGTATGCGTATGAGTCGCAGATTCCAGAGATCAGCACAACCAAGATTGCTGGACTTAAGGAACGCTATGGTCTGGATACTCCCGATGCACTTACCTTCTTTGCTGTTCATGAGCATGCCGACGAGATTCACCGTACAGTAACTCGTGAAGCACTTGTTAGAATGTGTCAGACGGACGAGCAGAAACAGGCAGCACTCGATGCGGCCCGCGAAGCTGCTGACGCCTTCAACCTGCTTCTCGATGGTGTGTACAACACGTGGTGCGCTGAGAAGGCTTCGTTGAACTAAGCAGCGGAAGCCCCAGCCGCATGTGCCGTTTCATTGCCTATATCGGCCCGCCAATCTTGGCCGATGACCTCCTCTACAAGCCGAGGTTCTCGCTCGTAACTGCACAGAGTGTGAATGCTGGCGAGATGTCTGTTTCTGTTAATGGAGACGGATTCGGCATTGGGTGGTATGCGCCTGAGCTGGATAACGAACCCTGTGTGTTCCGGAGCATTAAGCCGGCATGGGGCGATCAGAACCTGCGCAACCTTGCGCGGAAGGTGTATTCTCCGTGCATGTTTGCCCACGTAAGGGCTGCCTCGCCAGGCCTGACAATCGAGGAGGTGAACTCCCACCCATTCTGGTGTGGTCAGGTGATGTTCATGCATAATGGTGTGTTAGGGGGCTATAAGCAGATCCGGCGAAAGCTCCTGCGCAGGCTGAGTGATGCTGCCTATGATGCCATTCAGGGATCAACGGACAGCGAACACATGTTCGGACTGTTCCTCAATCACCTGCCTGATCCATACGGCAACGTGACGTGTGAGCAGATGGTGCAGGCCTTGGATGGCATGTTCTCCGATCTGAACGAACTCCTGATTGAACATGACGTTCGGCAGCACAGTTACCTAAACCTAGCAGTAACGAACGGTACCTGTTTGGTGGCCGTTCGCTATACCACAAATCCGAATGTGCAGCCGGCCTCGTTGTACTACATGCATGGACGTGAGTATCATTGCCGCGGCGAAATCTGCGTGATGGAGCCAACCTATGGCAAGCCCAGCGCAATTGTTGTTGCAAGCGAGCCTTTTACTGCCCGACGGTCAGATTGGATGAAGGTTGAACGCAACAGCATGATGGTGGTGGATGAGACCATGCGCATCACCTTCCGACATGTACAGATGGACGTAGAAAAACTTGACGTTGAACACATCGCTCCGGAGATAGGATGAGTCCTGCACTGATCACGTTGTTCCCACTCGTTGGCTTTGCCATCATCGGCCTGTTTGGCAAGAGAATAGCCAATGAACGCTTGATCGGAATCATTGGCAGCGGTGCAGTACTGCTTTCTTTCCTTGTGGCATGTGCTCTTACATGGGACTTGATGGGTAGGGATGAGCATCACCGTTCTTATGTAACCACCGTGTACTCGTGGATTGCTACGGGTTCCTTCAATGTGAACGTTGCATACCTTGTCGATCCCTTGTCCATGCTGTTCACCTTAGTGATAACGGGTGTTGGTTTCCTTATCCACGTGTACTCGATGGGCTACATGCATGGCGATAAGGGATTTGCACGGTTCTTTGCCTACTTGAACCTGTTTGTGTTCATGATGTTGAATCTTGTTCTGGCCGACAACTTCCTACTTACGTTTCTTGGCTGGGAAGGAGTGGGTCTGGCATCGTACCTGCTCATCGGCTTTTGGTACGACAGGACGTTTGACGGATACCGAATCAAGTGGACGGGTGATGCTTCAAACAAGGCATTTATCATGAACCGTATCGGCGACTTTGGTGTGCTGATTGCCATGTTCATGTTGTTCAACCTGTTTGGCACGCTGGAATACACGGCCATCACCAAACAAGCAAGTACACAGTTGGCGTTTGGTGGCAGTGCCGTTACACTCATCACTCTGGCATTGTTTCTGGGATGTACTGGCAAGAGCGCACAGATACCCCTTGGTGTGTGGCTGCCTGATGCAATGGCTGGTCCAACGCCAGTATCGGCACTGATCCACGCAGCAACGATGGTTACGAGTGGAATCTTTCTCATTGCTCGAACCAACGTGCTGTTCTCAATGGCGCCGAGCACGATGGCCGTCGTTACCGGGATTGGCATTACTACGGCTTTGATAGCCGGAACCATCGGTCTTGTACAGAACGACATCAAAAAGGTATTGGCGTATTCTACCGTGTCGCAGCTAGGCTTCATGTTCACGGCACTGGGTGTAGGCGCATTTACTGCAGGCGTGTTCCATGTGGTTACGCATGCATTCTTCAAGGCGTTGCTGTTCCTTGGCTCCGGGTCAGTGATCCACGGCATGCACGAGGAACAGGACATACAGAAGATGGGTGGCTTATCCAAGCACATGCCCATTACATATCGTACATGGCTTGTTGGAACGTTTGCCATTGCAGGGATCCCATTTTTTGCCGGCTTCTTCTCCAAGGACGAGATCCTGTGGTTTGCCTTTCTGAATGGCAGCCCGATCCTCTGGGGCGTTGGAGCACTTGCAGCCTTCATCACAGCTTTTTACATGTGGCGGCTCACAGCCCTTACGTTCCATGGCAAGGAACGCTTCGACCATCACCATGTTCATCCGCATGAGTCGCCAGCAACGATGACCGTGCCGCTCATGATCCTTGCTGTTTTGTCTGCCTTTGGCGGATTCCTAGGCATTCCTCACGTCATCGGCCACCTCGTCCACGTACCAAACGTCCTCGAAAGCTGGCTTGAACCCGTTTTTGCTGCAAGTGCAGCCTGGCTGCCGTTGCACGAAGGCGACCATGCCACCCAGGAATGGCTGCTCATGGGTATTTCCGTAGCTCTTGGTGTTTCTGGCATCCTGTTGGCACGCTGGTTGTACGCAGAAGGCCCGGAACGCGCGCAGGCTCTTGCTGCTCGCTTCAAAGCCCCCTACCAGCTACTATGGAACAAGTGGTATGTAGACAATGCATACTACCTGGCGTTTGTGGAACCCATCTACATTGCTTCACGCGACTTTCTGTGGAAGATCGTGGACGTGGTGATGATTGATGGCATCGTAAACGGATCAGCGCGTCTTGTTGGGGCAGTTGCCCAAGCTGTACGGCGAATGCAAACGGGCGTGGCGCAGAGTTATGCCCTCGTGATGATGCTTGGTATCATAATCCTGGTGGCCATCGTGGTCGCCCCCTTCCTGTAACACTTTCCTACAGAGGTTCACATGTGGCGATTGTTTTTAGTTGTTGCAATTCTTGCTGCTACACTGCCCGGATGCCCGAGCGATAGCAATACCAATCCGAATGACGGCGTGACGAATGATCGAAATAAGCTCACGGTGAACGGCAATGGCTTTAGCAATGCCGTTTGGAAAGGGTATTCTGACGAAAGCAAGAGTCAGGCGTACGAGGGTACGTCCATTGGAGGTGTTGGTGCAATCGTTATCAAGGGGCTTACAACAAATTCAAACGAAGAGTTTACCTGCAACCTTACTGTTGCCGATGCAGCCCCAGGAACCTACACCATCAGTGCCACGGCAGGAAATTCGTTTATCATCTCGTATGGCTCTCCACAACTCACGTTCTTTGCGGCCACTGGAACTGTAACGGTAACACAGTTCGACACCGCAGGAGGCCGCGCAAAGGGTACCTTTAACGGAACTCTTACCGCTCTTGATGGTTCGGGCAAGATCATCAACGTAACGAACGGCACGTTCGACGTGCAGGTGATCGCAGAGCCGTAAGCAACAGTGCCATGTGTTTTACGGTTTCGATTTTCAGTACAACGCATACGATCGAAACCGATACGGGTGCACTCTTTGATGATCCCGACGGATACACGCCGTACTTTCATGTGAGCGGCTTCGTCCATCCGAAACTGCCCATCATCACCAACCACCGACCAGATGCGATAGAAATGGCTCAGTGGGGCCTGATACCGTCATGGACGAAGAATGCCTCTGCAGCAGCAGACATTGCGAACAAGACGCTGAACGCACGAGCAGATACCATTTTTGAGAAGCCCTCGTTTCGATCAGCAATCAGCCAACGGCGAGCGCTACTACCCGTTGACGGATTTGTGGAGTGGAGACATGAGGACACCTACAAACAGCCGTATCTCGTGCATTCCGCAAACGGAGGTCTGCTAACATTGGGTTGCATCTGGGAAGACTGGACTGATCGCAGCAGTGGGGAAGTGCTGCGAACATTCTCCATCGTTACTACCGATGCCAACAGGTTGATGAGCTACGTGCACAACAACAAACTGCGTATGCCAGTCGTCATTCCGCGTGTTCAACGAGAGCTATGGTTGCGTGACGATGACCGATCAACGATCACGTCTCTCATGCGTCCGCTGAACGAGGGGGAACTGGAGGCGGTTCCGATTCCTCGATCCATGTCGGCAATCAAACTGAATTCCACCGACGCAGCGCAACTCGAACCTATCGGAAGCCCGCTGAAATGATACCTCTTCTTGCAATAGTCACAGCCCTCGCTGTAAACGTCCCCCTCGTTACTCTTGATGAACTTGAACAGCGTTTGCAGGTTGCGTCGGATACCGTGTACGTGGTGAACTTCTGGGCAACCTGGTGCAAGCCATGTGTTGCAGAGCTTCCTGTGTTCGACAAGTTGGACAGAGAAACCCGTGGTACACCGGTAAAGGTTCTCTTGGTGAGTCTCGATAATGTGGATGATGTTCAAAAGGTGGCAACATTTGTTACGCGTCGCGGTCTTGTACCTGAAGTAATGCTGTTAAATGAAAGCAAACCACACGAGTGGATAGATCGGATTTCCACGGACTGGTCAGGGGCGATACCAGCAACAATGTTGTATCACGCTTCCACCAAACGTAAATCGTTCTACGAGCGCGAGTTCACATACGAAGCATTAACCAAAGAACTGTCTTCATTTACGAGAACTTCACCATGATTCACGCATTCTTTACCTCCACGCTGATTATTCTGCTCGCAGTTACTTCTCTCCGAGCTTCGGATCTCCCAGAGGGGGTGACGATTGGTGATAAAGCACCGGACTTCGTTCTCATGAACGTAGACAGTCAGCGTGTCGGATTGGCATCGTATGTCAATGCCGAAGGTGTGATACTCATTTTCACATGCAATCATTGTCCGTTCTCAAAGGCGTACGAAGACCGTATCATCGCTCTTCATGCCAAGTATGGCCCGCAGGGTTGGCCAGTGCTTGCAATCAATCCCAACGATCCAACCGTGGAACCCGAGGACAGCTTTGAAGGCATGCAACAAAGGGCTAAGGACAAGGGCTTTACGTTTGCCTATGCCTTTGATGCTACTCAGAATGTGGCAAAGGCTTACGGAGCTCGGCGCACTCCCCATGTGTTCCTGCTACGAAAAACCAAGACGGGATTTGTGGTCGAATACATTGGTGCAATCGACGACAACCCCCGGGACGCAGCTGCCGTTGAAGAAAAGTTCTTGGAAGAAGCTCTTGCTGCCCTGAAGGCTGGGAAACCCGTTGCCAAGCCGACTACTAAAGCCATCGGTTGCACCATCAAGTGGCGTGAGAACTGAAATTTTCTCGTATCTTGAATCCAGAAACTAGCGCAGTGCCAGTCCTTGGGCACTACCAGTACGGCTAGAGGCAGCAGCAGCCCGGCCCTGATAAGAGACACATTCCTACTTCATGCAGAATAACGGCAGACAACGCCGTGGACGAAGGGGACGCCAACGCGGAGTCTCCGAGGAACAGCAACCACTTACCAACGAAAGTGCCATAGGGCTTCAATCGCTGCGTAAGAAGCGTCCCTCCGGGTCCTCACTACCGCCAACGGCTTACGACCCCAACTACGTTCCAGGCAAGAACCCGCAGTATATCGGACTCGATGATGCCGAGCCCGAGCAACAACGTTCGCGCAGGCGCAGGCGAAGGCGCGGAGGTGGCCAGTCACAACACAATGGCCAATCCCACGGCCATCACCGAGATAACCAACCTCGGGATGGACAACCCAGGGACGGGCAACCCAGGGATGGGCAGCCCCGCGAGGGCCAACAACGCGAAGGTCAACAGCGGTACGGACACAAACGTCAGGGTCGGCAACGCAGACATCGTCAGGGTCAGCAAGGGCAGGGACAGCAGGAACCAGGACAGAACCCGCAGCACCAACGGCAGCGACACCGTTATCAAGATCAGCAACAGCCGTTCAGAGAGGGAGAAAACAGGGGGCGCAACCGTCGCAGACGCCGCAACCGCAACCGAAATCCGAATCATCTCCCCGAAGGTGCCCAGCCCCTTACATCCGAATCACCACTATTACGAGGAGCTGGGAATCGCCAGCGCAGGCAACGAGGCAAGCCGGGCAAGGGAAGGCTAAGCCTTGGTATGGTGAAACGCAGACTCGGCAGGGAAACAGGTCGCAGTAAGGTTTACACCTCCGACATGTTTTTGTACAAAGAAAATCTCGACCCAAGGAAACCAGCCGAGCGGAAGATGCGTAGTCGGCGCCACAAACCGGATTCGGAAACAAATAATCAGGAGTAGTCTGATGCCTAGGCTTCGTTGGTTAGTGTTACTGGCTGCCGTTTACTGCATAGCGGTGCCGTCACGTGCGCAAAAGATGGAAGTGGAAGAGGATCCACTTGACCTCAACATGGAATCGATGTTCAATATTCAGAAGCCGTTCATGCAGGTGTCCGGCGGTACAACGTCGTTCTCGTATGATGGAGACCAGAATTTTCAGGACGACATCACGTTTGGTGTAGTACTTGGATTTGCTTCTCAAAAGAACGTTTTCAAATCTGAGATTGTAAAGACCATGATGGGAGGTGCATACCTAACGTATGTAATGGCGGGCGACACAACGTTTGGCAAGGCGTCGGTAGAAACGTGGAGATTCGGTTTTGAGAACTCCGATGCGTTTGGGTATCCACTGGGAAGTAACGGAACCATGTCGCTTGATTTTTATGCAACACGTGCTCCGTTAAGCTGGTTCGTGCACTCACTCCCATCGCTTGGTGTTGACAGTAATACGGCGGCACAACTTTCTGGGCGTTTCGGTGAAGACCTACGTTTTGGAGAGAGTGCACGAGCTTCCATCGGCTTTCGTGTTGCCGAGCCTGTAAGCATTGGCGTAGGATTCGAGTGGGCACAAGCGTATGAACGTCACATGTTCTGGTACTGGGCCATGAGCGGCATCATCGAAGGCGTTGCGGATGGTTTGGGAGCGTACTTCGTTAATGCTGTAGGCAAGAGTTCCCCGATGGCGGCACCGATCATCCACTTCATTGTGCGCAACGGCATTGCAATGGGCTTTAAGGCCTTGCGGCAGAATCAGATGAACTGGCCGTTTACTACGGCAGCACCACTCAACTACATGAACTATCAGGCCAGCGTTTCCGTACGGTTCTAACGTGAAAGATCAACCTGCGTGGCCAGCAGGTCGCTGAGCGTTTCTCTCCGCCGAATCAACTGAGCACGCCCGTTTGTTACTAGCACTTCTGCTGGTCGCAAGCGGGCGTTGTAGTTCGAGCTCATGGAATAGCCGTAAGCTCCTGCGTTTCTGAACGCCAGCACATCACCTTCGCGTATTTCAGCGAGTTTTCTGTCCCACCCGAATGTGTCTGTTTCGCATATGTATCCAACAACAGTGTAGATGCGCGGAGTACCAGTTGGATTGCTGGCATTCACGATTTCGTGGTGTGCACCATACATCATCGGACGTATCAGGTGGTTCATGCCACTGTCCAAACCGGCAAACACTGTGGCCGTGGTTTGTTTCACCACATTCACACGAGCAAGAAAGTACCCCGCTTCACTCACGAGAAACTTGCCTGGTTCAAACCATACCTCAACCGGTTGCGATCTGGTTGCGTTGAAGGCGTGTATTCTCTCCGCAAGTTTTGCACCCAGCTCTTCGATGTTCGTCCCAATATCATCGGGTTTGTAAGGTACCTTGAAGCCGCTGCCAAAGTCAACGAATCGTACGTCGGGAAAATTCTGCGCTACCTCCAACAAGAGCTCGGCCCCTTGCAAGAAAACATCGGCATCTAGAATGTCGCTGCCCGTGTGCATGTGGAGTCCGTTGATGTGCATGTCATTGGAAGCCACAACACGCTCTACGTGCCGCATCTGGTGAATGGAGATGCCAAACTTGCTGTCGATGTGACCGGTGCTGATGCGTTCATTGCCACCAGCCATGATGTGCGGGTTTACGCGAATGGCTACCGGAACGCGGCCGCCATAGTCATGCCCAAAACGCTCCACTACGGATATGGCATCGATGTTTATCTGAACACCAAGCTGAACAGCTTCCTGCACTTCGTGATAGGACACCATGTTGGGTGTGTAGAGAATCTCCGACGGTGAGAATCCTGCATGCAAGCCCAACATGACTTCCTGGATCGAAACTGTATCCAGCCCAACACCTAGCGTACGCATCAGCGTCAGGATGTGAACGTTGGTGAGTGCCTTAGCCGCATACAGGATCCGATGTGGAAAGGGGCTAAAGGCATGGCGCAATCGGCGAACCTGCCGCTCTATGATAGCGGCATCGTACACGTACACTGGGAGTCCAGCTACAGAGGCAAGTTCGTCAATACTTACACCACCGATGGCGTATCGGTTGTTTTCAAGCTCCACGGAAATCTCCGAATTACGATGAGGTTGACGTAAAGCCCAGGTGTTCTCGATACCGCCTGATCTCGCTGGAAAGCTGCCGGATAACAGCACCAATGACAACACCGTCATCCACATACCCAACAAACGGCAGTACATCGGGCAGAGCGTCGGTAGGAATCAGAAAGTACAACAGTGCACCAAGGATTACGGACCGAGTGGTCCACGTCATGGCAAACGTTGAGTCACGCACCATTGCTAGTAACAGCCGAAGGTTACGCAATAGATCTCCGGCCATGAGCAAGGTTCGCTGCTGCCGAATGTGCTGTTCCGTGCGCTCCAGGATGGCGACCTCATCTTCTGGTCGCACGGTAGGGTTCATGATTGTTCCGACTTCTTATCAACGGCCATGATGGCCCAAGGAACAAGCACGCAGTACCCGATCACCAGCACCACAGGTGCAACATTTACAGCAAGTGGGTTATCCCACCGATCGCCAATGCCAGTGGCCAGCAACAGAAATCCTACAACAATCACTCCGATGCTGATGCCAAGAAGAATGAACTGACGCTTGGACCAAGGGAAGGACCACGTGACTTTAGACTTGGGGGCCGGTTTAGTTTTTGCCATGGCTCAATTTACAAAAGGTGTGCTGCCAGCACCACGCACAGACTTACGCGAACGGCGGGAACTCTTTCCACTCTGGGTACGTTCACCTTGCATATACGATCCCTCCTCCTTGAACAACCATTGTCCCAACGAGCGTGCTTTGCGGGCCAATGGTTTTTTTTTAGGCCACCAGCCGAGACCGAAGTTCCTGATCAATGGCATCGAGGAATTCTTCGGTGTAGAGATAATGCTCCCCATGTCGCACATCGTTGCCATGAATGCATACGGCAAGATCCTTTGTCATCCGGCCGCTCTCCACAACATCCACACACACACGTTCAAGTGTTGTACAGAACCTTTGTAGCTCGGCGTTCCCATCCAGCTTGCCACGAAACTCCAAACCTCGGGTCCATGCAAAGATCGAAGCAATGGGGTTGGTAGAAGTTGGCTTGCCTTTCTGGTAATCTCGGTAGTGGCGCGTAACGGTGCCGTGAGCAGCTTCGGCTTCCATTGTGCCACCGTCGGGGGTTACGAGTGTAGACGTCATCAGGCCCAGCGAACCAAAACCTTGTGCAACGGTATCGCTTTGAACGTCGCCGTCGTAGTTCTTGCAGGCCCACACAAAGTTGCCGTTCCACTTGAGTGCGGCGGCCACCATATCGTCAATCAATCTGTGCTCGTATGTAATTCCCAACTCAGCGAATTGAGTGGCGAACTCAGCGTCGAACACTTCCTGGAAAATGTCCTTGAAGCGTCCGTCGTATTTCTTGAGAATGGTATTCTTTGTGCTTAGATACAGTGGCCAGCGCTTCATCACTGCTTGGTTCATGCATGCTCGAGCAAAGCCGCGGATGCTCTCGTCCGTATTGTACATTGCCAACGCCACGCCATCGCCCTTGAAGGTGTACACTTGATAGTCCTGCGGTTCTCCGCCATCGTCGGGAGTGTACGTGATGGTAAGCCTGCCTGAGCCCCTTACTCGAAAGTCGGTAGCACGATATTGATCGCCATGGGCGTGGCGTCCGATGCAAATCGGAGCTGTCCAATTTGGCACCAGTCGTGGAACGTTGCTGCACACGATAGGCTCGCGAAACACAGTGCCATCGAGAATGTTTCGGATGGTGCCATTGGGACTCTTCCACATCTGTTTTAGACCAAACTCCTGCACGCGTGCTTCGTCGGGCGTGATCGTTGCGCACTTGATGCCTACGTGATGCTCCTTGATTGCATGGGCAGCATCGATCGTTACTTGGTCGTTGGTTGCATCACGATGTTCAATGCCCAGATCGAAGTACCGGATGTCAAGGTCAAGGTACGGAAGGATGAGCTTTTCCTTGATGAACTTCCAGATGATGCGCGTCATCTCGTCGCCATCAAGTTCCACAACTGGATTTACAACCTTGATCTTCTGCATGCTTGTACGGATTTGGTGAGAGGGGGCTATGGTTCGCGCGTTCTCGGTAGTCGCGAAGCCACAAAAGTAGGAAGTGGCAAGCAGGCAATAAGCGGCATGGCTATGGTGAAAACGTACGTCTGATACCTTGGCAGCACGTAGGTGATGGCGAAGAGACCCGAAAGGCACACAACGATGATTGCTAACGGCAAAATCGGTATGCGCCGACGTATGGCAACGAACAAGCCAGCAAGAATGAGTCCACTTGTAAGCAGCGTTGGCACAATGTAGACGGCGGTTTTTGCTTTTGGGTAGTAGGGATCGATCGTCCACAACATTGCCACTTTCTTACCGCACAAAGCCAGCCAACGGGTTGGGTCAGCTCGGATGTAGGCGAGTACCTCATCCTTGAACATGGCATCGGCTTGCAGCTCAAACGTCCGTGTTAGGGGTACTGAGTCAAGACGATGAACAACGTGAGGCATGGTTTCACCTTCCCAGATATCTTGGCCTTCCGTTGTATAGCTGCTCCCTGTTGCCTTGAGGTTTGCACCGCGCCACATTTCACGCCATGGGTGCGAGATGATTCCAACCGGTTGCCCGAAGGCTAGTGCATTGCGCACAAGCCACGGTGAAACCACAGTTACCATCATAATGAGTATGCGGGCAGTTACGCCCCAACGTCTATGCCGAAGCGGCAAACAGGCAAGCAGACAGCCGATAGCTAGGAACTCAGACCGCATCAGAGCCAGCAGTCCCATGGTTCCACCCAGCAACCATGCTAAGGATGGGTTTGCGTCGATCCGCAAAGCCAGGTACAGCACAACCAATCCCATGAGCCCGTACCATATAGCACCGGCAGGTGTGGCAGACGTGAGCAGGCCTGGAAGGTAAACCAATGAAACCGAGCTTGCAACGATAGCTTGCTGTTCTGAGCCTAGTAGTCGGCCAACACGATACACCATCAGTGGTATGAAGGCACCCACCAAACATTGAAGGATTAGTATTGAGTGGATGCCAGTGGAGTCTGATCCGAATACGAGGAACATCACGGTATTCACGGCCGGAACAAACGGCGGCATGAAGGCACTTGGATGAGGAGTTGGGTCGGCCTTCCACAGTGCCAATCGTTCCGGATCGTGGCTATCGTATGGCCAGGCCATGTCGAAACCGTGTCCGTTAACAACATTTCTTGCCATGATTACTTGTTCGTAGGCAAGTGGATTGGTCACTGGTGCCACGGCGAGCAGGATCAGGCGCACGCCCACACTTATTACCATAAGCCACCGTACTGTGGTGGGAACATCACCAATCTGATTCTTCAGCTTAGAAAGCAAATTCACCATGTGGACGTAAAATATAGGATTGTCTCGACTGCAAGCCCTATACTTGGACTCATGGTTCCATTCATAGACTTGGGGAGAATATTATGACGAAACAGGAACTCTTCGACCAGATGGTGCGCCTGTTCAATGAGTTTCAGGCGGCGCACAACTCCACGAAGAAGAAGGATGCTGCAGCGGCACGGAAGGCAGCAACAGCTATCAAAAAGCTGATTACACCGTACAACAAGGCATCGATCGAAGAAGGCAAGGCAAAGTAATCAGAACGCTGTTTACTCAGGGAGAGCCCTTCTACCATTCGGTGTGAGGGCTCTTCTTTTTTACTTGAGCTGCCCCCGTTGTTTGGTCCATGTTCAATGTTAGTGTTCATGCAGCGATGGTAAAAATGGGTGGTTGAATTGATTCTGGTGCAGGTGGTAGGAAGCCGAGACTTGAGTGTGGCCTGATGGTATTGTAGAATCGTGCTCAGCGATTGATCAGAATTTGGGCTTCGGTCAGAGTTGTGAAGAGTTCGCCGTTGAGTAGTTCGGCTCGCATGCGTTCTTCTCGTTATCGTTTTATGTACTCATTGATTCTCTTGTTTCGTGCCTCAATAAAACTCATCACTCCCTCCTTGTACTTCAGATATGCGCCAACGTCTGCAAAACCTGGTCTCGTTGCAAAGTCGTCAAACGGGAGATAAAACTTTACATGTTGCTGCTCATCTACAAGATCCTGGAGTAAGAAGAACTCCACGTAGCACGCAAAGCTCCCGAATAGATCGAAGAAGTACTTGTAACGGTTGAGTGCATCGTACAACGGACTTCCCTGCCCGATGTAAAACCGACGAATGCACTCAAGAGTGAGATCAAATCGGTCGTCTATTAACGGGTGCATGCCCCTAGCCCCGTTGATCGTGGGTTTACGGTCGACGGTGTACCCAGGAAAAATGATGTATCCGCCAATGGTGGACCCTGCATCGAAGAGTTGTTGGACGTTGTCTGGGATCTGTTCAGTAATTACGAGTTTCCTGCTGTCATTCTTGTATGAGTGCGTGATGGCGTCGCTGCTCATGTGGAATTCGCCGAGGTCGGAACCGTGATAGAGATACGACCCTTTCCTCGAATCGGTAAGGTCAAACAAGGCGCCGTTGGGAAGGGGCTTACTCCATAATGCCATGTGGTACCGGCGCAGAGTTGGGCTTGTGCGGTCGGGATCACCTCCGTTGGCGTCGGTGTACATTTTAAATGTAGTGTCGACGATCATTGCTACAACCGTGAATGTTGTGAAGGGGCAACACTGCTATAGCTGCTGGTCATTGGCAAATCATTCATAGAATGCTGATGAAACCTGGAAAACCGTAACACTACCTTCTCAAAGCTATGATCTCAATAATAAGTATGGCTATAATACAGGTCTGTGTAATCCGGTTTTTTTTTTGTGCGCGACGCACTGCACTGACTAATACCGATGGTTGATGCTCCACCAGATCAACACCTACGCTGCCTCACACCACGCCAGTAAATCCACCGCTCCGAGTATCGCACGTTCGGACGGATCCTTGAACACTTCGGTGAGTGCTGCATGGAGTTCCTTGCGCACAGCCGCTTGTTGTTTGCTTGTCGTGCACCGCACAAGTCTACTCATGCCCCCTACCAGGGCTTGCTCGCTGTTGTGAAAATGGTTGCGCGTAGAGAAGTGGTACTGCGCTCTGCGGAGCTGCTTGTCGAGCTGATCCAACTCCTCGAGCTCGTAGAGGGCCACCAGCAATGCAATGTGGGCCATGGCCACTTCTGCCGCTGCAGGATCTTCTTCCTTGACCATCTTGGTGGCAAGGCGCTGAGCACTGCGCACCTCGCCAGCACCAAAGTGTGAGCGCATGGTTGCGATCTGCAGTTGCAACAGAATTTTTTTTGACATGTAGGGGGCTAACCACTCGCGAGTCTTGTGCTGTTGCTTGAGCAAGGCAAGCGCCTCTGCTTCTTTGTGCTGCGCATTGAGATACATCACGGAGAATGCGAGCCAGCGTTCGTAGCGCCAGACCTGAACAGTGTTGGGCGACCTTGTCTGGGAGAGTTTTCCAATGCGCTTGTGCAGTTCTTCGAGAAGTTCACCCAAGCCCCCTACCATTCCATGACGTAAGCGGAAAAACATGGCGTTGGTGAACTTTGCCAGGTTCAAGGAATCGAACGGGCCAATGGGCTGATCGAGGACGGACGCGGAAAGAAACTTGTCGAAATGTTCCTGTGCTTTGAACGGTTCTCCCATTGCCTCCCAGTAATCACCTAACGTTAAGTGTGCAAACGTGAATGCGGTGTTAGATAGGTATGTAGGGGGGGGAGTTTCCAGCAGTGGCGACACGATACGTGTAAGCTCTGCGCGCTCTTCGTTGGTTCTTGCATGTTGTCTTCGCCGCAGAACAATACGCTGCCTAAAGTAGATGCCGCCAACCAAGCTGTAGTTCTCGATGGCAGCAAGTGTTTCCTTTTGCTGAGTGAGAAAGTGAGCCAGGTGGTCGATGGCGGCTTGTTCCGTTGAATGCACGCCTGCACCAAACTCGCAGATGATGGACCACATCACTTTCAGATACGCATCATTCTCGTAGGCCTTTGCTCGTAGTTGCTGTAGCACTTTTGCGGCATGAGTGTGCAGCCCCTTGGCATTCAGAATCTTGTAGCTCTCTGCATAGTCCGATAGCTCACTGTCGATGTCTCTTCCCGTGCCATAGAGCCGCAAGGCACGCATCACATTCGCATACACATACCCCTTGGCAACAGAAAAGTTTGCAAGCATGGGTTCGTTCTGGAGTCGTTTGCGCACGGCCGCTTCGTTATAAACAGTTGATGCTGCAATTGCATCGAAGAGCTTCAGCCAGTTGGAGTCGCGACCAGACAGCGCAGCAAAACGCCGAACGTAGCGCTTTTCCGAGGCTGACAGGCTGTGCACGAGTGCAAATAGGTCGGCCGACGACGCCATACGTGTACCTGTGAATACTTATCGAGTATCAGTCCTACGATGGCAACATAGCAGCTTTCACGGTGTGATCCCTGCGGGGTTGTACTCGATTATGCTTTTCTGAATACTTGGCCACGACGCCTTCTTCGTTTTTTGTGTTCTAGGGTTACCGATATGTTCGAAATGTTATGAGTTTCTGTTAAGAAGCGGACCGAAAACATGATTGAGCCCTTGCGACTGACGCGTGTTTACATCGCCGTACTCCTTATGGCGGTTACGCTGTACGGCGGTTCCTGCCCTGATAACGGTACCAACCCCAACCCCGAGCCTACGGGCGGTTCTGCCATGCGCGTGATCGCGAAAGACTTTTCCACCGTAACGATCCATTTTCCTCAAAGCGCGAATGCCACGAAGCAGGCATATCGCATTTCATACAGGGCTATTCAGTCGGATCCCGGATTTCCTTCCGATGACTTTGTGGAAGACACAGGCTCCGTGTTTGCTGGCTCCTACGGCGAGAATCATCCAGGAGTGTACATTTCAAGGGATATCACCGATCTCCTTCCTCAGCTCTATGAATTCAGACTGCACATCGTTAACGACATGTATCAATCACTACCATCGTACGATACCGTCATTGGTGCTCCGGCAACTAGATATATCGACGATCATGGCACCTATACCGGAGGCATTGTACTCTACGAACGCGGCTCCGAGCTAGCCAACTGTCTAGTTATCGAAGGAGAGTATGCCAGGCCAACCGTCACCACAATCAACGATGCTCCGGATGGCACTGTGATGCTGGCGTTGTTGATCAACGAAGAGTATGAACGAACCAACAACTTCACCATCGCCGATCTTGCTGTGAGCGGAACGGTAGCGGCAGAGATCCCATCTGCGAAAGCAGATCTCACAGCCATGTTGGTAAACGATCTAAAGTTCGGTCAGAAGGCACCACTGGATAGCTTTCATGTTTCGTACAACCAGTACAACGCGTTTGTTGATTCGAACTTCGTCACCAATGTGCCTTTGGTATCCGAGACTTTGGGTGCCAACGATCCTGTTGGTCCCAAGTGTGCGCTCTTGCGTTTTGGATCACCTAGAGATGGGTCGGCCCACGCAACCTTTCGGTGGGTACGCATCGTTGTGAAAGCCAACGCGTTTGGCGTCAGGCTACAAGGCACTAAACCAAACCGGTACATCGAATTAGAGTTCAGCATTGGCTATCCTGGAGTACCATTTGGGTAGCCCCCTAAACCAATAGGATGCCCTACGCCCCTACGCCCCTAAGCCCCTACGCCCCCAACAGATTCCTCAACCATCACCCTCATCACCTTTCCGTCAACATCGGCAAGTTTCTAGATGTAAAGGCATGACTCGCCGATGGTGAATCTCCGCACCTTGCCCATCAAGTCCGCATTTCGGTCCAAGTCCGACGTAATGTAGAGGACTAGCACCTGTTTGGGTGTCGAAAATCCAATCAGATACACGTCGCCTGCTTGCCAACTGTCGTATTTAGAGTGGAACCGACCAACACTTACGATGCTCGGTACCTACATTTTTGACTCTTCCTTGGTAATTGCTTTCACCACTTCCAATATCGTGTAGCTACCAGCCTTGCGCTGCTAGTTCTCGACGGCATCGAGAAACTGCTCCACGATCACAGCCGTAGCATTAATCTTGAGTTTGTATGCAGTCATCAGCGTACTTCTATGATGTGATGTTTGTTGACAACATACTCAACGCGCTTAAGGACTGTGTAGCCGATCTGCAGGACACGCACACTTACGAACCATGCGTCATCAACTTCACATCCGTCCACGTGCCATGCACATTGGTTACGCTGAGTTGGTAGGCGTAGGACGCGCACTGCAGGCCTAACGATGGTAGATGCAGCTCCTTGTGGTGGGCGCCTGCCGAAAGCCCCCTATCAACCAACTCCAACACGAGTTTGCCTTGCAGATCAAACACTTTGAGTGAGATATCGGAGGGGGCTTGCAATGTGAATGGTATCGTGGTGCGGTCGGCGACAGGGTTGGGATAGTTTTGGCCAAGAGTAAAATGTCTGGCGTTCTGGCGTTCGGTGTGGCCTACGCTAGTTGCACCAGTGCCACGCACGGTAACCTCCAGGAAACTGTCGTAGCTAGAACCTTCATCGGTTGTGGTGAGCGTGGCAAGCTGGTATTCGTAGCCGTCGGCAAAAATGCCGTCCTGCGATGGCGTGAGCGGGTCAATGCCCTTCGGATACAGCGCGCTATGTTCGGTGTACAGCGCTTGTTTTTCTGACTGTGGGTACGTGAGTTGCGACGTAGCGGCATACGAACTGCTCACGCGCACCTGGAAGTGAATGTGGCACACGCGTCCGGGATACCAACCCGGAAAGATGGTAAGAAACTCTGCCTCGCCATTGGCATCGGTGAGTTGGTAGCCGCGTAGATACGTCTTGCCTGCCTGCCCTGGATTGGTTGAAACATCGTAGCCGCTATACGCACCATCCCTATCGCAATGCCAAATGTGTACGCGTACATT
Organism: uncultured Hyphomicrobiales bacterium; assembly: GCA_964620125.1. Lineage (GTDB taxonomy): Bacteria > Bacteroidota > Ignavibacteria > Kapaibacteriales > Kapaibacteriaceae > OLB6. Next base: position 46,953 of record CAZUGQ010000008.1, read on the forward strand.
GGGCATGGGCTCACAGTTGGCCTCGCCAATCACGCGTATACGCACACGGTGCGGCACACCAACACGATCTTCCCGCACATCCCGCCTGAAGAAAAATGCGTTGTCAGTTAGATCAAGTGGAAAGGGGCCGACAGTTTCGCTGGGAATAAGCACGCAGGTAGCGGCTACCTTAGGTGGCGTATCACCCGACAACAGACGAGCGGGCGCGAGAGCGGCGACAAGACCCAGAAGCCCAGTCGACTTGAGAAACGTGCGCTTTTCCATGATGGTGTTCAATTGTGGCGTTGTGCGGAATCTACACAAGCCAACTCATCGTCGGTCACCACGAATAAGGCACCAACGCATAGGCAGGGAGGGTGGCTAGGTGCGGCTACGTGCAGGCCTGGGTTGTGCGCACATGCATTGTTGAGCACGTGGCGTTAACAACTGCGTCCCGCTAGTGATCTACCAACGGGACGCATCTATCTTCACCCGCACAATGCGAGTGGATCTCTTCTTAGGAGTTAGTCTTCCGTCTCAAAGTCAATTGTACCAATCGTGTGTACTGGAATTGGCACATCGCTGTAAAGACCGGCGTTGCCCGACGGGAAGCCCTGCCCGCCCCCAACAATAAAGATGTTAAAGGCCGGAAGAGCGCCTTGTTGTCCTGGCTGGTTCACACCAACTGGGCCAGAGTAGCATATGATGTTTGTCCCGGCTGTCAGATCTGATTGAATGGGAACACCGGTCGGACCACTCGTGCTGATGATGATCCGCTTGAGATGTGTTGCCTGCACTGTCGTGGTCACCCTATACTTGGTTGGCATTTTCAAACTCCTCCTGCTTGTGTAACATTGCCGATCCGTTTCGCAATACTAGGCATACCAACGCAGAGGACAAGTGAATCGCATGCCGGATGCCCCACCCACGCTCTCCTACTCGGACATCCTACCCCTAACCGAGGCAGTTCTCGCAAAGGGTGGACAAAAATTTGCCGATCACCTGGCAGCACAGTATCTGCAGAATGGGTATTCACATCAACAGTTGGTGGAAGTGGCCCGGCTCATCATCGAACTTGAAGCAACTGACTTCACCGATGATTCCTGGTTAACTAAGGACAGATTTGCCAGGATCGACGATGCAGCGTCACCGGTGATTTCTGTTCTCTACGCGCTGATTCGAGCCAGAACATACAAGCGGGTTGGAAAGTCGGACCTCGCAATCTCTGCGTTGAATCAATGTGCAGACCTTCTGCAAGAGGTGGATCGGCATCTGGCTATGGGCGTAGCATGGATGCTGGGCATCTGCTACCAAGACGTCGGGATGATGAACGAAGCGTTGTCTTCGTACACTACTGCACATAAGATAGCGGTAGAACTTGCGCGCCTGGTGGATCAGGCCAACCTTTGGTCGGACATGGCAGGGTTGTACCTGGAGTATGGTGATCCTGTGAAGGCTCTGGCAGGATACGTTGATGCGCACGAGATTCTCGTTCGTGCAGGTGATGCCCGTGGTGCCGACGTCCTGCTCATCAATGTTGCCACTGCCACACAGCGCCTCGGTCGGCATCAGGAGGCGATAGATATCTATCAGGAGATCCTTGATCGCGGACATCTTGCAGACGATGATGGCCGAACCATGGCAGTCCTTCTTAACAAGGCTATAGCGCACCGAACGCTCGATGAGTTTGATGCTGCAGGTAGTATCTATGATTCTCTGCTGAATCTGGTTTCCGATCAATTGCCCTCACGGAGGAAAGCCCGGATCCTCGTGGGCTCGGCCATAGTACAGATCCACCTGGGCAACCACGGCGAGGCCCTTGAGTTGCTGTCTTCAGCACGCGACATCTACAAGAGCATTGGTGCTACTTCGGAGGCCTACGATGTTGATGGATCTATATCGGAGACCCTGTGGAATATGGGAAATCGATCGGAAGCGATCGACCGGTTACGGCAGGCATTTGCGGAAATGAAGAAGTCTTCATTCACTCGAGTAACACTGAGTCTCGGCAAGTCACTCCATGAACAATTGACTCAAGTTGGCGAGTATCAAGAGGCCTATCACGTCCTTCTCGATTGTAGTGAGTTCAAGGAGTCGGTGTATAGCAAGGAGACGGAGCGGGCACAGGAACTGACGAGAATTCAAACTGCACTTTCTTCCGAACGTGAAGCCTTTCGGCTGCGCGAAGAGGAGAGAAGACGGATACTCCATAATGTTCTACCCCAACACATCGCCGACCGGCTGCTAAGCGGAGAGAAGCGAATTGCCGAACGCCTACCTACTGTTGGCATCATGTTCGCCGATATCGTTGGGTTCACCGAGTTTGCGGCCAATCTGCAGCCGGATGTGGTGCTACTCGGTTTGGAGGCGTTGTTCCAAACCATCGATCGCATTGTAGAGAACCATCGCTGCCAGCGCGTGAAAACGATTGGCGATGCCTATATGGCTTCGAGTGGCACAACCACTGATGAATTGGAAGATCATGCCGTGCGGTTGGCTCGTTGCGCCCTTGAAATCATCAACATTGAGCATGCACCCGAATCAGAATTCAAGCTTCGCATTGGGTTGCATCTTGGCCCCGTGGTGGCCGGCGTTATGCAGGGATTGATCTTGGCTTACGATATGTGGGGAGACACCGTGAATGTTGCGGCTAGGCTTGAAGCGTCGAGCCATCCTGGCCGAATTCATATCAGCAAGCAGATGGCCGATGCATTGCAGCAATCCTCGGCAGCAGACGAATTCGCCATTACACTACGCGGCGATACTGCGCTCAAGGGCCTCGGTATGGTGCAGACATACTGGTTGACATCAGCAGATAGAACCTGACACGGTCGCTTCGTCACGACGTAGTTATCGATCCGCTGGCCAGCCAGTAGGTAGGAATCTTGCCTTTGCCTTTCAGTTCCACCCTGCCCCTCGATTCTACGTAAAAGAGCTCCGATGAACCCACGGCCTCGACTAATGCCTCGCTCACGTGAATTCTTCCCGCCTCGCTGGTACTTTCCATGCGGCTAGCCACATTCACCGTATCGCCCCAGATATCGTATTGCAATCGCTTCGTTCCAACAATTCCGGCAACGATTGGTCCGGAGTGGATGCCAATGCGAAACATCACGTGATCGCCATTAGGCCACGTGAATGATGTACCGAGCATTTGCGTGGCCAAGGTGGCCACGGCATGGGCATTCTCTTTCCCACTCCCGTCAACCTTGTAACAGATGTATGCATCGCCCATGGTCTTGAGCTTCTGAACACCGTTGGTCGTAGCCAGGTCGTCAAAGACATTGTAGATGGCACCAAGAAGCGCAACAACTTCACCAGGACTGAGGTGCTCTGAATGTTCCGTAAATCCCACGATGTCGGCGAACATCACACAAGCATTAGCATAATGGTCGCCAGTCACTGTCTCACCACGCAGCATCCTCGCCACTACGTCCGCTGGCAATACGGTATTCAGCAGCTCGGCTTGCCGTTGCTGAGCGCGACGCTCTTCGCGAATGCGGTGCATGGACAGTAGGTTTGATACCTTTTGCTTTGATTGAGCACCTGTTCCAGCGCCCATTGCTTCAAGGTAGAGGTTGCTCATCGTCACGTAATCATCCAGATTGCGTTCATGGTGCGCAATCTCCTTCTGAAGTTGAATCACTCGAATCTTAACATCAGGCGGTACATTGTTAATCTCATTAATCTGTACCAACACATCCTTCACCTCTTGATACGCACCGCTTCGCGCTGAGAGTTCGGCTTGTGTAATGAGTACAAACGGTCGAACCAGAACGGACTGCAGTTGATCCGACAGATGCGAGGCTTCTTGGAGTGCCAGTCGCACTTCATCGAGGAGTCCTTCGCGGATAAGTTGGCGCGCCTTTACTGTGAGTACGTAAGCGAGAACATCTGGCAGCATTGTCGCCCGGCAGAAGTCCTCCGCTTCTGCTAGTTTTTGATGAACCCTGGGTGGGTCACCGATGTGTGCATACACTTCTCCCAGATGAGCAAGACTGTACCCAATAACTCTGCCTGCAGAACAAGAGTTTGCAATCTCGAACGATCGTTCCAGGTATTCAATAGCGCTTGAGTACTCACCAACTGTACTGTACAGCGTTCCAATTGCGAAATATGTGTGAGCCATTTGCCGTGGATTTGGCTGCTTCTCTAATAGATCCAGTATCTGCAGATAACACGACAGTGCTTCTGCAGCCATCCCCTTTCCATAATTCGCTGTGGCAAGGGCACTCAGTGAGTATACAGCACCAGCATGTTGGTTGTTTGCAACGTTGTACTCAAGGCTCTTACGTGCGTACACCAGTGCTTCATCAAAGTGTGCCATGTGATTGAGCACAATGGCAATGTTCGATTGTGCTCTTGCTACCCCGTACGTCAGATTGTTAGTCAGTGCATGGTGCTCAGCTTTCGTAAATACCGACAGTGCCTCCTTCCATTCCGATCGGTACTCGTGTACCAGTCCAGTGATCATTAATACTTGATAGATCCCATCGGCATTGTCTTCGTCTATGAATATTCGCATAGCTATGTCGAGCGTCTTCTCAGCCTCCTCATGCTGCCCGTTCCACACCAGGGCGTGAGCCTTGTTTCTCAGGATGTGCCCAAGGTCGGGCGAAGGATCCAGACGGCGCGCGATGTGCTCTGCCTCTTCGAGTACCCTAATTGCATCTGCATACCGGCCAGCCTCAATATGCATGAACCCGATGGCCCGTCCAGCCAATGCAATCGAACCATCCGACCCCTCTGTGTGGAGCTCCGCAACCAAAGGCTGTATTGTTGCAACGTCTCCCGTCCGCAGAGCCGCCAACATTTCGGCGCGGATGTCAGCATAGTTTTTATTCATTGGATGAAAATACCCTTGCAGGGCTGATTCATAATATTTTGACGTGCACATGCTGCACCCGAATGGCCTGCTCTTGCCCACACTCACATCAGACATCGGAGGTACATTTGAACGAGCAACTCACCGAAATCCGCGATCAACAAAAGGCCTCCTGGGACAAATTCTCAGGCGGCTGGCGCAAGTGGGACACACACACCATGGCCTTCCTGCAGCCCGCGGGTGACGCCATCATTTCCATGCTCTCGCCGAAGCCCCATTCAACCATACTTGACATCGCCGCGGGCACCGGCGAGCCAGGACTCACGCTGGCAACAATGGTTCCTGAAGGACGCGTGGTGATTACGGATTTGAGTGATGACATGCTCAACGTGGCGCGTGAAAAGATTGCTGATAGGGGGCTTGGAAATGTGGAGGTGCTTCCGGCTGATGTTTCTGAGTTACCATTTGATGACAATACGTTTGATGCCATTAGCTGCCGGATGGGATTTATGTTTTTTCCGGACATGGATCTTGCAGCTCGTGAAATGGCGCGTGTGCTCAAGCCCGGTGGAACGGTGGCAACGAGCGTGTGGAATGTGCCCGACAAAAACTATTGGGTTACGGCTATCATGGATGTGATCAAACAGAAAATGGAGATCCCCCCCCCAGCGCCTGGTGCACCCGGCATGTTCCGTTGTGCAAAGGATGGAATAATTGCAGACTTGTTCAAGAGTGTTGGTCTAACAAATGTGCAGCAGCAGTTGGTGGATGGCTCTATGTCGTATGACAGCATTGATACGTACTGGACCATGTTCAATGAGGTAGGCGCACCCATTGTGGCAGCAATGAGTGAAGCATCGGATGAGTTGCGCGAAGAGATCCGTCGGGAAGTATATGCCAACATCGAGACCAGATTGCCTACCAATCCTCTCGTGATCGGCACCAGTGCATGGGTGATTGGAGGGCAGAAGGCGGCATGAGATCATTCGAAGAGATCAGGGCAGAGCTTGAAAAGACAATTGGCATCAATGACCCTGAATCTCTCTTGCGTTGCGCTGCTGAGCTTGACGCAATCGGCACGCCACAGGCTGATGCGGAAGCTTCGCTTGCTCGGGGTACTGCCTATCGGTTACGCGGTGACTACACCGAAGCAGTCAATCACAGCTACCGTGCACTGGCACTCTTTGAAGAGCTCGGTAACAGCACTGGCGTTGCAGCCGCAACGAACAATATCGGGATCGTGCAGGGGCACACTGGCAACTACTCCGCTGCACTCGAACACTTCCACCGCGTTTTGGCACTTTACGAAAAGGTCGGCAGTCGCAGCGGCATGGCTAACGCCACAAGTAACATTGGTAACGTGTATCAGCGAACCGGCGACTACGCTGTGGCACTAGAATACTTCCACCGTGCACTGGCGCTGCATGAAGAGCTCGACAACCGCGCCGGCGTGGCATCCGCGAATAACAACATCGGTCTAGTACACTATAATATCGGGGACTACCCGGCAGCCCTCGAACACTACCACCTTGCCTTGGCATTGCGTGAAAAGATTGGCGATCGTGACGGTGAGGCAGTTGCCATTAGTAACATCGGTAATGTGCATTTTATGACCGGCAATTACCCTTCAGCCCTCGAGCACCACCATCGCGCTCTGGAACTTTATGAAATGATCGGCAACCGAAGTGGTGTTGCGGCTGCTATCAATGACATCGGCAACGTGCATACACACACTGGTAACTACTCAGCTGCCCTCGAACACTACCACCGTGCTCTATCAATCCACCAAGAAACAGGCAACCGCGCCAACGAAGCAATTGTTATCGGCAACATCGGCCTCGTGCATGCAAGTATCGGCGATTATCCTTCAGCCATAGAAGATTACCGCCGCGCCCTGGATCTCTATGAAGAGATGGGCGACCGAGCCGGCAGGGCTAGAGCCGCTTGCAGCATCGTGGGCACGTATCTGCTTATGGACTCTAACGCTGATGCGCAGGCAGGCTTGGCAGCGATGGACGAGATGCAGATCGACGAACCAGACGTGCGGATCGTTCGCGAACACATCCGCGCGTCGATACTGGAAAGTGGCGATGACCTAAACGGTGCTGCAGCAACACTGCAACGTGCATTGACAGAAGCGCTTGAACATGGACTGCGCGCAGAGGCTGCTGAATCGCACAAACGCCTGCGCGACCTGGCTCAAAAACGCAACGACCTTGCTGGCTACATCGAACACAACAACGAATTCACGCGCATCACCGAAGAAATCAACGGCAAGGACACGGCAACCAAACTAGCCATGCAAGCCAAGCAGCGCGAAATCGAGGCCGAGAGAAGAAAACATGAAAAACACCTTGCCGTGCTGTACTCAACCTTGCCTAAACACATTGCCGATAGGGTGGCAAGGGGCGAAGTCGTGAATGACTACTACGAGAACGCCGCTGTGATCTTCCTGGACATCGTTGGTTTTACAACCATCAGCGATCAGCTTGCTTCCGATCAAGTGGTGCAGTTACTCGATCGCATCTTCACTTCACTCGATGCTGTGTGCGATACACATGGTGTGGTAAAGATCAAGACGATTGGAGACAGCTATATGGCCGTGGCCTTCGAAGACGTTGGCAGAGCGGCTGCATGTGCTCTGGGCATGATGGAGGCACTCAACAGCCTTGCCATTAGCCCCTTGTCCCTTGCCCCTATCCGCGTGCGCATCGGTATTCACTGCGGTCCGGTAACCGCTGGCGTGATCGGCACCCAGCGCATGCAGTATGATGTGTGGGGCGACACCGTAAACGTGGCCTCGCGCATGGAAAGCACCAGCGAGCCCGGCCGTATCCAAGTGAGCGAAGCCTTTGCAAACTCCCTAGGCCCCCACGCCCCCATGCCCCTAACCCCTAGAGGCGAGATAGAGGTAAAAGGCAAGGGGCTCATGCAGACGTATTGGTTATCACTCACTTAAACACACGTCTTATGTTGAGCGTTGAAGATATTACCGATGCTTTATACCATGCCGCACTCAAGCTTGATGGGGAGGCGATGGAAGGTCTGTATCGTGAGCTCAGACAACTGGGCACGCCCAGCGCCGATGCGCTCGAAGCACGATATCGGGGCCTTTTGGCAAACAATCTTGGCGAGTACGATCGAGCGCTTCCTCTTTACGAGCGAGCGTTAGGCCTATTCACGGATATGGCGGACATAGAGAGAATGGCAACGTGCCTCAACGACATCGCCATTGTTCATAGCAAACTCGGCTATGCGAAAGCATCTATGGAGATGTTTGAGAGGGCACATGAGTTATTTGTTTCTGTGGGAAGTACCCCCGGCGCTGTTAAGGCTCGTTTGAACATCGCCATTGAACTAGATGAATCAGGAGACCTGGTAGGCGCACTGAAGCAGTACCGAGCATGTCTTGCAGACACCCCTGAGGAAGACAAGCCAACACGTGCCAGCATATTGCAATGTATTGCGGCTGTGTTATCGGATCTAGGCATGTACACAGAAGCCTTGGAGTATGCTTACAGATCTCACGACATCTATCTAACGATGGATGATGTTCGGGGCATCGTAGAGACCTTGAGCATTATCGGCAACTCGTTTGTCACTCACGGTGAGTTTGCCGTTGCCATCGAATATTTTGATCGTGCTGTTGACGCATGTCACCGCGCGCAGTATCGTGTTGGCCTTGCGTCCATTCTTCAAGCGAAAGCACGGGTGTATAACAGCCTATCAGACTATACGGCGGCCGATCGCTTTCTGCACGAGGCTCTTCATGTTTTAGGAAATGATGGTAGTGTTCTCACTCGATTTACCATCAAACGTAGCCTAGCCATCAATTTGCGCGAAAGCAAAGAGTTCGATGCGGCGATCGCAATTCTTGATCAAGTAGCAGAATGGCGGAAGTCGGAAGGCAATCATCAGTGGCTGAACGATGCCCTCTATCACAAGACTCAATGTTTAGTCATGGCGGGTCGTGTTGAGGAAGCTCGGTCAGTTTTTAACAGCCGGGTGGAGACGGCGGAGGAGGCTGTATGGATTCACATTACACGTATGTACACCGAGGCCGCTCTACTCGATGCCGAAGGGTCGTTTGAACAGGGCAACAACCTTGCAATACAGGCGCTGCAGCAAGTGCGGGAGCTCAAGATTGCCGACGTTGAACCTACGATCTTGAAACTTCTGATGACCATCGCTCAGCACCGTAACGACTTTCCCGCATATGTGAAGTACTCTAACGAAGCAAGGGAGGAAACGGATAGATACCGAGGTCACGATACAACCACTCGAATAGCACTCTTGAGCAAAGAGCGCGAGATTAGAGAGGAGCGTGAACAGCGCTCTCGAGAAAGAGAGTTGTTGTTCGGTACACTTCCGGCCGCAGTGGCCGAACGTATGATTCAAGGCAAAAAGGTTGTTGGTGATCACTTCGAACATGCTGCCGTGCTCTTTGCAGACATTGTTGGCTTTACCGCGCACACAGCGAACATGAGTCCGGACTCCGTGGTAAACCTGCTGGAAATGTTGTACAGCACGTTTGATTCAATCTGCTTGAGCCATGATGTGATCAAGATTAAAACCATTGGCGACTCCTACATGTGCTTCAAAGAAGATAGCACTGCCAACATTAACGCAACAGCACTGGCTAGTGCTGCAATCGCTATGCACGCAACACCACTCGTCTGGCCGAATGGCATGCCACTTACCCTCAGAATTGGAATGCATGTTGGTCCGGTTACTGCCGGCGTACTCGGCACGCAGCGCATGCAGTACGATGTCTGGGGCGACACCGTAAACGTGGCCTCGCGCATGGAAAGCACCAGCGAGCCCGGCCGTATCCAAGTGAGCGAAGCCTTTGCAAACTCCCTAGGCCCCCACGCCCCCATGCCCCTAACCCCTAGAGGCGAGATTGAAGTAAAAGGCAAGGGGCTGATGCAGACGTATTGGTTGGAGAGCAACACATGAGAACATTCGAAGAGATCTCGGTCGACATTCAAGAAGCTATATCGGCTTGTGATGTTGAATCATTGAAAATACTGGCCGATGAAATGATGACATTGGAATCATCCGAAGCAAGAGCGGAAGCAACAGTTGCAAGGGCATTTGTCGAGTACCGAACCGGGAACCCAGAACACAGCCTTGAAGAACTCAAAGGTGCATTGTCAATGTACACGGAACTTGGCAACGTTTCTGCCGGTGCAAAGGTTCACCACAACATTGCCTTGGTACTTATGAACACTGATCGCAGGTCATCTGCATTGGATCACTTCAACTCTGCTTTGATGATGTATAGTCAACTTGGCAGCACATTAAAGGTTGCGAGTGTCAATCGCAATATTGGAAGGCTACACCAGATAACTGGTCACGACTCACTAGCACTTGAACACTTCAGGAGGGCACTGTCAATATTTGAAGAGCACGGAACGCAACAGGATATACTTCACGTGTTGTCAAGTATGGGAACCTCACACTTCAATCGAGATGAGTACAATGAGGCACTTACCTGTTTCGAGAAATCACTTGCATTGTGCGAAAGCATCGGTGATCAGACGTACTTGCCAACCTTGATTGGAAACATGGGAAACGTGTACTGCCATACAGGTCAATACCCTCTTGCCCTGCAGTCATTCCGTAGAGCTTTGGCCCTGCATGAAACGCAGGACACAAAAAACGGTGCAGCTCTCGTGATTGGAAATTTGGGGAATCTGTACTCTCTCGTAGGTGATACAGAGACGGCACTGGAACACTACCTGCGAGCGCTGTCAGCACACAGGGAACTTGGGAATCACAACTCTGTTGCCGTTTGCACGCTAAACCTTGGGTTGCTATACCAGACAAAACGTGAGTACACAGTTGCATTGAACTTTCTCAATCAGGCACTACTTCTGTTTGTAAGTCAAGACAACCATGCTCAAGCAGAACGAGTCGGTGTTTGCCGTGTGTCCGTGTTACTCGGAATGCAAGACTATGATGAAGCTGAGCAACAAATGAAGAAGCTGACGATCAGCACATCATCTAGCCCGGCAACGAGATCACTGCATGTTATCAACATGGCCTTGCTTTCAGAATACCATGGAGATCTCGACTCAGCACGGAAACAACTACTAGTTGCGAAGACTCTTGCAGAAACGGCCAATTTGCGAGAATACACGGCCGATTGTTGCCGACACCTCCGAGATCTTTCCGCAAAGCAAAACGATCTTGCCGCCTATATAGAACATAATGACGAATACCAACGAATCACCGAGGAGATCCACGGTAAGGAAGCCACTCAGCGTTTAGCCATGATAGAGGCGGAGCGGAAAATAGAAGCCGAGTTGCGAGAACGCGATAAAGAACGCGCACTCCTCTATGGCGCTTTGCCCGAGACCGTTGCCAAGCGTATGCTACGCGGCGAGGAAGTCACTGGCGATTATTCCGAATATGCCAGCGTAATCTTTCTCGACATCGTTGGGTTTACGGCAATCTCCGACAGGATCCCCCCTGGTCACGTGGTGCATCTGCTAAGTCAGATCTTTTCCGCACTTGACGACGTTTGCAAACGGCATGGCGTTACCAAGATCAAAACAATTGGCGACTCATATATGGCGGTGTCTGGTGTGCCCGAAGTCCACGTTGACCACGCACAACGCGCCGCACGAGTAGCCGTGGAAATGCTCAAGACGCTGGATCAATTGTCGATCACTCAGCCCCCCGGACAGGAAGACACGTCGTGGACAAGGTATGGAGGCACCATTCAGGTTCGCATTGGCATGCACAGTGGTCCGGTTACCGCTGGCGTTATCGGCACAGAACGCTTGCAGTACGACGTCTGGGGCGACACCGTAAACGTGGCCTCGCGCATGGAAAGCACCAGCGAGCCCGGCCGTATCCAAGTGAGCGAAGCCTTTGCAAACTCCCTAGGCCCCCACGCCCCCATGCCCCTAACCCCTAGAGGCACCATCGATATAAAAGGCAAAGGTTTGATGCACACCTTTTGGCTGGAAACCTAACATGAATAGTATTCCATCTCTCATTTCTCATCCCTCATGAGCCAGGAAGCCGCAGCACAAGTCAACGCACTGCTCAACCGCATCAAATCCATTGAGGGCACCGCCGACCAGGCAACGCTGCTGTCACTGAGCAAGGAAGCAAATGAGTTAGCCGCTACAACGGCCAACAATCTGCTCATTGCCAGAGCTTTTGCCGAGCGAGTGCGGGTCATGCTCAAGGACAAGGTAAACCTCGACTCAAGAATCGCTTTCCTGGAGCTGGAGCTAGAGACCACTGATGTGCTGCAGGCTCCAGTATGCGTGGCTTCGCTACACGAAAATCTCGCTAATGCCTATTGGGAAAAAGGCGACTACTCAACCACCTTGAATCACGCGCGTGTTGCCGAAACCATGTTCCGCGAGTTGGACATACCGGAGCACCTGGCCAATGTTATTCGTGTACGAGGCATCACGTATTACAAACAGGGTAACCTTACGTTGGCACTTGAGCAGCTGGAGCAATCTCTGGCAATGTTTACAGAGCTTGGCTTGAAAAGTGCGATGGCAGGCGACCTTCACAACCTTGCCAACATCTACAGCAACCTCGAACAATACGAAAAGGCGATTTCCTACTATCGAACAGCACTCGACATCAACGAATCCGTGGGTAACACGAACTGGGCAGCAAAAAACCTTGGCGCCCTTTCCAGTATGTACAGACTGCGTGGGGACTTTGCTACAGCATTGGAGTATGCACAACGCTGTCTTGCACTCCATGAAAACATGAATGATCCAATCAACAGTTGCGTGGCACTGTTCTACCTCGGGCAGGTGTACGAAGATGCTGGTCAGTATGCCGATGCTTTGGCGCAGTACGAGCGATCACTAGAGTCTGCCATCGCTGCTCGGGCACGACATATAGAGATTAGTGCCCGTGCATCCATTGGTGCGCTGTACGGAAAGGACGCATGGGATGGTAAAAATCTGGTGCAAGCCGAGGCCATCATAAGGCGCTCCATTGATGAATTTGATGAGCTGGGTGCAAAAAAGCAGGTTGATGAGTGCTACCGAACACTGAGCGGCATCTACGAGCAAACAGGCCGATGGGAAGATGCATTGCATGCATACAAACGTCATGTTGAACTCCGCGACGAAGTTGTGAATGCGGACCTGCACTCCAAAGCCCAGCAATACGAGCAGTTCCGTGAGCAGGCCGAACGCGAGAAAGAAGTGGCCGTGGCGCAGGCCGCCGCATCGGCACGAAAGAACGCCACGGTTGACCTGCTCAACAAGGTGCTGCCCGATCGTATTGCCGAGCGTATCATTGCCGGTGAACGGGTGGCGGATTATTTCTCGTCGGTCTCCATTCTCTTTGCCGACATCGTCGGTTTTACCACCATCGCAGCCCGCATGCCCGCCAAGGCAGTTCTTGGTGTGCTTAACCACGTGTTTGGTGAGTTCGACAGGATCATGGAAACACACGGCTGCGAAAAAATCAAAACCATGGGCGACGGCTACCTGGCCGTTGCCGGGTTACCCGTCGAATGCGCCAATCATGCTGAGCGTCTCACACGTGCAGCGCTGGACATGATGTCAGTCACCAAACTCCCCGACCACATCGTCTCCACACTCCCACGAAACACCGGCTTCGAAATCCGCATTGGCCTCCACACCGGCTCATGTTTTGCGGGCATCGTTGGCGAGCAACGGTTTGTGTATGATGTGTACAGCGACGCCGTAAACGTAGCCGCACGCATGGAGAGCCACGGCGAACCCGGGCGCATTACTGTAAGCGAAGACTTCGCCTTCCACCTGCAGAACCGTCTGGACATGGCCCCCGACGAAACCCTGAGCCCCCTAACATTTATCGAGCGCGACGAGATTGCCATCAAAGGCAAGGGGCTCATGAAAACCTACTTTGTTGAAAGAGCCGCCCAATGATTGTATGTGCCCAAGGGGGCTCGGGCAGGCGTATCGGTTGGAGCCAGTGGCCAGGCACTAAATCCTAAACCGATAATTCAGATTGAGCATGGCAGACCACCGACCGAATAGGCCGGCTTCGGCTCGTAGCACCCACTCCTTGTTGATTTCCCACTGAGCACCAAGCAACATGTTTGTTGGCACAGCCAAGGCCTTGTTGATGTTGTAGTTCACCGTGCTGTTAAGAAGTGGGTTGTCACTCTCGCTCAACCGCTGCATGAGTTCGTCTACGGCTGCCTGCTGCCACCGCTGTAAGTTCTGATACCACTCACTCTCCTGATATCCTTCCGAGAACTCTTCGAGCGCATCGAGAACTTCTTGTGGCAAGGCATCGGAAATCAGAATAGATCCGTCCGTAACAGAGGCAACGTTCGCCGACATCATCCCAACCCATGCCGCTAGCTTCATTCCTTTATCGTTGAGTGGAAAGGTGTGCCCGAATCGCAATCCGATCACGTTCGTGAGAACAGGTTCAGAAAGTTTCTCCAAATCGGCCCACGCCCAGTTAACGTCTACCGATCCCCAATGGTCCCAAATGCCGAATGCCGTGGTTAAGCCTACTCCATAGTATTGTCCGGGTTGATCAACCGACGATGTGAACTGTGCAGGTGATGTTAGCTCTACCGTTGTGTTGGCTTGAGCCACACCATACATGCCATAGACGTTAAGAAACGGAAACAACCACAAATCTGCTCTGAAGTTCGTTGTAAGGACGGTGCTAGAGTTGCTACCAAACTTTACAACTGGAACGGGCGTGAGAGCACCATCATTAAGACTGAGTTGTAGCTCCGAGATGTTGATGGGTTGAGTGATATACATGCCAATCAGGTTTAGACCGACTGGATACGGGATATTAAAGCCCCTTTTCACAACATCCTTGCCCCAGATGGGAAAGATGTAGTCATATTCTCCTTCTTTTGCGGACGGAAGCGTGTCAGTGAGGAAGCTTCCTGTCTGTGCACGGATCAGCGTTGTTGCTGTAAGCACAGCAAGGAGAGCAAGAGCCTGAGTCACTAATTTGTGCATCGTTCATCCTGGGTAGTTGAGTCGTGTCAAAGCTAGTTGTTGGCCTCGTACTCCTCACATTATTATCCTGCGTAGGATCTGCGCAGCCGATCATCATGCTACTGGTAGGCGACAAGATCGCTACTGAGAACTTTGTTGGCGGGATCACCGGAGGAGTTAACGTCACAAACATATCTGGCATCAACGATGCACAATGGCAACTCTCGTGGTCATTTGGTGCGAGTCTTCATTGGCGTTTGTCGGACGAATGGCACCTTTGTCCCGAGGCATACTTCAAGTCACCAGGTGGCGTTAGCAATCTTTCTGGAACGTGGACATCCTTTCCCAGCATCGACACCATCATTTCCGATCGCGAGGAGTGGCTTGCAACAACGTACGTGGCCGTTCCCATTCTCATGAAGTACCGCATCGGCGTCGCCTACATCCTTGCAGGACCGCAGGTGTCGTACCTTGTTGCAGCCACCGACAATGTTCGCGGTGTTGGGCCGGAAGGTGCCATGTTCACCGCTGAAAAGAGTGCGTTTGGTCGGCTCAACCGCTGGGATGTTGGGCTGGTAGGGGGCTTGGAATTCTTGTTAGTGCCGTCGTTTGGTATTCATTCACTGCGAGTGGGTGTTCGATATTATCAAGGGTTTATCGACGTAACAACGGATCCTTCATCTAACCTGAACAGCGGATGCAGTGTAACTCTTGGCATTCCAATCGGTGGTTCTCCGAAGTCAGTAGAGTAAAAGCCTGTTTGATGTTTAGAGATACATACTGTACCCACGATGCAGTATGATTCTTCTCTGTGGGGAGCCTCAGAAATCACTGGCCCACTTCATCTTCAACCATACATTTCACCCTTTTCCTAAGCTCTGCCTGTCGTAGCTGAAATATTGCTGCGTTGCCTTGGTGAATGTTTGCTTCGCATTTAATCACTTGGCGCACACAGTTGATGGCGTCGATGGCGCTGGTTTTCGCTGCACACTACCATACCACTGCCCATCAAGGACAACACGGCAGGCAATCTGCAAGCAGTTAATTCAGGGCACAACCACATCGATGAACTGATGTACAAACCACGCCAGCAAATGGGATGGCACGCAGAGGTTAACAATCGGATTCTGCACGAACGAACACAGTTATCTACTTATACACATCACAGACTCTCAGCCACGGCACCAAAACTCAACAGCAGTAGATGCGTCGGTGATGCCTATCGCAGACGCAATCCTACACTGTGCAGCACGATTGGCTGTAAATGTTCATCAATGACCGCACCAGTCTTAGCATGCAAACTAAACGCATGGTCAAAGGTTTCGCGGTAAATGTATGCTACGACTTCACCAAAGGAGTTCCGTCGGATATGTCTGTATTGCTCACTAACACTCACTTCGTCGCGGATAAAAAGCTGGACGGCACAAAGTCTCTGTTGCAGATCTGCAATTGCAAGGATGACATCTGAAAGGTTGATGTGCTTGAAGGCAGCCAGCCCGATGATTGCCACGATGTATAGCGGCTGTGGAACTGCCCGCTCGTGTTCAGCCCAGATGTGAGGTACAAAGTCCTTGCGCCTTCTGAGTTCTTCTGAGAGCTCCTCCTCGCGCCTATCAGTCTTCTGCTTCTGAATAGTTGCTATCAAGGCCTCTTCAAACTCAGCGCCTCCGAGGGTAGATGTTCTAATACGCTCCACAAACTCTGCATCGGTTACATTATTCATCAGCAGCTTATCAAACCTCCGGAAGAACTTGGCTGCATTATCGTAGCCGAGAAGCATTGGAAGGTGGCCTCGATGTAGGTTCCGCTTCAGCATCAGCGTTGTTAGGTATTCTGATAGGAGCATAATGCGCAGCGTGAAACCAGATTAGAGAAAGAGACTTTTGCTACGCCAAGTTAGGACTTGTCGAGGTACCATCGGACAGCAATACGATACAACTCGTTGTTTATCAATGAGAAGGTCTGGGTGACCGTAGTCTTTGTTAGCGACAACACACCACAAGTAAGCGAATTGCACAATGCATCAATGATCTGCACTCTTTCAAGTGGCTTTCCCTCATGCCTCTGCGTGAATGTTAAAGCTTGACATAGGCATGGTTCGATATCGCAAACGTATCCTCTGTCCTCTTCCGCCGCTAGTTTCTACCCCATTTGCCGACGCATCGATGTTTTCAGAAGTCCAGAAAAGTTCTAATCACACTCCTTACATCTATGCGGCTCGAACTTGCCGAAGCCCCTTGCAATGAGGTAGATGTTTGATCGCCAGGCATCGTAGGTACCGTGAACCTTAATGGGAGGTTTAGGAATACCATCACGATATGCGCCGAGATACCATACGGGTTTTCCGTTCGTGGTGGTTTCGCGTAACCGAAAAGTCTTGCCTTCAACAACCACCTCGCTGCCTTGCTCCCATCGTATGGGTCTCGATTGACCTGACGGTGGCAACGGTGGCAGGTTGCACGTGTCTACCCACATGGCAATGCCTAGGTCTGTGCACACGTGTTTATGACACGAACTTGGAGGAACTCGCGGATCGGGTATGCACTCAACAGTGTCGCCATGTCGGTACTCAAGGTGGCCGGGCGGACACGTAATGACGATGTCTGGACACGGTACTATTGCTACCGTTTGAATGTGCACAGTATCATGGACTACTATGGTATCTCGAATAACTATGGTGTGCCCAGGAAGGGTACTTTCGATTTTCAGGTGTGGGCTCTGAATCGCAGGATCAGTTGACTTGCTACCTGCACACGGACCACAATCGGTGCCCCCCCCTTCGCCCAATTCGTGTGATGACTCCCAACATCTGACCCACTGCTTGCACTCGTTGCACCAGTACGTGTATGTATGATCGTTTCTGCTTCTCGCTACCGTTGGTTTGTGATGTTTACAGTCTTCACATGCCTTTCCAGGAATTGCATTCAGAACACAGAACACGAGTGTAATCCATCCGAGGATTGCAACCATGAGTTCCCTCCCTATCATGGTACATAGGTTTAATATGGCCGTGCCTGTAAAATATTGAACCTACTAACACCAATGCACACGATAACACTAACATCGGTTACACATATCCTTCCACAGCCGAAAAAACCGACACGTTCCTGACATTTTGATGACATAGAGCCTAGCGGTGACTGGGATGTTGCAATTGTCCATTTTAACCTTCAAACAGGTGCCGTTATGCAACCCTACTCATCCCTCATTCTTACTGCAATGATTGCCTCCACAGGCACGATGACGGTATATGGGAACGAGGCAACCATGAGCCTGCCTCAATCACATTTCTCACCAAAACTCACAGTTATGATTGGCGCAAGTGTAGGACAACTATTCGACACTTTTGCCGAAGAACTTGTGGGCACCATCGTGACTGGTGACCTACGGGGTGTTCGATCATCGATGCAGTACTCGTTTGTGACGGGAGTGCGCTACAGTCTTGCAGAGGTGGTTGCTGTAGGCCTTGATGGTGGCATTGCGTCCGTAGAAATTGAACGAGCAGAAAGCAAGTACTGCAATGGCGCCGATGGTGTTCAATACTCTGCCATTAAGGATCGGGGAAACTCGGCATTCATTACTCCAATGATCTCTCTGTTCACGTCAAGCCAAGCAACATTCAGTGCTGAGTTGTTTGCAGGCTTTACAGTTTCCTCGACCACACTCTCTCGCATTGATCATAGCACCTATGCTACGACGTCAATCACTCCAGACCTTGGTGCAGCGCTTCTTGTTCAACCACAAGGCTCATTGCGTATGCGGTTTGCCGCCGGCTACATGTATGGTGCAATGAGCTTTTCTACGGGTGTGGGCGTTGCACTATAAAGAAGCCAAGACCTTCACTTAGAACCAGATGCCAACGTAGAATCCATTTGAGTCATGTGATGGATTCCTATCAGCTCCACTTGTATTTCCATTCGAAACGTGAACATGTTGTATGCCTGTCGTGAATCGAAACCCGGCAATGGTATAGTCGGCTCCGATGCCGTACTTAGTAGTTCCATTCCATGGCGTGCCAAGGCGCGTATCCTGATCCGTTGGCAGTGGGAAGTAATCAACAAACCACACGAGTCCTCCACCGCTTTCGAAGAAGAACTCAACGTTCTCGAGTCTGACCGGGTAAAATCGTGCATACGGTCGCATACCAACACCGATGGTGTTGTTAAACTGATCAGCTGGATGGTACACGAGAAGCTCAACTCCGGCACTCATCCACGTGCGGAGACGCCACGAGCGAGCAAGCGATACTTGCCACAAGTTGCAGTACGGATACTTGTATCCAAACGAGACGCCACCTTGCCCCATCCACGCTGCCACGGTGCCCGAAGTGTCAGCCTCTGTAAACAGCAGGCCGGCGGCTACCGCTAGTGCAGGAAGAATAAAGCCATTACGTGTGTGAAGTGCAAGGGGCTCAAATCCAAGTGGGTTTTCGTACCACTGTTCTTCCCCAATGTACGTTTGGGCAACAGTCACAATCGGGCAGAGCCCGGTGCCAAGTAGAACAGCAAGAATCCCAACAATCACAAGTCTTGTCATAGTGGTGTCAAGAACTATGCAACCAGTGTTCTCGTTACGTGTGCTAGCCAATCGATTCAATCATTGAAACCGGAATCGCTTCTCACTGAACAGATAACTGCCATCAAATCGGTGGTCTTGAGGTTCGATGTACATGGCCAACTTATGCTGCTTAAGCGATACATTAGGTGAAGCCCCTTGAAGGTCGGCAGTTAACACCACCAACATCGCCCCTGCAGGCAATTGGTGTGGTTGGGACCTTGCAGGGTTACTATTGTGGACGCACCGCACTAAAATACCCCCTTGCACCGAACAAATGTGACAGGCATGCACCGGACGAAAGTGACAGTCTGCACCGGGCGAAAGTGACAGTGTCCACCGGAGCAAACTGACACCCCCGCACCGGTGCAAACTGACAGCCTAGAGGAACTCGTACTCATCATCTGTTGGCGGCATGGTTATCTAAGAGAATGTTCCACCATTCTTTTGGACTCATGTCCAACAAACCGATCTGTATGAGTACAGTACGACAAATTCTTCGTCTACTTGGCCACCGCAAAAGTCTGCAAGGCATCATCGAGATGACAGGTGTCTCCCGCTACACACTCCGCAAGTATCAGGAGCGCTTCAAAGAAAGTGGGTTCAGCATCGACGAGCTGTTGCAGCTTGGCGACAAAGACCTGCATGATCTGTTTCTGCGTTCACCTGAACAGAAACCCAATCCGCGCTTGCAACAACTGTTTGCATTGCTTCCATACTTTGAGAAAGCGCTCAAGAAACGAGGCGTTACCAAAGAGTTGTTGTGACGTGAGTACCGAGCGATGCATCCTGACGGGTTCCAGCTTTCACAGTTCAGGAACTACATCCATCGGTGGTAGAAGCAATCGAAGCCCACGATGCACATCGAGCACAAAGCAGGTGACAAGATGTACGTCGACTTCACTAGTGAGAAACCCAGCATCACAGATGCCACATCAGGTGAAGTCAAAGAAGTGGTAGTGTTTGTTGCGATTCTCGGCGCCAGCCAACTGACGTACGTCGAACCGGTAATGAGCCAGGGCAAGGAAGATTTCATCAATGCATGCAGGCATGCGGTAGAATATTTCGGTGGATCACCTGATGCCATCGGACCGGACAACCTGCGTTCGGCAGTTACAAAGAGCAGCAAGTATGAACCCGAGATCAATCGCAGCTTTGAAGACTTTGCCTCACACTATAGCATGAGTGTATTGCCTGCGCTTGCATATCGTCCGCGTGACAAGGCACTGGTTGAAGGAGCTGTGAAGATCGTCTATCGTAAGATCTTCGCACATCTGCGCGACGAGATATTTCTTGCACTTGATGACCTGCATGCCGCAGTGCATCGTGAGTTGGAAGCGCACAACCGGACACCATTAAAAGACCGCACATACAGTCGTCGCGAACTCTTTGAAGAGATAGAACGCGACACTCTGGCTCCGCTGCCAAGAATCAGATATGAACTGCGCAGCGAGTTGCGTGCAACAGTCATGAAGAATGGCCACGTGTCGCTCAGCACCGACAAGCACTACAACAGCGTGTCACACACGTTGATAGGATTACTGTTGTTTACGCAGACCTCGGTTGACATCTTCCTCGGTGTATCCAGTACACCCTTGGATAACGAATGCTTGTGCTATCGAGAGGGTTGGGTAGGACCTGCGTCACGCTTCGGCCGTCCCACCGGCATAGGCCATCCGTTGTGGCAATCCACACGTAGCCATGGCGATCCACAAGGAAGGCCAGTGCTTCATTTGACGGCAGACTGCTACGCACGTTCACCGTGCGAACATGATACTCCAGAGCGTGCAGCGGGAGAGTGTGTAGCAGGAGGAGCAGGAGGAGGGGGCGGGTGAGCATTGGCGGTTAGGGTGGGGTGAGGGTGGAGTAGGCAAACGTTCCCCATATTCGCACCACATGCCCCTCTCCCTGCCCGACCTCCGCTCAGCCATGGACGCCGCGATTGCGCGCCACGATCCAGATGGACTGCTGTCGCTCGTAGCGGAGATTTCGGAAAACGATGGCTACGATGCGTGGACGGCGGTGCTCCATGCGCGCGCAACGGCACATCGGCTTCGAGGTGATTACCCCAAAGCGCTGCAGGCTTTCCAGGAACAACTGGCTCTGTTCCAACAGCAGAACGATACGAATCGCATTGCTACTACCCTAGTGACGATAGGCTTGATCACCGGTATTCTGGGCGACTACCCAGAAGCTCTACGATACGCCAATGAATCATTGCAGATCCTAGAAGGACTGGGCGATCGGGGGGGGATGGCCATGGCGTATAATTCGGCCGGAACTGCACATCTACATCTGGGCGACAACAACGCTGCGCTCAGCAACTTCAACCATGTGTTGAAGATCTGCTCCGAGCTCAATGACCACGCAGGCATGGCTGCCGCCTTCGGCAATATGGCGCTCGTCCATCACAACTTTGGCGACCTTCCGAGTGTTCTCCGATTCCTCCATCGTGCCGTTGATGAATATCAACACGCCAACATGCCGCTGGGTGTTGCCCGTACGTTCGACAACATGGGCATGATCTACCTAAGCATCAATGAGTACGACCGAGCGCTTGATTACTGCCAGCGAGCTCTTGACCGATTCATTGAGCTGGGCGACATGCAACAGGCAGCAGTTGTGTACAGCAATGTTGCGCTGGCGTACATCGGTCTGGAGGACTTTGGCTCAGCTCGAATTGTCCTGGAACGCGGCCTGGCCGAATGCGAACGATTAAGCATCGGCCCGGGAGTTCAGATAAGCCTTGTGAATCTGGGAAATCTGTACGTCACGCTTCAGGAGTTCGACCGTGCAGAATTCATTCTACAGCGCCTGCACACAGAACGGTTAACCGATCCCCATCCACGGTTTTATTATCTCAAATTGCAAGGGGCTCTGGCAGAGCATCGCCATGACTACGATGAAGCACTTCAACACTACCAAACGGCACTGCAAGAATCCATCTTCTTTCTCTTGCGCGAGATTGAAGCAGAGGCCCACCGCCTACTGCGAGACCTAGCGTTCAAGCGCAAAGATCTGGATGCATACGTGGAGCACAGCAAACAACACATCGCTATCACTGAATCCATCAAGGGTAAGGATGCCAGCGTGAAGCTTGCCGTGGCCGAAGTAGAACGCGACATCCACCTCGAACGTGAACAGCATCAGCGGTATCTGGCAGTACTGCACAGCACGCTACCATCGCATGTTGCCGACCGCGTTGCCAAAGGTGAATCCGTTACCGATGAGTACGATAACGCCGTGGTCATCTTCAGTGACATTGCGGGATTCACCACCAATAGTTCACAGCTAAAAGCTTCTGCCGTGGTTGACTTTCTGCAAGCCATCTTTTCGCACTTTGATACGTTAAGCCAGCACCATGGAGTAACGAAGATTAAAACCATGGGTGATGGGTACATGGCAGTGGTATTCCCAGATGCGGAATCGTCAACGTCCGACAGCACAAGCACGCACGTTCGCAGAGCATGCGAAATGGCGTATGATATGATCACACACTCGTTCGTGTGGCCTCATAACGGCGAAGCTGTTGCTGTTCGCATCGGCATGCACATGGGCCCCCTTGTTGCAGGCGTTCTTGGTACCGTTAGGTTGCAGTATGACGTATGGGGCGATACCGTAAACGTTGCCTCTCGCATGGAAAGCACAAGCGAACCCGGTCGAATACAGGTGAGCGACGCCTTCGCTCATTCATTCGGGCTGGCTACGGGCGATGGTAATCTCCAATCAGTGCAAGACACCTCTGCCTTTTTCAGTCTCATTCCGCGAGGAGGAGTCCAGATTAAGGGTAAGGGCCTGATGGAAACATACTGGCTGGAACGTGTGCCCGTCGCACATACTACTTAAACGCGTCAACTGATAAGCATGGCCGTGATTTCTACCCTTGCCTGATTCTGGACACGCAAACTACCATCGTATTCACCAGACGATTGCGTCCTTTTTTCTTTCGTGGCGTCTTACTCCATGACAACGATTTTTCACACCTCAGGAGTTTACCGTCATGACAACCTCCATGCGAAAACAATGCTGTTGCATACCGGCTCAATGTTGTAGTCCTAACAATGCGGTGAGTGGCACCTACAAATGCGACTGCTGCAATGGCTGCATTTGCACATGCGACTGTTCCAATGGATGCAGCTGCACATGCACCCCAGCCCCCTCCCAACCAGCTTCGTGCTGCTAAGGTGACGCGATGACGCCCGTCCACGTTCAGCAACAATGGAATGACTATCGTACCCGACTCTTCCGGTTTGTGAGGAGTCGGGTACTTGATGATCACATGGCAGAGGATGTTGTCCACGACTCCCTGGTAAAGGCATGGGAACATCGTGACTCACTCAAGGACGATGATGCCATTATTCCGTGGCTGTTTCGAATTACAGTAAACACCTTGCGTGATGCATATCGTGCACGTAAACCAAACGATTCGGCAATCGACGTAGAGGAACTGTCGGATGCATTACCCGATCAAGAGATGGATTCTTCCGCATCCGTCCATCAACAGTTCGCCTACTGTCTGCGTGTGCTGATTGACGGCCTTACACCCGACAACCGGGATACGATTGTTCGAAGTGAGATCAACGGTGAACCCATGAGACTGATAGCCAAGGACCTAGGGCTATCGGTTTCTGCTGTAAAGTCACGTGTCCAACGTTCGCGAGTTCAGCTTAAGCAAAGCCTCCTTGCCTGTTGCAAGATTGAGCTCAACCAGCATGGACAGGTTGTAAACGCCGACGAGTTGGATTGTGCATGTTCGCCCGACGACTCATTAACCCAGTAGAAAAGCGTGCAGACGTCAGTAGTCTTCTCGCCTGTCACACTAGTCCAATAGGTTGCTGCAATATGGTGTTTACCTCGGCATGACGTTCGAATAACACTGACTTGACGCAGTTTTAAGCAATGTTTGTGCATCAGCTCAGCAATCTCATGGACGCACCATGCTGCTCAAACTGCTACTCCTCTTCATTCCTGCCACGTTTCTCATCAAATGGCTTGCACCAGAACAGACGATGCTTCTGTTTCTCAGCAGTTTGATTGCTCTCATCCCTGCATCTCTCTATATCGAGCACAACACGGATGAAATCAGCAAACACGCAGGTGAAACTCTGGGGGGCCTGCTGAATGCCACGTTCGGCAACATGCCCGAACTGTTCATCGGGTATGCCATTCTTACCATGGCCTGGCATGATATCAGCGTGTATGGACTACTCAAGTCCCAGATAATCGGTGGCATCCTCATGAACATCATCTTTGTGATTGCCATTGCTATGATTATTGGCGGAGTTCGGAGGAAACTGCAAGTCTTTAGTACGATCAGCGCAAGAAACTATATATCGCTACTCCTGATCGCAACCATTGCCCTGGTGTTTCCATCCTCATACCTTGCCAATCACCGAACAGAAGGAACAGACGAAGCAGCAACTTTATCGCTGGCAATCGCCGTCATCCTGATCGTAATCTACGCATGTTACCTGGTCTTCAGCATGGTCACGCACAGAACGGAGATTGAGAGTTCCGTAGAGATCGACCGCGCACTCGAAGGTGATGCTGAACACGGTAAGAAGCGTCCGCTGGCAGTGGTCATAATATTCCTACTAGCTATCTCTGTTACTGCCGTTCTGCTCAGCGACATCTTAGTCTCAACCATCGAGCCCGCAGCCGAAGCCATGAACCTGAGCCAAGCTTTCATGGGTGTGATCGTTCTGGGTATTATCGGGAATGTGTCCGGCCTGGTTACGGCTGTGAGCGCCGCACAGAAGGATAGGATGGACCTTGCCTTCAACGTCGCGATCGGCTCTAGCGTGCAACAAATCCTGTTCGTGATTCCGGTCATCGTTTTTATGAGTTATCTCGTTGGACCGCAGCCGTTCGATCTTGCCTTTCCCTTGCCATCGGCTGTGATCATGATCCTTAGCGTCATCATCATGGGTTCGGTCATCGCCGACGGCCAAAGTCACTGGTTAAAAGGGGCTCAGCTTCTTTCTGTATTTGCCATCCTCGTAGCGGTAATCCTCATGCTCACCTGAACGAGTGTGGGGCATCACCTATGACGATGTTTCCATCTCAACAACCTGGTAGAGATTTTGGCCGTCCTTTAGGATGGGCTGATAATATGTTTCGTGATAGTACAGATACTTCTGCCCGTCTATCTCCACCTCCGTAGCTCCTTCTGGTACCCCTTTGATGATTGCGCCTACCGGTGCTTCGATAACAACATATCCATCGCCACCTTTTCGATAGAAGGCACCGCCGAAGTACCAAAACACTTCACCGTTCAATGACACCTTCTCCGCTCCATCGGGTATCGTCTTTACAGTGATGTTTGTTGGCGCGGTAACCACCGTATAACTGGTTGATGTTTGGGTATAGAACACTCCGCCATAGTAGTAGTACGGCATGCCGCCATAATACACTCTCGTGTAACCAACAGGTAGTGTTACAATGACGAACCCTACTGGGTGCCAATATGGTGGATACGGATATGGGCGATAGGGATGGTAGTAATATGGATGGTAACCTCTGTATCCATTATAGTAGTTGTTGTGAAAGCGATTGTTGACGTGCACATTGTTAATGTTCATGTTCACATCACGCCCGCCTACCCCACCCGTGTTGGGCTGAGAAGGTTGTGCAGCAGGGCGTGAGGGCTGCGATGATAGGCGCGCTGGTTGCGTGCTCGGTCGAGATGGCTGTGCGCTTGGTGTTGAGGGTAGGGTAGTTGGTCGAGATGGCTGAGAACTCGGACGTGAGGGCTGCGAGCTGGGTCTTGATGGCTGAGTACGTGGTTGTGATGGTCGGGCAGTTTGATGCGATGGTTGCGTACTCGGTCTGCTATATCCGCCATTGATGGTACCATTACTCGGACGAGTGTATCCACCACCTCCACGCCCACCGCCGCCACCACCGCGCATTCTTTGGGCAAGTGTACAATTGCATGTGAGAACAAGGAGTACCAGAAGAACCAACATTCGCCTCATAGTTGCTCCCGGACAATCTGTTTAACACTGGTCTTGTGCGAGCCCTCAGGGACGGCAAACTCGAACATCAAAGAGTCAAGCTCGGGATCGGCTACCCAGTTGGTAATCGTGGATTCGTATTGCAGATGGTGCAGGTCAGTTATCAGGAGCCTTACTGGCACTGGAGGGCCTGTGCGTGCAATCCACATCTGTTTCTCACCATCCTTGTTGCGTGCAATGATGTGGTCGCAATACCTGCCATCAATGTAGGTCATTCCAACATGACGGATGTCGGGATGAGCCGCCATCAGATCGGATGTGAATGTTGGATAAAGGAAGTCGGCCGCAGGGAATTCCAGTCCATACACTGAATACATGCTATCGATAGTGGCAATGATGTTATCAGGAGCAGATACTTGATCGTACGAGTTACGGTCAAATGAGTACACAGTAACGGTCTTTCCGTTGTACCACACTGCGGCTCGACCGCGATCTCCTTGATACATCACAAAAATCTTGTCGGGGCCTACGATATAGACGTCGCTTGTTCTATTGTGCTGTACAACACCAACACTGTCCACCTCATCATCGATGGACGTCTCTACGGTAAAACTTGCGGACCGGCGCTCACCAATGTACATGCCCATGGAATCCAGGACGGCTATAGCGCGAGCGTCGTGGCGCACTCCCTCAGAACAACCGGCGATGCAGCCAACCATGGTGACTATCACCAGCGATCGTGAAATCACTGGATTCCACGCGCATGATAGAAGTGAAACCGTCGATCTCATGAGGGCCCTCTAAGCGTTTACCGACAAGTTACAAGACCTGTTTCAACGTTGGTTGTTTTATGCGCCAGGAATCAAACGCCACGTGTCCAGCACAATGTTCTTATCCTCACCATCTGGCATGGAATCAACAATACCCTTGGCTATGCCGTAATACTCGACATGCTCGGCACGCTCACCGGCAACAAAAGCTGCTTGGGCGTGAATCATGCAAACAAATGCCTGCTCCCACTGCTCTGTATTAACTCCAGCGAAGTATTCGGTACATCGTCGCGCCCACGTAATGGCAGTCTTGCCGATGCCGCAGCAGGCATGAGCGTGAGCAACCAGGAGCAATGCGCGCATCATCTGTACTTCCGTACCGATGGCATCCCAATGGGCTTTCGAGGCATGGGCCACGTCAAGCAGCCTCGAATCCTCCACATGCGTACGCTGTTGTGTTGCCATGACCCAGGCCACGTTGTTAAACTCAATTGCAAAAAAGCGGTGCAACCGCTTTTGGTCGTCCTCTGTTGGCATAGACATGACAGCTCCCTGGGTTCGATGAAATGAATGGCGGACAATCTCTGGTAAAAGCGGCGGGCAACGCCTATCCCAGAACAAGGTTGCAGGTGATGGATATTACCATTTCAGTGATACTTTACTGTATGCGAACAACTTGCGCAATCCCTCGGCTGGTATCTGCATGCATGCTTTTAGTGGCTGCATCAATCCTGACGGCACAACAAACCCGTCTTACATGGTCGTGGCAAACACCGTTGCCAACCGGGTATGACCTTACCGATGTTCAGTTCACCTCCCACGGAAACGGTGTTGTATGTGGCGACCGGAATTTTCCCTTCGTTGCTCGCACAACAGATTACGGAAGCAGTTGGATAAATGACCCAGTTGGGTATGCAGATTCCTTTCGCGACATTACAGCGAATGGAACTGGCATTTTATTCGCCGTAAGTGCAAATGGTCCGCTGTACACAAGCGCTGACGATGGTCGCACGTGGAGTCCACAACGTGACCCTCTAACCGAAGGTTCTGATTACAGTGGAATCGTGTTCCGCAACTCCTTCGGAATTATCTATGGCAGGAACAGTACTGTGTATCTCAGTGATGATGATGGACAAACCTGGACGCCTAGAACAATTGGTACACGAAACCTGTTCAGCGGGTGCGCCTACATTGATGCACAGAACCGATTTTGGGTGCTCTCTGAGCGGCATTTGTACAGATCGGACGATTCCGGACGAACGTGGCATCAGCCTCTTCCCTTGTTACCGACTGTGTGTTCTGGCGTCGTAGTGCTTGATAATGGTACGGTACTAGCTATTGGGTATGAACACGATGTTTTTCGGTGGCATGAAGGCGCAAACACATGGTCCTATGCACTTCTGTACCAGAAGAGTTCCCTTTCAAACTTGTTTGCATTGCCGAACGGCACTATTCTTTTGAGTGCGAAGGGTATGTTCCTGCGCTCGACCGACGACGGAAGAACATTTATTGCAACAGCGTCTGTTAGTGGCGTTGCAAACAGATTCACATACGATGGCACCGTTCGAGTGGCTTGTTGTGGCTCGAATGGCCGGATTTGGCGGTCTGACGATCTCGGAGCCAATTGGTACGAGCAACCCGATCGAGTACACGATGTGATTCTATCGTTATGCTACGCACCATCAGGCAAGGGCTTTGCATCTGGGCTCATCACACGATCGCTGTTTGTACGAAAGGACTCTTTGAGTCCGTGGCTGCCCGAAGCGACCATGCCGATGAAGGCAGACCAAGTGGTTTCTGCCGACGGAACGATCGTGTGGGCAACGACTTCGCAAGACCTGAATTCGGATTCACTCCACCTTTCTGTTGACGGTGGGCGTACGTTCACCACAATACAGTACAACAATCCTATCGAGTATCGGATATCGGGCAAAATTGTGGCCCCAAGTCCGAGGTGCTTGATTGGCTATCTCTACGGTCGCATCCAACGTACACTCGACACCGGCCGAACCTGGCACGACTTTCCAGTAAGTGTGACTGACGAAATGCCGTTCAACAACCACTTCTCCGCGCCGAATGAATCAACGATCTGGACGGGACCAGTTAACGAATTCAACCTTGCACGGACCACCAACGCGGGAGCTACATGGGAATTAGTGATCCATTCCGGTATTGGTGATCCATTAGTAATGTGCGCAGCATCCGCCGATACGGTAGTTACGGTCACTGATCGCACGATCAATCTTACGGTGGATGGTGGGCTAACGTGGATGCGCACACCGTATGAGCATCAGTGGCTGGGTGGAATAAGCGTGGATGTTTCCCCTAATGGCCGGTTTGCTGTACAAATCGGAGATGCATTGTATATCCAAGAACCTGGTGGCTCATGGTCTACACATCGTATTCCCGCAAGTGGATCGTTCGAGATTGCATTTGGCCGCTCCAAGATCCGTTGGGATGGCAACAGCCGTCTTGTATTCACGTATGGTTACGGTGGACTCTTGCAGGCGGCTGTTTCCACTGTGACCACTACTGTTGAAGAAGCAGAAGCCTCACCTTCACCACACGTTTTGATGCTCTCCGGTTGTTCCACAGGCACGCTGTACCTTCGGCAGCAGATATCTGGAGTGTTTCATGTCGTGCTTTCCGATCTGGCCGGCTCCGTTGTAGGTTCCGCCGTGCTTGACGCTGACCAAAACCGAGGAGTTCTTTCGCACTGTCCGGCACTTCCGCCCGGTGTGTATATGATGGCCGATGAATACGGAGTTCTGCGCAGCCTTTTTCATTGCTATTAGCCATGCGTTACATCGTAGCCTTTGTCCTGCTCTGTACCTGTGCAAGCGCACAACAAACCCGCCTTACATGGTCGTGGCAAACACCGTTGCCAACCGGGTATACCCTTTACTCTGTGGCAGCATTCGCAACTCCGCCTGCAACCATTGTACTTGGTGAGCAGCAAACAATTCTGCGTTCCCACGGCAACAACGAGTGGTCTGCTATCCCCGCAGCACCATCTCTGCTTGCAGATGTTGCCTATACGTCGGCAGGATTGCTCGTCGGTGTAGGGCCAGCTGGAGCTATCTGTACCTCAACTGACAATGGAGATACGTGGGCAACTCAGAATACACCACTATCAGCAGACCTTACAACGATTGCGTTTTCCGGAACCACTGGTGTTGCTGCGGGCGAATCATCAAGTGTAATTATCACCACTGATGGTGCAGCCACGTGGCAAGTTCGGCAGCTTCCGGGTAGTGAGTTCCGTGTACTGAGTTCGTTGGCCGCACCTGATGGATCGCTGTGGCTTATGACTCCACAGGGCCGACTCTACAACACCACGGATGCCGGTGAAACGTGGTCCACAACCCAAGCCCCCTTCACGGGATCCTTTACCTGTTTTGGGATATCGTCCAACGGCACACTCATGCTTGGCACCAATGCCATGGGATTGTTTCGCTGGCCCAAGGGTGCGTCGTTCTGGGAGTATGCTACCCTGCCAGTTAATGGTACCGTTACCAGCATTGTAGCCGCGCACGGCGATGTTGTTATCGCTACACTATCTGACGGTTCAGTTCTGCGATCGGATAACGATGCTGCAACCTTCAACGTCGGCTATCGGCTACCGCTGTCCGTTATCGATGCTGCCTTTGTGCCTACCCATGGCATCATTGCCGTTGGAATGCAGGGCTTGGTTGCAACAAGCACGGTTGATGGTGCAACGTGGTCAACGAGAACCGACCGGTCGTACGATGCTGTTCTGAGCCTAGCATCATCAGGGGCAGGTGTTGCTGCTGCGGGATGCAACAATGGTACATGGCTAAAGCGGACGGTGTGGGAAGGGGCTTGGGCACCGGGCACACGATTTACGAATCACGCTATCACCCGCATGAGCATGCGCCACCCAGATGTTATGTGGGCCGTGACCGAGTCAGCAGACTCCAACACGTTTGTGAGTACCAACGGTGGTACCACGTGGCGTGTTGTTGAATTTTCCGGTACGCCGTCACCATGGAAGATTGACGACGTTATGGCTGTTTCTCAAACTGGAGCGTGGGCTAGACAGCAAAATGTGTTGCTGCGCACAACCGATGGTGGGAATACGTGGACGGTGTGTGTCGTGACGATTGGCGGTAATCAAGTTGACATTGGCAAGACCTTTTGGGCTGTTAACGAAAGCACGGCATGGGTTGTGGGATACCTTGATCAGATGCTGTATCGAACAACCGATGGTGGCCTTACCTGGACTGCAGTTTCGCATGCCGGCATTGGTGAACCACTTGTATTCTGTGCAGCTTCTGCTTCTGACCTGCTTACCACAACCAATGCATCGCTGAACGTGAGCAACGACGCCGGTGCTACCTGGAAACGGACGCCAATTCAGACGCGTCCCGGTACCTCATGCGATGTCTTTGAAAATACTTGGACCGTGTGTAATGCACCCGATCTCCATCTCCGGAAGGATGACGGTGCTTGGAATACACATGAAATACCCGTTGGTAGCGACTTTGCCAGCCTTGCAGATCACGCATCCGTAACGTGGGATGGTAAGGATCGGCTTCTTGTGTCGTACGGATCTAGCGGAATACTATCTGCCATGGTACAGGCCGTATCGTCGGTACCAGGGTTTGAATCGCCCACCACACACCAAACTGTACGAGTAACAGGGGCACTGAACGGCATTGCACAACGACGTTCCGTGACAATGGGTATGACGGAGTTTGCCGTATACACAGCAGACGGATCCTATGCAGGCATCGTACTTGCCCGATGTACCCCAGCAGAATTGAACGTCGAGGCTTCACCCAGCCTGGTCCGCGGCATATACCTTCTTGTTGCTACGAGCAATTCCTCTGACGTCGGCACCATATGCGTGTACTGAGCACACAACTTGCAGGATAACCATCTCCTCCATTGTTTTGCGCCAGTACGACCATCCTTCCTGTCATTCACTTGCAAAGAGACAACGATGAGATCCATTCTGGTCCTGACTCTGTTTGTGTTTGCGCTCGCATTTCCTAGCGAGGCTGTTTGTTCAGAGACCTTTCTGGACATAACGCTGCCGAGCGGTTTAGGCTCCCTTACATGCATGACCACACAGGGCACATCGATCTTTTGTGGTACG
Organism: uncultured Hyphomicrobiales bacterium; assembly: GCA_964620125.1. Taxonomy (GTDB): domain Bacteria; phylum Bacteroidota; class Ignavibacteria; order Kapaibacteriales; family Kapaibacteriaceae; genus OLB6. The sequence continues at coordinate 79,109 of CAZUGQ010000008.1, forward strand.
ACAGCCGGTTTTGCTCGATATGACACTGACTCAAAACAGTGGACTGTTGCCAAGAAGCCAGTGGATGCAGTCCATGTATCAGCCGTTGCAGCTAGTGCTACGGACTGCATGCTTGTGACCAGCGACGGAACCTTGTATTACTCCTATAACCGTGGTGCGGACTGGTTCCAGGTGTATGGAATGGAGCACTTCCAGGTTGCTACAACGGTTGCATGCATTAACGGCACCTATCATGTTGGAGCGGCAAACGGAGCGTTTACAGTAAATGCGATGCAACAGTCCATCGTGAAGTTGTGTCCCAACTACATTACCGGTAGCGTTGTTTCGATAGCAGGCGACGGGAATGCATTACTCGTTGTTCAGAACGGTCAGCAAGGACTACAGGTAATCATGGACGATGGTTTGAGCTGCAAGGACGTTACTTCATCGTCGGACATACCGATTATTCCCGTTCAGGGAAGTTTTTTTGGAGGTGTGCCTGTTCTCCTGGATGCAACTCGTCTCTTTGAGTGGGATCAGACAAGTCAGCGTTGGCAGTCAATCATCACGTTCGATACGCAAACGTCGGCAACCTTTATCAACATTCAGCCTTCACGTCCAAACGCCGTCATTGGTTTTGATAGCTTCATCCAGCTCCTGGATTTCGAGGACCAGACAATCGTTGGGCCTACACAGATTCCTGGTCTGAGCATTCATCCAAACTCATTCATCCCAGGTGGTTTCATTGGTGACGATTGGGTTGGCGGTTCGACATCAAATCCATTCATCTCTGCCGAACGAATTGGTGACCTTATTGAACGGTTTCGGAATACCGAAACGGCGTTTTACGTGGAGCTTGTGGATGTAACAGGAGCATTGTTGCGCAATGTTCCGTATTCAATGTATGCATTGGATTCTGCCAACTGCAATTCACGACGGCTTATCAAAACTGGTGTAGCCGACGCAAATGGCCGCATCGAAAATCTGTTCTTGAGCCAGCTTGGTGTCGACAGCACCACCATGGTTGAGTTTGAAGTTGTGGTGAGGGTGGAGACAACCGACAAACTTGACAGGCCCACCGGGTTTGATACGCTCTTTGTGCAAACAATTGGCAGCAGAGTTGGTACATCCAACGGCGACTTTTTCCAATACCGCATTGGCGGGCTGCGCAATCAACGCGTGATGTTGCCCTGGACCATGACTGCCTTTCGATTGGTGGTGAGCGTTGAGTGGGATGCCACTACCGAGTACATTGATTCGCTTACCCAGTGGCTTGCGGCAACGAGCAATCTACTTCTGGATGCAACCGATGGTCAGATCTATGTTGATCGGTTTATCGTGTTCGACAACAAGGATCGATGGGGAGCCAAGGACATTGCCGTTGAAGTGAGCAACACCGTGTGGCCCCACGTGAATCTTGCAGGGGGCTTTTGGCGTGGCCGATATGAGCAGTGGATCAACTACGCTGTGTACATGCCGCGTGCATTCTATGGTAATGACAGCACCAATCGGTTTAGATCGGCGCAACCAGATTGGTTAACCACGATGGGTCCAGATTTCTGGGCAACCGTAACTCATGAAATCGGGCATCATGTGCTTGAGTTTATCGATGAATACTCCGGACCCAATGTGTTTCGGAATTGGGAATTCGACAACATGCGCAATCGTGGCCGCGTGTTTGGCATTATGCATTCGAGTTGGTTTTTCAGAGACGGTGCAGAAGCGGATCGGCTTGCTTCCGAGCTCAGCGCTGATGCACGAGTCTGGTCTACAGGCGAGGCTGGGCTGTACTCACACACATGGCAATATTTCCTTCGCAGAAACCCATGCTGGGAAATGCTTCGCACCAACTACTCAAGAACGCAAACCATCAATGGCACGACGGTTCGCGCACAGATCGTTCGGCCGGTTGACAGGCCCCGTGCCCCCGGCGACAGCATCATTATTGGTCCCAGAGATTTCGTAACCAATCAGCGGTCGTGCCTGTATCGGCCAGAGCCCCTTATCATAAATGCCACGCGAAGAGTTTCAGAGCGGATGGTTCAACTGAGGATTATGAACGGTTCTGGTGTAGGGGCAGATAACCTGGATGTGGATCTTCTCCGGTCGCGTGCGGATAGAAGCAGAATCAACTACCAGGGACGAACGGGAAGCGATGGACGATTCATTGCCTTGGGGGTAAGCACCGGCAATGTTATTCGGGTGCACGGTGTTCCCTGGGGCTCGAGTGTGCGAAGCGGTGGCACAATCCCCCTGAACACGTGGGATCATGAAGTGCTACCCGGTTCTATCGACAAGGACGTCCCCACGGTTCAGAATCTGGAAACCATAAGCGGTACTCTGCAAACAGCCGATATCCTAAGCCGCATGGTGTACACACTGGGCAACGTCAAGAATCAATCCGTTACGCTAACCACTCATTTGCAGAATGGTGAAACGACTTCGTACACCAAGTCGCAGACTGACGAAGCCATAACGTTCGATGTGCCGGTAGAAACAACCAGCGGTATGACCGACCTACCGGTGCGGGTTGCCTATATGAGTGCTTCGGACCTTGCAACAACATACTCGCCGCAAGGTGATGTTCAGATATTTGCTGACTCAGCTGCTAAGAATAGTGCATCGTACCTAGTGATTGGTTCAGGCTTCGTGCCTCCAGTGTTCACTGGTATAGCAGAGGGCGAGGAACTTCTTAGCAACATTGTGTCCTTCGCTGCCGATGGCGACCTGTCCGGCATCCGAACCTTGCAATTGCTCCTTTGGCATGAACCGGATAAGGGAAAGTTTGCCACAGTGCACAAGTGGGACGAGCAAACACGTGCCTGGAAACCAATCTCCTCGTATCCGATCTCCTCGCCACCGTCCGTTTTTGCTGGCTTCGATGGTCCTGGCACATACGCAGTGTTCAGCACGCCTGACCAGACTTCGACTGTGGAGAGTGCCCTGGCTCATGGTGTAAAGGTGTATCCTAACCCTGCACAGCAATCGTTGCATGTAACGGTTCCCGAAGGTGCTATCCTGCACGGTATGCGTGATATCATCGGCCGAAACGTTGCAGCTCGGGTTGTAGAAAACGGACAGACACATACCTTCGACGTAAGCTCGCTGGTAAACGGTCTGTACTTTGTCACGCTTCAGATTGGCACCAAGAACGTGTCCGTTCCCGTAGTCATTCAGCGGTAACGTATCTACAGGTGCTTTATACACCTTGCATGCTCTCGACAACAAGTTGTTCGAGAACATCAAGGTTAACGTCTGCAAGTTTTTTGATGTACAAACACCCTACGCCAGTTCGGTACTTGCCAAGATTTGCAAGCAACGCATTGTTCTCGGAATAACCGGGAGTGAGATAGACAACAATGTTTGTCTTTCGGGGTGCGAATGCGATGAGTGGCCAGTCCATCTCCTTTCCGGATGCATAGGCGTACCGGAACGTTCCGAACCCGATGATACTTGAACCCCACATCACTGGCTTGTTGCCGGCGATCCGTTGAAACATATCTACTAGCACCCGGGCATCGTCTCTCACATGCTCCACTGGATGCTCATCAATGTAGGCGAGCGGATCCTGCGAGGTGGGTCTGGTCTTTGGTTCTGAAGCCATGCTTACAACCTGTTTGTTGTCGTTTGTTGGGTCATGGTTGGGAACTGAACGGCTAAAATCGCGCTGCCGGTGTGATAACCCTGTTGGCCCAGCGGTGATACCGCCCAAATCGGATGTTGTCCAGGTACGAAGCGATGGCAACAAGGAACCACGCATCGCGAGTCATGTTGGAAAACATAGGGGGTACCGCTTCTGCTGGAACTGCTCGCAAAAGAAGTGTGGATAATGCCCTGTCGTAACTCAGCCATGTTCGGCCATCAACGGATGCAGACCAGGGCAACATCATGGGTGGGTGAGCTTCGTCCGTTCTATCCACTTGAAATCTGGCGATCCGCCCAGAGCGGTTCTGAAATTCAATCACATACCTGCTGTAACCGTCGTGTGGAAGATGACGGAAAGAGCGCAATGCGAACATGACGTCGGTAGCAGACAATTTCTCCAGCTCTTCCGTCACTCGCGCAAACTCATCATAGCAGGCTCTGGCCTGAACCTCTCCTGAAGGGGGGGGCTTGTAAACATCAAACTCGTCAAAGTAGGCATCCGTACTGAACAGTGTATCCAGGATGCTGAAATAGTCATCGAGAACTTCTGGAGTTAGCTCGACAAAATTCACATCGGGTAATGATGAACCACGTTTATTCACGGACTCAAGAACAGCACGAACATCTGCCTGGGAAAACGTGATGTTCACAAGCTGTGATCGCACGCCGAACCGACTGCTATCAACCAACTCTGCACACACTAGACTGTCGCCTACGTTAACAAACTCACACCACCGAAGGTGTGTACTGTCCAGCTCGTCTGCAGCTATGGATATCCGGAATCGTACAAGTGGATGTTTGAGAAAAGCTTGCAATGGTGTTGCAAGAACGTAGGGAGCAAACGTGCCTGCCTTGGGTACGTAGGCCAGCAGTTGAGAACGTGTTGTGAGAAGAACGGTATCCGTTCCTAACGTCTGCAGTGCATACACTGGACCAATCGGCACAATCGTATCACGAAGCCAAAGCCCCTTGCCATCCTTTCGAACAATCTCCACATTCACCGCATCCACGCTGGCATGGTGAACTCCCCACAGTCCGTTGGACGATTGCAGGGCTGGAGCAGAGAGCGATGCACGTGCATCATGCAATGGCAGTACGTGTTTGCTGCCATTGCGATAGATGATTGGACCAGTGTCCGGACGGTAGGCAATGACTGCAGAACCATCCACACGTAGCAGGTGAGGACGCAGGAGTGCAGAGTCCAAGAGCGTATGAACAGTTGCGCTCGCAGAACCTGTAAAGAGCCTGCCCGTTGAAGTACAGAATGCAACCTGCTTTCGCGTTGGCGCTAGTGCAAACACCATCACGGTATCCCACCGCTCCCACACAAGGTCGTTGCTTGCCGTGCGATACACGTCACTGCCTTCGTGCAGGATGAGCATGTTGTTTACAAGTGCAAGATCTCGTGTCCATGCAAACCCATTCAGCATGGACGGCTGTGTGCGAAGGATTGGACGTGCCGAGGGTTTCGGCGTAATCACCGACGCCCACCCACTGGTTGTGTAATGCACACCTCGAATTCCGTCAACACATACACCCGTGCGGGAATCCAACATGTCCAATTCTCGCACTCCGCCGGGAGGGATGGGGCTTGGGAATCGTTTCGACGTCCACGTTGCACCAACGTCGGTGCTCGTCCACAACCTTCCAACATGATCCACGAAAAACAGGTGCCCGTCTTCCGAAACCACACAGCCATCGGCAGTTGCCAAGGTGTCCGTACCAAGAGGTATGGGCGCGAAGGTTTGGCCATCATCGGTACTGCGCAGCACGGCAGAGGCACTGCCATTTGCCATCACGATGTGGCCGACGGCAACCACTACCTGTCCAACATGGATAACCCGACCTATCCTCCTCACCTGCACATCTGGGATGGCAAGCACACGCTTCGTCCATAGCCGGGTGTCCAGTGTGGTTTCATACACATCCATCTGCTGACTGAACATCCTCACTTGCCCGGTAGCTGTTATAAGGACGTCAACGATAGGCGTTGGCAGTCTGATCAGGTCGGGGTCCTGTTGGGCAGCAAGGGTCCCTGCAACGCTTAATGCAAGGAAGAAGATGAAATGAAGGCGCTGACGAAGTAGCGTATGTGGCACGAACAAAAATACATGGGGGCCAGTCGGGAACCGGCCCCCATGCACCTCAAGACGCTCATTACGAGAGCGCGTGGAACTCCGTGTCCTCTTCGATTCCGAGAACGGCGGGATTCGCAGCGAGTGAGACGATCTGAGCACCTGTTAATGTTCCACTAAACAGGTGGTCAAGGCCTTGTATTGGTTCGAGCGTTGCGTGTGCCTCTGGAGGAAGCTGATTGATTGCGAGTGTAACCACAACCGCGAACTCCTGCATCGGATGGCTTTGCGCCTTTGCCAATAGTTCTGCACTGGTTGCCATGATGCTCTCCGATTACAGCGTTGCTCTCTCGCAATCCAAGAGGCCAGCACCGTAGGTGATGTCATTCCCAGGAAAGCCAAGATCCTGCGCCGTAGTAACCAAACGAGCACGAACTTGGGCTGGCGTCCAGCTTGGAAAGCGGCGACGCACGAGAGCAACACCACCGGCAACGTGCGGACAAGCCATCGATGTTCCGCTCATGGACTTGTAGCCATTGGCCAGGTGAGTGCTGTTCACACTTACTCCCGGAGCAGAAATCGTAACCTGATTGCCAACACCACCGCGCGATGAGAATGGTGCTATCACTCCCGCACTGTTCACAGCACCAACGGCGATTACACCCGGACTGTTCGCAGGAGCACCAACGAATGGGTAACTCGTACCAAAGCTATTGCCAGCTGCTGCCACTACAACAACACCTGCAGCAAGGCACTGACTAACGGCTTGCGTGTAGGCCAGCACAGGATTCTGATTGGATCCCAGACTCATGCTAATCACCCGCATGCCGTTCTGCCGTGCCCATGCCATTCCAGCCAGAATCCAGCTTAGTTGCCCACTGCCTGCGTCGTTCAGCACCTTCACACCATACAGGTGGCATTGTGGTGCTACACCAACAACACCAATCAGATTGTGCCGCGCACCAACAATACCGGCGCAGTGAGTGCCGTGCCCGTGACCATCGTTGTAGGAGCCAACACCTGGAACGAACGAAGCACCACCGTACACAACCAGGTCGGGATGTGATGCAATGCCCGTATCAAGTACGGCAACCTTGATTCCTGCTCCGTAGTATGCACGCGCCCATGCCTTTTCTGCCTTCACCATTTTGATGTTCCAAGGTAGCGGCTGTTTTGGTAGCAAAATGGGAGGCTTTGGAAATGGAATCGGGAGTGGAAACTTGGGCAATGGTGCTCCCGGAGCGGGAGTGAGTGATGGTGTGGTACGTGAACCGTCATCGGAGGATGGAACAAGACTGTCGGCAAACTCATTCAGACGATCGCGGAATTCACGCAGAGCATCAGCATATGCTTGGTAGTACGCATTCGTGGAGATCTGCTCTTCAGATTGTGCATCCGTTAACGTGTCCAGCTCACCATTTTCTGTGTCCAAGGCAACCACTTCGAAATCCTCCACCACCTCTGCCACGTTGGGATTGTTGCGGATGTATTCAATCTCCTGATCCGTGGCAGACAGGGCAGCCGTGCCTAGTCCTTCGAATGTGTATACCTTTTCTTCCAGAAGCGGTGCATCTGATGAAAGCATGGCAACGCCATCAATGGAGCGTTCTCCGTCAATGCCAAGCACCTGGCCGGCATCGTATACCTTGATATCTGGGTCGTTGAATGTGACCACATAACGCTTTTTGTCGGACATAACTATCCCTCTCTACAACGGTGAGCGAAAGATTCTCACGACAGCAGGTGATAAGCAGGACGATCGCGGTGAGGGATGCCGAGGAAAGGTCGGCGCTAACGATGGTTGTGGAAAGGTGAGTATGGGAGCGTCTGGGACTATGCCACGTAGCCGATGTAACGTTGGAGTCTGCTGCCGCAAGCCCTGAGAATGGCAGCAACATACCTCTCGTGCCTCTCTCAGTTTCCCATAGTTGTGCACCCAGTTCTGCACAACTTATGCACTTTTTCGTACGTGTTTATACATATTATTGAAAGGGGGCTCTGGGCTTCGTTACACGGAGCTGTACATCCTTCTGCTCGTCTGGCACCAGCTTGGCATGAGCGGGGTCACCTTCGTAGTGTGGACTCATAATCTGAACATTGTTCTCGTTAAACACGTCCTGGATGTTGCTATGCAAGGCACTGATGACCTGCGGACGTTTTGTTGGTTCGGCAATGGCACAGGTAAGCCTGTACTCCACATAAAAATCACTCAGCGCAAACTGCACAACGTATGGTGCCGGGTTCTCCAATTCAACATCGTCTGTTCGCCGGGCTGCTTCAAGCAGCATTGCATGAACAAGCCGCCACGGTGCATCATACCCAATGGTCACGGAGGTGGTGTACGACGTGCCATGCGGAACCAAACGCGTATGATTCACGATCATGCTGGCTACAAGCACGGAGTTGGGTATCGTAACCTCCTGCTGAAACGCTGTTCGAAGGCGAACGGCAAAGAAGCCAAGGCGCAACACGCTGCCTGTTGTTTCTCCAACGGTAACGTGATCACCAACGCGCATGGAGCGCGAATACAGCAGAACCAGACCCGACATGGCTTGCCCAATGGTTCCACTTGCTCCAAGCGATACCATCAGTCCAAACAACACACTAACGCCCTGAAAAGCTTGACTGGACGACCCTGGAATGAACGGATAAGCCAACGCCAAGGCAAACACCCAAACCAGCGTAGTAATGATGCGTTTTGTGGGAACGGCAGTGTCTCTGTCCAAGCCAGCTACGGTGAACTGCCCCTTCTCTACACCAGCGAGTAATCGCTCTATCCATCTGTTCAGGAAACGTGCGGTAACGAGGATTACCACAAGCGTAATCACATTGGGCAATGCAGCTATAACATCGTCTGCCACACCAGCAGTAGCATCGAACACGAGTCCGCGCATCTGATGGCCAAGTGTACGCGTTACAGGAAAACGATTCAGGCAGAAGGTGAAGTAGGAGTACAGCGAAAACACAACAAGAAATAGGTACAGAAACCCTAACAACCGGATCACTGCAATGGGAACAAATCGTGCCGTTCTGCCAACATCTCTGATACCCCGCTCATGAAGTCGGCGCACAATCCGCCTCAGAAGGCGTCCTGCCAGTCGCTTGTAAAGGAGGGAAAGGCCGCGCAGGAGTAGGAATACAACGATTGTTGCTACGATCACAAGTCCGATGCCCATCAGCAAATCCGGAACAGATCGCTGCTCTCGCCAGGCAATGATGACGGCGCGGAGCTGATCCTCTACAAGTGGCACTACGTCGGTGGTACTGTGATGCACAGATGGATCGTAATCCAGTTCCGTGAGAAAAACCGTAGGCATGCCATCCACGAGGAATGTGGTCCCGTACAGGGTTCGTCTGCGCGTGATAACACCCGACTCCAGCTGTTCAAGTGCATCAAGTATCCGCTGCTGCGTTTGTGATACTCTCTGCTCTGGCTTGGATGCAATGAACGAGCTGTAGATGGTTACAACATCCACGCCGAACATCCGGAGTGTGGCCGGGACAGCCCGTTCTGCTACACCGGAAGCATACTGATTCGAAACAGTCGAATCAGTGGTAACGGCCGAGTCTGCCGCAACAGCGACATCTGCGAGCACGTTAGTGTCGGCAGTGGCAATAGCACTCTGATCTGCAAGCAACAAGAACAGAATCAAGACCAGAGCCATCCGGTAGTATGCCATGGTGTTATGCCCTTGATGTAGTAGCCGAAACATACGGTTCTCCTACCACGCAATCTGATACTGAAGTACCAATTGATGCCTTCGTTTTCCGGTTACAATAGCCCCCTCCCTGTTAGTACCATACGTTGGCCTGTTCTGTACATCGAATGAAAGCTTGGAGCGATGTCCGTCAAACAGCACCGATGCTCCAAGGTTATATACATCCATGATTGCAGGTACTCTCTCCCACTGGGCAATCTGGGCTGACGCGTATGGAAGCAATCCAGCTCCCAGGATCACCTGCGGCAGGTGAATGCCAAGCTGCGCATAGGCTGCAGTTCCTGTTCCGAACATTGGAAAGGAATTACCGAAGGTTTGCCCAACATCCGTGAGTGGTTCGGGTTCGATGCCAGTTGTGTCCATTCCGGTGGCAGGGTTCATCACACCGTTATACCGTAGGTACTTGGTTCCATAATCCAGCAGGTAGACGCCCAGGTAGGCGTTCAGACTCATTAGGTTCGTGTTTAAGGGTACATCAAGGAAGCTCTCCACACAAGCCAACGTCATATCCTCATACACGGTATCAGCACCATCCAGCCTCCACATGGCGTCTGGTTGATGGATGATCCCTCCGGCAATGTTGAAAACGGACCGCGTGCCGAGATAGGTACCAGGCATGTTGTAGGTGGTGTGTGGCTCATGCTCTAGGAACTGCCATATCACGTATGCCTGCGACTGCATTCGGTATCGTGACTGTGAGAAGTTGGCCTCGGGTGCAATAGGGGGGGGCACTGAGCCACTTGACGTGACGAGGAAAGGATCTGATAATGCAATGCGGTAATCGATTGGACCGATCTGACCGCGTGCCGAAACGGAGAGCTTGCGCGAAAGCTCGTCGGTTTGATCAACGGTGGCTTGCAGAAAAACAGGCACATCCATGGTCATGATGGAAGCAGCAGCGGGCAGCGTAAAACGCGACAGACCATTCACACCGGAAAGGCCAATACCAAGCAGTGCTTCTCTCTGGTCCGTGATTCTATACTCGGCATAAGCATCGTGAAAAAACGCTTGCTGCTTTCTGTTGGCTCCAACCGAAACGGTGCTGTTAAAGTTGTTCATCCCATACTGCACAAAGAGCAGCGCACGATCGGTTACCTGAAACGTCATCACCAGCCGCATACGGCGTATGCCAACGTCAACCGTGCTTTCAGCCAACTCACCTGCAACCGTGGTGCCCGGGTTGCTCTCGTTATACCGAAGCCATGGTTGCGCCAACACGTTAAAGAGCACCCATCGAGAACTGTCGGCTACATACCACCGCATCTCTTGTGCCAGCATACCGCCGGCAGTTATCAGCAAGAACATCGCGGCAAGCGTTACTACCTTCACCCACTCCCCCCCTGTGAGATGGCCGTTGTTCACGCGAAGATGCACTTCTGTTGGCTCACATCGAACGTAAATTCAAATGTGATTTCGGTAACACCTTTCGGACTGTATTGCAAGGCCGGTGACTTCTACATCGATCCAAGCCGACGTGTAGATCGTGCCGTGGTCACGCATGCCCATAGTGACCATGCCTATCGTGGCATGGCTGCATATCTGGCACATGAACATTCCGAACCGTTGCTCCGACACCGACTTGGCAAACACATCACCGTGCAGACGCTTCGATATGCCGAGCCACTGCGCATTGGAAACGCTACCGTAAGTCTCCATCCATCTGGACACATGCTTGGGGCTGCCCAGGTGCGTGTGGAGGTGGGAGGCGAAGTGTGGGTTGTTACGGGCGATTATAAACGCGAAGTCGATCCACTCGCTGCCAACTTCGAAGTAGTCCCGTGCAACACATTGATTACCGAATGTACCTTCGGTCTGCCGGTGTATCAGTGGCGCAACCCGACGGATATCGTAGAATCTCTGAACTCCTGGTGGCGGGCAAATGCCAACGCAGGCATGGTAAGTGTTGTTCGTGCATATTCGTTTGGCAAAGCACAACGCATACTGCTGTCATTGGATCACTCGATCGGTCCTGTGTTCGCCAACCAAAGCGTGCACGATGCAAACGTGGTGATTCGTTCGGCTGGTCATGCACTTCCGCCCACGCCACTGCTTACGCGCGAGCGTGTACTTGCATCGCTGAATGATGGTGGCAATCCTTCCATCCGCCGAGCCTTGGTGATTGCAGCAGGAGGTGTGGATGCAGCGCTGGCTGGTCTTCCCTACACCGTGGCCGATGCCAGCGGTTGGGTACTCGTGCGCAAGTTCCGCCAGCAACGCACAGGCTTTCCCATCAGTGACCATGCCGATTGGCCAGGCTTGCTGCAAACTGTGGCCAACACTGGCTGCGAGCGTGTGCTGGCCATGCACGGCTTTACGGAACCCTTCACCAGATACCTGCGCGAACGTGGTCTGGATGCGCAGCCACTCGAGGGTGGGGGAAGGGGCTTGCCACTCGCGCTGACGGAGGACGCAGACTGGCTTCGGCAGGCATGCATTCAACATGTAGGAGTAGCAGCCGAAGCAGAAGCACTCATGCGTGGCGAGAACTATGTTCCCAGAAGCAGTCGGGCCACGCAGCTTGGCAACGCGAGTGTTGCTGCTGAGGAACGGTGGAACGAACAGCCTACGGCAGTCGTCCGTTGTGTTCTCATGCATTTGCACCGCAGGCCCGGTGAGTCAGTCGTCCACACCTTCACCATGGGCGTCTGGAAGGGCGATACGCTTGTGCCGCTTACACATGTAGATGCTACTGCCGATGAGGCCCTGATGTTCGAGATCCGCGCCTGGGCAGAAACGCATACCACGATTCGTGTGGGCCCTGTTCGTACCATCGAGCCGAGATTCGTGTTCGAGGTGGAAGTACAGGGCGTATCAATAAATGCTCGCCGAAAGGTTGGCGTAAGCATACGCAAGGCATGCATCAAATCGTATCTCGGTATCAACATCAGCAAAGCCTCCAACCAGGCCGACGTGCAAGCATTGGTTGGGCCGTGAAAAGATTGAGTGGCCTGCCCCAGAATCAGTTGACAGGTAGACTACTCGCAATTGCCAACATTCGTTGGCATAGAGCAAATGAACATGAATGGCAAAGAAGGATTCCACTACGATGAGGACTTTTAACGCTAGGCCGCGCTTTGTGCAAGAGGAGCATCTTACGATCACGTAGATAGCTCTCTACCTTGGCGTAAGCCAGGTCAGTTAGGTAAAAAGGCTAACGCCTAAAAGAATCTCGTGAAAGCATGTGCGCTAACATCAACTGCTATGACAAAGCGCTACGGGAAACATTCTGGGTTGGTTATAAGAAACTCACCACGAGGTCGACCAAGGAAATCATCGAACAACCATTACCGATGTTGTTAGTGATGTCTGTGCACCAATAACGGTTAACTGATATGGGCCAGAAGGGATATCGCCAACATCCAGCACATGAATTTCCTGTTGGCCTGCAACCTCTGAACTAGTAAATACGCAGCCCACAGCCGAGACAAGTTTGATGGTGAGTGGTTTGAATTGCATTACAGCGGGAATTCGAATGTTAAGATGAGATTCCGCAGGATTCGGCCATACAGTGAGCGCAAACTGCGACGTGATCTCTTGATGACTGCTTTCCATTGAGGTTGCTCCACCCGACGTGGTACGCAGCACGACATCGACTCCAACCGCAAGACTTGTTAGCGAGTCTATCACATACACATCCCTAAGATTGTAGTTCCCTCCTGATTCCTGCCGAGTCCAAGTACGTCCCCCATCATTTGTTCGGAGTATGAAACCGCGTTCACCAACTGCATGCCCGTAGGTGCCTTTTGGGATGTGCACACAGTGGATAAGGCCTGGAGCAGAATACACTGAATCCCAAGTGGACCCACCATCACTGGATCGTACGATGATGCTTGGACGAGTGTCTCGGCTGGACATCGCACTGGCCACGATTGTCGAATCGTTAACAATTGCCAGATCCCAAAACACACGATCAACTTTCACAGACTTCCAGGTCTTCCCCCTCGAGTTCGAGATTTTAACTTTATGGTAGAATCCATACACCGCCAGCATACTGTCACCAAATACTGCAACACTGCTGGGCTCGAATACAGGTGGTTCTCCGTCCTGAAGTGTTTCGCATTTACGCCACTCTCCGCCAGTACTATCAATGGTGTATAAATCACTGTAGTAACTATCAACAAAGGCGCCAAATCCGCTGGCTGTAAAATCCATGTCGAGGATAACCGACCGCTCAAAGTGGGAACTCCACGATTCGCAAAAATCAGTGCTCTCTAACAAACCTCGCGATGTGTTTGTACCAAGTAAAACATGATCCTTACCCCGAATACTAGCCGTGTGGCAATGATCATATATCTGCGTGGGGGCGTCAGTCCAGCTTTGACCAAAGTCTCTAGATACAATAATGCTACCGTTCAAGCCTGCAGCAACTGCCTGACCATCTGACCCGACCGAAACACACGCCAGATAATATGGCTGAAGACCTGGAGGTGTAAAAACACGAACCCATCCATCAGCTGCACAAACAGAGCCAGCCAATAGGAGAATCTCCACCAAGACTACGATACTAGCCTTTCTGTACCTGTTGATTGTAATACCCATACCGTTTGTCACCTTCCTTATGCTGCCGACCGATCTCTGCGGTATTCACATCCCTGCAATGGAACTTCGTAGTCCCAAGGTTTTCCGCAGGTATCATATAATCTAACAATCATCCGATCGGCACCCTTGAGCTCCTCAAGGTTTAAGTGCGTTAGCATCAACTCCTGAGGTAAGGGTGTATAAATGGGACGTATGCCAATAGCACTATTAAAGACCGATTCACCGGAGCTACTCCCGCGCACGAGTTTCCCATTCTTTGTAAACGGCGTCAGTTCAGGCGAACCTCGCTTTCCAGTGAGTAGCTCCCAGCCAGCAATGCAGCCTTCATCCGTCATTCCTCCACTTTGCTGTAGAACGATGTCAACACAACACCCACCTTGATTACAGGGAGGTCCGACAACTCCCCGTGATCCGCAGCAATGCCAGTAGGCAACAACATGATATGTGCATGGCGAACATTCAACCTTGACTTCATTCGCACCCAGATACCGATGTGCTCCTAGACCGAACCCGTCATATAGTTCTTTATAGAACTCGATTCTCACTGTGTGAGGGGCACCATCGTTTGGCACACAGACTTTGAACTGGGTTTGTCCAACATACTCACGATTCAGAGTTTCCCGATTGACCCGCCACTCGCCGGGATTTTTCGAATACAACCCGAATCTCTCTTCTCCGTCCGGCGGGAAATGAAGGTACCCTCCCAGGCCTTTCGTGTAATCAGCCCCGTCAACCATTGGAATGAACAATACCCCAGACGACCTCTGATTGCCAATAGGCCCGTGCAAGTAGTCCTTCGTCATATATGCCGAGTAACGAAGCTTAATGAAGATTTTCACACAATAACAACAGTCATCAGTGAACCTGCTGCTGCCTTGTAAACAGTTACACTCATCAAGCTCTATGTAAAAGTAATCACTTTCTTCAAGTAGCTCCTCAGTAAGCTGCATGCTTCTCTGGCGATGCAGCTGGCTTCCCCTCAGTAGCGTGGCCGACCCACCTTGAGACGGTACCCGCACTGAAGAGAAAAACTGTCGGCTGCCTCCAAACAACGATTTAGGAAGTAGAAGTTGCATTTCGATCCCCTCGGTGGAAGATTAGGTCGCCACCACATCCAACTCAAACATGGCCCATCCTGGAGTAGAGTTGTTGTTGATGGTTACTATGCCCAGGCAGAATCGTCCTGGATGTTTGAGCGTGAGATTGAGCAGCTTTGTACCAACTTGCGGTGTTGTCCATTGGATAACCGGTATTGTACCTTGCGCATCACCTCGTGTGGCGGCGTTTTCCAAGAAGCTTAACTGAACGTCCACCACATCCGGTGATCCGGTAAAGCTCAATGGCAATGAGTTCGTCCACAACGCCCCGGCCTTCATGAACACGATCTTGCGCAATGGTGGCGCAAGTGTGGCTGCAATGTTGGCCGTAGTATGGCTGAAGTTATAGGCGTTGCCGTCGAAATTGGTCTGCGCTGTTGTAGGATCGTTGGAGATCAAACCCACTTGGCCTGCGATGGCAACCGGGCTGGCTATCCACGTTGATGGCGGGGTTGGCTGTCGGTAAGTGTTGGACAATGCCCACGTTCCTGGAGTAGGACCACCACCAAGCGTGGCAAATTCTATTAGATCCAGCGGGTCTGCCGGAGGCATTGTAAGAAAGTCATTCCAACTTTGCACACCACCAGAGCGTGGTGCCGAACTAGATCCATTACAGCCGCATCCCATATATACTCCATCGGTTATGTGAACATGAGGCCAGTAAAATCAACCTACACACACACACACACACACAAGCGAAAGTTATCCACCAATTTGTGTTGATTGTGAATAATCCAGGGAGTCTACCAAGCCTGATTATTATCGCACATACCTTAGGAGTTCCGTGGCTAACATGCAGTCGTTTTAAGCCCAAGCATCATCGTGCAGCCAATACAAAAGAGCGACTTATCGAGCGTTATCATGGCGCATACTGTGCGCGTTGTGCAGCACAGTTGCCATTCGACGTTCAACAAGCTACTCATTGGTCGAGCAATCCAGCGTGGAGGTTTCGGGTGTTGCCTTCGATTCCGAAATCCTTCCTCCAAGAACAATCGACCACGGACTGCATTCTACCTTTGATCCGGTGCCAGATTCTGACCGTTGAAGGACAACGAAGCACGAATGCCCAGCCAACCCACAAGCCCACTGTTGGGCAACATTCCTATTACACCCGACGCCTGGATGCGGAGCAACGGCTGGAAGCCCTTCCCCTTCCAACGCGCTTGCTGGCAAGCCGTTGCCAATGGCAAACATGGTCTGCTCAATGCACCTACGGGTAGCGGCAAGACCTATGCCCTGTTCTTGGCTCCATTTGCCGATGGCACCCATGCGTCAGTTGGGGAACGTGCATTTACAGTAACCGGTAGCGAGCCCCCAGCGAAGAGTCCCCCCCCTGGTCTCCGTCTGCTCTGGATTACTCCACTACGCGCACTCTCGGCCGACATTGCCCAGGCGATGGAACGGGCAGCAACAGAGATGGGCACGGGATGGACCGTTGGCATCCGCACCGGCGATACGTCGCAGACAACGAAGAAGAAACAACGAGAGCAGATGCCCGATGCACTCGTGATAACACCCGAGAGCATCCATGTACTGCTCAGCTATTCAGATACTGAAAGGTTGCTTGCCGATCTACAACTCATCGTGGTGGATGAGTGGCACGAGCTCATGGGTAGCAAGCGCGGTGTGCAGACAGAGCTTGCACTTGCGCGCTTGCGTGCACTGAGTCCGCACGCGCTGGTCTGGGGCATCAGCGCTACCATCGGCAATCTTGACGAAGCAGTTGACGTGTTGCTGGGAAAGGATGCGCACAACGCCATACGCGTAACGAGTTCACTTAAAGCAAAGCCACCTGCCTTCCATACTCTCATGCCGGAGAAGATTGAACGGTATCCGTGGACGGGGCACATCGGTGTGCATATGCTGCACGATGCCGAGCGTGTGATTAGGCAAAACAACAGCGCGTTGGTGTTTACCAATACGCGGTCGCAGGCCGAGATATGGTATCAGAATTTTCTCACAGCGTTTCCCGAGTATGCCGGCAACATGGCACTGCACCATGGATCGATGGATCGCGACCAACGCGAGTGGGTGGAAGGTGCGCTCAAGACCGGCAAGCTGAAGGTCGTATTCTGTACATCGTCACTCGATCTTGGTGTGGACTTCCCCGCTGTTGATGCCATCATTCAGGTTGGTTCGCCCAAAGGTGTGGCGCGGTTTCTGCAACGTGCTGGACGCAGCGGGCACCGTCCGGACGCACGCAGCAAGGCATGGTTCTTGCCCACACATGCATTGGAAATTGTGGAGGGGGCTTCGATACGTGTGGCCATGGACGAAGGTGTGATGGAGTCACGGCAGCCATTCGAACAACCCATCGATGTGCTCGCCCAGTGGCTGGTAACGTTGGCATGCGGCGCGGGGTTTGAGTCCGATGCGTTACTGCGAGAGGTGCGCTCAACACATGCATACGCGCATCTAAGCAACGAGGACTGGCAGTGGGTTCTAGATTTTGTTACTAGGGGGGGGACGTCGCTCACGGCCTATCCTGAGTTTCGGAAGGTGGTGGAGTCAGGCGGACGATACCACATCGCCAACGGACGTCTGGCACTACGCCACCGCATGCAGATAGGAACGATCTCGAGTGAAATCTCGATGACTGTGAGTTTTCTCAACGGCAAGTCACTTGGTTCCATCGAAGAAGACTTTATCTCGCGTCTCGAAGAAGGTGATGTGTTCTTGTTTGCCGGACGCGCGCTTGAGCTTATCAACGTTCACGACAACACCGCCTTTGTAAAACCAAGTAAAAGCACGAAAGGGGCTGTGGCACGCTGGGTTGGAGGCCGCATGCCCCTCTCTGCGCAGATGAGCGAAGTGTTGCGGCGCACCATACACGAAGCAGCACATGGCATTTATCGAACACCCGAGCTTAAGCGACTGCGTCCGATGCTTGAGCTGCAGGCAGAAGCGAGTGCTCTGCCAAAGCAGCACGAATTCCTTATCGAGACCTTCACCTCACGCGAAGGCTACCACGCATTCTTCTATCCTTTCGAAGGCAGACTTGCGCATGAAGGACTGGCCGCGCTCATTGCCTACAGGTTAGCGCAGCTCAAGCCGATTACGTTTTCTCTTGCCATGAATGATTATGCGTTTGAGCTGGTGTCGGACCAAGCATGGTCAGTGGAGCCCACGATGTGGAAGCACATCTTCAAGCCGGTGGGTTTGGCTACCGACATCCTTAATAGCGCCAACATGGCCGAGCTTTCACGGCGCAAGTTCCGTGACATCGCGCGCATCGCCGGCTTGATATTTCAAGGTTATCCCGGAAAACAGAAAAAGGCACGTCACCTTCAAGCCTCGTCCAGCTTGTACTTTGATGTCTTCCGCAACTACGATCCCGGCAACCTCTTGCTGCGTCAGGCGCAGGACGAAACGCTGGCCTTCCAACTCGACGAAGCACGAATACGAACGGCACTACATCGCATCCAGGAGCAGGACGTGATCATCAAACATATCACGGCTCCAACACCCTTCTGCTCACCTGTACTTGTAGACCGGTTGCGCGAGAAGATGGGCAGCGAGAAGACGGAGGAGATGATTAGGAGGATGGTTGGAGAGAATGGCTGAAGGCGGGTTAATGGTTAATGGTTACCGGTTACGGGTTATGGGTTACTGGTTACGAGTTACGGGTTACGGGTTACAGCTGTATCTAGAAAACATATCCAAAAGTTAGCCTTGGCATAAAGATGTGAATCTCATAGTTCACGTCGAACACATATTCACAGCCCAGTCCTACCTGGACACCATTATCGTAGGGGCTATACATCAGGTCCAGGAATGGGGCCAGGTACCACCGCGCATCTGGCCAATTGATGAACTGTTGCTTTTGAATGTCGGACTGTAAAATGTAGGCATACCTTGCTGAAAAGCCGAGCTTTGCACAGAAATCCCAACCAAAACATGCGAACACATCTAGAGGAACCACTGAAGGACCAAAAACTGAATATCCAATGCCCGCCGAGGCACCGAGGTTACGGAACGGAGCGTTTGTCCCTCTGTAATCTCGTAGAATCTCCAGGTATATCCCAAGTTGATTTGCATGACTCCACAACAACAGATTGGTGCTAACACGCCAAGCAGGTGTAAAGACGGTTGCGTCTAGGTGTGGTTCGGCACTCGAAGACGGGAGTGTGGAAAGTACCACGGCTGCAAGCAGCAGGAGGTGCCAGACCAGCAAGTTATGCAACCGAGCTACGCCTCTTGTAGTCACGTATGATTCGCGTCTGTGAGTATACCATTTTCTCATCAACACACCCTTCCAGCCCAGAGTTCCGTGCTGTTACACAAGAGTGCTTGATACTGCGACACGCAAACAAGCGAAAGTAGTCTCTAAGTGTTGTTGATGGTGAACCTCCCAGAGCGTGTGTCTAGTACGCTTGCGCTAAACCCGACATCCGAGAAAACATGTTCATCACGCCTTCTGCCCAAGCCCCCTACCAACTCGAACTGCTACCTGAGCGTGCACTGCTCATTCGCGAGCTGCATGCACTCGTGTTGAGCGATGTGCACCTGGGCAAAGGCGCTCACTTTCGTCGGCATGGCATTGCCGTGCCCGACGGTGCTGCGCAACATGATCTGTTGCGGCTTGATGCCTTGGTGCGGGAGCACCAACTTGATGTGTATGTGGTGGGCGACCTCGTCCATGCAGGCCACAACCACGAGTGGGAACGCTTTGCAACAGTGCGCTCTACGTGGTCTGTAGCCGTTCACCTCATCCTTGGCAACCACGACAGCGACGTGCCCCCTTTCGCCGATCGCATCGGCCTTATCGTTCACCAGCGATTGATAGTAGGGGGCTTGCAATTCATACACAATCCCGTTGATGCAGAGCCAAGCCCCTTGCTCACTATCAGCGGGCACCTACATCCGTCCGTGATCGTAGGGAAGGGTACGCAGTTCTCGGTGCGATTGCCATGTTTCCATCTCACCACACGTGCAAACGGTCCAACACTACTGCTACCAGCATTTGGGGAGTTTACCGGTATGAAGGCGGTGCTGCGGCAGGAGGGGGATAAGGTGTTCGCGGTGACGGCGAGTGCGGTGGTGGAGGTGTAGGGCTCTGCGGTGGGCCCTGCGTCACGTTTGTGGGAGTTTGTAGCACGGTGGGTGTATGCCACACAACTACACGTCCCTTTGCTACCACTTGGTGTTCGTGACTAAGTATCGGAAGCGTTCGATGCCTCAGCACACGGATAGCCTGCTAGCTGAGGTTTTTCGAAGTATCTGTGAAGAAATAGGTGTACGATTGATCTCCGTAGGAGGTGGAGATGATCACATTCATCTTGCAGTGAATATTCCACCGGCCTTGGCTGTTTCCGAGGCTGTGAAGATGCTGAAGGGCAAGAGCGCCTACCTGCTC
Organism: uncultured Hyphomicrobiales bacterium; assembly: GCA_964620125.1. Lineage (GTDB taxonomy): Bacteria > Bacteroidota > Ignavibacteria > Kapaibacteriales > Kapaibacteriaceae > OLB6. Next base: position 99,519 of record CAZUGQ010000008.1, read on the forward strand.
AGGCGTACAGTTCCCGGCTACGAAGACTTCAAGTGGCAACCAGGCTACTACGCCTCTACAGCCTACTATCCAGACATAGGACGTCTACTGCGATACATCAAGAACCAGCGCCGCCACCACGCCCGCCCGCGCTCCCGGGCGCCCCGGCTGCACTCCCGGCCTCACTCCCGGCCTCTCTGACCCGGGAGTCCCGGGGGGCCCAGGCTCCGGCCTGTCTGACCCGGGACTTCAGTCCCGGGGGGCCCGGGCTCCCGGCCTCTCTGACCCGGGACTTCAGTCCCGGGGAACTAGCGCCACAAAACACTCCCGGCTGCCAAACGCCACCGAGGTACTAAGATCCGAGAGCAACACCTGGCCTATCAGGTAATGCCCGTCGCCAGTGCGGTGCTCCACATCCACGGAGGTGAAGGGTACGGTTCGGATGAGTTCCTTTGGACCGCGCACAAAAACATGCACGGGTACATCAAGGTTGAATACGGGCGCGTCACCTTGTTCGATCTTCTTGTATTCGTACCGGTAGTTATAGCGCAGCGCTGCTATATCGCTGAGCACGGCCGATGCAGTTGGGTGTGCCCCAGCCCCCTTACCAACCAACAACTGATCATCTGCAAAGGCGCCGTGCAGACGGATGGCGTTGGTTTCGTTGCTGATGTTGCCGATGGGATCCGATCCGTCTACAAGCGCGGGGAGTGCCGATGCGGCAAAGCCGCTGTCGTGTATAACAACACGACTCAGCAGCTTGATGGTTTTGCCAAGTGCGCGTGCACTGGACACATCGAACGGGGTAACGGTGCTGATGCCCCTCCGCACAATCTGCTCTGGCTTGAGCACAGCACCCATGCTATGCGCTGCAATGATGAGCGTTTTGTACGTTGCATCCCACCCTTCAACATCAAGCGTTGGGTCGCTCTCGGCAAAACCTTTCGCCTGTGCCTCGGCCAGCGCTTCGCCATATCCTTTGCTTGGGTCGTTCATCAACCGCGTGAGGATGTAGTTGGTGGTGCCATTCACGATGCCTTCTACACCACTCAACAGATCATTGTCGTAGTACTCTTCCAGATTTCGGATGATTGGTATCGCCCCCCCCGTGGAAGCCTCGTACAACAACGGCATTTCAGTAACTCTCTGCAACTCCAGTAACTCTGGCAACCTCTCTGCCACCATCTTCTTGTTTGCTGTAACCACGGCCTTGCCACTGCGCATTGCAGTGGAAACAATCTCGAACGCCGCTGCGGCATCGTCGATAAGCTCCACTACAACGTTTACCGTTGGGTCATTCAAGATGTCCGTTCTATCAAACGTGAACAAGTCGATGCCAGGGGGCCTTGGTTTTGTGCGGTCCTTCACGCAGATGCGCGTGATGGTGGAACGCAATCCATGTGTGCGATGGAGTACGTCCCAAAGACCCTGTCCAACGCAGCCGAAACCGAAGAGACCGATTGTTAGTGCCATAGTGTGCTATTGCTTGTGTGCTATTGCTTGTGTGCTCGTGTGCTTGTGTGCTTGTGTGCTTGTGTGCTCGTGTGCTTGTGTGCTCGTGTGCTTGTGTGCTTGTGTGCTTGTGTGCTTGTGAGCTTGTGTGCTAGTGTGCTTGTGAGCTCGTGTGCTTGTGAGCTCGTGTGCTCGTGTGCTTGTGTGCTAGTAGATCTGCGAGCTGCTGTTGGTCTGCGAGAAAGGCGTCGTGACCAACGGTGCTGTTCATTTCCAGGTAGATGCTGTTGGGGATGTGTTCCACTAAAAACTTCTGCTCATGTGTTGGCATGAGGATGTCCTGGTTAATACCAACAACAACGGTACGAGCCGTGATCGTCGAGAGTGCAGCTTCTGCGCCACCGCGCCCTCGGCCAACGTTGTGACTATCCATCGTGCGTGTGAGCATGTAGTACACGTCTGGGCTAAAGCGGTCTACCAGCTTCTGTCCTTGATACCGCTGATAACTCTCAGCAGAGAAATCCGAAGTGCGCTCATCAGCGTCGGACTGTTTGATGCGGAAGTCATCATACGTACGGTAGGATATGATCCCAATTGCTCGCGCAGCCGCAAGCCCCCTACTACCAGCATTCGGAGCATCGGTACCAAACGTGACATCGGCTTCGATGGCCATGCGTTGAGCTGTACGAATGGCAATGCCCCACGCCGAGGGCAGAGCATTGGCGGCAATCACAACCAGATTCCGAAACCGCCATGGCTGCTGCACGCCCCACTCCAGCGCCATTTGTCCGCCCATCGAACCACCAACAACAATTTTCACGCCACCAACACCCAACGCATCAAGTGTGCGATCATAGATACTGGCCACATCACGTGTGGTGAGAAGGGGCTGAGCTTTAGCGAGTTCTGGCGTGGTGTTGGTGCGAAGGGTTGCGATTTCTTCGTAGCGAATGCGCGGACATATCACGTACATCGTGTCTGTGTTGATGTACTTGCCTGGTCCTACAATCCCCCCCCACCAGTCGACGGCATTGGTTGTGCCAGTGAGTGCTGGTAACACCACAGCCACATTGGACTCATCTGTGTTAGGTGCGCCCCAGGTTTGGTAGTCAACAACTACGCGCTTCAGCTCCACACCTGTTTCAAGGGCTATGTGTTCGAGTGCAATGTGTTTGGGTGTGTTCGAGTTCATGTCAGGCATAAAAAGAAAAACGCCGTTTACCTT
>CAZUGQ010000009.1:0-5283 GCA_964620125.1 uncultured Hyphomicrobiales bacterium
TGGCCTTTCACCAACATAAACGGGAAACGTGCGGATTAGGCGTGCTGGCTGGCCATAATGCATTCGCCAGACGGATCCAGTCATACGATCAACCGTCCATACAGCACCAACGTCATCAACCGTGATCGCACCTGGATCAACCATTCCTTTGTGGAGCTCAACAAGGTTGATGATTGTGCCCGACTCGAGCGTCCAACGTTCGGCAGCCAAAAGAGCACCAGCAATGAACAGCATTGCGATCAGTGACGTCAGAACTGGCCGCATGTACACCTTAGTCACGTGAATGGGTGAATCGTAGTAACAACTTACAAAGCAATGAGATACCGGCAATGATAAGGAGCAATTTATATGGCTTGGACCGTGCTAGTGGCGTACCATGTTGCTCGTGTCGAAGACCAACTCGTTAAGCAATTCTTTGGCCAAGGCATAACTCCGGCTTGCACTGTAGAATGCTGTATTGCCAATCATGATAAACTGGTGTCTTGCTCGAGTGCTTGCTACATTGAGCTTCCTATCGATACCTCGAGCATCTGATCGTACCATCTCGAACTCCTGTGCCGTGCTCGCTCCAACACAATACATGATCACATCACGCTGACTGCCTTGGAATCGCTCAACAGTGTCAACAGTGACATGTTCCTGAACATGGTCCGGAAGGTGATCCTGAATGCGCCTGTTGTGAACCCGAAACGGACTGATAATTCCGATGGAAAAATCCGACTTCGAAGACTCGGATGCCTCAACGATGAGAGTGGCAAGACGCACAACAGTGCGTACTTCTGATTCGGGAGACGCAGCATGTACATAACAGGCACGATGTGGTATCACATCATGCCATGGAAGGGGGCTTGGGGTAACCTGCCATTCATTACATACCTTTAGTCTGTTGCCGTAAAACGCTTGCGAAGGAAAGGCCATTACATCTTCATGCATTCTGCCCTGATGCTCAAGCGTTGCCAAAGCCCCTTCCCAGCCCATCTTCTCACATCGCATTGCCAGTCGTTCAAAGATGCTCATGCCAAGGTGTTGAAGCCCGATGTTCGTTAGGAGATCCGACCGAACCTGGAGCTTGTCTGCCGATTGTGTTATGACCGGAGGAAGCTGAGCATGGTCACCAATCAGGATGAACTTATCTACCTCTGCTAGAATCCCACACAAGTGCACATCAAGCACTTGGGAGGCCTCGTCGATGATGGCAGTGGTGAACCCTCCAAAACGCATGATGTCTGGCTGGCTGTGAACTGAGTGAATGGTGCTTACGATGCACCGTGTGGTTCGTAATCGTTCTGCCAACTCACCGGGTGAACAGTGTGCTGCAACGTGTGGGATCGAGAAGCGATGAAGGTGATCAGAAATCCCAGCCGAGGTACCGTGCCGCATATACATCCCATCGGGTAGTGCTTTTGATAAGACGTCGCAGATTTCGTTGACCGCTCGATTCGTATAGGCTAATACGAGAATTCGTTGCGAAGGCTCATGAAGCAGGTTCTTTACGATAGAACGAAGAATGATGGATGTTTTTCCAGTCCCGGGCGGACCTTGAATCAAGAACCAATCTTGTGCAGCGAGTGACTGGCGTACCACGCACGCCTGTGATGGCATCAGCGTATGCACATCAACATTGGGTGGAGAGGAAAAGCGTGGGGGGGGGATGCCAAGTATCGTATGCCTGCGTTCAATTGGAGCATCAAGAAATCGAAAGAGACCTGATGTAAGGTGCTTAAGGCCAGCATCCGAAACGTCCTGCTCCATCGTCCAGACCAACGAGCAGAGATCATCCCAGCTCACCTGCTTGTTCCTCAGTGATACGCTTACACTGCGATCATCGACATGTCGCAATACTCCTTTGAGCAATCGGTACGTGATTCCGGTTTCGTGCGCCTGAGTATGAAGAATAACGAGGTCGCCAGGCCGCAACGCAGTTGCACGCGTCCGTGGAAATGAGTGCGGCAACAGAAACACAAGGTGCATGTTGCGTTCCGTACTTCTTTCGGCGTCAAGCCTGAGGCCGCTAAGCACGGTGCTTGATTCCTCCTTCTCGGCGGTTGTGGCAAGCCAGAGATCTGATGCACTGCGCTTCTGACTTGAGCCGGTACGTGCCTCCATCTGTTCGGAGAAGAGAAAGCTCAGCCAGGCTTGCATGGCAGTTCTGGACACGGCATCGCACGATCGGTAGGCCTCGATAAATGTGTGTTCGAAGTCTCCAACCATACCACCTGCCGACCGCGTGTTGGTACCAAACGCGCGAAGCTGCCTAAAGTCCCTCATTGCGAGGGAGCGTTCCTGCACAACAACTTCATTCCGCAAACGAAGAACTCGCTTTTGCAGGGTGGCGATACTTCCAGCGGGCAGCGATCGCAGAGGATGCTCAGCGTCAGCAACATACCACACCTGGCAATTCTGTGGTGGAAACCCTTCGCTAAGTTCAAACAGCAAAGCGTATGCGGCAACTTGAGCGGCATGGTTCGTACGTGTTCTCGAGGGGGCTTTGCCAGACTTAAGCTCTATGATTTCAAATGTCTTATCCTCTTTGTCCGCAACCAGTATATCAAATCGACCTTGTAGGCCAACCAAGCCAGACACCACATGTGGCTCAACGGTTAGTGTTTTATTGGACCATGTGCCAAGGGTTTTTCTGAGCAAGGGAAGAACATCAGTGAGTTCGCTGGCGAGCTCCGAACGTCCGTGGACTGCTATGGGCAGTGATTTACTTTCGATTGCGGAGGCAACCAGTTGGGAGTCTGGAAGATGTGGATTGCTAACAAGGATGTCAAAAACAGTGTTGATAAGTGACCCTCTCAATGCGGCATAGCTAGGTGTTTTTGGCTGAAATCGCCGAAGTATTGCAAGGTTATCCACATCGCCACTATCAGTTATACACTCCGCTAGCTCTGTGACATCGATAACATGGTCGGGTTCAAGGCAAAACAGCTCGGCTCGAGGAGAATCGTGGTTACCGCCAGGCGACAGGTAGGCACTAACCTTGGCGCCTTCCCACACCTTATCAACATTTCGTTGAAAGATGTCTGCAACACTGATTTCTAGTTCGCCGCAAGTTGTTGTAATTGTGAGAGTTCCAGAGGATCTCTCACACTGAATAACGGTTCCCGTTATCCACATTTTTTTGTCGATGCAGGAAAGTGTGAAGGGCAGAGATGTGTCGTATTACTCCGGCCGGAGGTCCTTAATTCGAACTTGGGGCATGGCAGAGCCATTGAACGTGTTTTCTTCGAGGGTGTACACCATGGAGAACACCCTACCGTGGCTGCATTGATCAATCTTGTGACCCAAGTTGAAGCCAATTGCGTCGATTGCAAAGTTGTTCTGGAGCGCTCGAAACTTCAGGTGGTTGTTACCAACGATTTTCACACCGTTTGCGGAAACAACATGCCTACTGAAAAAAACGGGTCGGTGATTTGAGTAGCCGTAAGGAGCGAACTTGCTTAAGTATTTGATAAAATTGGGACTTAGCTCGTTAAGATGCAGTTCTGCATCAATCTGAATTTCTGGTGTGAGTTCCTCGTTTGCGAGTTGGGCAGCAGCGATATCGTTCACACGTCGGCGTAATTCTGGGATGTTTTCCACAAGCAGAGAGAGGCCAGCAGCATGTTTATGCCCGCCGTATTCCACCATCAGGTCTTCGCACTGTTTTAGGGCATTATGTATGTCAAAGTTTTTGATCGACCGAGCGGAACCTTTTGCTATGCCTTCGATTGTGGTGAGCATGATGGTTGGAACGTGGAACCGCTCAACGAGGCGCGAAGCAACGATTCCGATAACGCCGGCGTGCCACTGAGCGTCGTGTAGAACCAGAGCCCGAAGGTCGGGCGAGGCATGAAGCAGTTTTTCGGCCTGTCGAGCAGCGTCCTCGAAGGTTTCTTCGTCGATTGCTCGTCGCATCCGATTGTCGTGTTCTAGTTCTTGGGCTATTCGGTAGGCAGCGTATTCATCCTCTTGAATCATCATTTCAACAGCACGGCGAGGGTCGCCCAGTCTTCCAGCAGCGTTGATGCGTGGAGCCAGACCAAAGACCACGCTGGCATTTGTGATCTGTCCTACCGTTAGGTTGGCACAATCAATCAAACCCTTGAGGCCGGGCCTCGGATGTTCGTTAATCCTGGTCAGGCCGAAATGGCTCATGATGCGGTTTTCATCGGAAAGGGGGGCTATGTCAGCCGCCGATGCAATCGCAACAAAATCCAAGTATTCGTTAGCCATGTCCGGGGTGCCACGCCGGTCACAAACCGCAGAGATAAGCTTATACACCACCCCGCAAGCTGCAAGGTCCTTAAAGGGGTATGAGCAGCCGGGCTTGATCGGATCGAGTATAGCCAGGGCGGGTGGAAGTTGCTCCGCTGCCTGGTGGTGGTCGCAGATGATAACATCGATGCCGAACTCACGTGCGTATTCTACAGCCTTGACGGCTGTGATCCCAACGTCTACTGTAATTATGACCTTGGCACCAAACTCGCGAGCTCGGTCTACACTGAGTGTTGTAAAACCAAATCCCTCATCCATCCGATTGGGGATATGGTAATCAGCTACAGCCCCCAATCGCCTGAGAAAGTGGAGGATGATCGCTGTGCTCGATGTGCCATCCACGTCGTAGTCACCGTGGATCCAGAATGGCTGCTTCTGGGCAATTGCTGCCTCGATCCGCTCAACCGCCTCGTGCATCCCGTCCATCAGCCAAGGAGAGTGTAGGCGTGACAGATCAGGACCGAAGAACGTTTCTACGTCGGCAACGGTTGTGATCCCGCGCCCCACCAACACCGTGGCGATGGATTTCGGGATCTTGAGGGTTGAGGTTAGATTCTGAACAGCATTTTCATCGAGTGTTTCCCGGAAATTCCACCGATAGTTCAACGGTTTCCTACTAATTTGACAAACCTGCACAAAGGTACGACGAAGCACGCCAACTGTCAACCTTTATTCACACTTGCGTAAAAACCCTACCGGACTAATCGAGGATGAAGGTGGCCGAATCCGTAAGAGGGATTCGGTTGGGAAACCACCTCGAACACGCACTCAGATCAAGGAAGGTAGGCCTCTGCCACCGAATGCTATTGTTGGCACGGTTATCATGCCGTTGGGGCCAAGTTGGCTTGTGGCAGCAGATCCTTCGCACCTAGAGTCGCCGTCTCACGCTGAGTTGGCAGTGTGCACCGTTAGCGGCACGGTCGATGCACCATCGGCGCGTACACTTGTAACGGTAGGGGATAGAGTGTGGATTGTGCGCGAAGGGACAGTGGAAATTGGTGGAAAACTGAATTCTGCAGGCGT
>CAZUGQ010000009.1:5330-27514 GCA_964620125.1 uncultured Hyphomicrobiales bacterium
ATCCCGAAAGGCTGCGGGCAAGGTGAAGCGCGAGCAGGTGCTTGTTGCGAATGTTGACCAACTCGCCATCGTTATCGCCGCTGCGCAACCGGATTATCACCGTAGGTTGATAGACCGTTATCTCATTGCTGCCGACAAAGGAGACCTTAGCCCCTTGATTATCGTCAACAAATTGGACCTAGTGGGCGGTGAGCTGCTTCAGGTGATCCTCGAAGACCTAGCGGTGTACTCCGATGCCTTAAACCTGAACCTATTCTTTGTTAGTAGCAAGACCGGTTCCGGACTTGAACTGCTAAAGCCTCACCTCGTGGGAAAAAGCACGCTGTTTGCGGGGCAAAGCGGAGTTGGGAAGAGCTCTCTCATCAACTCCTTAACAAGCAACAGTCTGAAGGTTGGCGAAGTATCGCAGGCATACCACAAAGGACGGCACACCACAACAGCGGCCATGGTTATTCCATTAGCAGAAGGGGGCTCTGTTGTAGACAGTCCGGGGATTCGTGAGTTTGCTCTATGGGAATTGGACCAAGACGAACTGCCATATTACTTCGAGGAGTTCGGTCCGTTTGCCGAGCTCTGCAGGTTCAAACCATGCACACATACCCACGAGCCTGGATGTGCCGTGAAGGAAGCTGTGGAACGAGGCAACATCGAAGAAGGGCGGTACATCTCGTATGTGATGCTTCGAGAGGAAATTGCCTAACGGCTTTGGATCGGATACGAACTGACACACACTATCTACCCGTATATTCGTGGCTTCCCACAACCGCTTGACACTGGAGAGGTGCGAGAGTGGTTGAATCGGGCGGTCTCGAAAACCGTTATAGGAGCAATCCTATCGAGGGTTCGAATCCCTCCCTCTCCGCAACTGGGCGAGTGCTGAAATTGGCAGACAGGCGGGTCTCAGAAGCCCGTGTCGGTTACGACGTGTGGGTTCAAGTCCCACCTCGCCCACAATAACTGAGTGATCACACATGCTTTCCAAAGGAACCTGGACGAAACGGGATCAGCATCTCTTCTGGAAAGAGATAGATCAACTCCGTGTAGTACCCGGAACGAAGGCTGCGCTGCACAAGCGGCCAACAGGATACAAAGGCACGTTGCTCGATAAACAATCGGCAAAGCAACTCCTGGTTTGGGGCGTTGAACAACTCACATTGCTTCAAGACAAGTTATATGCCCATAACCAGTATGGACTGCTCATCTGCCTTCAAGCAATGGATACGGCAGGCAAGGATGGTGCTATAAAACACATCATGAGTGGATTGAATCCTCAAGGTGTGAAGGTAACAGCATTTAAGGCACCTTCTTCGGACGAGCTAGATCACGACTTTCTCTGGCGCCACTATAAGGCACTCCCACCACGAGGTGAAATCGGCATCTTCAATCGTTCGCACTACGAGAATGTTCTGGTGAGCAGGGTTCACCCCGAGTTGGTTCTTAAAGAGAACCTCCCTCACGTACGTGATGTGTCGGACATCACCAAAAGCTTCTGGACCCGACGCTTTGCAATGATTCGCAGCTTCGAAGAACTGGTGTATTCCAGCGGAACAATCGTGCTGAAGTTCTTCCTTCATTTAAGTAAGGAGGAACAGCGTAAGAGACTTCTGGAACGGATTGATGATCCGATGAAGAATTGGAAGTTCAGTCCTGCCGATGTGCACGAACGACAGTATTGGGATGCCTATCAGGAATCATACGAAGAAGTCATAACATCAACTTCAACCGATGAGTGTCCGTGGTTCGTGATACCGGCTGACGACAAGTGGTACTCTCGCGTTGCAATCGCTGCCCTTATCTACCACCACATGCAGAATCTGAACCTCTCGTATCCAACCATTAGCAAAGAACAGAAGCAGAAGCTGCGTGAGGCACGTAAACTCTTGGCATAAAAGGCGGCCCACTAGGCACCTCCTGATGGCTGTATCGATGGTAATGGTACTGGGTGTGGCTATGGTACCCACCGCTGTGCTACAGGGGCAAGCCATCCACGACATCGTAGCCAATCCAGACAAAAGAACTCTGCGTGAAAGAGCGGATGAAGCCCTTCGGAAGGGGGCTCCGGATTCGGTTGTCATCAGCATGTACGAACAATGGTTGCATGCCGTGCCCTCCGATACGTCTGCGGCAAAACAGCTAGCAGCTCTTTATACGAAAGTTGGTCGAACTGCAGATGCATCCGCGGCTACTCGTTTGTCTAGCCCTGAATCGCCTAGTGCGGATCCTCGGCTGGAAACGGTGTATACACTTCAGGTTCGGCTTGGTATGTACAAGGTGTACGGTCCAGCCAAACCCAAACCTGGTATCAAGTACCCCGCTGTTCTTGTTCTGCACGGCAATGGCCATAACGAAGAGGTGATGCTCAACTGGGTTAAATCACTGAATATGGACTCAGTGTACTTCATCCTGCCACAAGCCCCATATGCAAAATTGTCGGACATCATGGCATCGCATAGACCTCGATACAGTGCCACAGATGTTGCACCTACGTTGCCAGACTCTCTCCTTCCCCAGGTAGTTGATGCGAGTGCTGCATGGTATCATGATGCTTATATCGACGCAAGTGTCCGCTACCCCATATCTGCAATAAAGCCGATAGTAATCGGCTTCAGTCAAGGAGGTTTTTATAGCTATGCTGTTGCAACTCGGTATCCTCATACCTTTCAGAGCGTTGTATCTGTTTGTGCTAGCATGTACGCTTACGGTGGTATTCGGGAACGTTTGCCGGACTTGCGAGCACATGGTATTGATGTACTCGTACTGCATGGGAGCAAAGACGATGTTGTACCACTGCAAGTAGGAGAGCTCATTTCGTCACTTTTGCATGGTTCAAATGTCCAGCATACGTTCCATGTTTTCGAAGGCGGTCACTGGCCATCAGCCCCAGCTACCGCAATGATTCGTAACTGGCTGATCACTCGTCTCCATTAGGCTCTCATGAATCGTTTCCTGACTCTTGTTCTCATTTTCTTGTCATGTGCTGCTCAAGGATTTTCTCAGCAGCGAACTCTAGGAATCAGGATCGCTGATTCACTCGCCTACCCAAGTTACACCCTGGTGCCACCCATGACAGGGACAAAAACCTACCTCATCGACATGTGCGGCAGAGTTGTTCATCAGTGGACAAGTCAGTACGAGCCTGGCCATACCGTTCGCCTTACCGAGAGTGGAAACTTGATGCGCATGGTTGACAACCGGCGCTCAATTCTTGGAGGTGCAGGGGGGGGAGGATTTGAGATTCGGAGCTGGGACGATAAGGTGCTCTGGTATTTCTCGTATGCATCCGATTCGCTCTGTATTCATCATGCCTTCGATACTTTACCTAACGGGAATATCCTTGCAGTTGCGTACGAGCGATTCAGCCGTGAGACTGCTCTTGAAGCAGGAAGAGACAGCGCCTATACGTCCGATCAGATTTGGGTGGATCACATCATAGAGATTAAGCCCACCTTTCCAGAGGGCGGTGAAATTGTGTGGCAGTGGCATGCATGGGATCACATTGTTCAGGACAGAGATCCCAACAAGCCTAATTACGGGGATCCCAAAACGTTCATACGTCGAATCAACGTGAATTACCCACGTGTGGTGAGCGGACAGCCACCCAAAGATTGGCTGCACTTTAATTCAGTTGCCTACAACGCCGAGCTTGACCAAATCGTTGTCTCTGTAAATACCTTCAACGAGATATGGGTTATCGACCACAGCACAACGACGGAGGAAGCCAGAACGTCGAGTGGTGGCAGATATGGTCATGGCGGAGATATCCTCTACCGCTGGGGTAATCCGGAAGCATACGGCCGGGGCACAACTGCAGACAAAACTCTATACAGTCAACACGATCCGCACTGGATACCACGCGGCTACAAGGACGAAGGCAAGATTATGGTGTTCAATAATGGCCGGATGAGACCAGGCGGAAATGCTTCGAGTGTTGACGTAATCGAGACTCCTGTGGAGCCCGATGGCTCTTACCGATTGAATGCAGATAGCACATTTGGTCCGGACACTGCTTCGTGGTCATATCGCGAGGAGACGTTGGGTGCCTTCTTTAGCCTGATTATTTCCGGAGCTTCCCGTCTTCCAAACGGCAACACACTTATTTGCGAAGGTACTCGCGGCAGGATTTTTGAAGTTGACGATGCTGGTGTGAAGCACTGGGAATACGTCTCTCCGATGAACGGCGATTCTGCAAAGGCGCAGGGCAGTGCGCCTGCAGGCAGTCTTGTGTTCAGGAGCTACAAGTATGGTTACGATTTCCCAGCATTTGCTGGCAAGAACTTGAAACCAGGTTCGGTGCTCGAGCGGAATCCATTACCATTCGACTGCATATTCGACACCGAGGTACACGTGGCCGAAGAACATCAATCACATGATGCGCAGGCCTTTCCCAATCCTTTCTCTGATTACATCATGCTGAATAGCGGTTCAGTGCCAAGCAACGTTGAAATCGTGGACATGCTTGGCAATCGTGTGTTCGCTGCTGATGCACTCTCAACTGAAACGACTGTGCGAACAGACATGTTGGCTCCCGGCGTATACCTTCTACGTACTTCCGGCAGAACACTGCAGATGCTCGTTAAGAATCAGTAGTGGTATCTGCCGATTTATCATGACGGAGCAGGTGACAAACTTTCAGCGTAACCTATTGCTCTGTTTGCAGTTAGAATAGGTGACTGAGGTGTCGGTCTGAATGTATCGACTCCGAAATCATCAGCAAGCGTCCCACCCACCACACACAAAAAAACGCCAATGAATGTCGTGAAAAGACACATGGGAGAGGTGTATTCGCATCTCGCTAAACCACAGGGAAAAAACGGTCGCCTTTCATGTTGGCTCATTGCTGCATCGGTGATTGTTCTGCAACTGATGCATCAGACGCCTCTGTGTGCTCAGAATCAGATTCGAACACTTGGTTTACTACACAATGACGGACAGGTGCCACCCGGCTTCGTGTTGCTTGCACCGTTGTATTCGCAGCGGGTGCACCTTCTAAGCACATGTGGAAACGTTGTGCACTCGTGGACCACCGATGCACGACCACAACATCATACTGAGCTACTACCAAACGGTGACTTGATCCGAGTTATCGAACATCCTGCTGATGTGAACGCAAACACAGGCGGCGGAGCAATCGAACGCCGAGACTGGGACGGCAATGTAGTCTGGAAGTATGTGTATCCAGATGCTAACGTGACGTTTCACCATGGATTCACAATGCTTCCAAACGGCAACATCCTGGTGATTGCACACGAACGAATTTCTCGCGATGAGTTCCTGGCCAATGGCGGTGACCCACAGCGAGCTATAGATTTTCTGATCCCCGACATGATCCTAGAAATCAAGCAAACAGGGCCCACATCTGGGGATGTTGTGTGGAAATGGCGAACGTGGGATCACACAATCCAACATCTCACGCCAACGTTGCCCAATTATGGAGCTCCTTCGCAGTATCCACACAGGGTCAATGTCAATTATCCTACCACGGGAGCAGGATCAGCTGAAGCAGACTGGACTCACTTCAACACCGTTGCCTACAATGCGGAGTTAGACCAGATTGTTATCTCAGTGCTGCACTTCAACGAAATGTGGGTTGTAGATCACTCTACAACAACCGAAGAAGCCAGAGGATCACGCGGAGGGCGCTATGGAAAGGGTGGGGATCTTCTCTTTCGCTTTGGTAATCCAGAGGCATACATGAGAGGCACTACAAGTGATAGAATCTTTTTCGGCCAGCATGATTGCCACTGGGTTCCGAACGAGCTACCTCATGGCCGTTCGATTGTGACCTTTAACAACGGGCGCATGAGGCCCAATGGTGATTTTAGCTCAATTGATAAGGTAATCCCGTCGATGGACGAGAACGGACTGTATGTGATCAACGCAGACGATCCCTTCAAGGTTGAACTCATGGATCGGATCTACGTAGCCGATCCGCCATCAGATTTCTTTAGTCCCTTTGTGTCGGGTGTACAGATTCTCTCCGATGGAGGAATGTTCATCTGCGAAGGAATGAACGGCCGACTGTTCGAAGTTGATGCTACCGGGAAGGTGCGCTGGGAGTACATTAACCCCGTTAACGGACCCACCCCTTTGTCGCAAGGCGAGAAGCCCCATAACAACATCGTATTCCAAGCTGTGAAGTATGCACCAGACTTCCCAGCATTTGTAGGTCGGAAGCTTTCAGGCACAACACCTCTCGAGTTGAATCCGATTCCGTATGACTGCCAAGAGTCACCAATTCCATCGTCCGCACCACGTGACGAGCCGAGCGAACGTGAGCAGGTAAAGGTTCTCCAAACTGCCGATGGCGTTACGATCCAGGTTGGCCAGGATATACGAGATGCCCACGTGGTAGATGTGCACGGTCAGACGGTGATAGCCAGTTCCAGCAGTCCATCGTGCATCTATCTGAATGGAGCTGTGCTTTCATCGGGCGTTTACTTCGTTGTAGTTCCAGGAGTTGGAGTCTGGAAGGTGATTCTTCCATGAGTTCACGCTGGCAAACGTGGCTCCTCGGTGTTTGTAACTTTGAGTTCACAGCCATCCGAAGGAAGCACAGATGAGTTTACACGTCACGCCAACATCCACGATCGAGCGGGTTGAGAAGCTACGTCAGTCCAAGATCCTCAAGGAGGTGCAGGATAAGGATACCGTTGTGATGTTCGAGGATCCACTTGAGAACGACATGGTTCTCAACATGGGTCCGCAGCACCCTGCCACGCATGGCGTATTGCGTGTACTGATTCGTCTGGACGGCGAAACGGTTGTGAAGTGTGTGCCAGAACTCGGGTATCTGCACCGTGGCTTTGAGAAGCTGGCAGAGAACAGCACGTACCACGAGTTTATTCCGCACACTGATCGGCTTGACTACATCAGTCCCATGAGCAATAACGTAGCCATCTGTATGGCTATCGAGAAGCTTGCGAATGTGGGTGTTCCCGATAGAGCTGTGTGGGTTCGGATGCTGGTTTCAGAGATGGCACGTATTTCCAATCACCTGTTGGCGATGGGTGCAACGGCGATGGACGTTGGTGCCATGACGGTGTTCTTATGGACGTTCACAGAGCGCGAAAAACTATACGATCTTTTTGAGCGCATTTGTGGTGCACGCTTCACAACGAGTTATGCTCGGATTGGCGGCGTTGCCAATGACATACCAGACGACGTTATGCGCGACATACGTGCATGGCTGAATCAGATGCCTGATCGTATGAAGGAGGTGGAAGGTCTGGTGAATCGCAACAGGATCTTCGTTGATCGGATGGCTGGAGTTGGCTACCTGGCCCCCGATGTTGCTATTTCTCTTGGAATTACCGGACCAACCCTTCGAGGTTCCGGTATTGCGCACGACCTGCGCAGGGCACAACCCTACATGTTTTACGATCGGGTAGATTTTGATGTAATCACTCGCAACGATGGCGACTGTTATTCCAGATACATGGTTCGTAATGCAGAGGTGTGGGAAAGCATCAAGATCTGCCACCAATGCTTGGATACCTTGGAAACCATGCCGAGGTCGTCTGTGCTGAATGAAGATCAACCAACAGCCGTGATGGCTCGGAAGGCCTCCATTTACACTAAAATGGAAGAGCTCATCAATGATTTCATGCTCATCAACTTCGGTATTCAGCCGCCGATTGGAGACGTGTACTCGGCCATTGAAAGTCCGAAAGGCGAGCTAGGCTTCTATTACGTGAGCGACGGTACCGGACACCCATGGAAGCTAAAGATCCGCAGCCCATCATCATCAAACCTGCAAGCCCTCAAGTTGTTATGCGAGGGGGCTATGGTTTCGGATGTTGTGGCTATCATTGGCAGTATTGATCCCGTGATGGGTGAAGCTGACAAGTGAGCGTTGCACATGTGAGGTGTTTGTCGGAACGCGTTGTGCAGTGAAGTACGGTGTTCCTTCGTGCGAACGTTTGCCGCTCATGCCCACCCTGTTGCTGATGGGTCAACTTCAACACCGGCCAAAATCATGATGGATAGGTAGCCCACTCATTGTGGGCGACATGCCCAAGCCCCTTACCGTGCCTCATCACACTTCGATATCACCCGAGAGAGCTGAGAAGCTGCTCAGGGCCTTGAAGCAGCGGCAACCAACGCTTACAGTGGTCTTCGAGAACGTACACGATCCTCACAACGTGAGCGCGGTAATCCGCTCGTGCGATGCAGTTGGTGTGATGGAAGCACACGGAGTGTATCATGGCCGACAGAGTTTTCCAGAGCTCGGTGAAAAGAGTTCGGCAAGTGCTCGCAAGTGGGTTGATGTTCGACTACATTCCGATGTTGATTCCTGTTTTAATGGCCTAAGAGATCGAGGATTTGCCATCTATACAACGCACATGGATAGCGACTCCGTAAACCTGTATCAGTTGGACTTGTGCAAGCCTGTAGCACTTGTGTTTGGCAATGAACATAGCGGAGTAAGTGAGCAGGCACGCGCACTAGCCGATGGAAACTTCCTCGTGCCAATGATGGGAGTGGTTCAATCTCTGAATATCAGTGTGGCGTGTGCGGTGAGTTTGTACGAGGCACTACGGCAGCGCGTAGCGGCTGGTATGTATGAAATGCCGCAGTTTGATGAAACTGTTCTGCGTGGACTAATGGAATCCTGGTTCTCACGGTAGTCAGCCACAATCTCGAACATCGTTGCGGAACCGTAGTTTCCACGGTTCATCTCATTAACTGTAGGAGCATACGATGGCTGATGTAAAGACTGTGTTTGCTAAGAGGAGTTTTTCACCACGAACGCTGCTCATAGCCACCATTATAGCTGGTGTGATATTTCTGATCCTGCTGTTCCGTATGTCAGTTACCATCGGTGCAGGCCAGGCTGGCGTACTCTTTCGCACATTTGGCAGCGGTGTGGACCTAACCACAACGTACGATGAAGGTTTTCACATCGTGGCTCCGTGGAACGACATGTACATCTATGAAGTTCGGCAGCAGGAAGCCAAGGAGAACATGCAGGTGCTCAGTTCCAATGGTCTGGAAATCACGGTAGAGTTGTCTGCATGGTATCAACCACAGTACACCAAACTCCCATACCTGCACAAGGAGAAGGGACAGGATTACTTGGAACGTGTTCTGCGTCCGGCCGCCCGCAGTGCTACCAGAAGCGTCATCGGACGCTACACTCCTGAGGAAATCTACAGTACGAAAAGGGATGCTATCCAGGACGAGATCTTTGAAGAAACCAAGGAGATTCTAACAGGGCAGTACGTGCAGCTGAACGAAGTACTCGTGCGAGATATCATGTTACCTTCCACTTTGAAGGCGGCCATCGAGAACAAGCTGAAACAGGAACAGGAATCACTCGAGTATGAATTCAAGCTTGCAAAAGCTCAGAAAGAAGCGGAACGTCAGCGTATTGATGCCGAAGGCAAAGCAAGGGCAAACAGCATCCTGAGTGCATCACTCACTGACAAGATTCTGTTGGAGAAAGGAATTGATGCTACGTTACGACTTGCAGAGTCGTCAAACACCAAGGTGATTGTGATTGGCGACAAGAGCGGCATGCCGTTGATTCTTGGCAACCAGTAAATCACATGATGAAACGCAGTACACAATCGTTGCCAGGCAACCTGCGTACAGACATTGATCGCGTGCGAGCACTCATCGAATTGGCAAGCACCAAGAGCAGTGACGATGCGGCGGAGGCTATAGAGCTCCTAACCCAAGCACTACACGAGGCCAATCGGCATGTTGAGCATGTATCAAGGGATAAGGGGCGCTGGAAGGAGCTTCGCATACGAATCCTTCTAGCGCGTGGCATGCGATTCGAGAGCATTGAAGCAACCGCAAAGGCATTTGCTGACGCGAATGAGGCTCAGGCCCAACTCCAGGATGAGATACCAAGAGAATTGCATCAGCAGGTACAGATGCTGTATGGTCGACGTTTGATGTTTCATGGGCATCTCGACGAAGCATTACAGGTATTCAAGGACTTGTGGGAGATCACCGATTTCGATGGTGATCCCTCTGTAGCGGGTATGGTTGCCGGCAACCTTGCCACGGTAATCTTCCATTTAAAACATTTTGAAGAGAGTATCCCTTGGTTCGAACGTTCCGCTGAGTATTTCCTTGTAGCTGGACAACCAGCAAAACGTGCACAAAGCATCCGAGGTATCGGCATGGCGTACAGCAAGCTTGGTCGGTACACCGACGCGCTTCGCCAATATGAGCAGGCCACAGAAATACTCCAGGACATAACAGCACCACCAGTTCGTGAGCTCATTTCCGTTCTAGAGAGCATTGGCGTAGACCACTTGAATCTTGCTGACCGCACGGGCAAGCAGACGCACTACAAAACCGCCCTCGCCAACTTTGAGATGTGTTCTGCTTTGGCCGAGCAACATGGTTTAACAACAGCACGCATCGTTGCCATGCGCAACCTGGGACTTGTGTACGCCGAAACCCCTTTTAAAGGTCACAATCTCCGCAAGGCACACGAACTGCTGGCAGGGGGCTTGTGTCTCGCACAGGCTAACGGAATACGTTTGTTGGAGGGAGAGCTGCAGCGCGAGCTTTCCAACGTGCTCGAGGCCTCAGGAAGGGCTGCCGAAGCGCTATCGGCGCTGCGAGAGTGGTTCCGAATAGAACGCGAGATCATGAATGCGAAAGCCGACGAGCGGGTACGCAGCCTGGAGCGGCAGCTGGCCACAGCCCGCGCCGATGCCGAACGCCAAGCAGCGATCGAGCGGGCAGACATGCTATCTCTCGAAGTAGACCGGCAACGCCGTCAGGTTACTGCGGTGACGATGGGCATCAGCCAAAAAAACACTGCTCTGCATGATACCCGCCAGCGGCTCCGCATCCTTGCCGATGCTACCTCAGATGCAGGCACGGCCGCCCAACTTCGTATGCTCTCCCGAGCTCTTGATCGCGAAGAAACCACCGACACATATTGGGAAGGACTCGAAGAACAACTTGCACTGATACATTCCTCGGCTCTCAATGAACTCTCACGCCGACATCCAACACTTACCCCTACCGAACGGCGCGTTTGTGCCCTGATCCGCCACGGCCTCTCAACAAAGGATATCGCCCGCCTGCTTGGTACCGAGGCGCGCAGCATTGAGAAGTACAGACAGCGTATCCGAAAAAAGCTCAATCTCTCCGCATCTGATAATCTCTCTACCTACCTATCCTCCCTATAGTCCCCTTACTCCAAGCTCCTCC
Organism: uncultured Hyphomicrobiales bacterium; assembly: GCA_964620125.1. GTDB lineage: Bacteria > Bacteroidota > Ignavibacteria > Kapaibacteriales > Kapaibacteriaceae > OLB6. Next base: position 16,512 of record CAZUGQ010000009.1, read on the forward strand.
ACCCCCCCCCCTCCAGTCCCTCTAGTCCCTCTAATCCCTCTAGTCCCTCTAGTCCCTCTAGTCCCTCTTTTGTCCGGGTGCGCCGCACTATTTGCAGTTTGATGTTTGTCACGGCTCACATTCAGTCGCGGTCGCGCCAACCGTATGGGAAACCGGCCGGGCTCGTGAGCTGCTTTTTGCCACTTCATCACTAACACACCAGGAGTCTGGGATGACGATTACCAACACATGGAAGTCCGCGCTGATAGCATTGCTATTTGTGTTCGGTCTTTCCGTAGGCCAGGTGCGGGCCGGTCAATTGGCTAAGCCGCGAATACAAGCCGCGCTCGTCTACATGACTGGAGGTCCGATGCTGTTCCATTTCTATCTAAAAAACCTGAATGCCCAATACTCACTGGGTACTGTGTATTGGATTGTTCGCATCTACTGGATGCGAAATAATGCAATGGTGTTCCACACACAGGGAGAAACGGAAGTAAAACAGAGTGAAGAGGTTAAGGTAGAGCCTACGCCTACATACACTCCAACGGAAGGTGGCGACTATAAGATTGTGGTCGAGGCGAATAGCGAGGCCAACATCAGCGGCGTGCAGAAGGACTCTGTGGTGGTTTCGGTGATAGAACCTTCGTGCGAAGCACCCGTGCAGCGTTCACCTGGCGGCATGATCGTGCTCACGAAGGGAAACACCATTACCTACACTGCTCCTCAGGGTTGCTGTTATGTAATAACACCGTTTATCAACACGGGAGTGTGGTATACACTAACTCCGAGCAGTGTGCAGACGATCAGCGATGGTCAGAGTGTCACGTTCACTCTTACCGCCAAGGATCCTAAGCCCAATGCATCGGTAGTGGCTTTCGACTGGCGTGAATGCAGCAAAGGCAAGCCACGTGGAAAGGACTACATCACCGTGGCACCATACGTGCCCGATTACGACTCCTCATTCACTGGTCCAACGGCATACCCCGGTCTGTTCATTTCCGTATTCGGCGATCCAGTTTCGACATCAACTGGAAGGTTCGTCTATCAACCACCCACAGACTTCACATTTGCCTCAAGCCCCCTGCTCCATTTCACTCGGAGATACGATGGTGGCTTGATGGACGGAGGCTTTGCACCAGGTGCAGGCTTAAACTGGCAGCACAACTACAATTCCATGCTGATTGATCAGGGAACTAGGGTGTATGTGCAGATGGATGATGGTCGCAGACTTGCATTCGATAAGGTTGGTAGCACTTACATGCTCCGGAATACTGGTATGGCCGGCGATCTGCGTAACCAGGGTGGCGTGTGGCAGTACACGGACGTTACCCGAAATCTTCAATACTCATTCAATTCGGACGGCAGGCTCATAAAGGTGGATGACGGCCGTACACCGGTAACCATCACGTGGGTGGATGGCAACATTGCCACAGCCTCCGATGCACTCGGGCATCAGATCATATTTACTGCCGATACCATGGGGCGCATCACTAACATCACGGATGGTGAACGAAGTGTTTCTCTTACATATGATGCCAAGGGGCAGGCTACTGGCAAATCCTCCACAGACGGGCGTATTGAGAGTTACGGATATAGCTCCTCTGTCCCTGGTGAACTAACAACCATAATTGATGCTGCTGGCAAGGTGCTCGTAAGCAACCAATACAATGCCGAAGGTAAGGTTGTGCAGCAGATAGACTCCGAAGGAAACCTTTGGACTTATGACTACAGCTCCGGCAAGGCCGTGCTAACTGATCCCGACGGCGTAAAGGAAGAACACAACCTTAATGGTTATGGACGGGTAACCGCTCTCGGACCAGCAGGTAATCAAGTGACGTTTGCCTTTGATGCCAACGGGTACCTGTCAACCACCACCAATGCCGAAGGCGGCGCAACAACTTACACGCATCATGTAAGCGGCAAGCCCGCAACCATGGTAACCGCCGACGGCACCACCACATACGAGTACAAACAACGAACTTGGAATGGCGCCACCGTATATGACCTGGTCAAGGTGACGTATCCAGATATGTCGTTCATGACCATGACGGTGGATACTGCCGGCCGCATAACGGAGTTTGGAAGCTCGGTCGACGGAAGATGGAAAGTATCGTGGAATGCCCTCGGGAAGGTTGCTTCGATCTCCGATCCTGTTAATCGCGTTACCACATACGAGTACGATGTCAAGGGCCATCTTACCAAGATCACCAATCCCAGCGGCGTTACAACCTCCTACACTACCAATGCACGCGGCGAGATCACATCAGTAACGGAACCCGGAAATGCTAAACAGAGCTACGAGCGCGACCTGCTTGACCGCTGTACACGGTACTCCAACGAACTGGGGCACATGTGGAATATGGCCTATGCTCCCACAGGCGGTCCAGCATCTGTCACCGATGCGTTAGGTGGTAGAACGGAGTTCTCCTACCGCGCTGACGGATTGCTCACCTCAGTTGAAGATCCAAGTGGTGCCACCACCACCATTGAGTACACCGATGCAGGACGCGTGCGCACCATCCATGATCCGATGAATGCCGCGATGCAGTTCGGCTATAACGATGCAGGCCGACCACAAACGATAACCGACAGAGCAGGTAACACAACTCATATCGAAACCGATAGGGATGGAAATGTGACCAGCGTGCAAAGTCCAGAAGGACGTATTACTCGCTATGAGTACGATAACCACGGCAGGATCACCTCCATCGAGACAGCCGGAGCTCTGCGAAACACCGTGCAGTACGACAACAGGGGGCGGCCCTCGCGTATGAGTGACCCCAACGGACGTACGGGTAACTACACGTACGACGCCCTGGGCAACGTAACCAAACTGAGCTTTAGTCCGGAAGTCGGCAGCGAATACACTTACAATGCGGCTGGCAATCTCATAACGCTCAAGGATGGCGCAGGGGGCTTGTGGCAGTGGACATACGATGCAGGTGGACGTTGCACATCCGTGAAGGATCCAACGGGTCGTACAACCAGCTACACCTATGATAGTCGTGACCGTGTGGCCACCACAACTCTTCCCGGTTCGCTGGGCAGTTGTACCTACACCTACGATGCTGCAAACCACCTTACCGGCATTCGGTACAGCGATGGAACCAACATCCGGTATAGCTACGACGCCAATGGTAGGATCACCGGCACTAACAACGACACCTGTGCGTACGATGCCGACGGCAACATGGTGATGAGCAACGGCATCACGATGAAGTACAATGCCAACGGCTGGCTAACAGAACTCACCTTTGCGCCTGGTAAAACCCTTACCTACATGTACAACCCTGTTGGCAATATTTCGAACATTAGCGACTGGAATGGCGGAAGCATATCGTACACACATGATGATGACGGACTGCTTACTGGCATTCAGAGATCCAACGGCGTGACCACAGCATACACGCGCAACGATGCCGGTCAGGTCACGCGTATTGCCGACGGGTCGGTGGCGACCATTAATCTCGGGTATGGAACAGGCAGCCGGATCACATCAGTAACACGAACCGGTCATCTCGAACCGGCGCCCGTGAAGGAAACGGTCACAGCCACGTGCGATGCTGGCTCCGTGCATCTGAACTCTGCCCCAGATACTGCGGGCCGTGCCACCAATGTGGAAGGTTCAACCATGACCTGGAACTCTGCATCGCAGCTTGTACAAGCCAATGGCGCTCTTAATGGCACAGTGACGTATGACGGCTTCGGCCGACCAATCGCCACAACTATTCTTACTGGTGCATCAATTGTGTGGAACGATGCATTCGGCGAAGGACTGCCGGCCGTGGTGCGTAATCAGTACACTATGTACATTGTACCTACACCGGGTGGTACTGTTGCCTATGCGATTGACTCTGCCTCGGGAGACCGGTTCTTCCCTCACTTCGACCATCAGGGGAATACCGTGCTTCTCACTAACGATAACGGCGATGTAGTCTGCCGAATCTCGTATGCACCATACGGCGAGATCCTGCAATTCGATGGTACTCCGCGTTTGCCATTGTTGTTCGGTGGCATGGCAGGTGTGATTGCTATCAGCACCAAACTGTTTGCAACACCGGGCAGGATTTACCATGCACCGTCAGGCCGTTTTCTATCGCCCGACCCTGAACGCAGCACGCATCCGCAACGCGTGAATCCGTTCCAGTATGCCATGTGTGATCCGGTTAACTGGAATGATTGGACGGGGCGTTCACCACAGCGCACCAGCAGTCGGGCCGACGAAATTGTCGATGCCAGCAATCGCCGTCTGGAAGAAGCCATGCGCAAAACGCAGGAAGAATACGAGGCAAGGGTACGAGCCAATGAGGAGCGTGCCGCAAGGCGCAGAGCCGAGCGCGAGGCTGCTGAAAAGAGCAGGCGCGATGATCTTGAACGCATCGAGCGCGAACGACAGGAGGAAGAGGAAGAGCTCCGGCGTGATCGTGAAGCCTTCGATCGGGCGCGCGCCAAGGCCGCCAGTCTCAACGAAACGTACAATCCCCCCCCTTCTCCGCCTACATCACCCAATCCAGCTCCTGGCACCTTCGGCGGTGGCAGTACGCAACCTGGAGCAACACCAGGTTCTGGAGGTAATACACCCGGTGCAGGTGGTCAGACGCCTGGTAGCGGCGGAACACGTCTCCGTGGCGGAAATGGGGGCTCAGGAAATAGTGAAGGCAGTGGAAGCCAGGGTGGCAACAGGGGAAGACGCGGTAGCAATGGTGGCAAAACAAGCAAACCGAGCGATAGCCAACCACTTGGACCAAATGGCACAGGTAGGGGCAACTACAACCCCGCCGTGAAAAAAGGCACTAGTGTGGTAGGGGCCTTCATCTCAGGGTGGATTGAAGGAATGAGCCCAAGCGAAATCTGGGACTACTATTTCGGTGATTGAGAAACTCCTGCTCTCAATCTCCGATCACAGCCAAACATCACACAACAAAGTCTCACACAAAAAACAACACAACATGAAAACTCTCATTATCCTCTGCCTGCTGATTACTGCTTCGGCATCAAAAGCGCAGACGTACGAATACGATGCTGCCGGACGCCTCATTATTGCCCGGTATGCGAACGGTCTCGAGACACGATATACCTACGATAAGAACGGCAACATCGTTAAATCTGCAACCGACGTGATCAGTAGTGTGGATGGGAACGATACCAAACCTCAAACCCTCAAGGTGTCTCCACAACCATCCGCCAACGAGATCACCCTCGAAGGGCTTGATGATGCACCGGTAGTAGTAACGCTCTCAGCAACCAATGGTGAAGAGGTACTGCGACAGACTGCAACGGCGATGGCAGGCAAGGCAGTCATAAACATTCAGCATCTCGTACCGGGTGTGTATGCAGCGATTGCTGTTCAGGGCGCAAGAGTGTATACCAGCAAGGTGCTGCTGTACTAGTCACCAGAGGCTGAGCGTCCGTACAAAACCAAACGGCGAAAAGCACGCTGGTCGGCTGTAGGGTCGGTTCGTGCCCTGATAACACCCCTGAGGATTTGCGTGGTTCTTACGGGCGGGGCGGTGAGCTCAATAAGCTTACCGTCCCGCTCTACCGTAACGCTGATGGGATCCGTGCTTTCCGTGTGCCTTAGGCGCTTTAACATCCCTTGGCGGGCTGGATCAACGTCGGAACCATCAATCTTTCGTAACACATCGCCTGTTACCACTCGGAGCGGGTTCAGTGCTCCAGGTTGAATTCGAATCAGTGAGTCGTTCTGTTCTTCCACCATAAATCTCACATCAAACGTGAGGATGGTGTCCTGAATAGAATCATGGAACTCCCATCCAATCAACGGTAGGTATTCGGCCAGTGGTACCGGTTTTGCCGAAGCAATGTGCCGCATGCAATAGTCTCGAACCTTTTCGGAGCTTACGCGCGCGATCTCCTCGAAGAGGTTAGCGTCATCAAAAGGTTTGGAGGGACCGTAATCGTTCATGAGTTCATAGATCATTTCCAGGACGCCAAGTCGACCGTTGGTTTCCTGCCTTACAATGATGTCCATGACCAGTGCGTTCAACGGCCCAACCTCGTAGATGACGGGAAACAGACGCTGATTCTCAGGTTTGAGAACGTTGCGAGAGAACTGCGTGAGTGCAAATGAGTCTGGCAAGTACCGAAGTGACTTTGCACAATCATTCATCACATTCAGGAACTGCTCTTCTTCGATGTGTTCCGCTCGCAGCCTGGACAGGTGTGCGAAGTATTCAGTAACGCCTTCATATAGCCACAGGTGTTCACTCATGAGCGGACGCCGGAAGTCAAAAGCATCGATTTCCCGGCTGTGCAGATTGAGCGGCACAAGGATGTGCAGGAACTCATGGGCGGCAATCTCCTCTAAACCGACTGGAGTTGGATTGTATCGCCAGAAGTACAAACTGGAGTAGTTGTGTTCCAGTGCACCTTGAGCATACCGCGCCCTGCGGACGTTGACTGTATCGCCATCCCACAAGTAGATCAAGAATGCATACCGATCAACGGGCATCTTTGGAAGGAACATGCCAACGGCCTGTGTTGCCCTCCGAAAGGGAATGGAGTAAGCAGGGGCCATCGGTTGGTTAGGCTTAGAACCACAAACGGCAACCAGAATCTGTACTCCATCAACACTGAATGATGTGGTATCAGGTCGGCATATCATCACCGGTCCATCAACCAGTTCGTCGTATGTCCTCGCCCTGTACGTCTCGGCAGATTCTGTTCGCCGAACAATTGGCAAAGCGGTAACAGCAGTGATCCCAGGCTTGTGATGCACGGTTACCGTGTATGGCAGCTGCTGTTTCCCTTCAACATAGCACACCATGCCGCCATGGTTGAAAACGAATACGGAGTCGCCTTGAAAACTGGTTCCCGTTGGGTGAAAAATGGACACTCGTTCATCAGCCTCATCAAACGAGTCGTCCAACCAGTAGTCAACCTTTGCAGTATTCGGCGGCACTACAAACTGGCTGTCCGAGGTCCGACGATGCGCGAGTTCTGCACCTTCTGCATTGAGTGCTTTGAACTCACGCACCATCCGCCACCACAGATGCTCCTCGTACGTGCCGGGAACGGTAACCGGAAAAATCACGGTTGATTCTCCAGCAAGGGATGGAAGGGTTATGGTTACTCGAATTCTGTCGAACTCGTTGGATTTGGCTTCGATGAATACTGTGTATTCCTCAACGGCTTTGAGTACAGCGGAACAAGCAACGAGGCCGAGTAGAGTGAAACAGGCACGGATGCGCCATGGACAACAGTTCATCATGGAAAATTAACGGTCCCGCAAAAGCGACTAAATACGCGGTTGTTCTGAAATCCTGCCCATGCGGGGGTTGCGGGTGCCCCGACCAATGGCGCCGTGAAAGCAGACGGCAACGATCGGTTCGTTCGTCATGAGTACGATGATTACCCAAAAGTTAGCACCAAAACACACACCGTACTTTTGTGTCCTAGAAATCGAACGATGTTGCAGGCCATCATGAATCCTGACGCCTGTGAATACCCGTTCGAATCCGTTGTTTACTACTGCTTACCTGCACACACCGCATGCTCTGCTCAGACATTCGTTCCTCCTTCCTTGATTTCTTCGCACAACGCGGTCATCGTATCGTGCCCAGTGCACCGGTAATCCCACATGGCGATCCAACCTTACTCTTCACGAATGCCGGAATGAATCAGTTCAAGGATGTATTCCTGGGCACCGGAAAACGCGACTACACCCGAGCAGCCGATACACAGAAGTGTATTCGTGTGAGTGGAAAGCACAATGACCTTGAAGAGGTTGGGCGAGACACCTACCACCATACCTTCTTTGAGATGCTGGGCAACTGGAGCTTTGGCGACTACTTCAAAGAAGAAGCCATTGGATGGAGTTGGGAGTTGCTAACCGAGGTGTGGAAACTGGACCCACGACGGTTGCATGCAACAGTGTACCGCACCGATGATGAGAGTTATCACATCTGGACGAAGTATCTGCCTCCGGACCATATTCATCGATTCGATGAAAAGGACAACTTCTGGGAAATGGGCGAAACGGGTCCGTGCGGTCCGTGCACAGAACTTCACTACGACCACACACCTGACCTTGCTGGTGCCAGTCTTGTAAATGCTGGCGATGATCGGGTAATCGAAATCTGGAACAACGTTTTCATCCAATACAATCGTAAGCCTGATGGGTCGCTGGAAGACCTGCCTGCAAAACACGTTGACACCGGCATGGGGCTCGAACGTGTAGCTGCCGTATTGCAGGGTGTTAGTAGTAACTACGAGATAGACATCTTCCAGCACCTGATTAAACGCACGGAGGAGCTAAGTGGTAAGCAGTATGCTGCTGACCTCGACAATTCCGACGGCATTGCGATGAGGGTGATAGCCGATCATGTGCGCACGCTCTCCTTTGCAATCGCTGATGGTGCGATGCCTGGCAATGAAGGACGTGGGTATGTGCTCCGACGAATCCTCCGAAGAGCAGCCCGATATGCTCGCAACCTTGGCTTCACGGAACCCGTGTTGTGGCAACATGTGGATGCACTTGTGCAAGTGATGGGAACGGCATTCCCAGAAATCGTACAACACCAGGACTTAATTAAAAAGGTGATTCGTGCCGAGGAAGACCAGTTCCTTGTCACACTCGATAATGGTCGTGTAGAGCTTGCAGCAGCGGCGCGAACTGTTGCGAATGGTACTCTACCCGGAGCCGTTGCATTCAGATTGTATGACACGTTCGGTTTTCCGCTTGATCTTACTGACCTTATAGCTCGTGAGGAGTACGGTCTAAACGTAGACCATGAAGGTTTCGAAGCACTGCTTGCCGAACAGCGAGAACGATCCCGTGCTGCTCGAAGGGCACACGTACAGGATGTTGAAAGTATCAATCTTGGATTGAGTACAGCCTTTACTGGCTATGAGTCGCACGAGTGGGAAAGCCCCCTGCTTCATGTGCAGAATAACGAAGTCGTGCTTGCTGCTACACCCTTTTATGTAGAAATGGGCGGGCAGGTGAGTGACACGGGCGAGCTGATGATAGGGGGCTCGCGGTATGTTGTGGATGATGTTCGCAAGGTTGGTGATGCGATCGTGCATCTGTGCGAAACGGAGGTAGATGCGGCCGTTGGTGATTTGGCTATCGCACGCATTGATGTAGAGCGCCGACGCGAGATAGAACGTGAACACAGTGCCACACACCTGCTTCACGAAGCGCTTCGCAGAGTGCTTGGAACGCATGTTCAACAAAGTGGTTCACTGGTTGCACCGGACCACTTGCGCTTTGACTTCTCGCACTTTGAGCGTGTTCGAGAAGATGAACTTCGTGCGATCGAAGATCTCGTGAACGAGAAGATATTTGCCTCCATACCCGTGCATACCGAGGAACTCCCCATCGAGAAAGCACGAACCGTGCCTGGCGTGAAGATGTTCTTTGGTGACAAGTATGGCGACACCGTGCGTGTGGTATTCATTGATCCAGACTTCAGTGCAGAGTTCTGTGGTGGTACTCATGTGCGCAACACCAGCCAGATAGGCTTGTTCAAGATCATCAGTGAGGGGTCGGTCGCTGCAGGAGTGCGTCGCATCGAGGCCATTGCTGGCCGTGCAATGCCACGATGGATTGCTGAGCAGCTACGCAGGGAGATGCACCGTGCTACCGAAGCCGAGCAACTCAACGATCGGATTCGATTGCTAGAGCGAGAACTCCAGCAATTCCGTACTCAGCAGTTGAAACAGAACATCCCCAACCTCATTGCCAATGCCACAGTGAAGGAACTGCCAGGGGGCTTGACCATTCGCGTTGTTGCCGGCCGCATTGATGTAGAAGATGCCGACCAACTCAAGGATCTTGGCGATGAACTTCGGGCACAGCTACGGTCAGGTGGTGTAGGTTTGCTCGGATCTGTGACTGCAGGTAAGGTGTTGTTGGTGTGTGTGGTTACGGACGACGTCACAAAACACCTCTCCGCCGGCACATTGGTAGGTGCAGTAGCAAAGCAGCTTGGCGGTGGCGGTGGTGGCAAACCCCACATGGCCACAGCCGGCGGCAAGGATGTAAGCAAACTGCACAATGCACTCACGACCTTCCACTCATTATTAGGGTGAGCGATGATCTGGCAGTCGAGGACCCCCGTACTCCCGTACTCCCGTACTCCCGTACTCCCGTAATCCCGTAATCCCGTAATCCAGTAACCCAGTAATCCAGTAACCCCGTCCTCCCCACAGGTTCTCCCATGGCAAACTCATTCGAAGTAACCGGCACAGTCCACGCAATCATGGACACGACTCAAATCAGCGATACCTTCAAGAAGCGCGAGTTCGTTCTGGAAATTGCCGATGGCAACTACCCACAGCATGTGAAGTTTCAGGTTGTGCAAGACAAAACGGCCTTGCTGGACAACTTCAAGGTTGGCCAACCTGTAAAGGTGTTGTTCAACCTAAAGGGTCGGCCATACCAACGCAAGGACGGCACGACCGATTATTGGTTGAACCTTGACTGCTGGCGTATGGAGCCGGTACAAGCAGGTTCTACTGGAGTCGGGGATACCGACTATAGTCAGATTCAGCCAGCGGTGTCGACGATGCCAAAGGACGACTTTGATGACGTGCCGTTCTAACATTCGTAGCACCATTGATGGGCTTCCGTTAGCGCATCAACCTGCAGTTGCATGTTACCCACCATGCAGTGTAGAACACGTGCAATCACATTTTTTTGACGCTTCTGCATGAGCTTACCCGGCAAGGAATGTGCCTACAGTTTCGCCGATCTTTTCATGCTTGCTCGCAAGCGCACGTGGACTGAGGAAGAGCGCGCCTACTTTGCAGCCCTCGACCAGACCGATCGCAACCACGTGGTGCGGCAGCTTGCTGCCGAAGCCGGCAACGTGGTAACCGAGGACAAGATTGGTTCAGATGGAACCGTGTATACCGCATTCTGGGTTGACGTGCCATAACCGCGTGCCAACTGTCACCATGCGTCGATGTGTGTTTGGCTAGTTTCGCGCGGTTTCACCACAATAATCGCGGAGACTTGTTATGGATAACGGACAGAATTCGAAGAACGGCTCACG
>CAZUGQ010000009.1:27524-91603 GCA_964620125.1 uncultured Hyphomicrobiales bacterium
TCCCAGTTGCGGGAGGAGGCACACAGAACGAAGACTGGTGGCCGACCCGCCTGAAGCTGGAATTGCTTGCTCAGCACTCGGAAAAAACCAATCCTCTTGGAGAGGACTTCAATTACGCAGAAGAGTTCAAAAAACTCGACTACTGGGCGTTGAAGAAGGATCTTGCAGAACTCATGACCTCATCACAGGACTGGTGGCCAGCCGACTTTGGCCACTATGGAGGTCTCATGATTCGCATGGCGTGGCATGCGGCAGGCACGTATCGTACAGGCGACGGTCGTGGAGGGGGGGGACGTGGACAGCAAAGGTTTGCGCCGCTCAACAGCTGGCCCGATAACACCAACCTTGATAAAGCACGCCGCCTGCTGTGGCCCATCAAGCAGAAATATGGTCAGCAGATTTCTTGGGCCGACCTCATGATCCTTGCTGGCAACGTGGCGCTGGAGTCGATGGGTTTCAAAACCTTTGGTTTTGGCGGCGGACGCGAGGACGTTTGGGAGCCTGACCAGGACGTGTATTGGGGATCAGAAAAGACATGGCTTGACGATAAACGGCATACTGCCGACAGAAAATTGGAAAACCCGTTGGCTGCGGTGCAGATGGGCCTTATCTACGTGAATCCCGAAGGTCCAAACGCAGTGCCCGATCCAGTTGCAGCTGCACACGACATTCGCGAAACGTTCAAGCGCATGGCCATGAACGATGAAGAGACGGTAGCACTTATCGCTGGAGGCCATTCTTTTGGCAAGGCTCATGGTGCAGCACCCGTTTCGCACGTTGGTCCTGAACCCGAAGCTGAAGGGCTCGCTGCGCAAGGTCTTGGATGGCACAACACGTACAGGTCTGGCAAGGGTCCCGACGCGATCACCAGCGGTATCGAAGTCACATGGTCCAACACGCCAGCACAGTGGGGGCACAGCTTCTTCCAGAACCTCTTTGGCTACGAATACGAGCTTACCAAAAGTCCGGCCGGTGCTCATCAGTGGGTAGCAAAAGGAGCTGAGTTAACCGTGCCCGATGCCTTTGATGCCTCGAAGAAACACCTTCCTACGATGCTTACAACGGATCTCTCTTTGAAGATGGATCCAGCCTACGAAAAGATATCGCGCCGATTCCTCGAGCATCCCGAAGAGTTTGCTGATGCTTTTGCACGTGCATGGTTCAAGCTTACGCACCGCGACATGGGTCCGCGCTCGCGCTACCTGGGTCCGGAAGTGCCAGCAGAAGAGCTGATCTGGCAGGACCCCATACCCGCTGCTACCCACCCGTTGATCGGTGAGGAGGATATTGCCAACCTGAAGGCAAGTATTCTCGCTAGTGGTTTGTCGGTGTCCGAACTCGTGTCCACAGCCTGGGCATCTGCCTCCACATTCCGCGGCTCCGACAAAAGGGGGGGGGCAAATGGAGCCCGCATCCGTCTTGCTCCGCAGAGGAATTGGGAAGTAAACCAACCCGCTCAACTTGCCAGAGTGCTGGAAACGCTCACGAGCATACAAGTGGAATTCAACGCGATGCATGTTGGTGGAGCGCAGGTAAGCCTGGCCGACCTCATCGTGCTTGGTGGATGTGCTGCTATTGAGAAGGCTGCCGCTGATGCCGGCCATACCATACAAGTGCCGTTCACACCAGGGCGCACAGATGCAACGCAAGAACAAACAGATGTAGAGTCGTTTGCGGTTCTCGAACCGTATGCCGACGGCTTCCGCAACTATCTGAAGGGAGGCATCGGTATTCCTGCCGAGGTTCTGCTCCTTGATAAGGCTCAGTTGCTCACGTTAACTGCTCCCGAAATGACGGTACTTGTGGGCGGCATGCGCGTTCTTGGAACCAATGTTGGAGGTTCACGGCATGGCGTTCTAACCACACGTGTTGGGCAGCTCACCAACGACTTCTTTGTGAATCTTCTCGATATGTCAACGGCATGGAGCGGGGCTGCCGATGCCAATGAGTTTACCGGCACTGATCGAAAGACGGGTGATGTTCGGTGGTCTGGCACCCGAGTTGACCTTGTGTTTGGATCCAACTCCATCCTGCGCGCGCTTGCCGAAGTTTACGCCAGCGCTGATGGAGAAAAGAAGTTTGTCAACGACTTTGTGGCTGCGTGGAACAAGGTGATGAACCTGGATCGGTTCGACGTAGCGTAATTGAGCTAATTAGATTCTCGCATTTGGTGTGAGCCAATAGAGCTCATGCGGCTGCTAAGAATACATGGCATCGGGTCGTGATCCATTGTTTGTGAGGTCACGACCCGAAGTATTTTTCAGCATGAATACCATCAGTGTTTTCGTGCAAACGGTGGGGTTACTCGTCCTTTCGAATGTTTTCATGACGTTCGCGTGGTATGCCCACCTAAAGGAACTCAACAACCGACCATGGATCGTAGCGGCGTTACTCAGCTGGGCCGTGGCCTTGTTTGAGTATTTGCTGCAAGTGCCAGCCAACCGCATCGGGTATGGCACATTCTCTCTGGGACAGTTGAAGATCCTACAGGAGGTGATCACTCTTTGTGTGTTTGTGCCCTTCTCCATCTTTTACATGCGGCAGCCATTCAGACTTGATTACGTTTGGGCCGGACTATGCATTCTCGGCGCCGTTTATTTCATGTTTCGAGGAGCTGGAGCAGGAACTCCCTGATTTTCTTTGGGAACAACCTGATGATGTTCCGATGATATTTGCAGGGTTGGATCTATACATTTTCCACTTATACATGGAGCTGCACGATGGAATACGTGAAGGCAAACGTGCATGCCAAGGGGAGCCACTTAATTTTCAACTGCATTCCGTCTCGTGGAACGGAGCATGACTGGTTATTCGATGCTGCCGTTGGTGCGGGCATCGCTGCAGTTTCCAAGGTTCCACCAGCAGTGGATCTACGAGCGAAGTGGTGGGCCATCGGCAATCAGAAAGACACTGGAAGCTGCGTTGGATGGGCCACGGCTGACTCCGTTCTGCGCTGGCACTTTGTAAAAGCTAGAAAGCTCACGACAAAGGAACTTCTCTCCGTGCGATTTGTTTGGATGTCGTCGAAAGAAACAGATATCTACGTGTCGTATCCAAGCACATTTATCGAAGAGGAAGGCACAAGCCTAAAAGCTGCACTCGACATATGCAGAAAGTATGGTATTGTACCCGAGAGTGTGCTGCCGTTCGAAGGAGCATCTTTGTATCGGGGTACGGCAAAGACGCTGTTTGCAACCGCGGCAAGAAGAAAAATCAGCAGCTACTTCAATCTTGGAACCAAGGTTGCCGATTGGCGAAGGTGGATTGCTACGAACGGGCCGATCCTAACTCGCTTGAACGTTGATGATACATTCATGCAAGCCACAGAAACTGCCGGCAAGCTCTCAGCCTATGATCCTGCGTCGGCAGGGGGCGGTCATGCCGTAGCACTCGTGGGGTACACGCTCAAACACTTTATTGTGCGGAACAGTTGGGGAACGGACTGGGGCGATGGTGGATTTGCCTATGCATCTAACGAATATGCTGCGGCCGCCTTTACTGAGGCGTATGGAGTGGTAGTCTAGGATGCTGAAGAAGAGAAACAACAGCAAATCCAAAAATGCCACCCAAGTCATGCAGCAGCAAACTGAATGTACGTGCATGGCGTGCTAGCTCATACACACACTCGACCTCAAGTTCATTGTCCACCACGGCGAGTTTGTAGTCCAAAAAGTCTTCGGCAACACGAACCTGCTCGGCAATGACGTTAACCTTCTTCACCGACTGCTCAAGAACAACGTAACTCCACAAACCGGATGGAAAGCTTACACCCTTCTCACCTAACAGACAGCCGAGAGATTCAAAATCAATCCAGGCTCGTTACACCGTTAACGGAATCGTACGAACACCTTGGCGATATCCAGACCTTTTCTATAGAAATGAAGAAGGTTGAAGAGTAGTTCGCAACCGTGCCCAATCCCCTTGCCATCCTTCCGCTCACTCCAGACCGATGGTCAGATTTCGAGGCCATTTTCATGGCCAAGGGGTGCAGCATAGCACGCAGTTGCTGGTGTGTCTACTACCGGCATCGTGGCGCCGGTGTTCCTGTACCCGCCGGAAGCACCCGTGCGCAGGAGAACAAGGCTGAATTCAAAGAGCTGGTTGATAGTGGTGCTATGCCGGGCCTTATCGGTTATCGTGATGGCGTACCGGTCGGCTGGGTAAGCGTTGGTCCACGCAAGGAGTTCCTCAAACTCGAGCGTTCGCCCGTGATGAAACCAGTCGACGAGCTGCCGGTGTGGTCCATCATCTGTTTTGTGGTCCCCGCCGCCTACCGCTCCCAAGGCGTCGCCGCCGCCTTGCTCGATGGTGCTGTAGAATTTTCTCGGAGCAATGGGGCTTTGGCCGTGGAAGGATATCCGATTGACAAGCCGAAGCGCTCGAACGATGAGTTCATGTGGTTTGGCGCGAAGTCGATGTTCGACCGTGCGGGATTTGTTGAGGTAGCGCGGCGCAAACCGCAAAGGCCGGTGATGCGTTTGCTGTTTTAGGCGATGTTTGCCCATCACAACTGGAACAACATCATGCAACTAGGTGCCTTTTCCATCAGCCTTGCCGTGAAGAACATCGAAGCTTCGCTGGAATTCTATCAGAAGCTCGGCTTCCAGACCATGGGCGGCGACATCAGTCAGAAGTGGCTCATCCTAAAAAACGGCAGTACCATCATCGGTCTGTTCGAAGGGATGTTCGACAAAAACATGCTAACGTTCAACCCCGGATGGAACCAGGATGCTCAGGAAGTAAACCCGTTCACCGACGTACGAGAATTACAGCACTCGCTGAAAGCCAGTGGCGTGAGTCTGACTTCGGAGGCCGACGAGACTACAACGGGTCCGGCGCACATCACCATGGTTGATCCCGACGGCAATCCAATCCTTATCGACCAGCATCGCTAGTGCGCAAGCCAATTGGCTAGAATCGCGGTGATCGGTGCCATCCCAGTGCGATGGTCACTGGGTGCCAATAGTTTTTAGGTTTGGCCACAACCGGATACCTACCATTTTGCTCTGGAGGCTCTATGTCCAGTTCCTTGAACCGGATGGCTTCTGTTCTGGCGCGCAATTGGTGGCTGCTTCTTCTGCGGGGCCTTGCCGCCATAACCTTTGGCATACTCACCTGGATGCAGCCTGGCATCTCGCTCACTGCCTTGGTGCTGCTGTTTGGAGCGTACGCTATGACGGATGGGATTTTCTCCATCTGGGGCGTGGCGGCAACTTGGAGTACCAACGACGACCGGTGGCTGCTGCTGCTCAAGGGTCTGCTTAGCATCGGATTTGCCATGATGACCTTCATGGCGCCGGCCATAACCGCACTTGTTTTGCTGTTCTACATCGCTGCGTGGGCCATTGCCACGGGCGTTTTGGAGATTGTGGCTGCAATCCAGTTGCGGAAGGAGATCGAAGGTGAATGGCTTTGGGTTCTATCTGGCCTGGCATCAGTGGTCTTTGGTGCATTACTCCTAGCTGCTCCCGGTCCCGGTGCACTAACGGTGGTCTGGCTTATCGGCACCTATGCAGTGGTGGTGGGACTCATGCTCCTGATGCTGGCGTTCCGTGTAAAGAAGCTTGCAGCGTAACCAGAACACACCAGTCTAATACCAGGCACTAGTTCGTACTTTTTACAATGCGAGCCGTTTTTCATGCAGCCTACGCATCTCCAGACCTTCTCGAGGTTCGGGAGTTGCCTCGGCCTGTGCCAGCATCTAACGAAGTGCTTGCACGTGTGCACTATGCCTCCGTTCACCCGGACATCTGGCACACCGTGCATGGCATACCATACGTTCTGCGCCTCATGGGTGGAGGCTTGCGGAAACCAAAGCCCCCTATCCCAGGAATCGACTTTGCTGGCGAAGTGGTGCAGGTGGGGGAGAACGTTACGCGGTTCGGTATCGGAGATCGAGTGTTTGGCGAAACGGTGTCTATGCAATGGAAGAATGGCGGCACGTATGCCGAATACGTGGCCGTCCGGCAAGAAAGGATCGAGCACGTACCCGATAATGTGACGTTGCAGCAGGCGGCCTGTGTGCCAACGTCGGGCAAGATTGCACTGCAGGGGCTGCGTGACTGTCTGGCGCTTAAGGCTGGTGACCGCCTACTCATCATCGGAGCAGGCGGAAACGTGGGATGCCCCGCCATTCAGATTGCCAAGTCCGTTGGTGTCCACGTTACCGCTGTGGACCAACCATCAACGTTAGACATGATTAGGGGGCTTGGGGCAGACGTGGTGATCGACTACACTACGACTAACGTTACCCGCCAATCCATGAAGTACGACGCCATCTACGATATTGCCTGTGTGTTTCCGTACGCCGCTATCAAGCGCATCCTCAAGTCCGATGGGCAATGGCTGGTGGTTGGGCATGACCACTATGGTAAGCCCGGACGAAAGGTATTCGGCAGTTTGCCGTGGGTTTTTGGTTTGATGTTCCGTTCGGTATTCGATCGCAAACTTCGCGCCAACCGCATCACCTCGGAAACCCCCGACCGGCTGAAGGTACTGGCTGACATGCTTGCTGCCGGAACCCTTACCCCGATCGTTGACCGTGTATTCCCGATCACAGAAGTTGCCAAGGCTATCCACTATCTTGAATCGGGAGTTGCACGAGGGAAGATCTTGATATCAACTAGTTCGTAGGAGCACTTCAATGGGCAACGACAAGGTTGTGGTAAACAGCGACGGTTTATGGGGCTTCACGTATTTCCTTGGCGTTATCGGTGCCTCTGTGTACTACATCCAGCAAGCAACTGGATTTTGGGAAGGCGTTCTTGGCATTGTTAAAGCACTGTTTTGGCCTGGGATGATGGTATATCGAGCAATGGAACTCATGATGATGTAAGCGGTACGGACCACCTCCAGATACCGCTAGTACAAGTATTCAGCATCAGGTGCGCACCAAGTGGCCACTCAAGGACAGGGTTTTTTGTGTACTATTGTGTTACAACACACAATAACAGTACCAATTCATTGTATAGGAGCGACGATGACTTCTACGTCAATCATTGCCGTTTTTGGCGCCACCGGAGCACAAGGTGGCGGACTCATTCGTGCTATTCTCAACGACGCTGAAAGCCCCTTTACCATTCGAGCGATAACAAGAAATCCACAATCCGAGAAGGCACAAGCACTCGCTGCGCAGGGGATTGAAGTTGTGCAGGCCGACCTTAATGACCTGGAGAGTTTGGTTACGGCATTACGTGGCTGTACCGCAGCATTTTGCGTCACCAATTTTTGGGATACGTTTTCTGCTGAAATCGAAAAACAGCAAGCAAAAAACTTGGCTCAGGCCTGTAAGCAGGCAAACATCCAGCATGCCATTTGGTCAACCCTCGAAGATACCCGCCGATTCTTCCCGATCACCGATCAGCGAATGCCGGTTTTGCAGGAGCACTACAACGTTCCGCACTTTGATGCCAAGGGCGAAGCTGATGCTTTTTTCCAGGAGGCGGGAGTGTCCACAACGTTCTTAGCAACGTCCTACTACTGGGAGAACCTCATCTATTTCGGCACGGGGCCGCAGCGTGGTCAGGACGGCAAACTCTACTTTACCATGCCGATGGCAGATGCAAAACTGCCGGGCATTGCCGCGGAAGACATCGGTAGGATTGCCTATGGAGTTTTCAAGCGTGGCAAGGAGTTCGTGGGCACGTATGTATATGCGGCGGGAGAGTGTGTTTCTGGTGCCGACATGGCGAGGGGCATGAGTTCAGTGATTGGAGAAGAAGTGATCTACAACGATGCCGATCCTGATGTGTACCGTCAGTTCGGATTTCCTGGAGCTGACGAAATGGGCAACATGTTCCAGTTCAAGCGCGACTTCACGGCCGAATATGTAGGCGTGCGTGAAGCGAACCGCGATTTGATCTCGCAGCTTAACCCGAAGACGATGAGCTTTAGTGAGTGGTTGGCCGTGTACGGCAAGCACATTCCTGTGCCGACGGCTGAGAACTGATGGATGGATTGAACGTGCCGGGATTACTTATTTACACGTACGAGTGCCGGGTATAAGTGATCCCGGCACTCGTACCGCGATACGTGTATCCCGGTATTAGTACCGGGATACCTTATGTCCCGGTAACGTCCTCATTCCCCCGAGCAGTAGTTTCGCGCCCATGCCAGAACGAATCCTCCTCTTGGGATCAGGCGGTCGCGAGCATGCCCTCGCTCATGCACTTTCGGTATCACCATCTTGTGAACAGCTTTGGTCCGCACCAGGAAACCCTGGCATCTGGGACATTGCCACCAAGGTTGATCTCACACCAACGAATGCTGCTACCGTGCTCCAGTGGTGTGCAGAGAACAAGCCATCACTTGTAGTGATCGGCCCCGAGCAACCGCTTGCTGCAGGTGTTAGCGACGTGCTTCGCAAAAACGGCTTTGCCGTCTTCGGTCCTTCGAAACTGGCGGCACAACTGGAGTCGAGCAAAGGGTTCGCAAAAGACTTCATGGGCCGACATCGCATTCCAACCGCTAGATACGAGCGGTGTTCATCCTTGGCCGAGGCCCTGACGTGTCTGCAGAAGCATGCACTGCCAGTTGTGATCAAATATGATGGACTTGCTGCTGGTAAGGGAGTTGTTGTAGCCCAAACACAGCAGGAGGCAATTGACGCCGCAACCATGATGTTCGACGGCGCATTCGGTACGGATGGCGTGGTGATCGAAGATTTCTTGCAGGGTGTCGAGGCCAGCATCTTTGCAGTAACAGATGGAGTTCACTACGTCACACTGGCGCCTTCTCACGACTACAAGCGTATTGGGAACGATAATACCGGCAAGAACACAGGTGGAATGGGGGCTATAGCTCCTTCACCCCGTGTATCACCCGAAGTGCTGGAGCGGGTGTGCACACACATCATCGAGCCAACACTTAGTGGAATGCGCACGGAAGGCATGCCATTCGTTGGATGCCTCTACTGCGGCGTGATGATCAATGCGCAGGGCGATCCAAGCGTTGTTGAATTCAATGCTCGATTCGGCGATCCCGAAACACAAGCAGTACTGCAGGTGTTTCGTGGAGATCTTGCAGCACTGCTTGCCTCGGCAGCACGTGGAGCTCTCGACTCGTCTTCCATCGTCAATGTTGCAGATGGATCATCTGCATGCGTAGTTCTTGCTTCACACGGGTATCCTGATGCGTACGGTTCTGGATACACGATCACTGGCATTGAAAGCGCAGAGCTATTGGCCGGTGTGAAGGTGTTCCACGCAGGTACCGCTCTTTCGGGTGATCTGAACACACTCGTTACAGCAGGTGGCCGGGTCCTTGGCGTTACTGCCCACGCTCGCACTACGTCGGAAGCCGTCGCTACTGCATATCAGGCCTGCGACCGAATTCACTTCGAAGGAAAGTATCATCGGACGGATATCGGACAATCATGAAGGTTCTCGTTACTGGTGGGGCAGGCTTTATTGGTTCACATATCGTTGATGCCTATGTGCAGCAACAGCATGACGTCGTCGTGGTAGATAACCTGAGCTCCGGTCGTCGGGAGTTCGTGAACCCAAACGCTCGATTCCTGCAGCTCGATGTGACAAGTGATGATTTTACCGCTCTCATGGAAGCAGAAGCATTTGATCTGGTGAATCATCATGCTGCACACATGGAGTTACGCGTAAGCGTGGACAAGCCAGTGCATGATGCGACTGTGAATGTTCTCGGTTCCGTTCGCCTTCTTGAAGCGGCACGTCGAACGAACGTAAAACACGTCGTCCTCGCCAGCACGAGTGCTGTACTTGGTGAACAAGTGGTGTATCCAGCCGATGAAACACATCCCTGCGATCCAATTAGTCCCTACGGCGTAAGCAAACGCTCCATGGAACTCTACGCCCGGTATTATCGCAAGGTGTTCAACATGTCCATATCCTGCTTGCGGTATACCACCGTGTATGGTCCACGACAAAACCCGAATGGCGAAAGTGGTGTTGTTGCAATCTTCCTTCAAAGGTTTTTGCAGGGGGCTCAGGCAACGATTCATGGTGATGGAGAGCAGACGCGAGACTATCTGCACGTTGACGACGTAGTGCGTGCCAATCTACTCGCTGCTTCTCATCGTGTGAATGGTGAGTTCATGATTGCTGCGGCGTCAGAGGTTAGTGTAAACACGCTTGTTACCATCATCAGAGATGCTCTACAGAGATCCGTTCACACCGTTCACGGACCAGCAAAGGCGGGCGATGCACGCAGAACTCTTGGAAGCTCTTCGTTGTTTACGTCCCTAACTGGTTGGAGCCCCGAGATCACCATACTCGATGGCATTGCATCCACAACCAAGTGGTTTGTTGCAAACATTTCAGCAACAAATCATTGATACTTCCTGCACGAGTGCCAGCAACTTGTGGCCTGCATCGTATTTTCGGGCGCTTCGAATCAACACTAACGAAACAACACGAGACGCAATCCATGCCCGATGTTTCTCGCTACGTGTATCAGACCCTGATCCTTGCGGTGATGGCATTCATGCTCACTGCTTGCAATATTCAAGGGTTCTTTACCAAGTATGAAGACGATCCCGTGTGGGTGGATCCCAATGCCGATGCTACAGCAGCGGCAGGTGCCACGGCCGATGCCGGCGGACCAGGTAAAGCCATCTATGGTCGCATCTGTGCTGCATGCCACCTAGGGAGCGGCAAGGGTGTTCCGGCCAACAACATCCCACCATTAGCCGGATCGGCTCTTGCTCAAGGTGATAGTCGCGTACCCATCATGATTGTTCTGCACGGCTTTAGAGGCCCTATTGAACGCGGAGGGCTGCAAATCAATGGTCAGATGGCGGCCTGGAAGGATCAGATGAGCGACCAGGAAATTGCCGATGTGCTCACCTACGTGCGGTCTGCCTTTGGTAACACAGGCACTGCCGTTACCGCAGATGAAGTGAAGGCTGTGCGAGAAGAAACAGCATCACGGCTTACACCATACACCGAAGCTGAATTGTAAGGATGTACGAATGAAAGATTTTGAAAAGCTGCTTGATGCCTTGATCAGTTCCTTCGACATGCTCGGGTTCTTTCCCGAGAACATTAGCACGTTCGGTCAGGAGCTTGACAATCTGTTTGTCATCATCTACTGGATCAGCGTTGCAATCTTTTTTCTCACCTTCGGAATCATGGCATGGTTCATGATCGCCTACAGAAATCGTGAGGGGCAGGTGGGATACAACTACCACGGCAACAACGTGGTGGAGATCACGTGGACAATACTGCCTACCATTTTGTTCTTTGGTATCGGACTATACTCGGACGATATCTGGCAAACCACAAAGTATAGTTCAAAGAATCCGAAACCCGACGTTGAAATCCTCTGTCTTGGAAAGCAGTTCGGGTGGTATTTCCTGTATCCAGGTGCCGATGGAAAGTTCGGCCGCAACGCATACACCGATGAAGGTGCGCGGGCACTCATGAGTGCCTCCAATCCGTTTGGCATCGACAGTACTGACCCCGCAGGGCAGGATGACTTCACTACCGAAAACCAATTCCGCGTGCCCGTGAATGCTAATGTTATCATCCGCGGATCCTCCATCGATGTGCTTCACAGCTTCTTCCTGCCTCACGCACGGGTAAAACAGGACGTGATTCCAGGAACATGGATGAACATTTGGTTTAATCTCTTCAAGACAGGCGACTTTGAATTGGCTTGCGCTGAACTCTGCGGTGGTGGGCATTATGCCATGCGCGCGGAATACAAGGTGCAAAGTCAGTCCGACTACGATGCCTGGTTGGATCAAAAACGAACAGAAAATCTGGCTGCACGCGGATTGTTGATCACGGAGGCGCCAACTGCGTCCGACACAACGGTAACGGCAACAGAAACGGAAAGCGGAGATCAGTAATGAGCACCACATCTGTAGTACATTCCGAAGCACCTCAACATGCCAATGACCATGCCCACTCGAATGGTCACGAGCATCATCACGAATTGCCGTGGTATCGTAAGTACCTGTTCTCTACCGACCACAAGGTTATTGCCAAGCAATTCATGATTTCGTCGATGTTCTTCCTGTTTGTGGGAGGAGCATTCGCTTTGTTCATTCGTTGGCAGCTTGCCTACCCGGGAGAACCAATCCCCATTATCGGCAGCTTGCTTCCGGATAGCTGGGTTACGGAGCCAGGCAACGGTGTGATCACCCCCGAGTTCTATGCTCAGCTCCTTACCATGCATGGATCGATCATGATCTTCCTCGTGATCATTCCATTTGCTGCAGGGATGTTCGGAAACTTCTGCATTCCGTTGATGATTGGCACGGACGACATGGCCTTGCCGCGGCTGAACATGTGGTCATTCTGGCTAGTACCGCCTGCTGGTTTGATCATGATGGCTGGGTTCTTCACTCAAACTGGTTACGCAGCAGCAGGGTGGACGAGTTACCCTCCATTGAGTGCGCTTACACAGTTCCCAACATTTACCATCACTGGTCAGACGTTGTGGCTTATTTCCGTATTCATGATTGGTTTCTCGTCCATCATGGGTGCGGTGAACTACGTTACAACCATCTTGAACAAACGCGCCAAAGGAATGAAGTTGTTCGACATGCCATTAACGGTATGGGCCCTCTTCATCACGGCAATCATCATTACTCTTGGCACTCCTGTACTCGCCGCTGGATTGGCGATGTTGTTCTTTGACAACTTCCTGCATACCAGCTTTTTCTTACCCGATCACCTGGTTACGGCATCCGGACATGGCTTCGAGGTTGGAACTGGACAGCCCATTCTTTTCCAGCATGTGTTCTGGTTCTATTCTCACCCTGCCGTGTACATCATGATTCTTCCATTGATGGGAATTGTGAGCGATGTGATGGCTACCTTCTCGCGCAAGCCAATCTATGGGTACAAGGCCATGGTGTTTGCTATAGCTGCGATAGCCTTCCTTGGCTTCATCGTATGGGGGCACCACATGTTCCAATCGGGGATGAACCCCCTACTAGGAACAACATTCATGCTGTCGACCATCGTTATCGCAGTGCCTTCGTCCATCAAGGTATTCAACTGGTTAGGAACGCTCTGGCGCGGCAACATTCACTTCACTCCGGCGATGTATAGCGCATTGGCATTTGTGAGCATGTTCATCATCGGTGGCTTGTCCGGTGTGTTCATGGCTTCGGCACCTGTAGACATCTACATTCACGACACCTACTTCATCGTAGCGCACATCCACTATGTGCTCTTTGGAGGCTCTCTCTTTGGAATCTTCGCCGGTATCTATTATTGGTATCCGAAGATGTTCGGGAAAATGATGAGCGAAACATGGGGACGCAGGCACCTCTTTTGGTCCTTCATCTTCTTCAATCTCACGTTCTTCCCAATGCACGTTTTGGGTGTTGGCGGTCACATGCGCCGCATCTATGACCCCAATGTCTACGATTTTCTTAAGGGTCTTGGGTCCATCAACGAGCTTGTTACTATCGGTGCTATAGGTTTGGGATTTTCCCAGCTTATCCTGGTTGTAAACGTGCTCGTGAGCATGAAATGGGGTAAGAAGGCTCCTCGCAACCCATGGCATGCCAACACACTTGAGTGGGCGGCTCCCGCACATCCTGGTCACGGAAACTTTGATCACGACATTACTGTGTACCGGGGTCCATACGAATTCAGTGTTGAAGGACGAGAACTTGATTATTGGCCGCAGTGGGAACCCGGTAAGGCCGTACGAGTTCACGAGCACACGGTGGCAGTGGGCTGATGTCCGTACACCGTACCAGCATTGTTTTAGCCATCCTCACGTTTGGCCTCATCGTTTGGGGTGGGCACGTGAATACTACACGCAGTGGCATGGCATTTCCTGACTGGCCAACGTCAAACGCCAGTCCCATGCTCACCTATGCCCCGTCGAAGTGGCTGATGGAGGGCGACAAGTTTTGGGAACACGGGCATCGCCTTTTTGCCAGCCTCGTGGGACTTGTTACCGTGGCCTTGGTTGTTCTCTCCTGGCGTGCAACGCCTCGTGAGCAGCGTCCGAACACGATCATTGGTTTTTTCGTGTTGCTAGTACTGGGCACGGTTGCATCGGCCATCATCGGATTACAGGGAATGCCGACAGGGTTCATGGAGAGTTTCATGATTGCCATGGCCATAGCATTTATTGGCTTTCTCGTTGTAGCATTCCGGTCAAGTCCCGAACGTCGGCTTTTGTGGTTGGCACTCGCTGCTTTTGCCGGTGTGTGTTTGCAAGGAGCATTTGGTGGCTATACGGTGCGGAATAACCTACCAGATTGGACCAGTACCGTACATGGGATGCTTGCCGAAGTCTTTTTCATGATCGTCCTAGCAATGGTATGGCTCAGTGCACCATCCAGAAGTTCGGCATCCATGCCAAAGCCCCTTGCTGGCATCGTTGTTGGTACATGGGCCGTGCTTGGTGTGCAGTTTCTACTCGGAGCACTCACGCGCCACACTGATGCGTGGGGTGCAAGCACATCGTGGCCTGCATGGGATGCGAGCGGATTTTTACCGGCACCTGAGTTGTGGTCACACCTTCAGGTGGTGGTGCACTTCATTCATCGTACGCTTGCTTACGTTATCGCCGCCTTAGTCCTCGTACAGGTGTGGATGGCCTGGGGAACACGGCTTCGAACGCTCTCCCTCATCCAATTGGTTTTGGTAGTGCTCCAGATATCACTCGGCGCCCACATCATCTGGACCTTCCGAGGAGAAATCGTAACCACATTGCATGTGATGGTTGGTGTGACGATGCTTGCCGTGAACGCCATCATGAGCTTCGGCTTCTTGTTCGGAGCATCGCAGAAAGAAACTTCGGAGCACACGCAACAAATGGTACAGGTGACGACGTGAGTGACGTAAAGTCATCGGTAGCAGGCATCCAGCCAGAAGTCATACCAGCGTCTGTGGATGCCGTTGCTGAAGCCCCCTCCACTGTAAGAGCGTACTACGAGCTTACCAAGCCAGGCATCACGCAGATGGTGGCCATGACAACGTTGACCGGATACTACCTAGCACTTCCGGTTGACGTGTTGGTTTTCAGCTCGTCGGCTGCCAACTGGTTACATTTTCTCGCAACAATGGTTGGCACCGTTTTCATCAGTGCAGGTAGTTGTGTAGTGAATCAGATCGTTGAACGCGACAGCGACGCTCGCATGAAACGCACCGCCAGCCGACCCATACCTGCAGGAGTGATTAGCGTATCGGCTGCGGCCATGTTTGGTGCAATACTGTCTGTGCTTGGAGTTGCACTGCTTGCTACCACGAATGTTCTTACCGTTTCACTTGCCGTCGTTACCTGGTTGGTGTACACCATGATGTATACACCAATCAAGAAACGATCGCCAGTCGCAATGCTGATTGGTGGTATACCCGGTGCATTACCATTTGCAGGAGGGTGGACTGCTGTGAGTGGTTCCCTCGATGTTCCGGCAATCGTGCTCTTCGGTATTCTCTTCTTTTGGCAGATGCCGCACTTTCTGGCCTTGAGTTGGATGTACCGTCAGGACTATCGGCAAGGCGGCTATGCACTTCGAGCGTTGAGTGATGATACGGGCAAATCGATCGGCAAGCAGATGATAGGGTATAGCCTACTGCTCCTTGGCGTTCTTATGCTGCCAACGGTTATCGGCTTTACGGGTGCAGTGTATCTTGTTTCTGCGATGCTCCTGGGTGGATGGCTTGTTGGCGAAAGTCTGCGGTACATGCGCCATCGTGATGTTGTGGCAGCGCGAAGAGTACTGCTCACTTCGTATGCCGTATTGATGGGAACCCTTGTGATGATGGTCATCGACAAGGCTGCACATTTGTAACTGAGCAATCAACTACTACAACGGAATCGTCATGTCTGGTGCCTTGAATCTCTCCCACGAGCCGCTCACGCGGATACCCCACGGCAAGATGGCCATGTGGGCTTTCCTTGCGTCGGAGCTCATGTTCTTTTCCGGGTTTTTTGGTGCATTCATCGTTTTGCGTAACAGTAACTACGATGTGTTCGGTCAAGGGTCAGCTCACCTGAACTGGGTGCTCGCTTTGGTCAACACGTTTATTCTGATCGGTAGCTCACTTACCATGGCATTAAGCATCTATCATCTGGAGCACAGTAGAACCGGCCTGTTCCGCTTGTTCCTTGGTCTCACGCTGCTAGGGGGCTTAGGCTTCTTGATCGTGAAGTGGTTTGAATACAGCGACAAGTTCCATCATGGCCTCTTCCCAGGCCAGGAACATCACACAGTGTTTTATAGCTTTTACTTTCTGATGACGGGATTTCACGCCCTACACGTTATCGGCGGAATGATCCCCATGGGATACATGTTCCTCAAGTCGTATGGTAAACACGGATACCCGTACCCATGGAAGGTAGAAACGTTGGGATTGTACTGGCACTTTGTTGATCTGATGTGGATTTTCATCTTCCCAGCGCTATACCTCATGATTCCCTATCATGCAGCAGCAGGGCACTAAGGAGGCATAACCATGAGCTCACACGAAAACGTTGTTCCCTCGTACATGAAGGTGTTCTACGCACTTCTCGTGTTCACCATTCTTACAGTAGTAGCAGCCAAGGCACTGCATTTCCCTGCAGAGTGGGGAACACCGGGCGACGTCCTGCACGTAACCATCGGCGTAGTGATCGCCGTGATAAAGGTGATCTGCGTGATGTACATCTTCATGCACCTGAAGTTCGATTCGCCTCTGCTACGGTTCTTTGTATACGTTCCCGTGTTCCTGTTCATCGTCATGTCGTTTGCCTTCAACTTTCTGGAGAACTTCTCCTACCGACACTGATGCGTATTCTTCTGCTTCTTGCAGTTGTAGTCACGATTGGCTGTTCGGAAGCCAACGAGGAACAACCATTTCCGAAGCGTGCGGCACCTTCGTTTGCCGGTGTTGATCAGGCGGGTAACCAATTCAACAGTAAGCAACTGGCTGGGCGGCCATGGCTTGCATCGTTCTTCTTTACCAGTTGCCAAACGGTATGCCCTATCCTCAATGCGGAACAGCAACAACTCGTACAGCGGTATGGGGCGCGCATGCGCTTTGTTTCAATCAGTACAGATCCAAATCAGGATACAGGCACTGTGCTTCGAGAATATGCCGCGCAGTATGGTGCGAATCCCGGTGAGTGGTGGATGATTCGAATGCCGCTCGAAGACGCACGGAAGGTTTCGACAACTGGTTTTGGTCTCATGGATCCGCAAGAGCCTGCTATGCACAGCACACGGTTTGTTGCCGTCGACAAAGAAGGACAGATCTGCGGGTATTTTGATAGTACGGATTCAACAGACATGCACAGGCTTCGTTCATGGATCAACTCCCAGCAATGAATGCCGCATTAAATGCAATCAGCACGCTGCTACTTGTTAGCGGCTATCGCTTTATTCGTGCAAAGAATATCTCATGGCATAGGGCCTCGATGATCAGTGCCTTCGTGTGCTCCATGCTGTTTCTGGTTGGATACATCGCTCACAAGGTGCACCTCTATCAATCAACTGGCAGTTGGAACACCACCTTTGCCGGTGAAGGTGCTGTACGAGTGTTGTACCTGACATTGCTAGCATCTCATGTTTTGCTGGCGATGACGGTACCTGTCCTTGCCAGCATTACCTTGTTTAGAGGTTTGCGGATGCAGGTTGCTACCCATAAGCGCATTGCCCGAATCACGTACCCAATATGGATGTACGTATCGGTAACAGGTGTGCTGGTCTACTTCATGTTGTACCAATGGTTTCCGTCATCATGATTTCTCGATGGATTCTGGCCACGATAGCCGTGGTTCTTCTCGGAAGCGGCACCGCCCAAGCCTGTCCTGCATGCAAGGACAACTATGCTGCAGGTTCTAAGCAGGCAACAATTGGCGAGTCGTACTCCATCTCGGTGCTGTTTATGCTTGCCGTACCTATCGTTATCGTAACTGCTGCAGGCGTGGCGTACGTTTTACACATGAAACGAATTGCAAAAGGCTAGATGCTGTGCGTGCACATTGTCTACGTCCACATGGTTCCCGATATTTGCCCGACTTTTTTTCAAGGGTGGTGAATGTTCTCACGCCAGTTTGACTTGGCTGTGAAGTTTGGTTTGGCTGCAATGGGTGGTGTAGCCACGGTCATCTTCCTGGTCATCTACTTCGGAGTTCGGAATGATGTAGCTGATGTTGGCTACCGTCCGCAACAACCAGTTCCATTCTCACACAAGCTGCATGCAGGTGAACTGCAGGTGAGCTGCCAGTACTGTCATGCTGGCGTTGAGTCGTCGGCTCATTCACCTGTACCGAGCACCCAAACGTGTATGAACTGCCATACGGTGGTTCAAGCGGAAAGCCCCAAGCTGCAGCTCGTACGCGACAGCTACAATAACAACACTCCTCTTGAGTGGGTGCGCATCCACAAGCTTCCGGACTATGCGCACTTCAACCACTCACGGCACATTCGTGCGCAGATAGATTGCAAAAGCTGCCATGGTCCGGTCGAGTCGATGGGTGTTGTTTCCCAGTTCAAGTCGCTCAGTATGGGATGGTGCCTGGATTGTCACCGGAATCCCGATACCAGAATCGTTGGTGCGCGGCCGATCAGTGGCGTGTTTACAGGAAAACTGCACGACCTGAAGAACCTTCAGGATAGCAGTTACATCTTCACTCCGATCCCTGCTCAGGTTGGGGAGTATACAAGCATCGTGGAGCCATCATACGGTGCTGTAGCAACACCACTCCCTGCACACAAGGTTGACGGGATACCACACCCGAAGAAGGCCGGACTCGGTCCGGAGAATTGCTCCTCCTGCCATTATTGATATGGCACAGCATCCGAACTCAGACATTTCAACGCAAGGTTCAAGTATGTCCGATCGATCGCTTACTGCTAACGGTGCCACAACGTGGCAGAGCCTGGACCAATTGGCGGGTGAGCACCAACATGGTGGCGAGTTCAGCACGACAGCGACTACCATTGCTGATGCCAATGTGAGCAGGCGGGGCTTCATCGGAGCTCTTTCCGCTGCAATGGCCGTAACGGCTGCGGCCTGCAGACGCCCACTGCAGCATCTGGTACCATCCGTTAATTCTAACCAGACCGCCGTTCCCGGACTTCCCGTGGAGTATGCTTCGGTGTACACCAAGGGCAACATCGCTTTTGGTGCGTTGATCAAGACACGCGAAGGCCGACCGATCAAGGTGAAGGGTAATGCTCTTCATCCTGTGAACGGAAACGGAACAAACAGCGAGATGCAAGCAAGCATTCTTTCTCTGTATGATCCTGACCGTATTCGGCGCCCACGTGTACGCCGAGGGGGGGGGGCTACCTCGTACGATAATGCGCTCACCAGCATTGCCGATGCCATCAAGGTTGCACAGGAGGCCGGCAAACGTGCTGTTTTTGTGATTGATGACCATTGCTCGCCGTCTTTTGCCGTGTTGCAGCAGCAAATCACAGCATCGCTGCCCGCAGTGAGTTTTGTGACCATGCCTGCGATCACTTGCGACAATGCTGCTATGGCCAATAAGGCCGTGCTGGGCATTGATGCAGAGTTGGTTCCAGATCTTGCAAAGGCCATGGTTGTTGTGGCTGTTGATGCCGACCCTCTTGGTACAGATCCGCTGGAGGTGTACCACAGCCGTCAGTTTGCTACTCGGCGCAGGCCATCGAAAGAAGTACCGGCCATGTCGAAGCTAATTGTGGCAGAGGCACAATACTCCCTTACGGGTGCCAACAGCGATCAGCGCTACAGATTGCATCCATCGCAGCTTGAGCCATTCATTGCCGTTATCGAAGCGGAAGTGTGTGGTTCAACCGCAACAGGAGCAGACTTGGTTGCGATGGCCGACTCTGCCACGCGCAGTGCAGCTCAACAAGCAGCGGTTGCCCTCAAGAGCGCTCCTCAGCAATCCGTTTTGCTTGCCGGACGCCACCTCTCGCCTCGTGCGCATGTGATGGCGCTCAACGTAACCTATGCGCTAGGGGGCGTTGTACCGGAAGGGGTGGTTGACCCTTCTCGTAGGATTCCAAACAGTGGTGTAAAAGGTGAGGCCATCGCGCAGTTGCAGTCGGACCTTGAAAGTGGAAACGTTCATGCGCTGATCTTCTGTGGTGTTAACCCTGAGTATACCGCTTCCCGCTCGTTTCGGAAGGCAATGCTAAAAGCACCGTTCAGAGCTGCAATCAATCTGTACGAGGATGAAACTGCTGCCTTGTGCGACGTAAGCATACCCGCGGCACATTGGCTGGAAAGCTGGTCAGATGCCACCACCTTTGATGGAACAATGAGCGTTCAGCAACCAGCAATCCGTCCGCTTAACGATGGCGTAGAAGGTTTGCATGATGGACTGATGCGCATTACCCGGAAGCTGGTTCCTGGTTTCCTTTCCGACAACGAGACGTACCACGACTACATCAAGGCAAACTGGGCTACGGTGATCGCATCTGTATCGACCGTTGAACCCACCTCTTGGAATACAGTTCTACGTGATGGTGTTGTACGTATTACTCCGATGCCTACAGTACCAATGCTGAACCTGGCCGCAGCTGGTTTGTTGCCGGGAAGCACCGTGAAGGCAGGTGCTCGCCAGTTGCTCGTTGTGCCATCACTCACGCTGTCCGATGGCACGTACAGCAACAATGCATGGCTGATGGAGTTGCCAGACCCGGTAACCAAGATTACGTGGGACAATGTTGCAATGATGAGCGCAGCCACAGCCATCAAGCTGGGCCTTGCTACGGCATCAGATCCAAAGGCGCTGCGAAAGGCCAACGGTCAGCTGGTTACTCTTCACACTGAACACGGCACCATCGACGCTCCAGCGTGGGTTCAGCCAGGAATGGCAGACGATGTTGTGGCCTTGAGTTTGGGCTACGGAAGGAAGAACGTAGGTCAGGTAGCCAACGGGGTGGGTGTTAATGCTTATGCTGTTGCCAACCAGCATCACACCGTTGGGTATGTAGAGGTGAACAAGATTTCCCTTGCCGGGACAAGTGTTCGGATTGCCTGTTCACAAGACCATCACACACTTGATGACGGCAACGGCCAGCGGCCTGTGGCCAAATGGCTAACGTTGCAGGCTATGGCCAGCGGTCAGATGGAAGACCTGAGTGCGGAGTATCCTTCCGTTGGTACGGAGGGAGCCTTCCGGAAGCCCCTTTCCATTGTTCCTGAGTACACGTACAAGGGACATCGGTGGGGAATGGTTATCGACATGAGCACATGCACAGGCTGCTCAAGCTGTGTGATCGCATGCCAGAGCGAGAATAACATCTCCGTGGTTGGAAAGGACCAGGTGCTCATCGGACGCGAAATGCATTGGATTCGGTTAGACCGGTACTACGTTGGTAACATAGAAGCTCCCGAAACGGTGATGGAGCCGATGTTGTGCCAACATTGCGAAAATGCTCCCTGCGAAAACGTATGTCCGGTAGCTGCTACAACACACTCGCCGGAAGGCCTAAATGAAATGACGTACAACCGGTGTGTTGGTACGAGGTACTGCCTGAACAACTGTCCATACAAAGTACGCCGGTTTAACTTCCTTGATTACAACGACAATCTTCGCACTCCAACAGATTTGGTCTTTAATCCCGACATCACGATGCGCATGCGTGGCGTGATGGAGAAGTGCACGTTCTGCGTTCAGCGGCTTCATGAAGCAAAATGGCATGCGCGCGATCAGGGTCGTGCTCGAGTGATGGATGGCGAGGTTGTTGTGGCTTGCCAGGAAGCCTGTCCGTCCGGTTCCATCATCTTCGGTGATACCAACGATCCGAACAGCGCAGTAAGCAAGGCTCGCATGAGCGAACGTGGTTTCCAGGTACTAGCAGAACTCAACGTACGTCCGCAGGTCACGTATTTGGCAAAGGTGCGCAACGCCTGATCAACACGACATTCAACGCAAGGTAGAATCCATCATGTCCGTTAGCCATTCCGAGTACAGTTCCGTCCTCGCGCCCGACGAGCCAGTGCGAGAACCGCTGGTACTAGGCAACCCTTCGATGCGTGACATTACGTCGCGCATAGCCAGTATCGTGGAAGGCAAGATCTCCATCAAGTACCTGCTCACACTAAGTGTGACTGGTGGGATGGCTGCTCTTGGACTCTTTGCTCTCTACTACACCATTACCACCGGTATTGGTGTGTGGGGATTGAACAACCCCGTTGGGTGGGGTTGGGACATCACCAACTTCGTGTTCTGGATTGGCATTGGCCATGCGGGAACGCTGATATCTGCCATCCTCTTTCTGTTCAGGCAAAAGTGGCGTACCGCCATCAACCGCTCGGCCGAAGCCATGACGATTTTTGCCGTTCTCTGTGCTCTCACGATGGTACTGAGTCACACTGGCCGGCAGTGGCTATTCTATTGGTTGCTTCCCGTTCCCAATCAGATGCAGATGTGGGTGAACTTCCGCTCACCGCTTATGTGGGACGTGTTTGCCGTGAACACGTACTTCACGGTGTCCTTGCTGTTCTGGTTCATCGGTTTGATACCGGACTTTGCTACACTTCGCAATTATGTGCGCAGCGAATGGGGCAAGAAGATTTACGGCTTTTTCTCGTTTGGGTGGACGGGGTCAACGCGCCATTGGCATCACTACGAGATTGCATACATGATTCTCGCGGGCATCAGTACGCCACTCGTTCTGTCTGTGCACAGCGTCGTGTCGTTCGACTTTACCGTTGGCATCCTACCCGGTTGGCATACCACGATCTTCCCACCATACTTTGTTGCGGGAGCCATCTTTTCCGGCTTCGCGATGGTGATGACGTTGCTCATCATTGCCCGCGAAGTTCTTGATCTCAAACAGTTCATCACTCCCAAGCACCTAGATAACATGAACAAGATCATGCTGGCAACCGGCATGATGGTGGGATATGCGTATGCCATGGAGATGTTCATCGCATGGTATAGTGGCAGTTCTTGGGAACGCTGGATCTTCATCAATCGTGCCATGGGAGATTATGCGTGGGCATACTGGACGATGGTTACCTGCAACGTTATCTCACCACAGGTTTTCTGGTTCAAGAAGCTGCGTCGCAACATCCCGCTCATGTTCGTGATCTCAATTTTCGTGAACATCGGCATGTGCTTCGAGCGGTTTACCATCATTGCCACTACACTGCACCACGATTTCCTTCCTTCGTCATGGGGCTATTACACCCCAACCTGGGTTGAGATCTCCATCTTCATCGGCACATTCGGCATCTTCCTAACGGCATTCCTTCTGTTTGCTCGATTCGTCCCGGTGATTGCCATCGCCGAGGTAAAGGGCATAATGCCAGGCGCACAACCCAAACATCACCACCATGATCACGCACATGCGGAGGTGGCACAATGACAACCGAAACCTTGACCCAAGAAACCACTTCCGTGGGGAAGGGGGCTCCAGTAGGCGTCATCGGCGAGTTTACCGATGTGAACGTGCTCATGCATGTGGCGGAAACCATTCGTGATGCAGGGTATCGCAAGTGGGACATCCACACGCCGTATCCAGTGCATGGTCTTGATAAGGCCATGGGAGTAAAGAGAAGCCTGCTCACATACATATCCTTTACGGGCATGGTTGGCGGACTCTCCACAGCGTTGGGCCTGCAGTGGTGGACCGGTGCATGGGATTATAAACTCAACATTGGTGGCAAAGGCTTTTTTGATTGGCAGTTCAGCATGCCGATCGACTTTGAACTCTCCATCCTTGGTACCGCCATCTTTACCGTACTTGGTCTGTTCGGTCTCTGCCGCATACCCACATGGTGGAACCGATACCAGGATGACCCAAGTTTTCAAAAGGCTACAGATGATACCTTCGTGGTTACCATAGATGCGGACGACGACCGCTTCTCTGCCCAAGGATCGCAAGAGCTGCTTCGCCGATTAGGTGCTTCCAACGTCCACCTCGTGACAACTGCATCATGACCTTCCCAAAAATCCCCATCTGGCTCTTGGTGCTTGTTGGTGCCATCAGCATCTTCACGGTTCTTGTGCTTGCCGGGCGCATCACATGGTTCTCCACCGAACCTCCTGTGGAGTTTAACCCTAACATGGACCATAACTTTAAGTCCATCCCGCAGAGTGGTCATACCTTCTTTGCTAACCGCAGCAGTTTGCGTGAACCCATACCAGGGACGGTGGCGCGCAATGTGGACGTGTATCCGCTCAGTGCTGGCGACATTGACACTGCTGAAGTGGTAAATGTTGATCCGAATCTTGAGAAGTCAGAGTTCCTGCTTGCTCGTGGACAGAATCGCTTCAATGTTTTCTGCTCACCCTGTCATTATTATGACGGTCAGAGCCAGAACAATCAGATCGTAAAACGTGGCTTATGGGCGGGTATCCCCAATCTAACTCGGCCAGAGACGCAAGCGCTGTCGAACGCTCGCATCTATCACATCATCAGTGCCGGACAGAATCTGATGCCGAGTTATGCGGACAAAATCACGCCAACAGACCGCTGGGCAATTGTCTATTACCTGCGCACCTTGCAAGAGCGCGCTTCGGCAGGGGAGTAACGTTACATGCAAAACGTGAACATCGGATCGGCTCCACTCTTTGAAACCATTCGCAAGTGGGCTTTCGCCTTGATGATCGTAGGGGGCTTGGGTCTGGTAGCCTCATACGTTACGGGTGGCGAACACGGTCAGGCTCGTGCCGTTGCGGACTATCTGATCGGCTTCTGGTACTTTGCCGGCATCAGCGTAACCATGCTGTTCTTTGCCGCTCTGCAGTTTCTTACTCGTGCCGGTTGGAGTGCGGGGATTCGCCGAATTGCCGAGAACTTCACGGGCATGGTTCCACTACTCATTGTGTTTCTGGTTCCCATCGTGTTCAACATGATGGGGCACCATAGCATTTATGAATGGACTCACGAAGAAGCCAAGCACGATCATCTTCTGCAACTCAAAGAGCCGTATCTGAACATCCCATTCTTCATTGGTCGAATGGTGTTCTATTGTCTGCTGTGGTGGTGGATGTCGCGATTTGTTGTTGGTAATTCCGTTAAACAGGACACGGCAACCGACATAAAGCCAACACAGAAGAATTGGGACCGTGCAGCAGGCTGGGTTCTTGTGTATGCACTCACCATCACCTTTGCAGCATTCGACCTGTTGATGTCTCTTGAACCACACTGGTTCAGCACCATCTGGGGAGTATACACCTTTGCAGGCCACTTCGTGGCTTCGTTGGCGGTACTGAGTTTGATGGCGGTTGCTCTGAGAAGCTCGGGTTTGCTCAAGGACTATATCCGCGATGAGCACTATCATGACCTTGGCAAGCTCATGTTTGCCTTCACGGTTTTCTGGGCATATATCGGATTCTCACAGTACTTCATTATCTGGTATGCAAACATTCCAGAGGAAACCGTTTATTTCACAACAAGAATGTATGACACGCCTTGGGGCATCTTTGGTTATTTGCTGATTGCCTTCAGGTTTGTGATTCCCTTTATGCTGCTCCTTCGCCAGGATGTAAAGCGGAAAATTCAATTCCTTGTTGCTGCATCCATCATCATCCTCATTGCCCATTTTATTGACATCGTGTGGATCGTAATGCCTGCCGTTGGCAAGGTGCTTGCCCATGGAGACCATGCACACGGAGTACCGTTCTACTTTAGTTGGAATGAGTTCACAGGTTTGATCTTCTTTGCAGGAGTGTTCCTGTTCCTTGCATCTAACTTGTTCAAAGTTCGCAATGCCGTAGCCGTAAACGATCCCTTGCTCAAGGAGTCTTTCGAGTATCACTCGTAGCGTTTGGAGCGTACTGGGTACGTCGGCTGTAGGTTTTTGAAATGTCTGTACGCAATGGAAAAGGCCGGTTCCGAACACGTGTTGGAACCGGCCTTCGTGCATGAAGTTTTAGTCCGTTATGCGGAGGCTGCAATCCGATTGTACATCGCTGCCATGGCGAGAGACGTTAAGCCGTAGATGAGGCCTTGAACCACTGCCTCCATGAGTGCCCACCACAGCTCAAAGAACGGGAATGTCATTATCCATCCAAAGCTCGACAGGATGCTCGCGAGCACTCCTGTAATCATACCCCACAGAAATGCAGAACCACCTCGCAGTTGCCTTGGCAAAACAACGATAGCTGCTAAACAGGCTGCAAGGAGGCTCATTAGTAGGTACCACATCATGCTTGGTTCTTGGCCGGGGGCGTACGCGGATCCATTGAACTTCTTCATCCATTCCGCCATCATGTCCATTTGAGGCATGTAGTAGGCTGAGTTCAAAGCGAAGGTGACGAACGTGCCAACGATGATGGCAAGAAAAAAGGGACCAGTCTTCATGTGCAGAAAGCTCAGATAGTGAAACAAAACGGATGAGTGAGGATGCTGAACAACTGGTCGAACATAACACGAGGTATAGTAAATACATTCAGTGAGACTGCACTCGATTTGCGCTACGTCTGCTCAGTATCTTTGTGGCTGCATTTTTCAAAGCCCCTCCCCTAAACAACAGGTTAACAATGAATCAGCATACGTTCGACGTGGTAGTCATCGGCTCTGGTCCAGGTGGATATGTTGCGGCAATTAGAGCCTCGCAGTTGGGCCAGAAGGTGGCCTGCGTAGAAGCCGATCGGCTTGGCGGTGTGTGTTTGAACTGGGGCTGTATCCCGTCGAAAAGTTTGCTTAAGAATGCCGAATACATGCAGTTCCTTCAGCATGCAGACGATTTTGGATTCGGCCTCAAGCAAATTGATGTGGACTTTCCGAAAGTCATTTCGCGTTCGCGTGGAGTTGCAGATCGCATGAGTAACGGTGTGCAGTTTCTCTTCAAAAAGTATAAGGTTACTCACATAAAGGGATGGGGAGTTCTCAAAGCATCAGCAGGGGGCTCTGGTCACGTTGTGGAAGTCAAGGTCGAGAAAGGCACCGTTACCGACAGCATCGCAGCTAAGAACGTGATTATTGCCACTGGTGCACGCCCGCGGCAGATACCGGGCATCGAGGTAGACAGAGAGTACGTGCTTACAAGCACCGAGGCTATGCTGCAGCAGTCTGCCCCCAAGGATCTGATTGTGATGGGAGCAGGTGCAATCGGTGTAGAGTTTGCATACTTCTACAACAGCTTTGGTTCGAAGGTTACCATCATCGAGATGCAGGACAGGCTGTTGCCTGTTGAGGACGAAGAGATTAGCAAGGAACTCCGCCGATCGTTCGAGCGCGAACAGAAGATGACCATCCTAACTGAAACCCGCGTTAAGAGCGCCAAGAAGAAGGGCAAGGGCGTGGAGGTGGTTGTAGTCAAGAAGGATGGCACGGAAGAAGTCCTCAAGGCAGAGAAGGCTCTGAATGCGATTGGAGTTCAGGGCAACATCGAAAACATGGGCCTTGAAGAAAGTGGCATCAAGCTAGAGCGAGGTTGGATAGTTGTTGACAAGTATCTGCGTACCAACATTCCAGGTGTGTATGCAATAGGGGACATTGCCGGAGCCCCCTGGCTTGCTCACAAGGCATCTGCGGAAGGTATTGCCGCTGCCGAGGTTATTGCCGGTCATCACACAGACGGTGTTGATTACTCAAACATTCCCGGTTGTACCTATTGCCAGCCGCAGGTTGCAAGCATCGGCCTAACAGAAGCAAAGGCAAGAGAAGCTGGACATGAAGTTCGCGTAGGCAAGTTTCCGTTTACGGCTAATGGCAAAGCCCATGGCATCGGTAAGGCTCAGGGATTCGTTAAGCTGGTGTTCGACAAAAAGTACGGCGGCCTGTTAGGTGCTCACTTGATTGGGCCCGACGTTACCGAAATGATCGGCGAACTTGGAGTGGCACGGACACTTGAGGCCACTGGTCCAGCGATTTTCAAGACGGTGCATGCTCACCCTACGCTGAGTGAAGCAATCATGGAAAGTGCTGCAATGGCGTGGGACGAAGCAGTGAACTTCTAAGCTGGCCGTGGACACTGAACATTGGGGACTGATTGAGTTCCGTCAGGCCTGGGATAAGCAGCGCGCACTCGCCAAACGCGTAGAGGAGGGTGCACCCGACACACTTGTAACCTGCGAACATCCAAGCGTGATTACGCTAGGAAGAACAACAAAACAAGGCAGTGTGTTGGCTCCACTTATCGAACTGCAAGGGAAAGGTATACCGGTTGTTGAGATTGATCGTGGTGGCGAAGCAACAGTGCACAACCCCGGTCAGCTCGTAGCCTATCCGATCTTCGACCTTCAGCGATCAAAACCAGATCTGCATTGGTTTCTTCGTTCAATCGAAGAAGCTGTTATCGCCACTCTTGGTGAGTTAGGTATATCCGCCTCCAGAGTTGCTGGCAGGACTGGTGTGTGGATTGATGGTGACCGTAAAATTTGCGCGATTGGTATCCACTGTAGGCGGTGGATAACCACTCATGGATTAGCTCTGAATGTGGACAACGACCTCGGCCTGTTTCAGACGATCGTACCCTGCGGTATTACAGACAAAGCAGTTACCAGCATTCAGCGAGAGCTTGGACAAGCTCCCCACATAGGTTGGGTTCGGGAGGTTCTTGTGAAGAATTTTCGGTTGATTTTCTTAAGTGAGCAAGCAAAGATCCCCGCGTAACTGGTTGGAAACACTAGATTTCGACTTCCGAGTCGATATGTGGATAACCTTGTGGATATCTCTAGGTGCCGGGAAATCATGGCTTTACAGGGAGCAGGGAAAATCCGCGTTGACTCAGAGACATCGTGGGCGTATGTTTGCATTCAAGCAGTACCGACTGCGGGAATAGCTCAGT
This sequence comes from uncultured Hyphomicrobiales bacterium, assembly GCA_964620125.1. Taxonomy (GTDB): domain Bacteria; phylum Bacteroidota; class Ignavibacteria; order Kapaibacteriales; family Kapaibacteriaceae; genus OLB6. The sequence continues at coordinate 56,144 of CAZUGQ010000009.1, forward strand.
TGGTAGAGCACAACCTTGCCAAGGTTGGGGTCGCGAGTTCGAGTCTCGTTTCCCGCTCGACGACGCGAGTCGTCACTTCCTCTTTATGCTGCATGCCTTGCCGTCTCATTCCCCCCTGATGGCGAGGCATTTTTTTATGCTGAATGGTGTTCTTATGCTTCGGGTAACTTTCGAAACCCAAGATTCACAATACATCTACCGATCGGCGTCTGTACCACGCGTGAATTCTGCGTCAATGAGCATTAAACAAGCTTCACTAGCCCACATAGCCCTGGCTCTGGCACTTGTGGCGTCTGTTCTCGAAGTCAGAGGCAATGGTACGCCACCGTTGTATGGGCGTGGCGTGCATGTTGTGCGAGAAAGTGCCCATGCATGGTCATTTACCGTTAGACCAGAGACAGAGCTAGATACGTTCGATGTGGCAGGCAGGCAATACATCTCGGTTGGAATCCCAGAGGCTCGGATTCGACAGTCTGCAAGTGGTGGTACTGTTCAGCTTGTTGTAGAGTTTTCCCTGAACGTGAGCAGTCCCACAAGCTTCACGCTGGCAGGCTCAACGGTTCACGGTGTAGTTCATGGCTTGCCAATGCGGGCCATACGCACACCAAATGGCACTCCTATTCCCACCGAGGCCATACTGACCAACAAGATTCAAGTGCAATACGGTGGAGTTGCCCGTGGGCAACATCAAGCAACGGTGCGTTGCGTTGTTGCCGAGAGTATAGATGGTAATACGTGGATCGCAACGGAGCTGCGTGGAGTTATTGAGTTGAGTCCAGCGGCCATTCTTGCAGAGCAGTCCTCAAGTCTCCATAGAAGTCAAACATCTCTCCGGAAGGGTACGGAGCAGACGCAGTCGTTTGTACCACTCGACCCTGTTGCTCAAATAACAGTGTCTGAAGAAGGCGTGTACCGCATCTCCGCGCAACAACTCCGTGATGCTGGCTTACCCACCGATGCCAACGCAGCCCGCACGATTAAGGTTCTTGGTTGGGGGGGGCAGGAACTGGACGAAAGAGTCGATCCAGCTACCAATGATGCCCCAAATGAACTGGACGTCATCGTGAGAACCAACGCTGACGGATCGATAAACGAAGTGCTGTTCTATGCAGCGGGAAACACCGGATGGCAATGGACCTCGGAAGGTGCCAGGCACTACATCCATCATTACGATACCAAGGCACGGTACCTTGTAACCACGGCAGGGGGCGATGGTAGGCGCAGTACGAAACGCACGACCCCAACCGGTCCAGTGGAGCATAGGCCACTCACGGTATTCGGATATGCTTTCAACGAAGAAGAGCTGGTGAACCCCTACAATAGCGGATCGGGACGGAAGTGGTTCGGGCGAACTATCGAAAATGGCGGATCACTCGTTGTGACCTTTACGCTACCGGGCCTAGTTCGAAGCGGTGAGGTGTCGTACAACATGAATCTCGTCCACAAAAGCTCGTACACAGGTTCCTTCACGGTGTACGAAAACAACATTCCAGTGGCTCAAAGAGTGCTGCAACCTGTGCCTGAGTATATGGACATGTTCAGTGGTAGGGCGTATGGATCGGTACCTGCAGCACAGATCGCATCCGATGCGAGAAGTGTACTTCGCTTCGAGTACAAGTGTCCGCAGGAGGCCATTGCCACAGGGCTGCTCGATTGGGTTGAAGTGATTTACCCACGGGGTCTGGTGGCAGACTCACGGCGATTTGCATTTTTCTCCGACCCCAAGCTTCGAGGGGTTACTGAATATTCCGTCAATGGCTTCGAAGGTGGTGAAGTATTTGCATTCGATGTTACCGATCCCGCGCAACCAAAGCAGCTTGAAAATGTGGCTCCTTCGGGAGGAGTGGCTGCGATTCGTGAGTTGTTAGACAGTGGCAAGGTTCGGCGGTATTTCATCACGACGGAGGTTCGCGGTGTAAGCATAAGCCCCCTCCCCCCCCTAACACTACGATCACGTGCCGTAGCCGATCAGCTGGGGAACTACCTGGTTATTACGCACCCAGAGCTTAAAGAAAGCGCAGAAGAATATGCAGCATACCGTGGCACCGACCCAGATCTGCGGATCTCGGTGGTTACCTCCGAAGAGATCATGAGAGAGTTTGCATTTGGTGTGCAGGACCCAACTGCAATTCGTGATTTCCTTGCTTTCGCCTATTGGCATGCTCCCACTAGACCAGCGTATGTGCTGTTATGGGGCGACGGGCATTTCGACTACAAGGGCATCTCAACAACGGCCCGCAACTACCTCATTCCATTTGAAAGTTTGGATCCCGATGACACATCGTATGGGCTGCAGACGCATACGACAGAAGACTTTTTCGTTCGGATCGATGGGAATGACCTCAGGCCGGACATTGCCATCGGACGTCTGCCGATAACATCAAATGATGTTGGACGGAAAATGCTTGCAAAGATTCGGGATTATGAGCAAAGCGCATCACTTGACGATTGGCGCACCCGAATTACGATGGTGGCGGACGATGGGTACACTGCTCCGGGCGCGAGTGATAGAGCATTGCATCTGAAGCAAAGTGAGACGTTGTGGAGAGAGTACATACCGGAGAGTTTTCAGCCCAAGAAGATTTATTTGGTGGAGTACCCTACATCCAACATCGCCCGTGGAAAGAGGAAACCCTCTGTTACAGCAGAGATCGTGAGCACCGTAAATACCACCGGCGCACTGATGCTCAACTGGATAGGTCATGGCAATCCCCGTGTTTGGGCGCACGAGTTCGTCTTTGAACGTGAGACTACTCCTCCACGCATGACCAATCGTACGAAACCATTCTTCCTTTCTGCAGCAACGTGCGACTTTGCGCGGTTTGATCTAACTGACGTTCAAAGCGGTGCAGAGGAACTTGTCCTCCTTGAAGAGGGTGGGGCCATTGCGGCTTTTTCAGCTGCGAGAATCGTGTTTGCAGACCAAAACGCAGCTCTAAACCAAGCCTTCTATCGCATCCTGTTCACTCCCGATGTAAACGGCCGAACGATGAGAATTGGAGATGCAGTGCGACAGGTTAAGCAGGATTTCTATAACTACAACGACGAAAAATTCTTTCTGCTTGGAGACCCCACACTTCGTCTTCTGATTCCTGATCACGAGGTCGTATTCGAATCTATCAATGGTCAGCCACTGTCAGACAGTGCCATCGTTCAACTCAAGGCACTTTCCACAGTAACCGTTACCGGACGTATCGAGCGACCTCTTTCATCAACCGTTGATGCTTCATTCAATGGTGTGGCAACGATCTCGCTGCTTGATGGGCAACGTGACGTGACCGTTGTGGATGATGACGTGTACCAAACCGTGAACTCATTCATTCTGCCAGGAGCTCTGCTTGCACGCGGATCATATCCGGTTGTAGACGGTCGGTTTACGGCCCAGTTCGTTGTGCCAAAGGACATTGCCTTTTCCGCTAGTGAGGCCCGACTATATGGTTACGCATACAACACTGAGGATAGGCGTACAGCATGTGGAGTTACCAGCAACGTCGTGGTGGACGGGGTATCCGATGAACAACACAACGACGGCGATGGTCCGTCCATTGCCATCTACATGGACTCCTACTTCTTCCAGCGCGGCGACGTAGTGAGAGCAAATCCCATACTCATCGTGGACCTGGAAGACGCTACCGGTATCAACGCTGCCGGAGTAGGGGTTGGCCACGACATCGAGGCAACATTCGATGATGGAGCTTTGGTAGAGGTCCTTACTGAGACGTTTTCTACATCGCTAAAGAACCCACGTGCAGGAACAGCAAGCAAGCAGATATTCGGTCTCGGCTCGGGCGAGCACACTGTACGAGTTCGAGCATGGGATGTGCTTAACAACATGCAGGAAGCATCAACGATGTTCAGAATTGCTTCGTCTGACGATGGCGTGGTTGCACGCTGGGTGATGAATTTCCCAAACCCATTCAGCGAAGCCACGACCATACGTTTCCAGCACAATGCAAATCGACCATTTACAGCGGACGTGCGGATTTACGACATGCAAGGGCGCATGGTAATGCAGTCACCGATGGATGTTCGGGACATGCAGACAGCCGAATTCGTTTGGAATGGGCGTGATGCAGAAAACAATCATCTGGGATCAGGCGTCTATGCCTGCCAGGTAATCATGGTAATGGATGATGGCACGTCAGCCAGCATCAACGGCAAACTTGCCCTCATTCGTTAATTTTACCGTTTCAGTGCCACGAGGAGTCTTATGTCCATGATCCGCACGAGCATCCTGCTCGCAGCGATCGCATGTTCTGCCACAACTGCATTTGGTCAGGCTGGTGGCGCAGCGGTACCTTTTCTTTTGATTGCTCCAGATGCCCGTGGAAGTGCTATGGGTGAAGTGGGGACAGCCATTGCCGACGATATCAACGCCGTGTATTGGAATCCAGCTGGTCTTGGTTTCCAGTCAAACCAACGCCAGGTAGCTTTAAGCTTCTCTAAATGGCTTCCGCAATTCAACGCCGATCTGTTTTACTCGTACGGCTCGTACGGGCAGTACGTTGAAGAATTGGATGGTACCATTGCCGGCACCTTCATTTTCATGAACCTTGGTGAGTTCACAAGGACGGCCGATAACGGGCAGGCATTGGGAACCTTCCGTAGTAATGAGTTTAGCATTGGTGTATCGTATGGTACGTTCATTGGAACCGACGTTACCGCCGGCGTTCAAATCAAGTACATTCAAAGTAACCTGGCACCGGCCGGTGCTCAGCAGGCAAGTGCAGGCGTTGGTATCTCTGGTGCTTTCGACCTGGGCTTCCTCTGGAAGCCAACCGATCTAGATGTGCTTGGAGCACAACTAGGTAATGTTCTGTCATTGGGTGTGAATTTGCAGAACGTAGGTCCGAAGATGACCTATCTGAACGAAAGCGATCCACTCCCCACATCATTGCGATGGGGCATTGGCTTGAAGCTTGTCGAAGATGAATTCAATGATCTGCTTGTGTCGGTTGACATGGCCAAGTTGCTTGTTCGCAGAGACTCATTGGGTTCTGATCCGATCCCACAGTCGTTCGTGACTGCTTGGGGGCAAGGCGGCATCGAAACAGGCATTGGTTTGGAATATGTGTACGATGAAGCTGTTTCGCTCCGCGGTGGGTACTTCACCGAGCCGAAAAGTGCCGGTGCTCGCCAATTCTATACGCTGGGTGCCGGTGTGAATTACGATGTTTTCAACCTCTACTTCAGCTACATCCTTACGGTAGAAGACAACCACCCGCTGGCAAACACACTGCGATTTTCGTTAGTGGTTGACTGGGGTACCGAAGGCTAATTGCTGGTAGGGGGCTTGGATGTACGAATTCTGCGTCGGAGCACCACAACAGTGACTAGCACGACGAGTATACCTGTTACCACCCACCCATAGGTTGAGAGGATTCCCTCCACGGCCTTCCACTGGGCACCCAAGTACAACCCTGCAGCAAGAAGCAGAGCGTTCCATGCCAGTGCACTAACCGTGCAGAGTGCCGTGGTACGAACAACTGGCATTCGGGCAATACCTGCTGCAAAAGAAATAACGGCTCGTGTGCCAGCTAGAAATCGGTTACCAATGATGATCCAATAGTGATAGCGTGAGAACCAGCTATCCACCTTGTTGAGTAGATGGTCGGTGACAAATGGAAGCCAACCGCTCTCAAGTAAGGAACGTCCGTATCGTTTGCCCAACCAGTATGCAGTGTAAAAGCCTGTCACCGATCCAAGTGTTGCCGCTGCGAGAGCCGACACGAAGTCAATTACACCAATACCAACCAGCGTACCGATGAAAACAAGGAACACGTCACTCGGCGAAGGTGGGAAGAGGTTCTCGATGTAGGCCACGGCAAATGTGAGAATCAACACTCCCCATGGTGGCAGTGCGTGCAGAAACGAAATGAGCGATTCAATCACACTGTAATTTGCACCGTGATTGCTGCGAAACCCAAGCCCCTTACCGAATATCCTTCCGGAGATTGAATGAAAGAGTTCGTCAACGAAACGTACTTGGACTTTACCAAACCTTCCATTGCACGTAAGCAGCGTGAGGCTATCGAGGCCGTTCGAAAGAAGTTCGGCAAGGAATACCCCAACATCATTGGTGGTAAGAAGGTGCGGTCCGAGGCCAAGACCACAAGTCGAAACCCAGCCCGACCTGAAGAGGTGGTTGGCGTATTTCAGAAAAGCGGTCAGGCCGATGCTGAAAAGGCCATGAAGGCCGCCGCCAAGGCCTTTGAATCCTGGAAACATGTTCCCGCTAAGGAACGCGCAGGGTACCTGTTCAAGGCTGCCAACGTGGTTCGCAAGCGGCGCCTGGAAATCAATGCATGGATGATTTCGGAAGTTGGCAAGAACTATCTTGAGGCCGATGCCGATACGTGCGAAGCAATAGACTTCCTGGAGTTCTATGGACGAGAGATGCTTCGTTATGCATCGAAGCAGCCTATCGTTCAGCAGCCAGGTGAACACAATGAGTTGTTCTACATCCCCTTGGGCGTAGGTATTGTGATCCCGCCTTGGAATTTTCCGTTTGCCATCCTTGTAGGAACCGCCTCTGCAGCCATCGTAACTGGTAACACGATTGTGTTGAAACCCAGTAGCGACTCTCCGATGATGGGCTGGCTCTTTGCCGACATCATGCGGGAAGTTGGTTTGCCTGATGGCGTTCTGAATTTCCTGGTCGCAAGTGGAGCGGAGGCTGGCGATTACCTTGTAGCACATCCTAAAACTCGGTTCATCAGCTTTACAGGATCCATGGAGGTAGGGCTCCATATCAACCAGCTAGCAAACACACCACAGCCAGGGCAGATCTGGATAAAACGCGTGGTTGCAGAAATGGGCGGCAAGGATGCCATTGTTGTTGCCGATGATGCAGACGTCGATGCCGCTGTTGCCGGTGTTACTGCCGCTGCTTTCGGTTTCCAGGGTCAGAAGTGCTCAGCATGCTCCCGAGCGATTGTAGATGCTTCCGTGTATGATGAATTCGTAGCCAAGCTTACGGTTGCCGTGAATGCGTTGCAGATCGGAGACCCGATGGACAATGCGCAAGTAGGTCCCGTGGTAAGCAAGAAACAATTCGACACGGTGCTCAAATACATCGAGATTGGAAAAACAGAGGGTAAGCTTGTTGCAGGTGGCGAAGCACTCACGGATGTTGCGGGATACTACATCAAGCCAACCGTGTTTGTAAACGTTAAGCCGAACGCACGACTGATGCAGGAGGAGATTTTTGGTCCGGTTCTGGCGGTATGTAAGGCCAAGAATTACGACGATGCTCTCGACATTGCAAACAACACCATCTACGGTCTAACTGGTGCCGTGTACAGCAAGGACAAGAAGAAACTCGAACGTGCTCGCACTGAGTTCCACTGCGGAAATCTCTATTTGAATCGCAAGTGTACTGGTGCCATGGTTGGGGGACATCCATTCGGCGGATTCAACATGAGTGGAACCGACAGTAAGGCCGGAGGCCGCGATTACCTGTTGCTCTTCATGCAGGCCAAGAGCGTTGCAACGAAAAAATAGACCTGTGCAGGCTGCACACACAAGCGTTGATTCGAGGGCGGTAACTTTGCGTATGCATCGATCCGCCCTCTCCCTTGTTCTATCCTGTTTCTTTCTTGCCACCTACAGCACGCTCGGTCAGCTACCGCCGCAATACGGAGGCACATGGGTGAACACCGTGTTTATGGAAACCCTGAAGCGAGCGGCATCCGTTGATGTGGCCATGCACCACAAGCCGAGTGGTGCGCCGCTCTGGGTGAGTTTTACACCAACATCAAAAACCAGTGCTGGTACACTTGCCTTCGGCTTCGATCCTGCCAACGAGATTTTCGTCCGGCAGGAAACAGTCGGTGCAATGGGTAAACAATGGGTAATGGGTATACGTGATTCGCTTATCTGGTTGCTGACCATCGACGCACAGGCAAATTCCTACGTAGTACTTCACGAGCTTGCCAACTTGGAGAAAGATCCAATCGTGTTAGGTAAGCTGCCATCACGCCGCACCGAGCCTGACTTCTTACTGGATCGTATGATCATGTCAGCCATGATGGTGGGATCGTGGAAGGATGGTGATGGGAATTCGTATCAGATTCGCAATGATGCAACAGCGCTGTGGAAGGGTGCCAAGCGCGAGGTCCAAATTGCTGTAGATCCGCGCACGAATGCCGTCTTTTTGGTACTTGTAGATGTGCGCGGTAATCAGCAGCGATTCCTTGCAGTGAGAACTGGTACCATCCTCACCCTTACAGGCGAGGATGGATCGGTAACTACGCTTACACTACAGGAGTCGGATTCTGGATCACGGTAACCGCTACTCATCGTCATGCTGGTGCTGCAGATACTCCTCGTGGAGTTTATGTGAGATGTTCGCCGGCACAACAGCATATTCAAGGAATGATGCCGTGTAGGTTGCCCTGCCTTGAGTGATGCTTCGTAATACTGTTGAGTACCTATCCAATTCGCTGAGTGGCATACGTGCCTTTACCAGTTGGTAGTGGCCGTCTGCTTCGATGCCGATGATTTCGCCCCGACGTATGGGAAGATCACTCATGATCTCGCCTACGTGTTCCTCGGGTGTTAGAATGTCTACGAGGTAGATAGGTTCGAGCAGCTGCGGATCGGCCTTGATAAATGCATCCTTGAACGCCATACGCCCTGCCGTCTTAAATGCAGCTTCGTTGCTGTCCACGGCATGCATTTTGCCATCATACACACTCACTCGAACATCCCGTACGTACGAGCCTGTAACGGGACCTTCCGACATCTTCTCCATAACCCCCTTCAGAATGGCTGGCATGAAGCGTTGGTCGATCACACCACCAACGATTCCATTTACGTACACCAGCTTCCCCCCCCACGGCAGTTCATGAACTTCTGTACCACGAACGGTGATGCCACTCGGATCAGGCATACCATCGTAGTATGGCTCCACACGCATGTGAACCTCGGCAAACTGTCCGGCACCACCCGTCTGTTTTTTGTGTCTGTAGTCAGTGTTTACGCTCTTACGAATGGTTTCTCGGTAGGGGACGCGTGCTGGCACAAAGGCAACATCAAGTTTGTATCGGTGTTCCAAGCGCCATTTGGCGGTTTGCAAGTGCATCTCGCCCTGACCATGAAGGATGATTTGCTTGAGTTCTGGCGAATGTTCCACAATGAGTGTGGGATCTTCCTCATGAAGGTGGTTCAGTGCTGTTCCAAGCTTGTCTTCTTCGCCCTTTCGATTGCTCTCGACGGCGATGCGCACCTTTGGTAGCGGGAACTGGATAGGCTTGAGCACAAGGTTCATACCTCGTTCATGCAAGGTGTTGTTCACGTGTGTGTTCTTGAGCTTGACAACTGCACCGATATCTCCGGCAGCCAGTTCACTCACTTCCTGGCGTTTCTTTCCGTTGATCACAAAGAGCTGACCCAACCGTTCCGTCACGCCTGTCTGTTCGTTTACCAGATCCATGCCGTGTTTGATCGTGCCGCTGTACACACGGAAGAACGACATGTCGCCAACGTTGGGCTCGCTTGTTGCCTTGAATACGAATGCGCATGCTTTGCCCGTTGGGTCGGCTGCGAGTTCAGAGCCCCCTTCCGTTTGTACCGGTGGCATTTCTACAGGAGCTGGAATCACAACGTCGATAAATGACATCAGCCGACCAGTGCCCATGTCGTTCTTGGCAGATGTACAGAACACGGGATAGATCTGGCGTTTAATCAGCGTCATCGTAAGCCCTTGACGCATTTCTTCCTCATCAAGTTCGCCGTGTTCCAGATAGTGATCCATGAGGGTGGCATCATTCTCGGCAACGATTTCAACCAACTCATTGTGCAACTGTCGGGCACGTACTGCTTCGCTATCGGGAATAGGGTGCTTTTCAGGCTTACCACCGCGAGAAGGGAACACGTAGGCTGTCATCTTGAGAACGTCGATGATCGTATTCATCCCCGCGCCTTCCGATAGGGGATACTGCACAACGGTTACCTCGCGTCCAAAACGTTCCTTTGCCTGTTCCACCGTTCTCCAGAAGTTGCTCTGTTCGTGATCAACCTTGTTGACAACGAAGATTACGGGCGTTCCGAACTCCTCCGTGTATTTCCAAATGGTCTCTGTTCCAACTTCCACCCCATGATGAGCATTAAGCACCATGATGCCGGTATCAACAACACGAAGTGCACTGATTACTTCGCCAACGTAGTCAACAAAGCCAGGTGTATCGATGATGTTGATCTTGTAATCTCTCCATTCGGCCATGAGAACCGAGCCAAACACCGAAGAAGCTCGCTCATGCTCCAACTCGTGATAGTCGGAAGTGGTAGTGCCTTCTTCGACGGTACCACGCCTGTTAATCTCGCCGGACTCGAATAACATGGCTTCGGCCAACGTGGTTTTCCCCGAACCAGCGTGGCCTAATAGGGCAATGTTGCGGATATGATGGGCATCGTATGTTTTCATGGAAGCTCCCCTGCGTTGATACCATTTGGTTACATTGTGCGGAACATACGAACTAGCGCGAATGCCTGAAGCCCCTTTCTTCTACATGGATTTTACCACGAACTCTACACGGCGATTCTGCTGTCGATCGGCATCGGACGTGCCTTTGGCAAGGGGCTTTGATTCACCATATCCTATTGCCGACAGGCGATCTGCACTGATACCATGCGACGTAAGGTATGTGAGCACACTGCGAGCACGGTTTTCGGACAGTGTGCGATTGTGTGCCTCCGAGCCACGATCGTCGGTGTGACCGCTAATCTCAATGACCATACGCGGGTATGTTGTGAGCATGTCTACCAGTCTGTCAAGCTCTTCAACGCTTTCCTTGCGCAAGTCCCATTTGTCAGTGTCGAAGAATAGGTTGTTGAGTCGAATGACTGATCCTTGTTCGATAGGAACGAGATACAGGTTGCGCTCGACCTCTCCATACTGCTGCAATTCCTCAAGGTTTAGGTTCTCGCTGATGGGGAAGTATCCCTGCAACTCCGCATTGAAGCCATACGACCTGCCGCCGATGAGTACGATGCTGTATGCACCCTGAGCAGGTTCACTAATGGCGGTACCTATACGCTGTCCGGTCGAGAGGTCGAGATATTGAATGTTCACCGATAGGGGTGAACCAGTTTTGGCATTGAGCACCTTGCCCTTTACAAGCAGCACGGGGTCAGGAAGAAGCGTTCTCGAAACAGGATCTGTTGGAAGATCAACTCGAACGATGCCGCTCCGGTATCCATCAGAGCTGTTCATGTACGCCCAACGGCCGGAAGGATGAATGGTGAAGTAACCGTCCCATCCCTGGGTATTGATGGTTGGGCCAAGATTGACGCGCTTCGACCAATTGGTCCACGTATCATCCAAGCGCTTGCACACAAAGATGTCGTCGTCTCCATACGATTCGTGTGATGAACCAAAGTAGAGGGTTTTTCCATCGGCGGCAATAAAGGGCATGCCCTCGTTGCTCGGACTGTTCACGTTCGGGCCAAGATTGATTGGCTTGCCGTATGATCCATCGGTTTGGCGAAACGAAACATAAAGGTCCTTTTCGCCACGCGTGTCGTCGGGGATGTTCCGAGACAGGAGCATGACAGACCGGTCGGGTGTGAGGCATTCCTCACGTGTAGATGCCGTGCTGTTGAAGGGGGCTATGTTGACGGATGTTGGCACGGACCACCCAGTAGCTGTTCTCCGTGAGATAGAGAAGCCTTCGCCTCCCCAAGCCCCTTGCTCGGTGTACTTGCCGTACAAAAACAGCTCATTGCCATCCTGCGATACCGAAATCACATTGTTGTATGTGGCGTTGTTGATGGGCCAGCCTATGCTTCGACCATTTGACCAGGTGCTATCCGAGATGGCATCTGCTACGTACACGTCTTCCTTGTCGTCGATGCCTTTTGCCGTGTAGTACAGCTGACGTCCGTTTGGGGAAATCACAGGATACCGGGCGCCTGGCATGTCGAACTCACGCAACCATGTTTTTCGAGCACCGACGAATGCATCCGGAACAATTGGCAGCGGCGGTTCAACATACGTTGCTTCGAAATCCTGGAAGGCAACATCGACCACTCCGGCAGCAACAACACCAAGATGGGTGATCTGATTGCGAAGCGACGAAAGCCTGTCATCAAGCGGTAAACGCAACACCTCCGAACCATTTACTACGAACGTGTAGGTAGAGCCATCAAATGCCATTGACAGTGTGTTGGTTTGAGGAGGTGGCTTTACTGCAGGGCATGGTGGATTATAACCGCCATCGGCAGTCAAAGGATTGAGAGTAACCCACTCATTACCTTCTGATCTGTATCGACCAACCCAGTAGTTACCACCTCCACCGATAACGAAGATGTAGTTGTAGCTTGGAGTAACTGCGATGAGTCCACCGCCGTTCACACCAGTGGCACTGTACATCATAAACGTTGTTGCGGCACGCCATGGCTTGTCTGCTTGCGATCGAATTCCAACGAACGACCAGTTGTAATTGCTGGATCGTTTTATGAAACGCATTTCTCCCGGGGGATAGGTGCGGGTAAGGTGCTCGTCGTGATACTCTTCGGCCCATAACCAGTGGGCTGGCTGTCCATTGAACGATTCCTTAATTGAGCGCTGAACCTGCCCCAGGAACGGTGCTGGGAACAGCATGAACAGTGTTAAAACGGCAGTAGTAGCAATGCTGATTCGCAACATCATACGGTTGTTACCAAAGTTGTGGCAAACGTAGCATAACATGAAGACTGGTAGAAGCTTGCAGGTGTTGAACATGTTGCCGTATCTTTGCCGTCCTACTCGCTCCCCAACGCAGCATTTCACAGGAAAGTATCATGCATCCGAAGGTCAAGAAACTCGAAGCGGCTTCCAGCGAGGCAGCATTCGAATTACGCAAGGCAAAAGCCGGTGAGGCTTCCCCAGAGATTCCATCATTTCGCCCTGGCGACACGGTGAACATTGCCGTACGTGTTGTTGAGGGGGAGAAGGAGCGGATTCAGAACTTTCAGGGTGTTGTGATTGCTCGCCGCGGCTCGGGCATGAATGAAACCTTCCGCGTGCGCAAAATTTCCAACGGCGTTGGAGTGGAGCGCATTTTCCCGATCAACTCGCCAATCATCCAGAGCATGCAGGTTGTTAAGGAAGGTTCTGTGCGCCGCGCAAAGCTCTACTACCTTCGTGGCATGAGCGAGAAGAAGATCCGCCAAAAGCTGTCATAACCTACGGCTTGATTTTCACGATCTTCTCAGCATCACTGTAACGGTCAAGCACCACAGAGATCTGCGTTGTTGTGTTCGGAAAGAACAACTGCGGATCCTTACTCGTGGCTGCTGGATGAACCACGATGTCGTTCGTCCGTGTGGTGGCATAGTGGATTCGGTGATCACCGGACTCCGCAAGAATGCTGAACGTAAGCACATGGTCTGATTCCAGCTGTCGCATGAGTTCGTCAATGTTCACCAGAAATCGTCTGAACTCTGGCCGCTTGCTGTGGGCATACGCCTTGCTTCGGAGTGACTTGTCGATCGTTGACGAGACGTCGGGAATACGCGCGTTACGCTTTTGTTCGGTTGATAACGCTTCAAGTGCAAGGGGACTGCCTACTTGTGTTTGTATGCCAAACTCATGAAGGGCCGATCGAGACCACACATTGAACGTGAGGTCGTAGTCCGTAACAGCCCGTCCACGGTCATCCGTTACGTTGAGAATAAACTGCTGATACTGGTCGGCACCGCCATTATTCCTTGCCGTTGCAACATTGTCCATCCGGTCCGAGAGTGCTTCCAGATCTTCGGGAGTTTCCGCTGAAAGGGCATCAAGAATCATGTCTGCCACGTCGGCATCAGTGAGAATAGTGCCGTGATCCAAATCATCAATGACCACCTGTGGCACGGCCGGAAGGCTCTTCCTTCGCGAACCCCTCTCCCATCCATTGTCGGGAGCTCGCTGACTATCGGGATGCACAACGTCAAGGAGCAAACGCCGCACGTTGAGGCCAGCACCGCTGGTCACGATGACGCCGTCCGTGCCATCCAGGTCTGCAATGATGCGTGCCAGCGAGTCGCTCTTGGCTCCCGTGAACACACTAGCATGAATTCCGTCGGCATGGTAAATACAGCCGTCGCTGTCGTTGTAGAGATCGAAGTCTGATAGTAGCCATTGTCGTGGAGCGGCCAATTCAAGGTCAGTGAGAATCTGCTCACCCACCTCGCCAAACTGAAGCTCACTTACAAAGCTGTCATCGCCAAGCAGGTTATCGGTAATGATCGTCTTTAATCTGCCTAACTGCGACTTGCCCTTGTGAGCAAGTGGCGAACCAAAGTTTGCCGGGGCAACAAACACGATACTAGCAACTCGATCCCGCAGCCGCATCCATTCGTACTGCATGAGCATCTGCCGGATCACCAACCCTCCAGTGCTATGCACAACAAACCGAAGGGTGCGGTCAGCACCTTCCAGAAATCCCTTCGACGTTAGCTCCAGGTATAGCGCTTCGGCTACATCCTCCAACTGAACCTGATCGTCGAGTGAAAGGTAGTCCGCATAGTGCAGCTTCAGATCCATGATTGCGCCTTCACCGCGTTTGCGGTTGGCGGCCAACAACGCTTTGCCAAGGCTGTTGCGAATGCTCTTTGCGCTACTGCTGTAGCCGTGGATGACGATGACGTCCATAAGAAAATGATGATGGTGGAAAGGGGCTTGGCCCTCGCGAGCAGAACGGCCAACAGTGAAAAGCTACGGTACTTTTGCAAAGTGCTTTGCGCAGTGATGACCATAGGTGATGAGTTGCTCATCGGACAGGTAGTGAATAGCAATGCTGCTTTCATTGCCGACGTGTGTACACAAGTGGGTGTAGACGTGCGCACTCACGTGGTTGTTCGCGATCTGCAGGACGCGATCGTGTCCGAACTTGAGCGACTTGCAGGCATGGTCGATGTGGTGATCACAACGGGTGGCCTGGGGCCAACGCATGACGACATTACCGTGCCATCGGTCGCGGCGTTCGCCGGAGTTGAATTGGTAGAAGACTTGAAATGGCGGAGTCACCTGGAACAATGGATGGCTGCGAGAAACCGAGTACTTACTCCCCGAAATGCAGCTCAAGCGATGGTACCGATGGGAGCGGCGGTTTTTCATGACTCCCTTGGAACGGCGCCCGGGTTCCTGCTAACGGTTCAACGCGATGCACGCCAGGTAACGCTCTGTGTCTTACCCGGAGTGCCGTTCGAGATGCAGCACTTGATGAAGTCCGCAGTTCGTTCATATCTGCAGCAGCGAGTGGCCGACGAAGGCGGCGAAGTAACGCAGTATCGAACCCTGCATACCACAGGCATTGCGGAAAGTGCTTTGGCAGACCTGATAGGCGAACCATCTACATTTCTTGGAACGTCGTCACTGGCCTTTCTTCCGAGTACGAAAGGCGTGCGATTGCGGTTTGGTGCACGACATCGCGATGCTGAAGTGCGTAGAGCAGAGCTGGACCGTGTTGAAGGCATCGTGAGAGCCCGCGCCGGACGGTACATCATCGGTCACGCTGGAGTGAGTTTGAGCGAAGCTGTTGGGCAGAAGCTGTTACAGCATGGTCATACTCTCTCCGTTGCAGAGAGCTGTACTGGTGGTTTGCTTGGCGGAAGTATTACCGATGTGTCTGGCAGCTCCGCTTGGTTCGAAGGTGGCCTCATCACCTACAGCAATGCAGCCAAGGTACGTGACCTTGGTGTTGAGCCATCAACTCTCGACGCTGTAGGTGCTGTAAGTAGAGAAGTAGCCGAGCAAATGGCCCTCGGTGTTCGCAAACGTTTTGGCACAACGTGGGGAATTGGCATTACCGGTGTTGCCGGGCCTACCGGTGGCAGCGAGGAGAAACCCGTTGGTACAGTTTGGATCGGTGTATCCGGACCTGAGGGAACAGAGGCAAAACAGTTTCTGTTCGGATCCGATCGAGCATCAAATCGAGAGCGTAGTGTTGCTGCCGCGCTCACCATGCTGTGGAGCAAGTTGTGAGCGAATTAGATGCGCCGACAATTCTTGCAATCGAGACGTCGTGTGACGATACGGCAGTGGCCGTTGTTCGCGGCACCGTGGTGTTAAGCAACGTGATCTCCTCACAATCGGTTCACAATACATGGGGGGGGATTGTTCCCGAACTTGCATCTCGCGAACACGTGCGTGCCATTGGTACTATGGTGCAGCTTGCCATGATGCAGGCCGATGTAGAGTATACACACATTAATGCCATTGCAGTAACCCAGGGACCAGGGTTGCCGGGTTCCCTTCTTGTTGGTACCCAGTTTGCAAAAGGTCTTGCCTTGCGATTGGGCAGCCCCCTCCTTCCCGTTCATCATATCCAAGCTCACGTGTACAGTGGCTACCTGGAAGATCCCACTCTACCAATGCCAAGCATCTGCCTTGTTGTAAGTGGAGGTCACACAGCGCTGTTCTATGTAGAGGATTGGACCACGCACCGTATGATCGGTTCTACACGCGACGATGCCGCTGGAGAAGCCTTTGACAAGGTTGCGAAGTTGGTAGGATTGGGCTACCCTGGAGGACCGCATATAGACAGACTTTCACAGCAGGGCGATCCGGAAGCCTTCAGCTTTCCGCGTGGTCTTGCGGGTGAAAGTGGTTTTGATTTTTCGTTCTCTGGCTTGAAAACGGCTGTTCGTCGCGCCTTGCAGCCCCATGCAGAGCTCGACTCACATCTCGTTTGCAACATTGCGGCATCGGCGCAGCGAGCAATTGTGGACGTGCTTGTTGCCAAGACCATAGCGGCAGCCGAGCAGTATGGCGTGAGCACGATCTGCATCGCCGGTGGAGTAAGTGCCAACAGTGAGTTACGAACAGCCATGCACGCACAGTGTGCCAATCGTGGATGGCGTTTCATTGCTCCGCGAAATGAGTATTGCATAGACAATGCTGCAATGATTGGCTTCGTGGCAGCACGACAGCTATCGCTTATCAGCCGCGGAACCATGAACTTTGGTATTCAACCGCAAGCTTTGCGAGCACGATAGCATTTTGCATCTTTCGTGCAGGAGGCTTCCATGATTCGCCCTATCGCTGCAACCGCGATCGTTCACCTGTGTGTAAGCTTGATTGTTTCGGCGCAATTAACGGTCAACAACCCGTCGGGTGGAGAAACGCTCACGCCTGGCTCATCCTATCTGATTCGATGGACCGATGCGGTTCCAGGTGCGTTGTACGACCTAGACTACAGCCGAAATGGTGGTTCCACATGGCTGCCTGTTAGTCGAGGAGTGAGTGGAACGTCGTACCTATGGGTACCCATCCCAGCCGACAACAGCACATCATGCCGCATACGAGTTATTCGCAAGGCCACTGCGGCCAACAGTGGAGTTGTGCGCCTGGTCGATCCTGCAGGTCTTGCCGACGGCCCCGGGTACAGTCCATCGTGGTCACCTGACGGGCAACGTGTTGTTACTGGCAGCGACAGCGGCTACGTTACCGTGTACGATGCATTCACAGGAACCAAGCTCTTGCAGGCGCGCATCAACAGTGTGGATGTACCAACGCAGAATGTTCTTCGAGTACATCGTGTGCAGTACGATCCCACCGGCTCGTGGATAGCGTGTTACACGAACGATGACAGCCTTGCCATTCTGGATGCAACTAGCCTGCAAGTATTGACTCGTTGGCACACCGGTATATCCTCCATTCCCAATCAGGCGAATACCCGTGGCATGGACATCCACCCCTCGCAGCCGTGGATAGCCATTTCGAATGTAGGCGGAGCCAAGATATTCGACAGAACAGGTGTACAGCTTGCAGCCTTCGTTGTATTCGGTGGAAACAGTCACCCCTTCATTCAATGGCATCCTGATGGTGAGCGCTTGGTTGTATCCGGCTTTCCGCAGGGTATTGCCGTACTGGAAGCCTCAACACAAGCCATTCAACGCGTGCGCAACGATGGTGAAATGTATGGTTGTTTTCGTATCAGTCCAGACGGGTCGAGACTCGCTGCCGTATCCGGTACACTATTGCAGCCATCGCGCAAATGGACGCTGTTCGACGTTTCGAATCTGAATCCGGTTGACAGCTTCTTGCCGACCACCAGTTTTGGTTCAGCAGCACATGACTACCTCTCGGATGGACGAATCGTTATTGGACGCAGTCCATCTGGTTCTACATCAATCGTGGAAAGGCGTAGCGGTGCAGACCTGTCGTTGTTAGACTCGATAGGCCGTGAATACACAGCCTCCGATCTGCAGGCATCACCCAACCCAGACTATATTGTGCTTGAATCGTACACTGGTGCCACCGTTATCGGTCCTGCGCGGGCTGGAGCACCTGCTGACACGGCAATCTCAGCATTGTTTTCCATCGTTGCCTCAGCCCCCTCCGATTCCTTGCTCAGGCTGGCCATTGATACTGTTCGAACCACAACGAACCAGCGAATCTCACCGGCGCTGCGCATGCTCTCCCGCAGCGACAGTGCACTTGGATCGGCCACGACCATACAGGTTGTTGTGTCGTGGGATGCCAGCATGGCAGCACCGGCAGGATCGACACCAGTTGGGACGATAGCAGGCGGACGTAGAACCATAACACTCGATGTACCAACAACGCCGGTAAACGGTACTGTCTTGGATGAAATCGAACTGCATACAGCACTAGGCTTACGCAACGTCACCGACCTGCGCATTGATCAGGTACTTGGCCTGGCAGACCCCACGCGTCTGGTAACCACGAATGGGCTACTTGAGCTAACCGACATTTGTGTTGAAGGGGGCTCTCGGTACGTAAACGGCGATGGCACGCTATCAGTTGTGGCCAGGCCCAACCCCGCTTATGGGGGCCTTGTGCAGATTGATGTGTCGACTATCGAGCAGGGGGTGCATCGGCTAACGGTTGTGAATGCATTGGGGCAGGTTGTCCATGAAGTTGCCCTAGAGTGCCGGGTACCTATAGTACCCGGCACTCAGACCTACTCCATCAACGCAAACCTCCTAGAGCAAGGCGCTTACTGCCTTCGGCTCGAGTCTCCAACCACCATTTACCGAACAATGCTGCTGGTTGCGCAATGAGAGGTCTACCAACGCTTTTCTGCGGACTGCTCTGCGCAGCGGCGGTACTTGCACAGGACACGGCAGGCATTCGCATTGGCGGCACTGCCGGAGTAAACCTCTCCCTTCACAGTGCCAATATCAGTGGCGTGCCGGGCACTCCAAGCTGCTGTCCGGGATTCAGCACCGGTATCGGTTGGAATCCATTCATCGCAGCGACAGGAGAACTGCCGATAAGCAGCAACCTGCTTGTTTCTACACACCTCGGATACACGGGTGCAAGCGCTACGCTCACACGCGATGAACAAACGGCCATCATCGTTGGTGGCGTGCTAACACCAGGCACATTCACGCATACCATCGATGCCTCTCTGTCCGGCATTGCATTCGACCCTTACCTGAAGATGCTTTTCGGTCAGGGCCTGTTCATAACAGGAGGACTGCAGACGGCATACTGGCTAACGTCGGCATTCGAGCAGCGAGAAGAGATCACGGAACCTGCTAACTCCGGCACATTTGCCGACGCTTCCGGGAACGATACAAAGAGCAGGATTCGAAACTCCACGAGTGGTAATCTTCCGGATACGCGCCTTCACGTTGCCCTTGCCGCGGGTGTGGGCATAGATTTGCCTCTGAATGCAGAAGGATCACTGCTTCTGGCTCCGGCAATCACTGGCAGCTTTGCCCTAACATCCATTGCAAATACTAACTGGAAAGCACACGGCATCCGCCTTGGCCTGTCGCTGCTCTACCAGAGACCACGTGATGTCGAACCTCAGCTCTCCTCCCCTGGTACAACAACCACTCCGGTCAAACAACCTCCCCCCCCTCCACCGCCGGTAGTGGTTGCAGCACCTCTGCTGTTTGAAGCCGACGTTGTTCTGCAAGCTCAGACTGCACGTGGCACAATGGAGCCAGTACGAAAAATCGTTATCGAAGAAACAATCAGTGAGCAACTCACGGCACTTCTGCCATACGTGTTCTTCGACAAGGGTTCTGCCATGCTACCGGCCAGATACCAGCGCGGTAATGGCATTCCATTCAACGAACGGCACCTCTTTGGTCGCAGTGCTCTTGATGTGTACCACCACATACTTGACATCATCGGTACTCGCATGCAGCAGTACCCAAAAGCGAGCATCGATCTAACGGGATGTATCATGCCCGACGACGTGGAAACCGAAGCTTCCGGACTTGCCGCTAACAGGGCACAACAAGTGAAGGCATACCTTACGTCGAGATTCGGCATTGATGCGAACCGTGTTCGCACCTCGAGTGTTGCTCTGCCCAAGCTTCCATCCAATGTTCGTACGGCCGATGGACAGCAGGAGAATCGTCGGGTTGAGATATCGTCCTCCGATCCTGCAATCGTCGACGTTTTGCAGATCGAAGACACACTGCGGACCACTGCTACGCCAACGGTGCACATCACGCTTCCGGTGAAAAGTGCAGGGCGAGTAACGAGTTGGAAACTAAGAGCCAGGCAGGGTCAGCGCTTGGTCATTGACACATCTGCTCAAGATGCTCCACCCGCCAGCTTGAACTGGGAGCCACTAGCCAACCGCCAGCGCATGCCCACCACTGATGAACCAATCATCGTGGATTTTGAAGTAAGCAATGAAGAGGGAAGGACCATCGTACGATCCGACACGATCGAAACCGAACAGATCACCTTACGCAAAAAGGCTTCGCGTGGCACCGGCACCAAGCGCATAGATGAATACAACCTGATCCTATTTGCCTTTGGAAAAGCGTCGCTAGAAGGACCTAACGCTCGTATCATTGAGCTTATCAAACGTCGGATTGAGCCTTCGTCAATCGTTATTGTTCGAGGGCATGCCGACCGCACAGGTACCCCTGCTGTGAACGATCCACTAACACAGCAACGAGCGGAAGCCGTTGGAAAGGCACTGAATCACTCAAAGGTTGATGCCAAGGGGCTTGGCCAACGCGAGATGTTGTACGACAATGATCTGCCCGAAGGCCGCTTCTACAATCGCACCGTACGGGTACGAGTTGAAACGCCAATCAAGTAGGCCTTAGCGGTTTGCAGCAACATCGCTGCGCAGTGTTGAAGCCGTTAGCAGCACTCTAGCTTGAGAAGCCGCCGCGAACTTCGTCTATCACGCTTTTCACTGTTTCTTCTACGGTGTCGATAGCCTTGCCAATGGTTTCACCGGCACGGTGTGACAGCTCATCGAGGGAGTTGTTTAGTGAAGGGTAGAGTGGAAATTTTCTGCAGAACGTTTTCACATCTTCCTTCACCGCTGCATGTACGGATGCATCGTCAACATTCACCAGCACATCGTTGATCAACCGAGCAATGTGGCGCATGTCGTCCTCCTTCATACCACGAGACGTCATGGCTGCCGAGCCCAGCCGAATGCCCGAGGTAACGAGTGGTGGTTGTGTGTCGTAGGGCACTGCGTTCTTGTTGCAGGTTATTCCACTTGCATCAAGTGCTATCTCTGCCTTCTTACCAGTAAGATCCTTGTTGCGCAAATCAATCAGCATTACGTGGTTGTCTGTTCCGCCACTCACCACGGCATAATCCATCTTCATCAATTCATCGGCAAGTGCCTGGGCATTGCTGATTACCTGCTTGGTGTACGCATCAAAGGTGTCCGTTAAGGCTTCTCCGAATGCCACCGCCTTGGCGGCGATAACGTGCATAAGTGGCCCACCTTGAATTCCTGGCATCACCATGCTGTCAATGAGTTCACTCATCATCTTGGTGCGCCCGCTCTTAGGAGCAACCTTGCCAAAAGGATTTTCTACATCCTCGCCAAGCATGATTAAGCCCCCTCTCGGACCCCTCAGCGTTTTGTGGGTGGTGCTTGTTACAACGTCGCAGTAGGGAACAGGACTCATCAGCCTACCCTTTGCAATCAAGCCCGCTGGGTGGGCTATGTCGGCAAGCAGGAATGCCCCAACACCATTGGCAATCGTACGAAAGGCGGAGAAGTCGATCTCGCGCGAATAGGCACTGGCACCAACGGTAATCATGCGTGGTTTGTGCTGCTTGGCCAGATCTTCCACAACGTTGTAATCAATCCTACCCGTTTGCTTGTCCAGCCCGTAGGGTACGAAGTTGTAGAAGATGCCACTAAAGTTTACCGGTGATCCATGTGTAAGGTGGCCTCCGTGCGAAAGGTCCATGCCAAGCACGGTGTCGCCTGGTTGCAGGTACGTGAAGTACACGGCCATGTTTGCACCAGAGCCACTATGGGGCTGAACATTAGCATACTCAGCACCAAAGAGTTCCTTTAGGCGTTCACGAGCAAGATCCTCAACAACGTCAACCCATTCGCATCCTCCGTAATACCTCTTACCGGGGTATCCTTCTGCATACTTGTTCGTGAGCACGCTGCCTTGAGCTTCCATGACGGCAAGCGATGTGAAGTTCTCTGACGCAATGAGTTCCAGTTTGTCTCGCTGACGTTCGTACTCGCCCAGGATGGCGTTGTGGACTTCGGGGTCGGATGATGAGAGCATGATGTGCTGTTTTCTGCTGATGAACGGTAACGTGCTAGCCAGATAGTTACTGGCCTGTTTTGATCAAGGGAACAACGTGCAGACGTGTGTTCGTGTGAATTAGCAAGGACCACATTCCTGGTGGTAGAATATCCGTGTTCAAGAACATCGGCAGTGAGGTTGCCACTCCATCCATAAGCGGAATGTGTTGACCGGTTACAGACACAGCCTCGATCCGCACGTGGCTATTAAGTACTTGCTGCGGTGTTACTAGGACAGCCGTCGACGTAGTAGGGTTGGGGTAGGCGTAGTAGCCGGCGTTACGTGCTTCTTCGCCAGAGACGCCAACCGTTCCATCGCCGAAGCACACCGTTTGCCCACTGGTTGCCTCAACCAGACACGTCAAACCAAGAGAACCCTCGGCGACAGGAAACCAGAAGAATGCCCAGAATGGTGTTCCGATTGGGAATCCGAACAACTCCTCGGTGCTCACCGTTAATAGTGTAAGCAGCGGCAAACTGTCGGGGTGGGCTGCCGCAAACGCTTGGTAGTCTCCATTTGACTTGAGTTTTGCCAGTAGACTCGTTCCCTCCAGATAGGTAGACGGCACCGACTCCCTGCTCAGCTCTTCGATGTCTACAATGTCGCTTGGCAAATCAAATGGTGGTGGCGTACAACTCCCGAACAACCGCACCAAACCAGTCGTCACCACCGTGTCCATCGATTCACTATACACCGTATAAAACCAGATCGGTGCCGTGCCTGCTGTGAAGTCCATGCCGATGTACAGCATTGACTGTCCAATCGGAAACTCAATTCCTGCAGCACTAATGGCGATGATCTTCGCGTCACTGGTTCCTGGAATTGCCTGCGTCGCTGCACCCTGGCATTGCTGCGGCAAATACCCAGGAAAATTCAGCTGAGCCGATGCTGCCGTAGCAGCCATAAGCATGATGAGTATGTGTTTCATAAGCCCCTCACGTTGAAATCCAAGCAGCAATTTAGCCAAGCCCACGCAGCCACTCATCACCCACCACCCGCCTCCCCATTCCTCTGCCTCCCTTTCATCCCCCCTAACCCTCCAGTCCCTCTAGTCCCTCTAGTCCCTCTCCCTACTTTTGCACCCATGACCAAAACCGACTGGACATCCATAGCCCGCACCGTAATCGCTTCACGCATCATCGACACCATCGAGGAAACCGAGCTGGCGCCCAAGGGCCTGGTCACGTATCAGTTCTCTGCAACCGGACACGAGCTATCTCAGGCAATCCTAGCTACACAGCTTAGGCATGGTCACGACGGAGCCACCGTGTATTACCGATCACGTCCCTTCGTTATCGGTGCAGGCATGTCGTATGAAGAGGCCTTTGCCGGGCCCCTAGCTCGCGTTGGCAGTAGAAATGGCGGACGCGACATTGGCGTGGTGCACCACCTGCCCAATCGCAGGGGTGTTACCGTGCTCCCGGCCAGTGGTGATGTTGGAGCACAGTACACGCCCTGTGCAGGCTGGGCTCAGGCAATCGTGTACCGCTCGGAGGTGTTGAAGCAAGACGAGTGGAAGGGGGCTGTGGCAGTTGCCCACGGAGGTGATGGATCCACAGCAACAAATGGATTTTGGTCGGCCCTTACGATTGCTACCACCCAACGGCTGCCCATGATCTTTTTCGTGGAGGACAACAACTGGGGCATCAGTGTGCCGGGTAGTTACCAAACTCCCGGGGGGAATATCGCAGCAAACCTGGCATCGTTCACCGGTCTGCGCATTGTTGAGTTCGACGGCACCAATCCCGAAGAAGCAAGCCGCCTCATCGAAAAGAGTGTCGAGCATGTGCGCGAACACCGCTCGCCTACGCTCATGCGCGTGCGCGTGCCTCGCATCTGTGGTCATAGCGGAGCCGATAGTCAGTCGTATAAAACCGAAGAACAGCGCAATTCAGAGCGTGAGCGCGACCCACTCGTCAAACTTGAGCAGTTCTTTGCGAAGAAAAAGTATCTCGATGCCGATGGCTGGAAGGGGCTTGTGGCAGACGTGGATGCCGAAGTGCGCGCTGCTGCCAACGCTGCTGTTGCTCAAGCAGAACCAGATCCGTCAAGCTCCTTCACGCATGTGTTTTTCGATGGCGTAGCACCCAAACACGGTGGACTGATGAGCGAAAGCCTTGAGCCCCCTACGGCATCAGGCGAGTTGCAAGAAGAAGGAGCGCGCATCAATTTGATCGAGGCGGTAAAAAGAACGTTGGACTACGAACTGGCACAGAATCCACGAGTGCTGGTATTTGGTGAGGATGTTGGTGTGAAGGGGGGGGTACACGGAGCTACCGTCGATTTGCAGATCAAACACGGTGTGCAGCGGGTCTTTGATACATCACTTAGCGAAGAGGGGATTATTGGTCGTGCCGTTGGCCTAGCCCTGGCTGGACTGGTGCCCGTACCCGAGATTCAATTCCGCAAGTACCTGGATCCCGCCATGGAACAGGTGAATGATGCAGGTACCATTCGTTGGCGCACCAATGGCGACTTTGCAGCACCTATGGTGGTGCGCATTCCTGTGGGGTATAGCAAGCGTACTGGAGACCCCTGGCATAGCGTTAGCGGCGAAGCCATTTTTGCTCATACCATTGGTTGGCGAGTAGCCTTCCCATCGAATGCGCAGGACGCCGTAGGTCTGTTGCGGAGTGCTTTGCGCGGTACCGATCCAACGTTCTTCCTTGAGCATCGCGATTTGTTGGACACAAAGCCAGGTCGCAGCAAATACCCTGGCAATGAATACCTGGTAGAGTTTGGCAAGGCTCGCGTCCATCGCGCAGGCAACCGTGCAACCATCGTTACCTGGGGCGAGATGGTGCACCGCTGCACCGAAGCAGCGGACAGTATCAATGCCGATGTGGAGATTATCGACTTACGCACCATCGTGCCGTGGGATAGAGACATGGTGCTAGACAGTGTGCGTCGCACAAGCCGTTGTATGGTTGTCCATGAAGACAGCATCACGTGCGGCTTTGGGGCAGAGGTAGCATCAACTGTCACCCAAGAATTGTTTGCATCACTCGATGCACCGGTGGTAAGACTTGCCACACCAATGATCCCCATCCCCTACAACAAGGGCATGATGAATGCGGTGATTCCGAGCGTGGAGGAGATAGCGAAGCAGGTGAGTTTACTAGTATCGTACTAGTGAAAAAACTCGTCCTTAAAAGGTCTACCCTAGCCCCCTCGGGTAAGGCCTATCGCATTACGTATGCCGACCTGCTCAATCCGGCACAGGTACAGGCGGTGATGCACACCTCAGGACCAGCACTTGTGCTGGCAGGTGCGGGCACGGGCAAGACGCGAACGTTGACGTATCGCGTTGCTCGATTGGTAGAAGACGGAATCGATCCTACAAGCATCCTGCTGCTTACGTTCACACGGAAAGCCGCATCGGAAATGTTGCGCCGGGCGGGCGCACTGCTGGACGGACGCTGCGAGAAGGTTTCTGGCGGGACCTTTCATGCCTTTGGCTACCAGCTCCTGCAGCGTTTTGGTAAGGGACTCGGGGACCTATTGCCATCACCCACCGTGAGTGTGCTCGATCAGTCCGATGCAGAAGATGCGATGAACATCGTTCGTGGACGTTTTGACGTTCAGAAGTCGAACAAACGATTTCCAAAGGCGTCCACACTTGTTGGCATGGCAAGCAGAGCCATGAACACGATGACGCCTCTGGAAGACGTAATCGCACAGGATTACTCCAGCTATCACGACGAGGTTGACCGTATCACCCAGGTAGTGCGAGCCTATCAGGCATACAAACGCACAAACGGACTGGCAGACTACGATGACCTGTTACTGTTCACGCTTGCAATGACTCGGCATCCCGAGCTTGGGCCGATTCTGCGCAAACAGTTTCAGCACATCATGGTGGACGAATACCAGGACACCAATGCATTGCAGCATGCCATCATCATGGGCCTGGCTGGAAAGCGCGGCAACGTGATGGCCGTTGGTGACGATGCGCAGAGCATCTACGCATTTCGCGGTGCCGACGTTCGCAACATCCATGCCTTTCCAGATTCTTTTGATACCTGCGAGATCATTCGCCTTGAACATAATTACCGAAGCACTCAACCGATACTGGACGTTTGCAACGCCGTTCTACGTGATGCACCCAACATGTTCCGCAAGGAACTCTTCAGTGATCGCAAGGACGGTGAATTGCCCATGCTTGTAGCATGTAGCAATGACCGCCAACAGAGTGAGTTCATCGTTCAGCAGGTGCTGGAGCTGCGCGAACAGGGCGTAAGCCTTGCAAACATGGCTGTGTTGTTCCGCAGTGGATTCCTTTCATTCGACCTTGAGATAACACTCGACAAAGCCAACATACCGTTCAGGAAAATTGGCGGACTCCGTTTTACTGAAGCGGCTCACGTGAAGGACCTTCTGGCACTGTTGCGCATCACGGAGAATCCACGCGATGCACTTGCGTGGTATCGATGCCTGCTCCTGCTGCCCGGCGTTGGCACCCGCACTGCACAACTGTTTCTTGACGAAGCTCTCGCTCAAAATGATCCACTGGCAAGCCCCCTTCCAAACATCACCGGTAAAGGTGCTACATCCATTCGTGAGCTGGCGGATGTATTGAAAGGGGCTCGGGCGATACCTGATCCAGAACAACGGTCGCAGGTGCTCGCAAACTGGTACAAGCCTACCATGGAGCAGAAGTATGACGATACAAGAAAGCGGTGGACCGATGTAGAAACAATCATCGGCATTTGTTCTCGCTATAAAACCATAGCACAGTTTCTTGCCGACGTTGCTCTCGAGCCCCCGCAGGAGACGCTGGCAATAAGCAAGGCAGATGATGAAGACGATATACTTACGCTTTCCACCATTCACAGTGCGAAGGGGCTTGAGTGGAACACCGTGTTTGTGCTCTCGGTGAATGAAGGGCATCTGCCTTCGGCACGAAGTGCAGAGAGAGAAGGTGCGCTCGAAGAAGAACGGCGGTTGTTATACGTTGCCTGTACACGTGCTAAGGAACGGTTGGTATTGTCGTATCCCACCGTTCTGATTGAACGTGAATTCAGCGATGTTCTTGGGCAACCAAGCCGCTTCCTTGATTCCGTGGGCAGCGAGCAGTGTCCACAATATTTCCTTCAGGATGCCGGTGATGAGCATGATGATCTTGAGAGCAAGATTATCGAATGATAATTCATAACTTCGGCGCCGATAGCTCAGACAAGCCCTTGGGTGGTGGGAAAGAGGTTTAGGTCAACACATGTACATCCCTTCGTTGCAGGAGCTGGGGAATGAACTCCAACGTTCGGTTGTAGACGGCGTCCATCGCTCTACACACCGAACCAGCAGGATGCGCACCTCGCTGGTTTTGCTGTTAACAGATGCCGTTACGCTTGCCACCGTTCTTCTCATGGTGATTCTGGTGCGCTCTGCGGTAGCCACGGGCACCATTGGCGTTGAAGACTACTTGATGATTGCCGGCGTGCTGATCCTTGGCAATGCACTCACATCAGCATGGCGAGGAATGTATCCAGGATATGGTATGTGTGCCATTGCAGAGCTCCGGAGCACATTCTACAGCGTAACAGGCGTCTTTGCGGCGGTTATTGCTGTTTCATTCTTTAGCAGGGACTGGCCGCCGTATGCGCGCTCCATCCTGCTTGCTTCGTACCTGGTTAGCGTGCCTGCGTTGGCAGTGAGCCGCATGGTGGTTCGCCGTTTTCTCAGTCGATTCAGCTGGTATGGCATTCCGGTTCTCATCGTTGGTGTTCACAGTATGGCCACCAGGATAGTGGACACCTTACGAAATCACCGACAGATTGGGTTACGTCCACTTGCCATTATTGAACCCGACAGCAGTGATGCAGAATTTGGGTATCACGAAGGTGTGCCGGTGATTGGTGGTCTGGAGCACGTTGCCCCACTGTCAGAACGGTATCACGTTACCCATGGCGTTGTAGCCATGCCGCACACGTCGGCCGATCGGATCAGCGTGATCCTTGAAGATCACTGCCGACATCTTGATCATGTGACGATTGTTGGTGAACATGTCCATCCAAGTGTGATCTGGATATCCAACAGCTCGTCGGACGTTTTACTAAGCAGTGAGATCGAGCAGCGACTGCGGCATCCGTCGCTCGTACTCAAAAAACGTCTGTTCGATTTGGTGATCGGTGTGCCACTGTTCATCATGGCCATGCCGGTGATGGCGATGGTTACTCTTGCCGTATGGATCACCATGGGGCGTCCTTTACTCTACCGGCAGGAACGGGTTGGGGAGCATGGAAAGATTTTTCGAGTTGTGAAGTTCCGCACGATGGTAACCAATGCCGAGGAACACTTGCATGGCATTCTGGAACGAAACCACGAGGCCAGGGAGGAGTGGGAACTGTATCACAAGCTCAAGAACGACCCGCGGGTTACGGCCCTAGGACGGTTTCTTCGCAAGTATTCACTCGACGAGTTGCCGCAGTTGTGGAATGTGCTGCGCGGTGATATGTCGCTCATCGGGTTCCGTCCGTTCACCCCGGGCGAATTCCGCAACATGTCCTCACTCCACCGCCGGGTGCCGATAGGCCTATACGAAAGCACGAAGCCCGGCTTGTCCGGACTTTGGCAGGTTACGGTTCGTGCTGATGCAGCGTTTGAAGACAGAACGCACATAGACCTTTACTACATGCGAAACTGGTCTCTCTTTCTTGACCTTTACATCCTGATTCGCACGGTTGGTGTTGTAGTCACCGGCAAGGGGGCATATTGAGCACGGTCGTCTTCCTCTCGCCACGATTTCCGTGGCCACTCGTGGGGGGGGACAGGGTTAAGACGTATCACCTGCTTCGGCATCTGGCAGGTAGTCATCGTGTAATCCTCATCACATTCCATCACGGTGGCCCAGCCCCATCGGAGAAGATCAAGGCCATTACGGATCTCGGAGTTGATGTTCGAACAATTCCGCTGAATCCATACCTAGCAGGCCTTTCCGCACTTCGAACGGTGTGGACATCTCTGCCGCTGGAAATCGCTTTCTATACACAACCTTCCTTTTCTCGTGTAGTTGACCAGGTACTAGCAAGTGAAGCGGTTGACGTTGTGATTTCCTTTTTTATGCGTACGGCAGAGTATGTGCGACGCAAAAATGGCATCCGAAAAATCCTGATTGCCGAAGACTGCAGAGTGCTCTATCAGGAGCGGTCAGCACAAGCAGCCATCAGCCCCCTGCAGCGATTGGTTCGTAGCTGGGAAACAACGAAGCTAAGAACCTATGAACCGGAAGTATCCAAGGATTTCGACGTTACCACCTTGGTTAGCCAGCATGATCTCGAAGCCATGCGCAAGGCAAATCCATTTGCGCGATACACAGTGGTCACAAACGGTGTTGATGCAGATAGGTTTTCCTTTCATGCTGAACAGTCAGACCGCAGTGGACTGCTTTTCTGCGGGAAACTTGATGTGCAAGCCAATCACCTTATGGCGCTCTCCATAGTGCAAACAATGATGCCGCTCATTCGGCAGCAGGTTCCTAACGTTGCGCTTGACGTTGTGGGGGCACGTCCGCTGCCAGAGCTTGTGGCTGCAGTGAAAGGTGTTGCCACCTTACACTCCAATGTTCCAGACGTCGTACCGTACCTTCACAGAGCAGCGGTGTTTCTGCATCCGCACCGTGGCGGCAGCGGCATACAGAACAAGGTGCTGGAAGCGATGGCTTCCGGATGTGCCGTGGTTACAACACCCAGTGGATTACAGGGAATCAACGCTGTGCACGATGTACATTGTTTGGTAGGGGAGAGTCCACGAGAACTGGCTGACCTTGCTATTCGCTTACTTCGTGATCCAGAGCACCGATCCAATCTAGCCTATCGAGCACGCATGCTGATGGAAACCGAACATGGTTGGGACAGGATTGGAGAGCAACTGGATTCCGTGCTACGAGGCACACAACCGACGCGTAAGCCTGTTTCAGCATGAAGGCACTGTTTCTGGACAGGGACGGAATCATCAACCGTCGGCTACCAGGGTATGTGCGCACACCTGACGAGTTCGAACTGCTGGAATCCGTGTTACCAATCCTTGAGCATGCTCATGCCAGTGGCTACGTGCTCTTGTTAGCCTCCAATCAACAGGGGGTTGGTAAGGGGCTTATGTCTGCACTTGAATTGCGCGCAGTTCATGACCATATGCAACGCATTCTTTCAAAGCGTTTGGGCTTTACACTGGACCACGCTTATTACTGTACTGATCTTGAGGGTACATCAAGCAAACGTCGTAAGCCACAACCAGGAATGTTACTTGAGGGGATTCAGGACTTTCACCTGCATCCTTCGTTGTGTTGGTTTCTGGGCGACTCGTTGTCGGACGCTCTCGCAGGCAAGGCTGCCGGAGTTCACACGGCACTAGTTGGTGCGCATGCGCCTGACGACGCAGATCTCGTAGCACCAGATCTCAATGCCATGCACGTGTTGCTGACCCCAGTACTGCGTTAACGCAACCCCCGGGAAGGTTCGGCGTACCAGGCCGCCGAAAAAAAATTTGCAGATAATCTGACTGTCGGTAGTTTTGTGACCGCCGGTCAGAAATCATCCGCCAGTCATCATATTTGTCAGGCTACAGACATGACACATCGAGTTGCCGTCATCCTTGGCGTCCTGCTTGCGTGCACGTTCCACATGCAGGCAACCACACGTCCGCTAACGCTGGACCAAGCCATCGAGACCGCCCTAAAACAGAATCAGAGTGTGGCCATTGCGCGACTTGCAGTGAGCAAAGCCGAAGCTCAGCGTAAGGAGGCTCTCGGAAATGCCCTTCCATCGCTCGGCATTTCTGCCAACTACAACCGCAACATACAGGCCCCTGTATTCTTTGTACCCGACTTCACTAATCCGAGTAGCGGCACGCTTACACCCGTTCGTTTTGGATTGAACAACTCATACAGTGTTGGTGCATCGCTCAATCAAATCCTGTTTAACAGTGCAGTGTTTACTGGTATTGGAGCAGCAGACGTGTATGTGGACGGCGCCAAGCTTCAGTACAAGGCAGCCGTTGCGGAAGTGGTTACGGAAACGAGAAAGCGTTTCTACGCTTCCCTGGCTGCACGCGAATTCGTTCGAATAGCTGAAAGCACGTTGGATCTTGCTCTTGAAAACAAGAAGAACGTGAACGCACTGTTTCAGGAGGGACTAGTTGCGGAGTTCGATGCTATTCGTGCCGATGTAGCTGTTGAAAATGTTCGGCCCGAGGTTAGCTCGGCAAGGGCAGGGTATCGCAACTCTGTTACTGCCCTTATGATGTACCTGAATTTGGCTATCACGGACACTGTTGAACCACAGTTGTTTGAGCTTACGATGCCTGGAGCCTTACCTGAGCAGGAGGCCAGTATCCAGGCTGCGATGAAGAATAACTATGAACTGGTTGCCTTGGAAACCCAACTGGATGTGCAGAATCGGTTGATTGATGTGTATCGGGCCAACTATTACCCAACACTCTCTTTGTTCGGACAGTGGCAGAATAGCGGGCAAAGTGACGACTTTGCAAACTGGGTGTCTGCATCACAGACCTTTGTTGGCGTGGCTTTCAACTTCAACATCTTCAATGGATTCCGCTATCAGGCTCAGGTGGAGCAAGCAGATGTTGACTACCTGACTCTGAAAGAACGAGTAGACCAAGGCAGGAATCTTATTCGACTGCAGGTCACCGCAACAATCAACGACCTGGCCTCTGCCAAGGAGCGAATCGAAGCACAACAAAGCACGGTTACTCAGGCACAGCGCGGGTATGACATTTCTCGCATACGGTACGACGAAGGCACGGGCAGCATCCTTGAGATCAACGACTCTCAAACCGCTCTCGCTCGTGCTCAGGTGAACAGACTGGCTGCTCTCGTTGAATACTACACCCGCCTTGCTGACTTCGAGAAGGTGACGGGAACTATCCCCGATAAGTACCTACGGATGGCTGAAGGCTAACATGGGTATTCGTGAACGAAGGGAACGTGAGCGCGAGCAGAGGCGCCTAGCCATTCTCGCATCAGCACGTGATGCGTTTGCAAAACATGGTCTGGAAAACACGTCCATGGAGCGCATTGCCGATGAAGCGGAGTTGGCTAAGGGCACGCTCTACCTCTACTACAAAACACGTGATGAACTGCTTATTGGCGTCATCCTGCAGGATCTCGAACAACTCCTAACCAAGATTGAACGGGTTGCGTCGAGCAAGCTGCCAGCCGACAAAAAATTGATGAGAGCTTTTACCACGTTCCACGCCTTTGCAAAGGATCGTCCCATCTTCCACAAGGTGACAACGCAGTTCGATATTGGTCACCTTGTTGGTTGCCGCGATGAACAGGCCCTACCAACGGCCCTACACTTCAGGCACCTCAATGATCGCATGTTCGAGGCAATCGTTGGAATGGTGCAGCAAGGAGTTGACGAAGGGCTTTTCTTTCTCGACAGACCCATCCGACAAGTGGTGTTTCAGTTGATGATCACCATGAAGGGTGCCATGATGGTAGCCGAAGGCGGATTGCACCCTCCACAATGGGCACCGATTAACACCAACCAAGTTCTCAGAGACACAGCAACACTGTTGCTCAGGGGGCTTCGATATCGCGACAAAGATTGACATTCACTACAACTCAACAAGGAACTTCCTCATGACACTCCGCCTACTGGCTTTGAGCTTGGCACTAGCAGCCGTGCTTGCAGGGTGCGGCACCGATTCGGATGCATCGAATGCCATGCCACCTGAGAAGTTGTTGGAAAAGTATAGGGCAGAGCGCGCCAAGCTCGATGAAAAAATCAAGGAGCTGGAGCAAAAGACGGGTAGTAAATCCCAGGATCGCCAGGGTGTGCCCGTTACCGTAATCACCACAGCAATAGCCCCCTTCGAACATGTCATCATGGTGCAAGGCACCGTCGACTCGCGGTCAAGTGTTGTTGTATCGCCGAAGGCATCGGGACAGATCACGGCTCTTCACGTAACGAACGGACAAGCTGTGCGGCAGGGACAACTCCTCATGGAGCTCGATGCTGAACTCATTGTGCGGGGCATCGAAGAAGTCAACACACAACTTGACTTTGCAAATACGCTGTATGAAAAGCAGAAGCGCATCTACGACCAGAAGGCTGGAAGTGAGATACAGTATCTGCAGGCAAAGAACACCAAGGAGTCGCTGGAAAAGAGGCTTGCTTCGCTGCAGGAACAACTTGCCATGACCAAGGTGAAGGCTCCTACCTCGGGGTTCGTTGACGGCCTGAAGCCAACAGCAGGAGAGATGGTGATGGCCGGAATGCCCGTGATGACCATCGTGAATACGTCCGACATGCGCGTGATCGCGGACATTGCCGAGACGTACGCTAGCTCGGTTGGTGTGGGTGACCCAGTGGCAATACTGTTCCCCGATGTAAACCAGACTGTACAAACGAAGGTGACAACAGTTTCCCGGGAGGTTAACCCTGTGAACCGAACCTTCCGCGTTGAGATTCCTATTCGTCCGGCTCCAGCCACATTGCGTCCGAATACAACGTGTGAACTCAAGATCAACGATATCACCGTTCCGCAAACAATTTCAATACCACTTGAAGCAGTTGTTCGTGAAGGTGAGCGTACCTATGCCTATGTGATTGCTGATAACGTGGCACAAAAGCGGCAGGTCGAAACGGGGCTGGTAACAGGTGATCGCGTTCAGGTAATCGCTGGAATTGGAGCCGATGAACGTGTGGTCGTACGTGGTTCAACAACATTGGCAGATGGACAAAAGGTCCGTGTGATTGAATAAGCCGCCTTTCACTTCACCACAACAACGAGAGACAATGTCAAAGCACAAGAGCTTTCCCGTAACAGCCTGGGCTGTTGAAAATCGTACTACAGTGTACGTACTCACGGTGCTCATCCTGCTCATCGGCGCTTTGGTGTACAACCAACTGCCAAAGGAACAGTTCCCCGACATCGTTGTGCCAACAATCCTTGTGGCCACCATCAATGCAGGGACAGCCCCGGTAGATATGGAAAATCTGGTTACAAGACAGATTGAGAAGCAGATCAAGTCTATTGCAGACGTCAAGAAGGTCACGAGTCAGAGCATTCAAGACGTATCGATCATAACCGTAGAGTTTCAGACGGACATCGATCCTACTGTGGCTAAGCAGCGTGTAACAGACGCTGTTGACAGGGCCAAGACAGACCTGCCGACGGATCTCACCCAGGGGCCGAACGTTCAAGAGGTGGACTTCTCGGAGTTCCCCATCATGTTCGTGAACATCGCTGGTGACGTGGGACTGGAGAACCTGAAGGTGTATGCGGATGAACTTCAGGACAAGATTGAGTCACTGCGGGAAATCCGTAGGGTAGACATCATCGGTGCACTCGAGAAAGAGGTTCGAGTTGATCTCGATCCCAATCGCATGCAGGCGCTTGGCGTTTCGTTCTTTGACGTATCGAATGTTCTGTCTGGAGAGAATGTGAACATCTCCGGTGGGGAGTTGAACATCGGTGGTGTGCGGCGCAACATCAAGGTAGAGGGTGAGTTCAAGTCAGCCGATGAGATTAAGAACGTGGTCATCAGATCAGCCACTGGCAGTAACGTGTATTTGCGCGATGTGGCCAACGTGGTGGAAACAGCCAAGGAGCAACAAAGTTTTGCTCGACTTGATGGTAAGCCCGTAATCACGTTGAGTGTACTCAAGAAAGCCGGTGAGAATCTCATTGATGCTTCCGACAAGATTCAAACCATTGTGCAGGAGTACTCACGGCAGCGTCTGCCCAAGTCCGTAAGTGTTTCCATCAGCAACGATATGTCTACGTCCACTCGAACGAGCATTGCGGATTTGGTGAATTCCATCATCATCGGATTCCTGCTTGTAACGATGGTGCTGATGTTCTTTATGG
Source organism: uncultured Hyphomicrobiales bacterium (assembly GCA_964620125.1). Classification (GTDB taxonomy): domain Bacteria; phylum Bacteroidota; class Ignavibacteria; order Kapaibacteriales; family Kapaibacteriaceae; genus OLB6. The sequence continues at coordinate 91,469 of CAZUGQ010000009.1, forward strand.
GTGTGAGCAACGCACTATTTGTTGGATTGGCAACGCCCCTTTCGTCATTCCTAGCATTCATGATCCTTCCGGGTTTGGACTTTACCTTCAACATTGTGGTAACGTTCTCATTCCTGCTTGCAATGGGTATTATCG
>CAZUGQ010000010.1:0-13252 GCA_964620125.1 uncultured Hyphomicrobiales bacterium
GGGACCTTACGGGCACCTATCCCAATCCGACCATTGCTGCCAATGCTGTGAACTCCGCCAAGATTGCCGATGGTTCTGTTTCGAATGCCGACTTGGCTGATGCATCAGTTAACAGCGCAAAGATTGTAGATGGGTCAATAACAACCATCGACGTCGCAGACGCAGCGATCAACTCTGCCAAGATTGTAGATGGTTCCGTTGCAACTACAGATGTTGCAGATGGAGCCATAACATCACAAAAGATGAGTGCAACCGGAGTGGTTGCCACTACCTATGGCAATGCAACCAACGTCAGTCAGATAACCGTTGATGCTGCGGGCAGAATAACGTCAGCCGCTAGCGTACCTATCACAGGCGTGCCACCTGGTGGATCTGCCTCTGGTGATCTTGCTGGCACATATCCAGCGCCAACCATAGCCACGACTGCTGGTACCAATGTTATGACGGCACTGAACAATGCAAGCACGTCGGGAGTACTCGGAATCAACCGTGGTGGTACTGGCGCAGCAACTGCATCAGCCGCTCTGAACAACCTGCTTCCAGCTCAAAGCGGCAACGCTGGTCGAGGTTTGGTTACTGATGGCACCAATGCTGCATGGCAACCAATTGGATCTATAACAGGCAACGGTAGTGCACAGCAAGTAGCATGGTGGAGAGGGACAACGGCAATCGGTGGTAATAGCAATCTATTCTACGATACCACAAATGCCCTTGTTGGCATTAGCAATGCCGCACCAGCCTATCCACTGTCATTTGCCAATACCGTTGGACCTAAGATTGCACTGTGGAAGAACGGGGTTTTGGATGAAGTCATGGGCTTCACAGTCCAGAACTCTGAACTTCGAATGCATGCCGCAAGCACAGGAAACGTGATCACCTTTGGACACACACAAGGTGGCACGTTTTCTCAAGTGGCACGTTTTCACAATTCAGCCTCAGGAACGTACAACTCGCGGCTTACTCTTTATAAGAATGCAACACCGGCGTCGCAGTCTTTTGAGCAGCATCTGGAGCTTTGGTCGAACAACACTGGAAGCCCAACCGACATCGTTCGTATTCGGTTTGCACACGACAACCAGTATTGGGGCTTTATTGGATACCACGCAGCCGCCTCACAAGGCGAGGGTGAATTCCTATTTAACAGTCTTGATCCTTCAAGAGGCGCATCACTGCACATGAGTGGCGGTCTCATCATGGATGCGTACACAAATGGGGCATGGCTCACGCCAGCCGCCGACAGAGGAATGATGTACTACGACGGTACACAGGATCGATTCCTGATATCTGAAAACGGTGGACCATGGGTTCCGCTGCTAACAGGGGGCTCCGGAATGTTGTACAACGTATCCACACCACAGTCCTCAGCTAACCCTCGAACCAACTGGTTATTCAATGTTGCCTATAGCGCAGCAGCACCTGACGCCGCCGCCGCCGGTGCAGTGATTACTTCCTCCGCTGGGTCGGGTGGGAACCTAAGTGCTACGGCACTTACTCTCACCGCAACTGCGACTGGCACCGGAACAGCAAAGGCTATTGAAGCAACAGGCGACATCAACGTACAGTCAACGAATGCCTTCTCGATCAACAATGAGAAGTTTCTGTGGAAAGGTCCGGGTGCTCACTTCTCACAGCTCTTCGTAGGGAATACACAGATCACAAACAATCTGACCGGAACGTACAACCACATGATCGGTATCAACGCCGGCCACTACCTCACGAGCGGCGCGTTCAATCTGGGCGTCGGCCCTTCAGCTCTCACGAATGTGACAACGGGTAGCTACAATATCGGTATTGGTTATCGCACTGGCGGAGGTAGTGTGCCTGCCATGACTGCTGACAATAACATCTGGATAGGGCACTGGAGTGGCTACGACGCGTCAACGGCTGAACAAAACGTTGGAGTTGGATCATTCTCCTTATACAACCTTTCCACCGGTGCCGGCAACATCGCGATGGGATACAATAGTGGGGCTGCACTAACTACGGGAACAGAAAACATCTTCATTGGCCGCAACACCGGAAACAACGTTGATGTTGAAAGTTCCAACATTCTCATTGGCTCAAATGCCAATGCATTCGATGGTGTTTCGAATTCAGTGGCAATTGGCCCACGTTCATGGGTAAGCGGAAGTAATTCGATCGTGCTTGGCAGCGTAAACGGAGTGAATGGTGCTACTGCTACTCAGAATGTTGGCATTCACAACAGCAATCCGCAGTATCCTCTGTCATTTGCCAACACCATAGGCAACAAGATCAGCTTGTGGCAGGATCCTGGGTCTGGATCCACCTATGGCCTAAGTATGGCCGGATTTACAATGCAGATACACGCTGCATACAATTATGACGACATATCATTTGGCTATAAGGAGAACGGCACATACGTTGAGCAAGGCCGCTTCAACAATGATGCAACAGGGTCCGCGCGACTTCTACTGATTAAAGACGCAGTTGCACAGGCTGTAAATGAAACACATCTCGACTTGTTCTCACCGAACATCGGAATAAGCACTCACCTAGTAAAGCTCCGATTCCACCAGTCCAATCAATATTGGGGAGCTATTGGCTACCATGCGTTCACTCAGCTTGGCGAAGGCGAGTTTTTGTTTCAGGACCTAGATGGGGGTCGGGCTTCCATCCACGCAACGGGCGGTCTGATCCTTGATGCCCACTCTTCGGGTGACTGGCTTACACCGGCCGTGGATCGGGGCATCATCTACTTCGACAACGCCCAAGACAGATTTCTTGTGTCTGAGAATGGTGGAGCGTTTGCACCGCTACTTACTGCCTCTAACGCGCTGGTGTATAATACATCAACCGCACAAGCAACCGCTACACCACGCACGAACTGGTTGTTCAATGTCGAGTACTCTGCCGCAGCGCCAGATGCAAGCGCAAATGGGGCCAGGATTGCATCTTCGGCTGGCGTAGCCGGAAACAATAGTGCAACAGCGCTAACACTGGTTGCAACATCAACAGGAACTGGATCGGCGAGAGCTATAGAGGCAACAGGCGACATCAACGTACAGAACAATAACGTGTACCGCATGGGCGGGGCTCCGATACTATGGCGAGGTCCAGGGGCATCGGATAATCTTTTGATTGGTTCCACGAACAACACAGCTTTATCTACAGGCAACAACTTCTTAGCTGGAACGAATGCCGGAGCATCTCTCACTACCGGAACCGGTGCTGTTGCCATCGGCAATACCGCCATGAGGTATCGTACGACTGGGATCTGGAACCTGGCCATAGGCTTGGGAGCCGGGCAAGGTCAGAGTGGACTCACGACTGGAACGTCGAACGTATTCGTAGGCAACTATGCAGGGGAAGACATTACATCCGGCAGCGAAAACATCGGTATCGGTGTTCAAGCACTTCTAAACATTACCACAGGTGCATACAACACGGTTGTCGGAAGATTTGCCGGAAGCAATATCACCACCGAGTTTAGCAACGTCCTCATCGGCAATCTCGCAACGAGCGGGGTAGGCACAAATCTGTCGGTAGCCATCGGAGAAAGTGCGACGGTATCGGCGAACAACTCTGTAGCACTCGGTGCCCGTGCATTCGCATCAGTGCCGAACGCCGTCGTATTAGGGTCGATAGCAGGTGTAAATGGAGCAACTGCATCATCACTGGTGGGAATCAACAACTCCGCTCCAACTCACCCGCTTTCATTTGCCAACAATGTCGGTAACAAAATCAGTCTATGGAGAGATGGAAGTGGCTCCTTCTACGGTTTTGCAATCCAAGCCGAGGAGCTGAGAGTTTCGACAGCCTTTGCTGGCGATGACATCCTTTTCGGTGCAACTCCATCCGGTGTGTTTTCTGAAGTTGCACGCATCCGAACGGCCACGTCAGGGTTTGATGAACCACGTATTCAGCTGATCAAGAATGCAACCGACAATACACCGCCAAATCAACTTGAAGCTCACATTGAATTGTACTCACCCAATACAGGAAGCTCGGGGAATCTTGTTCGTATACGATTCCATCAAGCATCGCAGTATTGGGGAGCTATTGGCTATCATGCCGCGACGAGTAACAGCCATGGTGAGTTCGTCTTCACAAGTCTGAATGGCTCTGGCTTCGGTGCATCCGTGCACGCAACCGGCGGCTTGATTCTCGACGCTTACTCCAACGTCGGATACATCACGCCAACAGCCAATCAGGGCATCATGTACTTCGATGATGCACTGGATCGGTTCCGCATTTCGGAGAATGGGGGGGCGTGGCACAACGTTGTTCAGTCCACGTCGGCAAGACGGGTTGTGCACGACGAGGATGTGGTAGACCTTCCGAACATTGCCGCAGGTGCAACGGCAAACATCGACATTGCAATTCCCGATGCCGAAATCGGCGATGCAGTGTCAGTCTCACCAGACATCGACATGGATGATGGCCTCATCATTGCATCGGCCCGAGTACAGGCAGCCGGAACGGTTCGAATCCGCATCATCAACGTAACGGGCGCCGCCATCAATGAAGGTAACGTCACATTCAGTATTGGCCTGGTACAACCATGATACTGATACTTCCTTTCATGATTGTGCTGCTGGTAGCTGGACCCTTGGCGTTCGCTCAGAATCTTGAACGAAGTGTTATTGGTAACGGTGGTGGGCGCTTATCAACAGCAAACTCAGCAGTGCGTGGCACTGTGGGCCAGCCAGCAATTGGTCGAGTGGGAGGTGCCGATTCAAAACACAATCTGGGTTTCTGGTACCGAAGTCACTCGGGTGGCACAGTAGTGGCCGTCCCAAACCGCGAGGGGGAGATTGGCACCACTACCACCGTACAGATTATGCTCATGTCTTCGAAGGGGCTTGTGGATTTCGGTCCTCGCTCCTTTGTGATCACACTTCGATACAACAGTACTGTACTGGTAAACAAGAGCACCTACCCGTGCACTCGCAGTGGCGATGACTGCGTGCTCACCGTAACCGGCACGATGAGAGATTCGGTTGGCGTGCTGGCAGAGATACCATTCCTTATTACTCTCGGCAACGCAGAACACACGGATCTCATCATTGATAGTGTTGAGTGGGTGGGTGCGGGCGACGTGTCCACTACGAAGTTCAATGGCCGATTCCAAGCGTTAGGACTGTGTGAGGAAGGTGATTCGGTGCGCCTGATTCGCCGAGGCCCTGTTGCCGGAATCACGCGCATCGCGCCCCAACCTGTGGCCGTTTACGCCACTGCCACTACCTTCATTACAGATGATGGCCCAACTCGGATGATACTCATCAATACGCTCGGCCGCGAAATCGCTGTGGTGATGGATGTAGCCAGCATTCAGCCCGGTGAGCATGAGGTGCCACTTGATCTAACCGAGGTGGCCAGCGGCCAGTACTATTTGGTGCTAATGACTCCAACCGACCTTTACTCCGAACCAATCATGATCAGGAAGTAAGGCATGAACGCCATAACATGGTTACTTCTGGTTGGATCTGCAGTGTGTTCATCGAGCATCGTGCTCGCACAATCTTCTGCCCCGGCGACTACCGAGCCAATCAGAACACAATCCTTTGGTGTGTATGGCTCCATTGGCCTGAACATGTTCGGAACGGACATCGCCGGATTACCTGGCATACCGAGTTGTTGCCCGCAGTATAACAGCGGAAGTGGAGTTGGGTTTGCCGTTGGTGGTCTGTACGATTATCCCGTAACCTCAACGTTTAGCATTCTAGGTCGCTTGAGCCTCTTCTCCGCAGGAGGTACCATCACAGCTACGGAACAAGAGTTGTTGAACACCGATGGAGTGGAACAGTACGGAACGTTCGAGCATACGATTGCCACACAGCGTTTCGGTATCGGCCTCGAACCACTTGCTCAACTGAGGGTGATGGACAAGCTTGCTGCTGTTTTAGGTCCGAGCATCGGCTACTTTTTCAGTTCTTCATTTGAACAAAAAGAACACATACTCGAACCCGCTGGAGCTGTGTTTGAGAATGGACAGCCAACACGGTTCACCTATTCCGGCAACGTGCCCGATGCATCAAGCCTATTCTTCGGCATTGTTGTAGGTCTTCGCTATGAGATTCCCATAGCAGCCGACAGCTCACTGTCCGTCGTACCTGAACTTACCTACACCCACGGACTTACGAGCTTGCAATCGTCGCAAGATTGGTCGCTGCAATCCATACGTGCAGGCATTGCCGTGCAATGGAATTCATGGAAGAAACCAGAGCCCCTTACCACACCACCACCTTCACCTGAACCTGCTCCGGAGCCTCCCCCCCCTGCTGTGGTTCTGCCAGCACTGGCCGTTTCCAAGTTTGAAGCAACCTTGTTGGATGCTGATGGTCGTCCTACCAAAGACTCTGTTATCACCATCACCAACATTGTTTCCACAAACCTATACGCTCTGCTTAACTATGTTTTCTTCGATGACAGCAGTTCGGTGATACCCACACGTTACCAATTACTCACTCCGGGCGAAGCTGAGAGTTTTGATATCAACGCCTTGAATGGTATCGGCACCATGCCGATCTACTATCACATTCTGAATATTGTTGGACTCAAACTCCGCAAATCGCCAGACGCCACCATTACACTCATAGGATGTAATAGCAATGTTGGACCCGAAGAAGGTAACACTGCCCTGAGTAAGGATCGTGCAGAAGCAATCCGTGACTACCTAACTCAGGTGTGGCGTGTTGACCCCTTGCGAATCAAGGTGCAAACTCGAAACCTACCGGCAGATCCTTCCAATACAACAACGCCAGACGGTGCAGCAGAAAATCGAAGGGTGGAAGTCTTGGCTAATGACCGATCTATTCTTGAGCCACTGTACTTCACAGACACGACGAGAACATCCAGCGCACCGTCAATACGGTTTTCACAAAACGTCACTTCGGAGAATGGCGTGAAAGAGTGGTCTGTTGTTGCCTCACAAGGTGGCAAGGAGCTCAAGTCATTCGCTGGGTCCAGTAACGTTGACTCCGCCGTGTACTGGGACATGGGTGATGATATTGCAACCATGCCCTTGTCGGAAGAACCTGTTCGGTACACAATCCGGGTTGTTGATGAACAAGGTCAGAGCCGTGTTGCCGAAGGGAACGACATCAATGTTCAGCAGGTTGTTCGTAAGGACAAACGCATCGAACGATTTACTCTTATCATCTTCGGTTATAACGTTTCCGAATTCACGGATGCTCACGAACGCATCATCAGCGTGATCAAACAACGGATATCCCCCAACTCTACTGTCACCGTTGAAGGATTTACCGACAGGTCGGGTGAAGAAGAATACAACCTGAAACTGTCGCAACGTCGAGCTGATGAAACTGCGAGACGCTTGAACATTCCGAAGGAACGCTCCACAGGCTACGGTAGCAATAACCTGCTGTACGACAACACACTTCCTGAAGGACGATTCTACTCACGTACGGTAAATGTAACTATCGAAACCCCTATCGAATAACAGGCAGATTCACGCCCGCATTCAAAACCAACGTGAGAGGCTCGGCTGGAATAATACCGGGCCCAGGATAGCTCACTGCACGTCGAGTAAAGTATGATGCGTTCAGCAGGTTATTAGCACTTGCTCGAACATGCAACCAGTCATTTCTGTAATCAACGGTTAGGTCCATCACGGCGTATGCAGGAATGATCCCTGTAACGGCTGATGCACTGAACTCGGCATTCGTTGCATCCGAGTATTGCTCACCTACCCACGACTGCAGGAGCGTTGCGCTCCAATCACGCCACTGAATAGATGCACCCACACGCACGATATACGGAGGTACCAGTTCAACAAGCTTGTTGGCAACGGATGGATCGGAGCTGTTCACGTACCGCCCATCCATCACACTGCTGTTCACCAGAAGATGAAGTGATGGGGCTTCGGCAGACGCATCTGCAGACAGGAACGTACCGGTCACATCAAGGTCCACCACGGCCTCTACACCTGCAGTATATGCATCTGCTACGTTGGTTCGGTATCGATAAGGCAGGTACAGTGGCGGTACATCCGTCCGCTGAATCTCTCCGATCTTGTTGTTGTATCGCAGATAGAATAGCGACACATCAAAGGCAATGTAGTCTGAGAATGCGGCACGCATGCCAAGGTCCAGTGTATACCCGCGCTCATCCTGTATGTCTGGGTTTACAACAATGTTTGGATTCACAACTCGAAGGTCAGTGAACGTGATTGCTCGATAATTCTGTACTGCATTACCATACACTTCAACGTTCCACGGTGTGTGCCACGACATACCAAGACCAGCCAAAACAATGCTTCGTGATCGTTGATTGTTTTCGTACACAACACTGTCAACAACATGATTGCCTGCTAGGTCCTTAACAAGGATTCGATACCACCCGTCAGCCTGGGTATTGATGTGCTCCACACGCATACCGGGCACAATGGACAAGCCCCCTCCAAGTCGAATAACAGCCTCTGCAAATCCTGCAACATTGCTGTTTGGAAAGGTATAGTCACTACCTTCCAAACTGTCGGGGTGCAGAAACGTGAAGTCCGGACCCGCGCCGTCCGATGCATCACCCTGCTGCTGCCGAGTGCGCCCGGTAAATAGTCGGATTCCCGCGGCAACACTTGACGTAAGCCCGAACATCGGCACATCACGAGTAATCGTGGTTTCATTGCTCAGGTTCAGAAATGAACCATCAATCATCGTGCGGGGGCCTCCACGATCAACCATTGTGATTCGATCGAGATTCCCAAGTGCAGTGCGGGAGCTGGCAAGGCCAGCAAACAGTGTTTGGATTGATGTTACACTGTCAAGAATGACATTGCCTCGCAGTGATGCCACGTTCCACGTTACGGTAAACCAGTTGCGAGCTCGTACACTCTGCTGCGGATCGTCCGCAAACATTTTATCTGACAAGCCTCCTGGCTGCTGTGCCAAGTACGACATAAACGTATAATCTGCTTGCACACGAACGGTACTACCCAGCGTTCCCATCAGACTGGCATACGCAGTGTGCTGATGTGCTTCGCTATTCGGACGCCAGCCATCCGACCTGCGGAACTGATAACTGCCGCTATAACCAAGACTGCTGTGGCCTCCTTCCAATCGAGCGGTACCAAAGGCGAGTCCAAACGATCCGGCACCGATCCCCGCTTCGGCAACGAGTGGAGAGTTGGATGTGGGCTCTCGCATCACGAAGTTGACCACACCACCAAACTGGGTACCGTATCGAAGTGCCGCTCCTCCTCGTGTGACTTCAATACGATCAACGAAGTCCATGGGCGGTGTATAGTAACTCTCTGGATATCCGAGTGGGTCGGCGGCAATGTCGTAGGAGTTCTGCCTGGTGGTAAAGTTGCTCGACCGATCCGGTGATAGACCACGCCCGCCAATTCCAAGCTGTAGCCCAAGAGCATCACTCTCCCAAACGTTAAGTCCTACAATCGAAGAGAATATCTGCCGGGGGTTGTTCGTGCTTGTATTTGCATTGAGTGCTTGGACCTGCACCAGTTCCGTCTTCTTTGCCGCGTTGATCACGCCATTACCAACATCATCCATCCGCGTAATCACAAAGCCATTGTACCGCTTGTCTGTGACGTCAACCGAACGCAAGGTGATAGTATCAAGCACAATCGCGTCGGTTTCTGAACAAACCACCGCAATTGCACTGAGCAGAAACGCTGCCGCGGAAATCAGTGTCGGGCCAATACCCACCGATTGCTCCACCAACCCAATTGCTCTCGTGAGAGATCAATTGTTGGATCAATGAACTGCCGGCTTGGCTCGCCATTCAGCGTCACCCATACGTCGGCAGTAACGATGGGGTCATGTACTCCCCTTTGTTCATAGTAATCATGCAGCATGTGTGCATACTGCAGGATCATGTCGGGCTGCATAGCCATCTGCTTCTCCTGATGTTGATTCAGGAAATCGGCATTGTTAACAAACCCGCTCTTGCCCGTTAGTCTGTCGGTTATCATGAATAAGGCTGTACCTGCTTTCTCCATAAGCATCACACGCCAACCAAAGCGGTAGCCTTCTTCGTCCCAGAACAAATCCTTCGACATCACCAGATAACGCCACGGTACCACGATCTGTACAAAGAGATGTATTGCCAGAACATAGACGATAACAGACGGAACACGAGCTGTGATGAGCTGTTCAGATGGTGCCCGCTGTAAACGCCAAAGCCCCCTACCTCCATTCATGGTGGTGCATGATGTGGGAAAGAAGAATACCAGTGTAAGGCCCGACATTACGAGCGGGAACACGCCAATCTGAAACATCAATCCAGTGATGGTGTGAAACAGCAACAGCACGGCGTAGGCATAGGGTCGTGTTCTCTTATTACATAGCCAGAAAACGATGGTAAGGTCGAATAACATGCCAGCCCAGGAGAACACCCAGGGCATCCAGGATATGGATAGGAGCGGGCCGATCACAGGTAGCGTGTCATTCGCTGGCATCCAGATTCGCAACGGCATGGCTTCGATCAACCACTCATGGTTGATCTTTGCTATGCCTGCACATACATAGACGATAGCTACCTGAACCTTGATTACATCGAGCGTCCATCGCGGTACAGCATCAGCACGAAGGTTGGGAGACCTCAGGGCATCAATGGACCATGTTCGGTGTGCTGGTAACAAACACATCATCATAGCCATGATACTCACGAAGTAGTAGTGATTCAGGTAGTACGTTTTGTCTATCAACTCTACATACGTGAACAACACCATAAACACTATGCTGCTCACACGGTACCATGCGCCAAGGATGATGCCCACAGTGCTCAACGTCATAATCGCAAACACGATGTGCATACCAGGAGCACCAACCGACGTTACCCACTCAAACCCTTGGTATGGGAAGTGCCACAAGGGCTTCACGTATTGCTCGTCAATCCACCCCAATGCGATAAACCGCACACAACTAAGCAACATCACAGCACCAAATACGATGCGAACGGCAGCAAGTGATTGAGCCGGTGATTGAAGTCCTGCATACTCTCTCCACCACGTATTCAATGACCTAGTCGCCATCGCCACTACTATACGTAATTGCAATGCCGGTGAGCGAAGACAGCTCACTTTTCAGAAATCGAGTAAGCTTCTGCATCTCGGTAAACCATGTGGTAGGGGGCTCTGGCATGCTGATAATCTGCTCACTCAGTGGTATGGACTTCGGAACGGCTGCCGAAGCACCTTGGACTGCTTCAATCTGTTGCTTTGTGTCGGCAATCAAGCGTACTCCGTTTGGTACTGTTGCCAGGTATTCCTCGAAACCATCTATGTTGTTTCCATCGAGGTCTTGGCCTGACCATACTCTTAGAACAGCCTCGAAGTGGCGCTCGATAAGTGAGGCTGACAGACCACTGTAGAAGGCCTCCACCTTGGTTGGCTCAGCCGAGGTCTGCCCAGCACGAAGTCCAAGTGGTAATCCAAGCTTATAATTCTTGATCAGTTCATAGCTGATGTTCATTGCATTGAAGAGCTGGCTGGTTCCACTACCAGCATCGGTTCCGTTCCTGCTGGCAAAGTCGGCAGCATATCCTGAGTTCCATTCTGATAGAACTGTGCCTACATCGTTACGCATGCGCCGAACTATTGCCTGTAAGTATGCCCTTCTACTTCCCCCCCCTTCACCGCTGAACAGAGCAATGATGGTATCATCATTACTACCGTACAGCAAGTATTCCACACCGAACAGACCACGGGTGTCTCGATCAAAGTTCTGAAAGGAGGTATCACCAGCGGCCACGTAGGCTTCGATCCCTGATGCGTCGGCTGGAAACGTTCCTACATTCACCGAGAGGTTGCCGTATAGTCCTTCAGCCGGTCCGAAGTCGTATGTAACTACATCCTGCCAACGAAAAGCTGCGGTATCCCAAGCGGTTCGGGCAGCTTGCAGCGTGCCGACTGACGGGGCCATGTTGAATGCGTTTACGGCTGCATCAAGCTCATGCAAGGCTTCGTCCATTCTCTGGTAGCCAGGAATGATGAGGGATGTTGCAATGTCGGTCAACATCTTCTTTCGATCGAACGAGTCACCCTGTCCGCTAGGCTCAGACGAGCATCCGTATAAAAAGGCAAGCGCGGCGATATACGCCGCGCAAGCCCACCCACTTATACCCTTCACTTTCACGATGAACCTTTATCGTCCCTGAACAGCAACCCAGTTGCTCTTGAAATCTTCCATCTCTTGGGAAGTGAACCCGTACACGTTTTTGAGTTTATCCATCACCTGTTGCAATCGCGGGAGATTCGCAACAGGTTCATGCCAAAACTTGTAGCATTCTGGAACTGACGCATTAGCTACATACATGAGCGATAGGATCTCGTCCAACTGTGCATTGGTAATGGTTCGCTGATCTTCCGGCACGGCTCTCCATCCCATGAGGATGCCAGCACCTTCACCAAAGGCATGCATTGCTCCAGAACGGGCAGCATCATCTACTGTGGTTGCACTTAACCGTGTAACAACGGAGTAACAGTAGTTGATCGCAGTAGCAATCTGGCTACGTTCCCACTGCGCAAACATGTCCTTCGTGGCTTCGTTGTATTCAGTTTGAAACCTGGACGTGTTGGAGGAAGCGGCCTTTGCCTTCAGAGCTGCATTCTTGAACCGTGTGTAGAATCCGTTGCCGTCGTTCTTGTCTCTGCGGGCTGCATACACAGCAACAAACTCGTCCTTCAATGTTGCCGCACTGGCACCGTTCGGGAAGGTTGGGTTGGCACCAAACAGAGCAACAACCTGATCAATGATCTTCGGGCTTGCAGGCCCCGTTCGAACGGTTAGCTGTGCCTGGTTGTACAGCATGACGTTGAAGAGTGCCTTCTGAATAAACTCATCTGTATCACGGCCATACTCGTCAAACAGGTAGGAGCCGTAAACACCGCCCTGCCCTGCCATGTCGGGAGTTTTGGACCAATCCAGCATGTTTCCGCTGGCCTCTGCTGTATGCCGCAACAGGTCATCAATTCGTGACCGCTCACTTGCAATAGTGTAGTTACGAAGGGGATCGAAGGCTGCCGCCGTTTGCGCAGGCGTAAGAACAACGCTTACACTTCGAGCTGACCGAACCAGTGATATAAGGGCTGCAAAATCCTTTCGAATCTGGTACTGGCTTGCGGTGTTGGCACTCCAACCGGTGCTGTCGTACACGGTAGGAACCACCAGCGGATCCGGTGTTGTGGTTGAATCTTCACAGCCTACAACCAAGAGCAGGGAAAAGGCGGTGATAAGTGCAGCCCAAACTTTCAACATGACAACCCTTTGGAGTTGATATACGACTAATTCAGTCCAAATCTAATCTTTAT